>CAVTZO010000001.1:0-176749 GCA_963739145.1 uncultured beta proteobacterium
CGTGAATGTCTCGTGTGATGGCGCCCGCGTCGGGTTGTAAATGCCGCCGCTCCGTGGGGGCGCGAAAACCTGTAATGGATCCGCTATGCGTCGCTCACCTCTATGGAATTTAGCGCGCACCACTCCCGCAGGGCTCTTTCCTCGGCTTTCGCCTCGAAAGCATACCACTCGGCGAGCGCGCCCCGTTGATCCAGCAACGCCTTGAATCTGGCGTAGGCTCCTCTTCGGCTGAAAAACTGCCGCACATCGTCGAAATCGCTGGGGATGAATTCGCGGGTGAATGCCAATGCCAGCGATTTGCCGAGATCGAGCTCTTTCTTGTCGGGCAGCTGGAGGAATTTCCCGGTGTCGTCGATGTCGTCCGGCAATATGTCCGAGATCGTCGCAGATCTCGGAATAACAATAGAGCTTGCCGGACTGCTTGCATAAAAAGGCGCTGATGCTCGCCGCCGCCGGCGAAGCTTTTCGGGTTCAGAATGCGAGGGTTCCGTTCTTAAGCTTGGCAATAAGGCGCCGCCCTCTCAGGATCGAAGCGCTGCAGATGTGGGCAAGCCTTTCGTTCGGTGCTTTCTCAGCCGCGGCCAATGAACGGCATCTTCGTCGCCATGACCGTCATGAACTGGACATTCGCGTGGCGCCTGCAACGCCGATTTCGAATTCAATCCGTGCGGCATCAGCGCCTTGGGCATGCAGGCCGTCAAACTGTTTTACGAAGTCGCCGGAATCGAAGGAGGGCGTCGCCGCCTTTCGCGAAAAACGGACGCCGCGCTACATCGCTCATTCGCTCGTGATCCGGCCGGAAGGCGGATCGAAAAGCGGGCATTTACCGATATTTTTAGTGCAGCCAATGGGTGGGTTATTGGGTTGTTGGGGTACCGCCCGGCGCATTTTTTCAAATTAGGGAGCCGAAGCCCTCCAATGGTGAGCGGCTATCCCCTCCAGTGCGAAAAGCCGGGCTCAATTTGTCCCGTGTTTCAGGCCGCCTTGGATATAGTTCGCGCATCTTTGGACCTAAGTCGCCGCAGATATGAACCAAAGGCCCTTCAAGAATGATAGCCGCATAGTCTGCGAATGTCGGATGCGTCGGCTTCCCCACGTTATAACGCTCCGGCAGAACAGGGCGTAAAGGTGACGCTCGCAATCCCCGAGCGTAAGCTTCGGGCCTCTCTTGTTCGCCTCACGCTGGTGATGTTGCCAAAGATGCGGCCCAAACTTCGGCAAGGCATAGAGCTTGTTAAGTCTGTGAATTCTGGTGGCCATTACATGCCGCCTGATGTAATGCAGCGCGTCTACTAGGGTACCTTCGCTAATTGCGGTCCAAAGAGCGAGAGAAAGCATTCTCTGAGCCTTCCTCGATCCCGAATTCTTGGGCACAATAGAGGCAATGATCCTAAGATACTCGCCGGGGTTGCCTTCGATTACCTGCCCTGGCGTTCAGTCATTTATCGGCAGCCCGAACCGGGTCCGAACTCGGCGCACCATGCGCGCAGCTCAATAAGCCGACGCATGGTCCGGGTCCATTGGGCGGCAGTGAGCCTATTTGCGTGACGGCTTTGAGCCTTCTTTTCGGCTATTACTATTAGTCTTGCAAGAACCCCATCGAGGCTTTCACTATCAACGAGGCATTCGAGGACATCTCTCTGACGATCATACATCAGCATACCCCCTCACAACGAAGCCGCACGCCAAGAGGTTCATGACCGTCTCCCTTGCGGCCGACCGAAAAAACGGACTCGGCCCCTCACGTGACCACGACAGAAAGGGAGCCTAGCCCGCCCGGTCTCGCCTACAAATGTGCGTAGGGGCAAAAAGGGGGCGTGACTTTAAATAAAATGGCATGTGGAGATATCGACACAATGAAGGCTTTGGCCCCTCAATAAAATTTGTTAATTGAAGGACCGTTCTTGGCTTTGAGGTTTCGGAGGTTCTCGCGGCGATGCCTTCTCGATGATGGGGGAGGAGGGCGGAGGCGGCCAGCCTGCGGATCGGAAACCGGCGCCCTTGTGTTCACGAAAAACCGTGCGTACCGCTGGAGAGGGACCCCCTGAGCTTTTCGAATGCCGAATTGCGGGCAGCTCATTTATTTTGAAAACACGACGCTGCGAGCGATGCGATTTCCGCCCTTGGTTTTCTTCCAGGCCCCGCAATCCTAACCGCCCTGGAGGATAAAGGCGCAGGTGCGTTCAAGCCGTTGGCAGGCGGGCCGCGGTCCGTATTTTACTGCGTGAACGCCGGCCATAGCGCGTGCAATTGGCTGGTCAGGCGCCGGTTCTCTTTGCGACGCCTGCAAACTCAACCGCACGATCCCCGATTTGATTAGGCCGAAAATTTGAGACTGTGGCGCCGGATCGAAGTGGCGAAGCACCGGCTTGTCTATAGTCTTCTGCGTCTTGATTTGCATGTTGCCAGCAAGACGGAACAACCCGAAACCGGAATTGCCTTCGACTTCCTGGCTCCTGTTGCCCGGCGAGGATGGGCAGGGCAAAATCCTGACCGGCCATGACCATGGCGAGATCACCCTCAACGTCGGCGAAGCCGACGATGCGGGCCGCGCCGAGATCCGGCAGAAGATGAATGAGCCGTACCGTACGCTTCTCGGCCATTTCCGCCACGAGATCGCGCACTACTACTGGGAAAGGCTCGTCCAAGACAAGCCTGTCCATGGCCTTTTCCGGCAGACGTTCGGCGACGAAACCAGGGACTACAACCAGGCACTACAAGCCTATTATGCCAACGGCGCGCCGGCCGATTGGCAAGCCAATCACATCAGCGCCTATGCGAGCAGCCATCCACATGAGGATTGGGCCGAAACCTTCGCTCACTACTTGCACATGCTAGACACGCTAGAGACAGCCTACGCGTTTGGACTAAGGATCAGGCCGCGCGCTGGCCAGGACGATAACCCTCTGAAGGCGGCCATTAGCTTCGATCCCTACGCGAAGGGTGACTTCGAGACCATTACGGAAGCCTGGCTCCCGATGACCATCGCCGTCAACAGTATCAACCGCAGCATGGGGATCGACGATTTGTATCCCTTCGTTATTTCTCCGGCCGTGATGGAGAAGCTGATGGTGGTCCACGACATCGTCAAGAGCTATGCCAAGGAGGAACGTACTTTCAGCAGCGCCTGATGAGCGTGTTTGGGTAGCCGGAGCGGAACCGGGTAATTCAGCATAGCTCGGCTCCCAACGTAATTTTGGTTGAGGCTCTAAAAAGAAGCCCAAGAAGGCAACGGGCGCGCTCCAGGACGCTTACTGTGCCGCTTACCGTGCTCCCTCTGGCGCTGCCTGCTTGCGCTGGCGCTTTGCTTCGAGCTTGTGAGCTTTTCGCAATACGAGCCGAGATCATCGAAGGCTACGATCCCGACAAGGCCGCCCAGTGCCCATGCTCATTGACACAGGGTTTCGCACTCGTTCAGTCCGGGCCATACTCCAGCTTGGCAATCAGGGATCATAATGCCGAAAAATCGCCCTGAGCCTCTTCCAATAGCGGATTATTGCCCAGCTGCAGACCAAACCGCGCAAGCTCCCGGAAAGCTTTGGCGCGGGCCTATTCGATGTTTTTAAGCGGCAATCTGCCCGGGGCCTCGCACGCCAAAGAGTTGCACTCCTGCAGAAGGGCGGCCTTCAGACTGGACGAACCCCTCCCGTGCGGCTATTTTGCAGTTGTTGCATCGCCAATTTCTTCGGCCTTGGCCTATAGCTTAGCTAGTTAGTGCTATGCTGGTATTACTTAAGCAAGGCCGTTTAAGTCGGTTTTAGACAAATATAAGTGGTTACATGGTAGGCCGATGGCGAGGCGCGTGTCTTCAATATTGCGGCGCATGGCGATGTTATTGTTAGATACCCGTTTGGTTGCACACTTTCGCTATAAGTATATTCCGAAGCTATCCCCGTATGAACAGATCATCGAGCATGCCTGTTCATCTTCTTGAGGAACGGAAACAGCGAATACGCACTGACCGACAATAACTAAAATTGCCGATAAGCGCGGCATTGAAAAGCCCGGTCGTAACATGCATCTTCAAGGAGCGCACGTCCTCATTGTCGAGGATGGCTACGTGGTCGCGATGGCGGCTAACGACATGGTGAGGTGGCTGGGTGGGATTGTTGCAGGAACAGCCCGCTCAGTTGCCGCCGCCAAAGAGAAAATCCGGCAGCCAGGGCTCGATTGCGTGATGCTTGATGTCAACCTCAACGGTGACCTGTCCCTTGGCATCGCAGCCGAACTGCAAGAGCGTGGAATTCCCTTCGTTTTCTGCACCGCCTACAGCCATGCATTTGACGGGTTTGAACACGTCCCACGCGTTGTGAAACCCTACTGCGAGCATGATTTGGTCGCGGCGTTCAACGCAGTGCCCGTACGGATTTAGACATTTGAATGCGTGCCCTCGTAGCGTCCACGGGATTTCCGCATCTGGAGGTCAAGCCGCCGCAACTTTTTCTGGGCAGAATGTCTCAAATCGACCCACTACAGTCCCTTTTCGATTCTTGCTTGCCCTTCCCGCCATTGATCGAGTTTCTCGCGCGTGATTTGATACTCCACGAAACGCCGATGCGGCTTGAAGCCGGCGCGGGCGTTGATTGAGCGCATCGTCGCGTTGGTTTCGCCATTCCCCGTTCTCACGATCCGAGCCTCAGCATGGTTTTCGTGCACCTGCTGCAGCAAGGCGCCTTTCAGAGCCTTGGCGAGACCGCGCCCACGCCACGACCGGGCCACCGCCGTGAGTTGTTGGTAAATCACGGCGGGCATTCGGCTGTCCCATGTCGCCTCGGTCAGGCCCGCGATGCTCCCGTCCGGGGCGCGCAGCACGATGAGATGATGCGCGCCGCCAACACGGTCGAACGTGCGGTACCACTCGTCGTAGCCTTCGATCTCAAATTTTACGGGCGCGATCTCGAGGTCGCCGAGCGGCACATCGGCGAACAGCGCCGTGTATTCCGGGAGAGGAGCGCCTCGCGCGGAACGCGCCCGGCGTAGCGTTCCCATCGCAAGCCATAAGAGCTGGCGCGTTCTTTCCATTGCCGCAACAACGGCCAATCGAGTTCCGCGAGAGTGGCCCTGCTCGACACGGTTGTGAGTTTCGCAGCGGCCCCGATTTTTCGCCATGAAGGCGTGGCCGGACTTCGTTTGAGTGGCGAGCGTCAGCATCGACTTGTCCAGGTTCTGCATCAGGGCGCGTGGACCTCGCCCAAAGCAGACTGCCGCGCCGCGGCGGCGCGCGTCAGCGCGCACTCTTCCGCCAGCAAATAAAAAGGGAGCGTGCTCGGCGGCGTCAGCCGTTCCTGGTCTGCGAAAGAAAGCGCTTGCAAAACCGATCACCTTGCCCTCGGAAAAGGCGAGCCAGCGCGAGCAGTCATCGAGGGGATCGATCCGGCGCATTTCGATTTCAGTCTCGGCGTCGCTCAGTATCGGATCGTCGGGATCGAGTCTCCGCCCGATAGCGCGCGCCGGCATTCATGAAAGGAACGCCAGATCTCAGGGCCTGCAGTGTGCGGGTCGAACGCCCGGATCTCGATGAGAGCCATGCTGGCATCTAGGCGCCAGCGAAGGCATTTGTCTACAGATTGCCGGCAAGTCCAGCCAGTCATCCAGTCTAGCTCAGACCTGCGGCAAGCGTAGGCGGGAGAGTCGGAGCTCACAACGCTGCTCACAAGAGCGGCGGCGTTGGTAAGTTCTTCGAGCCAGAAAAGCGGCATGGACGCCTCAGCTTACGACGAGTGTTCGAGCAATTGAATTAGCAAGCCCTTCTATCACCGTGAGAGGCCGATTTCAACTGGCGAACCACATGCGTCGCCAGCCCCGGGGCTCCATGGCAAGATTTTTCAGGGCCAAGGACAGATGCACCGTTACACCTTCGGGGTTCCACTCATGGGAAGCCTGACCGCCGAACTGGCTTGTAACAATTTGGCGGGTCAAGAAACCACCGAAGCCCTCATGCGTTGGCTGGCCGTTAAGACGCGGGCCGCCGCTTTCCTGCCAGGTCATCACGAGTTCGCCGCCGTTAGTGGAGCAGTCGATGTGAACGCATCCCGTGGGCGAAGATAGGGCTCCATACTTCGCCGCGTTTGTCGTCAACTCGTGAAGGATCAGAGCAAAGCTCGTGATGGCTTTTCCTCCGATCGGCACGTCTGGCCCGCTGATAGTCATCCGCTCATGCCCGCTGCTGGGTGGGGTATCGAGATAAGGAGCGAAAATCGTCTGAACGAGGGCATGCAAAGTCGTGTCCTTGCCGCCTCGTTCTTCACTATCGATCAGCCCCGGCCGCGTGAGTTCGTGGGCGCGCGCGAGCGCCGCGAGCCGCGCCTGAACCGCGTTGGCCAGTTCCGCCGGAGACCTGGCCGAACGCGCGCTGAGCGCCACCATGCTGCCTGTGACCGTGAACAGGTTTTTGACGCGGTGGCTCATCTCCCTGATGAGAAGGGTTTGCTGTTCTTGGGCTCGTTTACGTTCGGTGATGTCGCGGGCGATTTTTGAGGCGCCGATGACCCTGCCTTTGGCATCTTTGATGGGGGATACCGACAGCGAAATCTCGACCAGGCTGCCATCCTTCCGGCGGCGGATAGTTTCATAATGGTCGATGCGCTCGCCGCGGCGGATACGTTCAAGAATGAAAGGTTCTTCGTCATAGCGATCGTGTGGAATCAGAATGGTGACCGGCTTGCCGATAACCTCCCCGGCTTTATAGCCAAAAAGCCGCTCCGCTCCCTCATTCCAGCTGACGATCAGGCCATTGAGGTCTTTACTCACGATCGCGTCATCGGAGGACGCGATGATTGCCGCGAGACGCTGAGAATCCTGCTCGGCGCGGCGGTGGTCGGAGATGTCAACCAGCATGTTCACCGCGCCAATCAGCGTCCCCTCCTCGTCGAATAACGGCGTGGGGTAGGGAATGAATGGCACGCGTGTGCCATCCGGGCGCTCGGCGACCGCTTCCATGCCCCGGATTGGGTGCTTTTGTTTCAGCGCCAGCGCCATGGGACATTCATCGTGTGGCAAGGGTGTCCCATCGGGCCAAAAAAGCTTCCAGGAACCGCACCACTCGTTCTTTCCCAACTTCGGGCGATGGCCCCAAAGCGCAGCGGCAGCTTCGTTATAATAGGTGATCCGGCCGGCTGCGTCGGTTATGTAGAGCGCTGGCAGCGCGTCCAGCACTGCACGGAAGACCGCATCGCCTCGGATCAGAGCCTGCCCAGCCTCGTGCAGGAAAGCCGCTGGCTGCAACTGTTCATTGTCTAATTGGATATTGCAAGATACGTCTCTCATGACAGCACCACCTAATGAGATCCCGTCACAACATGAAAATATGTAGGCTTCCAAGCTCCGCTGTCAATTTCAGATTAAGTGCGAATTTGAACAGAGCGGGCCAGATTTTTCAGCCGAATAGGCGTGGAAACTCTGCTTCCGGCGTGCAAAAGTACCATTGGAGGCCTCCTCAAGCCATTGCCGGTCAATGATGGAGCCCCGGTTGGTGCGAATAAGACCCTCTGGTTCCAGGAAATCCAGTGCGATCGTCACGCCCAGCCGCTGCACCCCGAGCATTACTGCAAGGAATTCGTGCGTTAACGCCACCTCATCACCATCCACCCGGCGATGGGCAGCCAGCGCGCCAGGCGCTCAAGTTTACTACGCTCGTTGGCCAAAGCCGTACAGGACATTTGGATCGCGAGGGCATGACCGAATTGGAGAAGAGCGCGAGGCAAGCTGACACTGTGTTTATGGCTTCGCGCAGTTTGCCGGATGTTATCCGCCGTCCCGTTCCCGCGAGTTGGATGAGGGTCTCGTGGGGGTCCTGTCCGTCCCCATCATGACCGCTAGGCCCGTCGCGCCTTCGCGGCCGATGAGGCCGACCTCGATTCCGGGGGGACCGGAGCCATTGGCAACGACGGATGCAAAGCCGGACTCGATGAAGTAGACATGCTCGATTGTTCTATTGGGGCTTCCAGTTGCATACGAAGAGGAAGATTGACGGCTTCGAGGTGGGGTTCGAGCGCCCCGAATTCGCTTTCGGATAGATGCGCAAGCCAGTCAGGGCAAGAGCACGACGGTCTACCAGCCGCCTGCGCCCAGTACCGGCATTCGAGCGCTGACAGCAAAGCGCACTGCTCCGTGGATTGCCGGTCCTATTCTTGTCCTTGCAAACAATCGCATGCTCCAGCTTTGGCTGTTCGTTGATTCGCCTAATGGGATGGATCGGCGGTGTCCCCATCTCCCCCGGTGAGAGGATCAACCGGAGCCCAGGAGCCACCCATGCCGGCGAAAGCAAGAGCAGCCAAGTCCAACGCAGCGATCGCTGTGATCGGCATCGATATCGGCAAGAATGTCTTCCACCTGATCGGCATCGATCAGCGCGGCGCGATCGTCTTTGGGCCGCCTCCTGCGCCCGCCTCTCGCCCAGTTTCGCCAGATTCTCGAACAGCCGCCGCTTGGCCAGGCTTGCCTCTTTGTCCTCTGGGTTCGACGCCAACGCCGGCCTTTCCCTTAGATCGGCGGCCAGTTTTCTGTGCTGTTCCGAATTGAGCTTCATCTCATGCTTCCGCTGCGTCGGTTCGCTTCCCTTCCTGCGCCCTGCGCTCGCCCAGTTTCGCCAGGGATTCGAATATTTGCGCCGTGTCCAGAAGGTGCTGCTTCTCTTCCGGCTTGCTTGCTGCCTCTGCCAGCTTTTGCAGGTCCGCCGCGGCCTTTCGGTGTTCTTCCGGTGTTAGTTTCATCTCAGCCTTCCGCTTCGTCGTGGCTGTCAGGGCATCGGATGCCGCGTCAAAATGTTGAGGCCCGTTGTTGAGGCCCGTCTCAGGTGCGTTCATGCCCACGCAATGCACGCCGTGTGATGTTTGTTCCCGTCCTTATCGCTTGCGATTTAGCGCGGTTTCATAGGCATCGAGCGCCAGTCTCAAAGACTTCGATCTGGCTCTTGTTCGTGCGAAGCGCCGAGCCGAGACGCGTGTCGAGGGTCCGCTCGCGATAGCCATTGCGCCAGTTCAGCCGCTCGGTGCTGCGTCTCGCGAATCGAGCGGTTTTGTTTTTACTTCGGCGGTACGCCGCGTCTGCGCTCGATCACGTTGTCGAGCTCGGCGCCGAGGAGGCCACAGAAGGAGGTGATCCAGAACCAGAACAACAAAATGACCACGGCGCCGATCGAGCCGTATACCTTGTCGTAGGAGTTAAAGGCCGACACGTACCAGGAAAAGCCGAAGGAGGCGATGAGCCATATCACCGTGGCTGTGGCCGAGCCCCAGGTGAGCCATTTCCAGCGGGCCCGGTCCCGGTTTGGGCCGTAGCGGTAGACCACGGCAAGGGCAAGGATCATGACCACAGCCAACGCTGGCCAGCGCGCGTAACGAATGATCTCCGAGGCGAAAGAATTCAGACCGACAAAATTGAACAGGATGGGCGCGACAACAAGCACGCCTACCGCGAGGAGCAGAATCACGATGGCGAGCACCGTGAAGAGAATGGCGATGGCGTTGGTCTTGATGAAGCCCCTGTTTTCCTCGATGCCGTAAACGACATTCAGGGCGCCCATCATCGACGAGGCTGCCGTCCGCGCGGAATAGATGGCCACCAGCAAGCTAATGATGCCAGCCAATGAGAAAGAGGCGCTTTTGGAGGTAAGGGTCGTCAGCTGCTGATCGATCAATTGCCAAGCTTCGGCGGGCACCACGTCGCGCAAATTATTGAGCTGATCGTGGACCGTGGCGGGATTGGCAAGCAGGCCGAATATCCAGGTCGCGGCCGCCAGCGCAGGGAAGAGCGCGAAGAGCGCGTAGAACGCTACCCCTGCCGCAAGCAGGCTGGTATCGTGATTGCCGATGTTGTGAACGGTCTCCATCACGATGGCTTTTAGCTCGTGAAGGCTAAACGAGCGCGAACCGGTCTCAGTGCCGAGGGCATGCTCTTGGGCGGAGGATGTCGCCAGCATCTTCGAAGCCAAGGGCGTGATACCGAGCACGGCGAGGACGATCAAAAAAAAGCGCGACACAGTAAGCTGGCCTAATCGGGAGCAGGTTCTCTTGCCCGCTCAATGAAACGAGCTTCGAAAGGTTCCAAAGCTTTTAACCAAGCCCCTCATGCTGCGTTGCTGATATCTCGAAGAGAGATGGATGCCTGCCCGACTCTTCGCGAAGACTCATTTCACAAGGCTGTCGCGAATTCTGCTTTTCAGCCGCATTTGAACCTTTCCAAGCTTCGATCTTCGGATGCTTCTGCGTGAAAAAGTCCGTGCTCAGGAAGAACTGCTCGATTTCCTTTTTGAGGCGGTGCGGAAGGGCCGCCGCCTTCTCAAACTCACCCAGGCGATCGTGCCAGAGCGGCATTAGAATAAAGCGTGGATTGGCTTCCCAGCCGTTTTCGGATTTCTGTTTCAGATCGATCATTCCCAACAGCCGGCAGGGCAACATCACGCCGGGATAAGTGGACGCGTCGTGAATGGCAAGAGCGTCGAGAGGATCACCATCCTCTCCTTGGGTGCCCGGAATGAAGCCCCAGTCGAATGGGTAGGTAAGTCCGAGCGGCAACGATTTGGATACGGTGAAGATCTTGAGCTTTAGGTCATATTTGAGTTTGACCGCCGATCCGCGCGGGGTCTCGACAATCATTCGCAGTTCGCCGCCGGCGCCGAAGGCTTCGATGTTGCGGGGATTTGACATGGGTTTACAGCCCTAGCGGTCTTGGCGCCAGGCCAGCGGAAATGCAAACCATAGCGCGGCAAAAACAAAGACAAGAACGCAAGCGGCGGCACCGCTGATCCATACCGAACCCAGGATCAAATGGCCAATGATATACACATCGAGACACACCGCGGTCATTAAGGGCACCATGGCGATGGCGATAAACCAGGAAGCAAGCCGCACGAAAAATCGCGAGACCGATCCCGGTTCCGCGATCCGATGATAAGCGGCGGGCGTCATGATGAGAGCGACCGAAAGCGCAACCAAGACAAGGGCCACAAAATGCAGTGCCTGCTCAATCGGACCAAGCTGGCGGAAACGTTCGCTGAAGGCTGCGACCAGCTGGAAACCGAACAGAGCTTGAATGCCGGGCGTGACCATGCGTGCTTCCTCGATTGCGGCGCGCGCCATTTTTTCGGTGCCTTCATCCTTGGAAGTCGTCGAGTTAGCGGTCTTGTTCGTATCCATGGTATCGCCGTCTATTGGTTTGAGCTGGGCTTGAGTACAATGCACCGGCAGAAAATGCAGGTATGTTGCTTTGTTGCAGCACCCTCCATTTTCGGGCGCCGTGGGAGCGTTCCAAGCTGGCGTTGAAGGGTCGGCCGGTAAGGGCCGACTCCTGCCCCGTGGTGCTCAAGTCCCAGCTTCACTGCAGAAGGGCTGTAAGATCGCCTATGCTGATTTGCCACAGAGTCCGCTTGGCACTTCCTGCTGATTATCAAGCGCATTTTTGGCTTTCCAAGCGGGGGTCGAACAGCGTTGAGCATGGTGCAGGCGACGTAGAGAAGACGGTCGCCGATGGTCCGGAGAGCGCGGGCATGGGAACAGCCGCGGGCTTTCAGAGCAAGATACTTGGCTTTACTTTTCTCATCGCACCGCCTCGCGGGTGCTCCGAAGTAGCGAACGGCGTTCCCGGAAGCTCCTGATTGCAGGCGAGCCTGCGGGTGATGGTGCGGCTTTTGCCCGATTGGCGGGTGACCGGGGCCACACCGCACTGGAGAAGGCCTGACACACGCGGTTGTCTTCGAGCGCCAAGATGTCTTGCCAGACAGTCGCACGCGGATCGTGGGTCCGAACGGCTATGTGATTGCGCCCACCATTCCGGAGATAAGCCGCCCACCGATTCCGGGATTATCTCGCCCACCTGTTCCGACGTTATGCCGCCCACCGATTCCGAAGTTAATCCGCCCAGCTGTTGAGGCGGCTTAACCCTGTTTGGAATGAGGCGCCGGAAGCCTCTGCTGGCTCGTTAAGGGTCCGCTCTTTGATCCGTTCAAGGAGGGAACCGATGCCAGCGGAGAGGATTGCGATGCGCCTGGTGCGCGAGATTTTACGATTGATAGCGGTGGAGAAGCTGCCGGTCCGGGAGATCGCCCGCAGGACCGGCAAGGCGCCGTCGACAGTGCGGGCGACGCTCGGGCGGTGTCGCGCCGCGGGCGTGAGCTGGCCGCTTCCCGAGGGGCTCAGCGACGCCGGGCTTGAGGAGCGGCTTTACGGCAAGGGCGGCGCCAAGCCTGGCCCTGCGCGGCGGGCGGAAGCGGATTGGGCCTCCATCCATCGCGAGCTGAAGCGCAAACACGTCACCCTGTCCATTCTCTGGGAGGAGTACATCGCCCAGCAGCCGGACGGCCTGCGTTACTCGCGCTTCTGTGAGTTGTACAGGACCTTCGCTTCCAAGCTGCCGGTGGTCATGCGCCAGACGCATGCAGGCGGCGAGAAGCTGTTCGTGGATTATGCGGGCGACACCGTGCCGGTCATCGTCAACCGGCTCACCGGCGAGAGGCGGCCGGCTCAGATTTTCGTGGCGGTGCTGGGAGCATCAAGCTTTTCTTACGCGGAAGCCACCTGGACGCAGAGCCTTCCGGATTGGATCGCGGCGCATGTCCGCGCTTTGGAAGCCATCGGCGGCGTTCCCCGTCTTCTGGTGCCGGACAACCCCAAAGTGGCCATCGTCAAGGCTTGCTTTTACGATCCGCAAGTCAACCGGACCTATAGCGCGTTTGCAGAGCACTACGATATTGGCATTTTGCCAGCAAGGCCGCGTAAACCGCGCGATAAAGCCAAGGTTGAAGCCTGCGTTCTTATTGTCGAGCGCTATCTCTTGGGCCGCCTGCGCCACCGTACCTTCTGCAGCCTGGCGGAGTTGAACCAGGCTATTCAGGAGATGCTTGCCGATATCAACGGGCGCCGCCCGCTGCGCCGGCTGGGCGTGACCCGCAAGCAGCTTTTCGAAGACCTCGACCGGCCCGCGCTCAAGCCTTTGCCCGCGGAGCCTTACGTTTATGCCGAGTGGCGGGTGCGGCGCGCCGGGCTCGACTATCATGTGGAGGTCGAGGACCACTACTACAGCGTTCCCTACCGCTTCGCCAAAGACGAGCTCGAAGTCCGCCTCACGGCGCGCACGGTGGAGGTGTTCCGTAAGGGCGAGCGCATCGCCGCCCATCTCCGCAACTCGGGCAATCACCGTCACACAACCATCCCCGAGCACATGCCGTCGAGCCACCGGCACTTCGCCGATTGGTCCATCGAGCGCATCCGCCGCGAGGCCTCGGCCATAGGCCGCTCCACCGGCGCCTTATGCGAGCTGATCCTTGAAGAACGCCGCCATCCCGAGCAGGGCTTCCGCGCCTGCCTGGGCATTGTCCGGCTCGTCAAATCCTTCGGCCGCGAACGGGTCGAAGCGGCCTGCCTGCGCGCCCTTGAGATCGGCGCGCGCAGCTACGGCTCGGTCCGCTCCATTCTCGACAACAACCTCGATCGCCAGGCCGCAGCCAAGCGCGCCGCGGACGGCCCGGCGATCCTCCACGCCAACATCCGCGGCCCGCGCTACTACAACTGAGAGGTTCCATGCTCAATCATCCTACCCTCACCCAGCTCGAGGAGCTGGGTCTTTCCGGCATGGCCAAGGCCTTCGGGGACCTTCTGGCCTCGGGCGATGCCGCCGGCCTCAGCCTGACCGAGGGGCTCGGCCTGCTGCTTGACCGCGAGGCAAGCTATCGCCGCGACAAGCGGCTGGCATCGCGGTTGAAGTACGCCAATCTGAGGCACCAGGCCGTGGTCGAGGATGTCGATTACAAGCATCCCCGCAAGCTCGACAGGGCTGTGTTCCAGAAGCTGATCGCCGGCGATTGGATCGGCGCCCATGACAACTTGATCATTTGCGGCAAGACCGGCCTCGGCAAGTCGTGGCTGGCTTGTGCGCTTGGCCACAAGGCTTGCCGCGACAACCGCTCCGTCCTCTATCAGCGCGTACCGAAGCTGTTCAGCGATCTGGCGCTCGCCCGCGGCGATGGCCGCCACGCCAGGCTTCTGAGGACGCTGTCGCGGGTGGACGTGCTCATTCTGGACGACTTCGGCCTTGGGCCGCTCGACGCCCCCGCCCGCCAGGACCTTCTGGAGATCGCCGAGGAGCGCTACGGCCGGCGCTCAACCATCATCACGAGCCAGCCGCCCGTGGACAAATGGCATGAACTCATCGGCGAGCCCACTTATGCCGACGCCATCCTGGACCGCATCGTTCACAACGCCCACCGGATCGAACTCGACGGCGAGACCATCCGCAAAAACCGCGCGCGGGCCGGAAAGAAGGAGTAAGGCCCATGGCGCAGCGTCCAAAGCAACGGCGCTCACGGAAAAACCAACGGTGGGCAAAGGGGCCTTCAGGGAAGAGAACGCCGGCCTGCTGCATGCGTATTCCTGGCTTCGTTACTGCGTAACAGATAAGGAGGGATTGACCGCCGCCTAAAACAACAGTCAAATTCCATCGCCAGCAAGGCCCCGCGCCCCGGGCGGATTAACTCCGGAACAGGTGGGCGAGTTATCTCCGGAATCACCGGGCGGATTAATTCCGGAATCGGTGGGCGACTTCGCCGGAATCCTCAGCTAACCGATTGAAATCACGAAAAATAGGCTCAAAAAAGGTACAAAAATGTACCATGTAAAGTTTTAGCTTTTCATTGAATGATGGGGTCGAATTCAGGTAGATTTCATGCCCCAACATACCATCTGCGTTGAAAGTACAGTGTACCCAGTAGCGAACCCCACCAGAAAGATGAAACTAATCTGGATCAACGGGTTACGTCTCTCCGTAATAAAAAGCTCAGACTAGGCGTTGCCAATGCGGCACGGTGAATTTGTCGTCGCCGCACCGTATGATGGCACCCGCTTCTTCTAGCTCGACAAGCATGGTTTTAAGCGTCGCTTCTTCGGGCTCTTCACCTTCGACCATTTCAAATTTTTCCGCGATCTCGTCCGCAGTGCGGGCGATGCCGTGAAGCATCCAGTGGTCTTCGTTCTCGCATTCGACTTCGAGAATCCGAACGATGTCTGTGTGAAGTGCGGTCATTGTAACCATGTTTCTCTTTCATTTTTTGTGATTAGTTAAAGTGGACTTTGTCTGTCCTTCGAACGACTGCCGAGACAAGGCAAAAAACAGCGGCGACAGCATGCGCGACCGGCTGCACAATATGCTGCCAAAGGAATGCGCTTGCCGGGTCCGCACTCAAATCAAAAAGACCAGACGGCGGCCGCGAAGCATCCGCTCGAATTCATTGATCTCCCGGTAAGCGCGCTTCCATTCGGCCTTTGTGGCAAACCCTTCAATGCGCTCGACCAGCACGCGGCCGTACCAGGACCTGTCGAAGACAACGATTTGACCGTGGTCGGGCAACCTGTACCAGAAGCGTTGGAGATAATGCTGAATCTTCTGATTGGGCGTCGGCGCCGCGATCGGATGCACCTTCAAGCTTCTCGGATCGAGCGTCCAGCCGAGCCTACGAACGACGCCTCCCTTTCCGGCTGCGTCCCGGCCCTCGAGAACAATAACCGCGTGCTCGCGGGTGCCGAGATAAGCCTGTTGAATCAATTGCAGCTTTGACTGAAACGGCTTCATCTTCCGGTCGTACTCGTCGTAGTCAACCCGGGGGAAATTTGTAATCGACTCCAATAAAGGACGCTTCGAAACGAGATACTTCTCACCGTTCATGATCGCCGTTACCTCACGCGGTCTTCCCGTATGATGCTAGTGGTCTGAGTCATTCAAACCGAGGATAGAGGCGCTTGAGCTTGATGCGGGCATCGGCGGTTGTGAAGCGCCAATCGGCCTTGGTTTGGTTTTTGTTTCGGCTGGCTTGCCAAGCGGCAACTTCCCTGCTCAGCGTTTCTTTGTCCGGGATGCGCCGGTCCAGGCATTGCGAAGCCAGGACGCCCAACTCGGATTCCGCCATATTCAGCCAGCTGCCGTGTTTGGGCGTGTAGTGCCATTCGAAGCGCTCCACGAGCCGCCTGGCCTCGGCGGGCGGGAAGGCTTCGTAAAGCGAGGCTTTGGCGTGCGTGTTGAGATTGTCCTGCACCAGAGCGATCTTCTTGGCGCGCGGAAAATGGATGTCCGATAAGTCTTTGAGGATTTTGGCATAATCGATGGCGGTACGGCGGTCTGTGACCTCGACGTGCCGAAAGCCTTCCAGCGGCGCGAACAGCATGAACAGATTGGCGGTGCCGTTGCGTTCGTACTCGTAATCGACCCGCTGCGGCTGTCCCGGCTGCATCGGGAGCGGCGTTCGCGTCTCGGAAACCAGCTGCTTGGAGGTCTCGTCCAGGCAGACGAGCGGCATTTGCGGATCGTGCGGCAGCGTATAAACGTCCAGCACCTCTTCCATGGCCGCTACGAAGGCGCCGTTGGCCTCCGGCGGGATGACCCAGTGTTCCTTGCGGTGAGGCTGAAGCGTGTTTTTTTAAGAACGCGGCCGATCGTGTTGTCGCTGGCGGCCTCCACGATGCCCAGTTCCACCACTTTGCCTTCCAGGAGCCGCAACGTCCAGCGGGCGCGGCCTTCGGGAGGCGTGGAACAGGCCAAAGCCGTCAGCCGCGCCTGCTTTCTCGCCGTCGAAAATGGGCGTTCTGGCGGGCGTTCGCGCTGCTTGCGGTTTAGCACCGCTTCAAGTCCTTCCTCCACGAATTGCTGGCGGACCCGTGTCACCATGGACATGTTCGTATCCAGGGCCTCGATTATCCGGCCATCGCTCCAGCCTTCGCCGTATTCCGAGGCATCGGCTTTGAGCAGTATCCGGGCTTTCAGCAGCAGTTTGGCAGAGCTTTTGCCTTTGCTGATCGAGCGTTTCCAGACGGTCGCGTTCTGCTTCGTCCAGTTTGACTACGTATTTCTTTATCGCGATTTCCTTGGCAGCCATGGCGAAATCCCGATCCGGTTGCTCCGGCCGCCTGCTTGCGGCGGCCGGAAAACACCGAATCCAACTCGCAAGCCGTTGGGGATGCCCTTTCCGCAAAGTGAATCAATTTGCCGCGCCTACTCAAATTGAATGACGCAGGCCACTAGAGCGGCGTTGATAACTCAAACGGTTTTCGGCGCGCGCAATGGGCGTGGCGGCGTTCGATGACAAGGCGCGCCAATAGGGGCATTTTCGTTGGTTGGACCGGGGCGGGCTGGGTCCGCCTTCATCACATGGGCGAAGCGGGCGGAGTGGCAGGGCACGAAAGCCGTGGCCTTTCGGCAACCTTTCGCTGGCCCTGCTTGGCACTTTCTGAATGACCTTTTCGGCAACTGATGGCGGCTTGAAACGAACCGGAGGCTACATGAAGGAAGGAATTTACAACCGGCGAATTTACAACCGGCGACTGGAGGCCTTCAAAAAGGCGAAGGCGGAGTGGCAGGCGAAGCAGGCGGCTCTGCCGGATGACCATCCTCACAAGGGCGCGGTAGACGACAAGGTGCTCCGCACGGGATACCAATTAGCGTGGGCGGAGAAAGACCCTTCCAAGCAGCAGGCTTTGAGGGAGTGGCTAGAAGAGGCACCATGCCTTCCGCATTGAAGTTTTGGAACCGTTCTTCGGAAAAATGACCCATATATTGCACAAACAAAAACAATGAAACCGCTGTCACAACCCCTAGGAAGAGGTTAAAAAATTCGTGCACAGGCATTCCCATACTCCGGACCCTACCCCACAACCAGCAAACTAGACACGCACATTTATTCTCCCGTCGAGGTGACGCTTTGATGCAAATCAAACTTTCAAAAAGCTTCGGTTGACGAGCGCTGCGCGAAGATCAAATCATGCGACGACGATTGATCTTCGTGCTTTCGATCGTACCTCCGGCGGCCTGTTTACCGCCCTCGGGCTCGACCGAGACGTATGCCGCATCAATCACCGTTGAGGCGTCCCGCATTTGATCAGGGGGGCTAACCCAAAACTTTAGGTGGACGAATTATGAACAGGCTTCCCATGCTAGCCGCGCTGATCAGTGTGTTTCCCTTCGCGTCAGCTGCCGCTGACGACGAACTCGCTGGGACCTATAACCTCGTAAGCAGTACGCGCAAGTTGTTGGGATACCGGGGAAGGGCCGCGCGAAAAAGGGGCCGCAGCCGGGATCCCGTTGGCTACGACGCGGACAAGAAAGTCAAAGGCATCAAGCGCAACGCGGTTGTCGATACGATAGGGTTGCTGCTTGGCGTCGAGGCGATGCCAGCGTCCAGGACCGGGACGGCGCCGCGGCGCTTATCAAAAAGACCCGCCGCCTGTTCCCCTTCATCCGCCACGTCTTTGCGGATGGCGGCTACAGCGGAGACAACCTCGCCACCGATCTGGCTGCTCGAAAGGTTACCCTGGAGATCGCCAAGCGCACGGACAAAGAGGGCGGGTTCAAGGTCATCCGGCGGCGCTGGGTTATCGAGCGCACCTTCTCCTGGCTCAGGCGCAACCGCCGCTTGATGGCCCACTACGAAGCCATCGCCATCATCGCTGAGGGCTTCGCCAAACTCGCCATGACATCCGTTATGCTTAAACGCTTGACCGAGCCAAGGTCAAAGCCTGAAATATAAACTTCTGAGTCAGGCTCTTAGCCTATCGGCATGACGCAGGAATTTGTCCGCGAGCGGCGCTATCATTTCGATGTCGGGCTCCATTATGTCGGCGAGATGAACCCCGGGACGCTCACGCGCCAGCTCATGGATTACGTGACGGGCGGCGCGGTCGAGTGGGTGCCGATGCCCGATATTTTCGAGCGCTTCGTCTATCCCGATTTTACCTTCGATACGCCGAGCGATCCAAAGCGCTATCTCGCCAAATTGCGGGAGGCTTTCCCCGAGGAGGCCGAACCGCTTCGCCGCTATTTCCGCGATGTCCCGCGCGCCGCGACCGCGATGATCTTGGAACAGTTTTGCGAAACCGCGCCCTCGATCCTGCGCCCCGTCATTCGCGCCGCCGCCCGCGTTCTATCGCCTTATCTGCGCTCTACTTCCGCCGCCTATCTCGACGCGCATTTCCGTGATCCGCGCCTCAAAGCCCTGCTCTCCTCGCAATGGGGCGATTTCGGCCTCCCGCCTTCGAAAAGCGCTTTCGCCATGCAGGCCATGGTCGTGAACCATTACCTGAAGGGCGCCTGGTATCCGGTTGGCGGCGCCGCGCGGATCGCGGAGCGCTCCACCCTGGTTGCGATCATGCGGCACCAGCAGTCTCAAACTCGACGGGAGAGCGGCTAACCTGCACCAGGCAGGCTGCTGAGCAGCCCGAAGCTGGCGCATTGGCTCACGCGTGATCAGGCAGACAGACGGAATTGGGATCTTCAATGGTGCTACGCGTGTACGCATCAATGTCCTCGAGACCGACATCCGCAAGGGAGGGACGGATCAGGCTGTCGTGACCCTCGCCGGAGAGTTGGACACGTCAAACGTTGCCCAGCTGTACAAGGGAGTTGGCCCAACTGTCGAGGGAAGGTGTCCAGCACATCACCATCGACATCGCTGGCGTCGAGTTCGTCGACTCCACAGGCCTGTCGGCCATCATCGCCGCCCACAAGCGAGCCGCCGCGTCGGGGGGTGAACTGATCGTCTTGGACCCCAGCGACGACATGCGGAGGCTCTTCGAGATCACCGGTATCGACACCTACCTCAACCTTCGACCTTCGAAGGCATAGCCGTCTCCGGCGCCAGGGGGTATCACGGCGTGGCGGGACGCCGCCGTCACTATCCTCGGTGCTCGTGAGCAGTGCGCGCCCACCCATCCGTCGCCGCTCCGCCCGCTGAGATGATACGCCAGATTGCCGCCATCGACTCCCGACGCGGCATCGCGACGGACGCAGGCATCCCCTGGAAACTCTCCGGCGACACCGCCTACTTCCACGAGAAAACGGCGACCGGGGTGATCGTGATGGGATGGACGACGTACAACCCGAATTCGCCACCCCGCTGCACCAGAGGGAGAACTACGTCTTGAGCAGGGACCTCACGCCCCTCCGCAACGGCTTTCAACCCGTTGCCAGCCTGGCGGCCGTTGCGGAGGGCCATGCTGGCCAAGACATCTGGGTCATCGGGGGTGCCCGCGTCTACGCCCGAAACGATCGACGAGGCTGACGAGCTCCTGCTCACCCAGGTCGACGGCGACTTTCATTGCACGAAATTCTTCCCTGTTTACGAAGGCGCCTTTCGCCTGGCGACGCAGAGCGACGACCAGCGAGAGGGAGGCATCTCATACCGCTACGAAAGATGGATCCGGACACGGCTGTCCGCGTGCCGAACAGCCCTTCGATGCCCGCCCGCTCACCGGAGCCAGCTGACGTGGCCTCGTTTGTCCCTCGAGCCTGGCAGGGCTCGGAAGGAAGACTCAAGAGGCAGAGGACACAGGCTGAATGGAATAGACAGATTCTCCCACGGAACACGGCTGCATCGGGATCCCAGGGAAAGAAGATGACCCGATTGGAGGTGGAGGGCCCGCCCGACATCGCTGAGCCCCGCGAACGGAGAAGGAGGGTGCCGGTCATCGTGACCACGTCGAGGACTCCTGCGGCCCGACCACGACGGCCTGCGGCGTCCACTCCATGTCGGCAAAGGAATTCGTGAAGGTCCGATAGAAGGAGAGCGCCTCCTCCCGGCCATGCCAACGCTCGCCCGTGAACACCAGCTCCATGACACAATCATCGATGAAGACGTCAAGCATCTTCGTCGTCTCCGCGAGAAACTCCTCCTCGGAATAAGGCCGGAACAGCTCCTCCTCTGCACTCACATGCGCCAACCAGTCGTGTCGAATCTTCTCGTAACCCGCCGGCGTCACGTTCCATGTGATGGGGGCGCCGTCGAAAAACGCGGATCCCGGAGGAGCTGGGTCACAGGGTCGGTGTCCATGAATCCATTGTCCACGATTGAGCCCCGGCTGTTCGCCGCAAACGAACATCGGGCCGTACCAGCCGATGCCAAGGTCCCGGCTACCAGCGACAACCCGACCCTCACCCGCACCTTCAACACCGGTCAGAACGAGAGCTGCCTCCTCCGCCCTCGGAACCACATCGCAGAAGACGAACCGGTTGCGAGTCACGATCTCTCGGGTCTGGATCGCCATGGACGCGCTGCATCCCGGCCCGCCCCGAACGAACGTATGGAACTCGCCTCGCTCACCACATGGGTCGGCGTCCGGGAGGGCGTCGAGCAAATGGTCGTCGGTGCTCGACCGACGAACGCGGGACGGAGTGGGGCCGGATCGACACATGTCAGGGCCGCCTGAACACGATCGTCGATGGTCTCCCGAGCGAGAGTCGCGCGGTCGGGAGGGGCCAGAGGGGAAACACGGGTCGGAAGCCTGTTCCGTCCAGCGCCTGCTCCCGGTAGTCGCCCGTGGAGCGTCTTCGCTGAAGTCCCAGGAATGTCTGCCGAGTAGGAGCACACGAATCGAGGAGCCGCCAGCCATGACGACCACAGCCGTACCGATCCGCCACGACGACCGCTTCTTCATCGGCGGGGAATGGGTCCAGCCCTCGTCCTCCGACGTCATCGATGTCATCGACTCGGCGACCGAGGAGCGATACTTCAGCGTGCCCGAAGCCCGGGAGGCCGACATGGCCCGGGCGGTCGACGCCGCACGCGAGGCCTTTGACCACGGTCCGTGGCCGCGGATGTCCCACGCCGAGCGGGCGGACTACCTGCGGGCGATCGGCGAGGGTCTGCGGGGCAAGGCCGACGAAGTCGGTCAGCTGTGGCCGCGCGAGTCGGGTGCGCTCTTCGCCATCGCCCAGTACACGGCCGGCGGGATGGCCGGCGTCTTCGACTACTACGCGGGACTGGCCTCGACCTTCCCCTTCGAGGAGCGGATGCAGCCCACCATGGGCGGCGAGTTCGGCCTCCTGGTCCGCGAGCCGGTCGGCGTCGTCGGCGCGATCATCCCGTGGAACGCGCCCCTCAGCCTGATCTCCTACAAGATCGCCCCGGCGCTGCTCGCCGGCTGCACCGTCGTCCTCAAGTCCTCGCCCGAGGCACCGGGCGACGCCTATCTCTTCGCCGAGATCGCCGAGGACATCGGCCTGCCGCCGGGCGTCCTCAACGTCGTGACGGCAGATCGCGAGGTCTCCGAGCTACTGGTCCGCAACCCCGGCGTCGACAAGATCACGTTCACCGGTTCGACCGCGGCCGGCCGCCGCATCGCCTCCCTCTGTGGCGAGCGGATCGCCCGCTGCACGCTCGAGCTCGGCGGAAAGTCCGCTGCGGTCATCCTCGACGACATGGACCTGCAGACCGCCGCCAGCGCCATCTCGGGCGCGGAGTGCTTCCTCTCCGGGCAGGTCTGCTCGTCCCTGACGCGCATCATCGTCAGCCGTTCCCGCCACGACGAGTTCGTCGAGGCGCTGGCCGGCACCTTCTCGCAGGTCAAGGTCGGCGACCCGTTCGACCCGCAGACCCAGATGGGGCCGCTCGCCATGGATCGCCAGCGCGACCGGGTCGAGGGCTACATCGCCAAGGGCATCGCCGAAGGCGCGACGCTGGCCACCGGCGGCGGTCGGCCCAAGGACCTCGACCGCGGTTACTACATCGAGCCGACGGTCTTCGGCAACGTCGACAACCACTCGACCATCGCCCGCGAGGAGATCTTCGGGCCGGTGCTCAGCGTGATCCCGGCCGACAACGAGGACCACGCCGTCGCCCTCGCCAACGACACGATCTACGGCCTCAATGCCTCCGTCTTCACCAACGACGTCGACCGGGCGCGACAGGTGGCCGGCCAGCTGCGCTCGGGCACGGTGGGGCACAACGCCTTCCGCACCGACTTCGGGATGGCCTTCGGCGGCTTCAAGCAGTCGGGCATCGGCCGCGAGGGTGGGACCGAGGGCCTGCTGCCGTTCCTCGAGACCAAGTCGGTGATTCTGAACGGCAACCTTCGGTGCTCCTCCTAGGCACTCAAGGCCTCCGGCAACTTCCGCTTGATCGAGCGCGCTGCCGTCGAAGGGCTGCTTGACGTAGCCGGCGGCGGCTGGCCGGCCGCAACTCCCCAACGGACGTTCGGGGAGGGATTGCTCTGATTCCACACGATCCTCCGTACCGCTGAGTCAACCCTGCCGCTACCTGACACGGATGTCAGAAACCGATAGATTGCCGCCAATCGGGAGAGATTCGGCATTCCACTGCGTGGAACGTGCCGGACCGAGTCGGGGGGATCGTCATGGGGATCGACACGCACCGTTTGCGCCGCAGGTTCGAACGCGGACGCAGCGAGCATGCAGGGGAGCCGCGAAGGGGTCGCCCCGTCGCTGCAGCCGGTGTCGCAGTGGCCGTCTTGGCGCCGCTTGTCCTCGCACTCTCCCCCGGCGGACCTGCTGCCGCTTCTTCCGCAGCGGATCCCAACGGCGTCCTCAAGTACGGATTCGACCTCAACAACGAGTTCAACAACGACTTCGCGCCAGCCACCGAAGAGAACGACTGCTCGTTCACGGTGACCTCGAACATTTACCAGTCGATGACGGTTCCCGGAAACACCGCCGTCAGCGGTGGAGTGGCCCAGAGCTGGACCGTGTCGAACAACAACTCGACGATCACGTTCCACATCAGACCGGGCATCACGTTCTCGAACGGCCAGCCGGTCACCTCTGCCGACGTCGCGGCCAGTCTGAACCACACGAAGACCAGCCCCTTGCGCTCTTCGCTGTTCGCCATCTCCAGCATTCAGACGCCTGACCCCTCGACCGTGGTTGTCAACCTGAGCAAGCCAACCGCCGGAGACTTCTTGTGGGCAGCCAGCTACGTGGACGGCCAGATCTATCCCGCGAGTGCCTCGAACACTCAGTCGACGCAACCGGTCGGAGCGGGTCCGTTCGTGTTGAAGAGCTATCGCCAGGGTTCATCCATCGTTCTCGCCAAGAACGCAAAGTACTGGAACGCCAAGGCGTACCCCCTGGGCGGCGTGGACTTCACCCAGGTGACGCAGGGTCCCGAGGCCGCGACCGCCCTCACCTCGGGTGCCGTCGACATGATCGAAGTCGAGCCCCAGAACTACCCTCAGCTCAAGAGCAACCCGAACATCGGGATTTCCGTCACGAAGTCCTACGATGCGATGGAGATCGAGCTGCGACAGAACACCGGACCGTTCGCCAACGAGAAGGTACGTGCGGCGCTCGAGTACGCGGTCAACCGGCCTGCGGTGAACAGTGTCATATTCGACGGGCTTGGGGCGCCGGCCTACCGCACGCCGGTCCCTTCTTGGTCGCCCGGCTACTCAAAGTCGCTCGGTATCCCCGATGCGTACAACCCGGCCAAGGCCAAGGCCATGTTGAAAGCGGCCGGTTTTCCCAACGGTGTGAGCTTCAGCCTGATCATCCCATCTGGTGACGCCACCTACGCCAGAGCGGCAGCCCTGCTCCAATCGGAGATGGCTGCCGCCGGCTTCAAGGCAAAGTTGCAGCAGATCCCGGGTGCCGACTTCCTGACTGATATCTACATCAAGAAGCAGGGCGACGCGCTCCTCACGGAGCAGCTCACCAACGGGGCGGACCTGGCAAACGCCTACGAAGCGATGTTCGAGCCCTCCGGTTTCCCGGCCAATGGACTCGGATCGGTGAATCAACAGCTGACGCCGCTGATTCAGCAGGCCAATGCGTCACTCAGCCCGAGCCTTCAGGGACCCTTGATGCAACAGATCGACAAGACGGTTCTGGAGCAGGGACTGCTGGTACCCATCGCGTTCATGCCTTCGATCGTCGCCTACAACAAGAGTCGGGTTGGCGGCAACGTCGTTGCTCCGATCGGTCAATGCCGCTCGGACTTGGCCGGCATCTACATTAAGAAGTAGCCGACCTCCCGATACTCTCAGGAGAACGACAGTCAGTGCATCGCTTCACATCTGCGCAGTGCCCTAGCCAACAGTAATGGCGTCAGGCGGCAGTGGCTCACTGCTGACGTTCGTCGCACGTCGGCTTCTCATCACTGTTCTTCTGCTCTTCTTGATCACGGTGGGCGTGTATTCGCTCATCTTGATCATTCCGGGTAATCCCGCTATCGCCCTGGCCGGTGGCACCAAGGCGACGCCGGCGGAGATTGCAAAGATCACGAATCAACTCCATCTCAACGAGGGCTTCTTCGCCCAGTACTGGAACTGGCTCAGGGCCGCTCTTCACGGGGATCTCGGCAACTCGCTCTTCAATCACGAGACCGTCGCCTCCGGTATCGCCGCTCGGTTCCCCGTGACCCTGAGCGTGGCGGCCGGAGGGATGATCGTGGCGATACTGCTGGGCGTTCCGTCCGGCATCGTCGCGGGGCTCCACCAGGGGACGGCACGGACCGCGGAGTCACCGTTGGCTCGAGCATCGCCGTGGCGATCCCGGACTTCTGGCTCGCCATGTTGCTCGTGATCGTCTTTGCCGTGAAGCTGCAGTGGCTGCCGGCGCTCGGGTACACACCGTTCGCCCAATCGCCGGCGGAATGGTTCCAAGACCTGCTCCTTCCCTGGCTGGCACTCGGCATCGGCGGTTCCGCCGTGATCGTCGCCAAGTCCGGGGGGCGCTCATCGACACCCTGGACCAGGACTACATGCGTACGGCCGTGGCGAAGGGACTGAGCCCACGCATGGTCGTCGGGAAGCACGCCCTGAAGAACGCCCTGAGCCCGGCCGTGACGGTCATCGGCATCCAATTCGGGTATCTCCTCGGAGGCACCCTGATCATCGAACAGATTTTCTCCCTGCCAGGACTCGGCACGTACATCATCCAGGCCATCAGTGACAAGGACATCCCGGAAATTCAAGGCGTGGTGCTGGTCGTGGCGCTGTGCTTCGTCCTTATCAATCTTTTCGTTGACGTCATCTACGCCTACTTGAACCCCAAGATCCGGCTGTCATGAGGGTCCCTCGATGAGCACGTGGAGCACCCCCGACACCAGCGATGCCCTCGTCGGCCTGACCAGCATCCCCGAGACGGGCGACAGTCCGGACGAGCTACCAGAGCGCCGCCCGGGATTCTGGGTCCGCTTCCTCCATCAGCGATGGGCAATTGCCGGACTTGTCTTCCTCCTCATCGTGATCGTTGCCGCCATCTTCGCCCCCCTCATTGCCCCGCACACGCGCCTGACGCACAGGACATCAAAGGCGCTGCGCGCCGTGCCGGGCCAGCAGGTACAGGATGAACACGCACGCGGCGATGCCCAGCCCGGTCAGGGCCCGCGCGTGCCAGCCGGGGCCGCCATCGAACATGGAAAACGCCGCGCCCCGGTTGTGCGCCAGCACCAGGCTGAAGTAACTGGTTACCGGCCGCACATCGCCCAGGCGGAACGCGTTCTCGATCACGATCTTGCTGAACTGGTCGGCCGCGACGATCAGCAGCGCCACGCCGAGCCAGGGCAGGAGGCGCTGGCTTCCCACGCGCAGGCCGACGGCCGCCATCACGCGAACTCCCGCGCTTCGCCGGTTCCGAACAGGTTGCTCACGCAGCGTCCGCAGATGCCCGGATGGGCGGGGTCGGCGCCGACGTCGGCGCGGTAGTGCCAGCAGCGTTCGCACTTGGCGTGCACGCTCGCGACGACGTCGATGCGCTGTGCCGCCTCGTCCGCCACCGGATGCAAGGTCGCGCGGCTGGTGATCGTGACGAACCTGAGCTCGTCGCCCAGGGTGGCCAGGGTCGCATGGCGCTCGCCGGCCGCATACACGTCGATCTCGGCCTGCAGCGACGAGCCCAGGCGGTCGGCTTCACGCATCACCTCGATGCTCTTGAGCGCCTCGGCCCGCGCCGCGCGGATACGCGACCACTTGGCCAGCAGCGCCTCGGCTCCGGCCACCGGCGGCAGCTCGTGGTACAGCTCCGTGAAGATGGTCGCGTCGCCGTTGCGCACGAACACCTTGAAAGCCTCCTCGGCCGTGAACGACAGGAACGGCGCCATCAGGCGCAGCAGACTGCTGCCGATGTGCCACAGCGCGGTCTGCGCCGAGCGCCGCGCGCGCGAGGACGCGCCGCTGGTGTACAGGCGATCCTTCAGGATATCGAGATAGAACGAGCCGAGGTCTTCGGAGCAGAAGGTCTGCAGCTTGGCGACGACCGGGTGGAATTCGAAGCGGTCGAAGTGTGCGCGCGCCTCGGCCTGGAACTGGGCGGTCAGCGCGATCGCGTAGCGATCGATCTCGAGCATGTGCTCCAGCGGCACCGCGTCGGTCGCCACTTCGTAGTCGCTGGTGTTGGCGAGCAGGAAGCGCAGCGTGTTGCGGATGCGCCGGTAGCTTTCGACGACGCGCTTCAGGATTTCCTGGCCGATCGACATCTCGCCCGAGTAGTCGGTCGCCGCCACCCACAGCCGGATGATCTCGGCGCCCATTTCGGAGGCGAGCTGCTGCGGATCGATGCCGTTGCCCAGGCTCTTGCTCATCTTTCGGCCCTGGGCGTCCACCGTGAAGCCGTGCGTCAGCAGCGACTGGTACGGCGCCCGGCCGTCGATCGCCGCGCCGATCAGCAGGGACGAATGAAACCAGCCGCGATGCTGGTCCGAGCCTTCCAGGTACAGGTCGGCCGGGTACCCGAGCTCGGCGGAGTGCGAGCCGCGCATCACGGTACGGTGGGTCGAGCCCGAGTCGAACCACACGTCCAGGATGTCGTTGATCTTCTCGTACCGGGCCGCCTCCTGGGCAGGCAGCAGGTCCTCGGCGCGCGCGCGCGACCAGGCCTCGACTCCGCCGGATTCGACCAGTTGCGCGGCCCGCTCGAGCAGCTCCAGCGTGCGCGGGTGCAGCTCGCCGCTGGCGCGTTCGATGAAAAACGGCAGCGGCACGCCCCAGTTGCGCTGGCGCGAGATGCACCAGTCGGGACGGTTGGCGATCATCGCGTGCAGGCGCGCCTTGCCCCAGCCCGGGTAGAAGGTGGTCGCCTCGACCGCGTGCAACGAGGTCTGGCGCAGCGTTTCGCCGACCGTCTCGGTCTGCATCACGCCGCGCGTGTCGGCGGTCGGCCCGTCCATCCGGATGAACCACTGCGATGCGGCCCGGAAGATCAGCGGGGTCTTGTGGCGCCAGCAGTGCGGGTAACTGTGGTTGAGCGTTACCGCGTGCAGCAGATTGCCGGACTCGCGCAAGCGGTCGACGATTTTCGGATTGGCGTCCCAGATCTTCAGGCCGCCGAACAGCGGCAGCTCGGCCGCATACACGCCGTCGGCCAGCACCGGGTTCAGGATCGCCTCGTCGCTCATGCCGTACCGCTTGAAGGAGTTGAAGTCCTCCACGCCGTAGGCCGGCGCCGAATGCACGATGCCGGTTCCGTCCTCGGAACTGACGTAGGTGGCGAGCATCACCGGCGCGTGGCGTTGGTAGCCGGGGTGCAGACGGGCCAGCGGGTGATCGAAATTGACGCGGTCGAAGTCGGCGCCGCGCGCGGTTGCGACGATCTGTCCGTGCAGGCCGAAGCGCTGCAGGCATGCGGGCACCAGCGCCTCGGCCAGGATCAGCAGGCGGTCGCCGCAATCGACCAGCGAATACGCGAGCTCGGGATGAAAGTTCAGCGCCTGGTTGGCCGGGATGGTCCACGGGGTCGTGGTCCAGATCACCGTGAAAACCGGCTTGTCCAGCGCTGCCACCCCGAACGCGGCGGCCACCCGCGCGTGTTCGCCGGCAGCCAGCGGGAAGGCGACGTCGATCGCCGGCGAGTTGCGGTCCGCGTATTCGACCTCGGCCTCGGCCAGGGCCGAGCCGCAGTCGAAGCACCAGTTGACCGGCTTCAAGCCCCGGTACACGAAACCGCGCTCGATCACGCGGCCCAGGGTGCGGATCTCGTCGGCTTCGGCCTTGAAAGTCATGGTCCGGTACGGGTTGTCCCAGTCGCCCAGCACGCCCAGCCGCTTGAAGCCCTTCATCTGCAGCGCGATCTGCGCGGTCGCGTGAGCTCGGCACCGCGCCTGCACCTCGGCGCGCGGCAGGTTCTTGCCGAACTGCTTTTCGATGTGAATCTCGATCGGCATGCCGTGGCAGTCCCAGCCCGGCACGTAGACCGCGTCGAAGCCGCCGAGCGACTTGGACTTGACGACGATGTCCTTCAGGATCTTGTTGACCGCGGTGCCCAGGTGAATTTCGCTGTTGGCGTACGGCGGCCCGTCGTGCAGGATGAATCGCGGTGCGCCCTTGCGCGCAGCGCGGATCGCCGCATAGACCTTGCGCTCGTCCCACTCCTTGACCCACTGCGGCTCGCGCTTGGGCAGGTCGCCGCGCATGGGAAACGGGGTCTGGGGAAGATTCAGGGGGTAGCGCGTGGAGCCCTCCTTCGCGCCTGTAGGCGCTTCGGAGGGCAGGCCGGTCCCGGAGGGCCCCTTGCGTTTGTTCTTCACGTCGTTGTCGTTCACGCCGTTGCCCCGTCGAAAACGGCCCGCGCGCGCTCGGCGTCGTGCCGGATCGCTGCGGCCAGCTCCTGGATCGAGTCGAAGCGCGCTTCGTCGCGCAGCTTCTGCACGAACTCGACCTGGACCAGTCGTCCGTACACCTCGTCCGAGAAGTCGAACAGGTGCACCTCCAGCAGCCATCGGCCGCTGTCATCGACCGTGGGCCGCAGTCCGATGCTGGCCACGCCCGGCAAAGCGCGCGTTCCGATTCCGTGCACGCGCACCGCGAAGATTCCGTGCAGGGCCGGCCGGCGATGCGCGAAGCGCAGATTCAGCGTCGGAAAGCCGATCTGCCGGCCGAGCTTGGATCCGTGCAGCACCCGTCCGCTGATCGCGTACGGGTGTCCGAGCAGCTCATTGGCCTGCGCCAGATCGCCTTCGTCCAGCGCCGCGCGGATCCTGGAGCTCGAAACGCGATCCGCGCCCAGCAGCACCGGCTCGATCTGCTCGACGGTGTATCCGCCCGCCGCCGCTTCGCGCCGCAGCAGCGCGACGTCGCCCGCGCGCCGCGCCCCGAAGCGAAAATCGTCGCCCACCAGCAGGCAGCGGGCCTGGCAGCCCTGAACCAGGATGCGCCGGATGAACTGCTCGGGGCCGAGCGAGGCGAAGTTTCGATTGAAATGCTGCACGAACACGCGCTCGATGCCGGCGCGTCGCAGTCCGTCGATCTTGTCGCGCAGGTTGGCGATGCGGGCCGGGGCGTTGTCGGGCGAGAAAAACTCGCGCGGATGGGGCTCGAACGTCATGGCCGCAGCCGCCAGCCCCTCGCGCTGGCCGACCTGGACCACGCGCCTGAGCAAAGCACGATGTCCGCGGTGGATGCCATCGAAATTTCCGATCGACAGCGCGCAGGCCCGCCGCTCGGCAAGCCCTGGTAGCCCGTGAAAAACGCGCATCGTTCGATTCAAGCCCGCACGGATCGTCAGCGATGCGCCAATTATAGGGTGCCGGGTCGGAACATCTTGATTTACTTGAGCTTTCACGGCCCCTTTTGAAGTCGCCGCGTACAATGCCGCGCGCAATGCAGTGGCCGTCAAAATGAAATCCACCCCCCGATCCGTCGTATGCCTGGTCTCCGGGCGCGGCAGCAACCTGGAGGCGCTGCTGCGCACGGCCCGGGCCGAGAACTGGCGCGCCGATCCCGGAATCGAGGTGGCCGCGGTCATCAGCAATCAGCCACAGGCGCGAGGCCTTCAGGTCGCGCGCGACCACGGGGTTGCGGCTTCGGTACTGCCGCATGCGAACTTCGCATCGCGCGAGGCGTTCGATGCGGCGCTGGCGGAGGCGATCGATCCGCACCAGCCGGCGCTGATCGTGCTGGCCGGCTTCATGCGCCTGCTGACTGCTGCCTTCGTGTCGCGCTACCGCGGCCGGCTGCTGAACATCCACCCGTCGCTGCTGCCGGCGTTTCCGGGGCTGAACACGCACCGGCGGGCGCTGCAGGCCGGGGTGCGGCTGCACGGGGCCACCGTTCATTTCGTGTCCGAGCAGGTCGACGGCGGCCCGATCGTCGCGCAGGCCGCGGTCGCGGTCCGGCCGGACGATACGGAAGAGGCGCTGGCGGCGCGCGTGCTCGCGCAGGAGCACGTGCTGCTGCCGCGCTGCGTTCGATGGATCCTGGACGGTCGCGTCCAGCTCGACGGCGAGCGCGTGACGGTGCAGGGCATTGAATCGCAGGAGTTGTTGATCCTTGCGCGGTGACATGAGCGGGCCTCGAATCAGTCCGGCCGTGGTGGACAGCCTGACCCAGCTGCTGTCGCGCCTGCTTCGCTTCGATGGGCCGGCCGATGCGGTGATGTCGCGCCATTTCAAGGCCGACCGGCGCCTGAACTCGTCCGAGCGCAGCATGGTGGCCGAGACCGCCTTCGATACGCTGCGCCGGCTCGCCACGCTGCGCTGGATGATGCAGACGGCCGATCCGCGGCGCGCTCCGCACCTGGCGGCGCTGATCGAGCTGGCGCGCCGTTATGGGACCGAGAGCCTGGAGCCGCGCCTGCTGCGCGGCGACGAGCGCGCGGTGCGCGGCGCGCTGTCGATCGACCTGCAGCGCGCGCCGCCGGCGGTGCGGGCCGAGGTGCCGATGTGGTTGTTCCAGAGGATCACGGTGCAGTATCACGACGCGGGTGCGCTGCTGGGGGCGCTTACCCAGGCGGCGCCACTCGATCTGCGAGTGAACACGATCAAGGCCGAGCGCGAATCGGTCCTGGCTGAATTCCGTGCGGTGCGGCGCGGCGACGGCGCGCTGGATGCCACCGCCACGCCCTACAGCCCGGACGGCATCCGCCTGCGCGAGAAGCCGGCCCTGACGCGCTGGCCTATGTACAAGGATGGGCGCATCGAAGTGCAGGACGAAGGCAGCCAGCTGGTGGCGCGCCTGATGGCGCCACGGCGCGGCAACATGGTCGTCGATTTCTGTGCCGGGGCCGGGGGCAAGACGCTGGCGATCGGCAGCCTGATGAAGTCGACCGGGCGCATCTACGCGTTCGACGTGAACGCCAAGCGGCTGGCGGGGCTTAACCCGCGCCTGGCGCGCAGCGGACTGTCCAACGTGCATCCCGTGGCGATCCGTGCCACCGGCGACGTCCGGGTCAAGCGTCTGGCCGGCAAGATCGACCGGCTGCTGGTGGACGCGCCATGCAGCGGCAGCGGCACCTTGCGGCGCAACCCGGACCTGAAATGGCGCTTTGACGAAAGCGAGCTCGAGCGCCTCACCGGCGTGCAGTCGGATGTGCTGCGCGCCTCGGCGCGCCTGGTCAAACCCGGCGGGCGCCTGGTTTACGCGACCTGCTCGGTGCTGGCGATCGAGAACCAGGAGGTGGTGGCCGCCTTCCTGTCCGAGCATCCGGAATTCGCGCCGATTTCAGCCGCGGAGGTGCTGCGCCAGCAGGGCATCCACGTCGACCATGCCGAGCGCTTCGCGCCCTGGCTGGTGATGCTGCCGCACCTGCACGACACGGACGGCTTCTTCGCTGCCGTGCTGGAGAAAAAGGCTTGAACGACTCGCCTTTGCGCGAACTGCTCGATGCGCTGGCCGAAGGCCTGGCGCGGCCGCGCCAGGCCTGGGAGGCGGCCGCGATCGTGCTGTCGCTCGCGATCGCGTGGGGCACCGCGCGCGCCGTGCGGTACCGGATCGACGCGCGCCTGGACGCGGCGGTGCGCCAGAAAGTTTCCCTGGACCTGCTGCAGTTTTCGATCGAAGGGGCGCGGCGCCTGGCGTTTCCGGCCAGCGCCTGGCTGCTGCTGTGGGCCGGGGAATTCGCGCTGCGCGCGGCGAACCTGATCAACAGCGCGGCCGACGCGCGGCTGTTGCGCCTGGCGCTCGCGCTGGTCGGCGCCCTAGCGGCGGTGCGGTTGCTGGTGTACGCGATGCGGCGTGCGCTGATCAGCGTGGCGCTGATCGCAGCCTTCGAACGGGTCATCGCCTATGTCGCCTGGGGCTTCGCCGCGCTGTACGTGACTGGCGCGCTGACGGACGTGGTCGACTGGCTGGAAGCCACCCGGATCCCGATGGGCAAGGCGACCACCGTCTCGTTGTGGTCGGTGATGACCGCGCTCGCCACCACGCTGGTGAGCCTGCTGGTGGCGATGTGGGTCGGCTCGCTGGTCGAAACGCGTCTGTCGGCCACGCCGGGCCTGGATCGCAACTTCCGGGTCGTCCTCGGCCGCATCGTGCGGGCCATCCTGATCCTGGTCGCGGTGCTGACCGCGCTGGCCGTCTCGGGCATCGATCTGACCGTGCTGTCGGTGTTCGGCGGGGCGCTGGGCGTCGGGCTCGGACTGGGGCTGCAGCGCATCGCCAGCAACTACGTCAGCGGATTCATCCTGCTGCTGGACCGCAGCCTGAGGATCGGCGACCTGATCACGGTGGCCGGTTCGACCGACAAGTACTACGGCACGGTCACTCAGATCAACACCCGCTACACGCTGCTGAGCTCGCTGGACGGCACCGAGACCGTGGTTCCGAACGAGATGCTGATCTCCTCCCCGGTGGTCAACCATTCGCTGACCGACCCGCGCGTGCGCCTGGCCTTGCGCATCGCGATCGCCTACGAATCCGACCTGGAGCTGGCGATGCGGCTGGGTGAAGAGGCCGCCCGCTCGACCGCCCGGGTGGTGGCCGATCCTGCTCCGACCTCGCTGCTGGTCGAATTCGGCGCCGACGGGCTGCTGCTGGAAATCGGCTTCTGGATCGAGGACCCGGCGCGTGGCCGCATGGACGTGCAATCGGCTGTTGCGATTGCCGTATATAAGCGATACGCTGAACATGGCATCAACATCCCATACCCGCGCAGGGACGTACGTATTCTCGAGGCGCCGGCGAGCTCTGAGAGCCCGCGCTGACACTGCGCAAGTTGCGGCCAGTTTGCCGGCTTCCGAGCCCGATCTGCCACCAGGCGGCAGGTACAATGACCCTATTGGAGCAAGCGCCGGATTCGACAAGGCGCAGTTGCCACCGCGTGGGCTGATCCACCCGGCTGGCTAAGTGAATCGTTCGCAAACGTCACTTTGCGGTGCACGTGCCGGGGCACGTCGTTCGCAAGGGTTTCTGGAGCTTGGATGCATCTGCTTGAATTCCTCGACGGGGGTCTGCTCCGTCCGACCTGGTTTGAACTGATCCTGATAACCCTGGCGCTGACTCACGTCACGATCGCGGGCGTCACGATCTTCCTGCACCGCTCGCAGGCGCACCGCGCGCTGGACCTGCACCCGGTCGCCAGCCACTTTTTCCGCCTCTGGCTGTGGCTGACCACCGGCATGGCGACGCGCGACTGGGTCGCGGTGCACCGCAAGCACCATGCCAAGTGCGAGACCGTCGACGATCCGCACAGCCCCCAGACCAAGGGGCTGCGCACCGTGCTGTGGCGCGGCGCCGAGCTGTACATGGCCGAGAAGACCAATCCCGAAACGCTGGCCCGCTACGGCCACGGAACGCCCAACGACTGGCTGGAGCGCAATGTGTATTCGCGCTGGAGCTGGCAGGGCTGCGGCGTGATGCTGGTGACCGACGTGCTGCTGTTCGGCGTGGCCGGGCTGGCGGTGTGGGGCGTCCAGATGCTTTGGATCCCGTTCTTCGCTGCCGGCGTGATCAACGGCATCGGCCACTTCTGGGGTTATCGGAATTTCGATCACCCCGACTGCAGCACCAACATCGTTCCGTGGGGCATTCTGGTCGGCGGCGAGGAGCTGCACAACAACCACCACACGTATCCGACCTCGGCACGCCTGTCGAACAAGTGGTACGAGTTCGATCTGGGCTGGGCATACATCCGGGTGCTGCAGTGGGTCGGCCTGGCCAAGGTGCTGCGCACCGCCCCGGTGCCGCGCGTGAGCGGGGTGCGCCCGGCCATCGACCTGCAGACGCTGCAGGCGGTGGTGTCCAATCGATACGATCTGCTGGCGCGCTACGCGCGCGCAACGAAGAAAGCGTTCCACGACGAGCTGGAGCGGCTGCGCCTGCCGGCGCCCGAGCACGCCCGCTTCGCGGGGCTGAAGAAGTGGGTGGCGCGCCGCTCGGCGGCGATGCCGGCCGCGCAGCAACAGACGCTGGCCGAGCTTCTGAACCGAAGCGGCGTGCTCAAGACGCTGGTCGAAATGCACGACGAACTGACCGCGACCTGGCAGCACGCAGCCGTGTCGCGCGACGAGATGCTGAGCCACTTGCAGGGCTGGATCGCCCGGGCGGAAGCCAGCGGAATCCAGGCGCTGCAGGAAGCGGCCGCCCGCATCCGCAGTTACGCGCCGGCAACCGTCGGGTAAGCCTCAGCCCGCCGGACCCTCACCCTTTCCGGCCTTCGGCCGGAAAGGGTTGGAGGAAAAGAACGAGGGGGCTGGGCTGGCCCCCTCGTGCTCCCCCCAGGTAATGTGAAGGAGTGAAGGAGCGATCGATCGCCTCTCCTTCGACGTTGACGCACGACTCGGCAGCGCACGTGCGCCCCAGTCAATGCTCGGGCGCCTCGGCCAGTGTGGGAACGTTTAAGGGGTGGAACCGGATCGCCCCTCGCCCGCTTGCGGGAAAGGGGCGGGGGTTAGGGTACTGGCGCGAGCGAAGCCGCCTACTTCAGCTTCACTTCCTTGTACGCGACGTGCTTGCGCGCGACCGGATCGAACTTCATCAATTCGAGCTTTTCCGGCGTCGTGCGCTTGTTCTTGTTGGTCGTGTAAAAGTGTCCGGTACCGGCGCTCGACTCGAGCTTGATTTTCTCGCGTGCTCCCTTGGCCATCTTGCTTCTCCCTCGGACTACGCGTTCTTGGCGCCGTTCTTGGCGCCGCTCTTGCCGGCGATCTTGGCCAGCACGGCCTCGATGCCATCGCGATCGACGATCCGCAACGCCGCGTTGGTCAGCCGCAGGCGCACCCAGCGCTTCTCACCTTCCAGCCAGAAGCGCCGGTACTGAAGGTTCGGCAGGAACCGCCGCTTCGTCCTGTTGTTCGCGTGCGATACGTTGTTGCCAACCATCGGCCGCTTGCCGGTCACCTGACAGACCCGAGCCATGCCCTGCCTCCGTCCCTGAAAGCTGTGTTGCGTTGATCCGTAACGACCGGCTCGAACCGCGATTGTGATCGTGGTCGGCCGGCAAAAGAACCCGCAATTCTATCGGAAACGCCGGCAGCGGCCTAGACCGCTACCGAAACGCGCCGCAGTGCTCCATCCATAGGCGGCCGGGCGCGGAGCGCCCCATAAGCGAAGCCGTCCGGCTCGGGTGGTGGTGAGGCGGCGCACGCCGGCCGCAGGACCGCGTCAAAGGGGCCTTGCTTGCCTCTCCGGGAATCTCCACGCATAGCGCGCGAAGCGCGCTTGCGTGGAGAGGATGTCAATACGCGACCGGCGACGAACTGCTCGCTGGATACCGGGACATCGCCAAGCGCGCCGACGCCCAGCTGCCCAAGCTTTTCGCCGAGCTTCCCCGCACGCCGTACGGCGTGCGCGCGCAACGGCTCGCGCGCGGGCTTCTTCGAGGCCAACGATGCGGCCGAAGCTCAGGCGCAGGAAGTCGCGTACCCGGCCCGGCGCGCTCAGTACCGGCCCGCGTGCCAGGTCCTGGCGCAGCAGCCGCTTGGCGATCTCCAGGGCGGCTTGCGCCCGCGCGTGGCGCAGCGCACCCAGGCCGGCGACCGCCTCGAACTGTGAGCGCGAAGCGTTCAGGACCCCGGCCAGGCCGCCCAGCTCGGACAGCGCGCGCCGGGCCAGCTCCAGCGCCGAGGCGCCGGCCAGGGCGGTGCCCATCAACAGTGCCAGCAGCTCGGCATCGCTCAGCGCCTGCGCTCCCTGCGCCAGCAGGCGCTGGGCGGGGCGCTCCGAGCTCGGCCAGCGCCGATTGGCGGGCGCTTGCAGTGTCAAGCCAGCCTCCTTCGATAGAATGCGGTCAGGTCGCAAGTCGAACCCAATCGGGGCACGGCGACAAGGCTGTCCACGGGAGTCGGCCGCATCGGGGAGGGGGCGGCCCCAGTTGGGATCGGAGGTGCGTCACATGATCGAAATTCTGCTGGCTCAGCCACGAGGCTTTTGTGCCGGCGTGGACCGGGCGATCGAAATCGTCGAACGAGCGCTCGAGCGGCACGGGGCGCCGATCTACGTTCGCCACGAGATCGTCCACAACACACACGTGGTCGCGCAGCTGCGTGCCAAGGGCGCGATTTTCGTCGAGGAACTGGATGAGGTGCCGATTGGCGCGACGCTCGTGTTCTCGGCGCACGGTGTCTCGCGCGCGGTGCGCACGGCGGCGCGCAAGCGCGGACTGAACGTGTTCGACGCGACCTGCCCGCTGGTCACCAAGGTGCACGTGGAGGTGGCCAAGATGCGCGCCCAGGGTCGCGAGATCGTGATGATCGGGCACGCCGGCCACCCCGAAGTGGAAGGCACGATGGGGCAGGCCGATGGCGGCATCTACCTGGTGGGCACGCCCGAAGACGTCGACCAGCTCGAGGTGCGGGATCCGGAACACCTGGCCTATGTGACCCAGACCACGTTGTCGGTCGACGATGCCGCGCTGGTGGTGACGGCGCTCAAGCGCCGGTTCCCGGCCATCGCGGAGCCGAAGAAGGCCGACATCTGCTATGCGACCCAGAATCGCCAGGATGCGGTCAAGGCGCTGGCGGCGCAGGTCGATCTGGTGATCGTGGTGGGCAGCCGCAACAGCTCCAACTCGAACCGGCTGCGCGAGGTCGCCGAGCGTTTCGGCGTCCCGGCCTACCTGGTCGAGGACGCCACGGGGGTCGATCCGCAGTGGCTGGTCGGGCACTCGAGGATCGGGCTGACGGCCGGCGCCTCGGCGCCCGAGCTGCTGGTGCGGGACGTCGTCGACCGGCTGCGACAGATGGGCGCGCACGACGTGCGCTCGCTCGACGGCGTGATCGAGGAGGTCGTGTTTCCGCTCCCCAAGGGTTTGGTCGGTCCTGCGGTAGGTGAGGGCGAAGCGCATTACGCGATCGTCGATGGATCGACCTGAGGCGCCGGCGGCGCGGGATCCGCAGATCGACCAATCGACGCAGGACCCGCCGCTCGACCCGCAGCTGGATCGATTCATCGAAGCACTGTGGCTGGAAGACGGCCTGGCGGAAAACTCGCTGGCGGCCTACCGTCGTGACCTGCAGGATCTGGCGGCCTGGCTGCGGCCGCGTCGCCTGCTCGAAGCCGACGAGCAGGCGCTGACCGGTTACCTGGCCGCGCGCCACCCGACGACACGGGCCTCGACCGCGAACCGGCGGCTGGCGAGCCTGCGGCGCTTCTACCGCTGGGCCCTGCGCGAGGGGGCGATCGAGTCCGACCCGACCCTGCGCCTGGTGGGTGCGCGGCGGGCGGCGCGCTTTCCCAAGACGATCAGCGAGGCGCAGGTCGATGCGCTGCTCGCAGCGCCCCAAGGACAATCCCCGCTCGCCTTGCGCGACCGCGCGATGCTGGAGACGCTGTATGCGACCGGTTTGCGGGTGTCCGAGTTGACCGGGTTGCGGATGATCGAGCTGTCCATGGCCGATGGCCTGGTGCGCGTGGTCGGAAAAGGTGCCAAGGAACGCGTCGTGCCGATCGGCGAGATGGCGCGGGCGGCGCTGGAACTGTTCCTGCAAAGCGGGCGCCCGGCCCTGCTGGCCGGCCGCCGCAGCGATGCCGTGTTCGTGACAACGCGCGGCGGTGCGATGACCCGGCAGATGTTCTGGAAGCTGGTGCGCCGCTACGCAGCCAAGGCGGACATCGTGGCGCCTTTATCGCCGCACGGATTGCGGCACGCTTTTGCGACCCACCTGCTGAACCACGGGGCCGACCTGCGCGTCGTGCAATTGCTGCTCGGTCACGCCGACATCTCCACCACGCAGATCTATACGCACGTGGCCCGCCAGCGCCTGAAGGATCTTCATGCCCGCCACCATCCGCGCGGGTGATCCTCCTTCGCGCTGTGCGCTTCGGAGGACATGCCCCGCTCCGCGCTACGCGCTTCGGACGACGTGTCCTGCTCCGCGCTGCGCGCTACGCAGGACGTGCCCTCCTTCGCCGTGCGCGGTTCGGAGGTCCTCCTTCGCCGTGCGCGGTTCGTGGGGGTGCTCTCCGTCGCGCGCTGCGGGCCATGGAGGGCATGCCCTCCGAAGCGCGCGCAGCGCGCGTAGGGGGGCTCTGCGATGAACGAGCTGGCCCTCGTCTTGGCCTACCTGCTGGGGTCGGTTCCTTTCGCCGTGCTCGTGAGCCGGGCACTGCGGCAAGCCGATCCGCGTACGTACGGATCAGGCAACCCCGGCGCAACCAACGTGTTGCGCGGTGGCAGCCGCGCCGCCGCGGTGCTGACCCTGCTCGGGGATGCCGGCAAAGGCGCACTGGCAGTCTGGCTCGGGCGCCAGCTGGGCGACGCCGATGCGTTGTGGCCCATCGCCTGCGGCGCGGCCGCGTTTCTCGGACACGTGTTTCCCGTCTTCCTGCGGTTCCAGGGGGGCAAGGGCGTTGCGACGTTTCTCGGCGTGCTGATTGCGTTCGAACCCTGGCTGGGCCTGGCCTGTTGCGGGCTGTGGCTGGCGGTGGCGCTGGCCACCCGCTTTTCCTCGCTGGCATCGCTGATCGCGGCGATCGGCGCTCCGGTGCTGCTCGTGCTGATCGACGGTCCCGACCCCCGGGCAGGCATCCTGCTCGCGATGAGCGCGCTTCTGGTGTGGCGCCACCGCGGGAACATCGCCAAGTTGCGCGCCGGCACGGAGGGCCGGATCGGGGCGGGCAGCTGAACTCTCAACCTTCTGCGCCAATCGACTCCAGCGGCCACCTCGGGCGAACCGTGATGGCGGGAATCGCTCCCGGTCGAACGCCGCGCTCCAGGTTGGCCCAGCCGGCCAGCGCGATCATCGCCCCGTTGTCGGTGCACAGCTCGAGCGGCGGAAAGTGAACCTCTGCGCCGGCAGCCGCCAGCGCGCCGGTCAGGCGGGCGCGTAACTGGCTGTTGGCGCTGACGCCGCCGCTGACGACCAGGCGCGGGCAGCCGCACTGTTGCACGGCCTTCAGCGACTTGGCGGTCAGGACGTCGACTGCTGCCTCCACGAAGCCCAGCGCAATGTCGGCGCGCACCTGGTCGCACAGGTTGGTGGCGCGCCGCACCGCCGTGAGCACCGCGGTCTTCAAGCCGCTGAAGCTGAAGTCCAGGTCGCCGCTGTGAATCATCGGCCGCGGCAGCTGCACCGAGCCGGGCGTGCCGAACTGTGCAAGGCGCGACAGCGCGGGTCCGCCCGGGTACTCCAGGCCCAGGAGCTGGGCCGCCTTGTCGAAGGCCTCGCCGGCTGCGTCGTCGAGCGTCTCGCCCAGCAGCCGGTAGCTTCCGATCCGCTCGACGTACAACAGCTGCGTGTGCCCGCCGGACACCAGCAGCGCGACGAACGGAAATTGCGGCCCGGGGCGCTGCAGCAGTGGCGACAGCAGATGGCCTTCCAGGTGGTGCACGCCGATCACCGGCCGGCCCAGCGCGTAACCGAGTGCCGACCCGATGCTGCATCCGACCAGCAGGGCCCCGATCAGGCCGGGGCCGGCCGTGACGGCCACGGCATCAATGTCGCCCCTTACCAGATTCGCGCGTCCCAGCACATCTTCGATCAGCGGCAGCACGCGTCGGATGTGGTCGCGCGAGGCGAGTTCCGGTACGACACCGCCGTAGTCGCGGTGCAGTTCGACCTGGCTGTGCACCGCGTGCACGACCGACCAGCTGTCGCTGTCGAAGACGGCGATGCCGGTTTCGTCGCACGACGTCTCGATTCCAAGGACCCTCAAGCCTGGCACCCCTTTTTCCAGCCGCCGCGCGCGGTTCGCAGGCCGGCCCATTTCGTTTAAGATATCTGGTTACCAATTTTTCAGCGCCGATCCGGACCGCGGCGAGCGGTCGCGTTCGGGGAACCAACCCAACATTAGGACACATCGGAGAAGCTTCGAGCAAATGCCGACCATTCGCGTCAAGGAGAACGAGCCATTTGAAGTCGCCCTGCGCCGCTTCAAGCGCACGATAGAGAAAAGCGGGTTGCTCACCGAGCTGCGCGCCCGCGAGTTCTACGAAAAGCCCACCGCCGAGCGCAAGCGCAAGAAGTCGGCCGCGATCAAGCGCCATTTCAAGCGCCTGCGCAGCCAGATGCTTCCCAAGAAGATGTACTGACCGTACGCGGCAGACGGATCGCATTGGGCCTGAAGGACCAGATCAACGAAGACATGAAGGCGGCGCTCAAGGCGCGGCAGCCCGAGCGTCTGTCGGCCATCCGGCTGCTGATGGCCGCCGTCAAGCAGAAGGAAATCGACGAGCGCAAGCCGGTGGATGACGCGGCGGTGATCGCGGTGACCGAGCGCCTGATCAAGCAACGGCGCGATTCGATCGAGCAGTTCCGGGCGGCGGGCCGCACCGACCTGGCCGACAAGGAAGCCGCCGAGCTCGAACTTCTGAAGCAATACCTGCCGCAGCAGCTGTCGGAGCAGGAACTGGCGGCCGCAATCGAAGCGGCCATGGCCGAGGCCGGCGCCTCCGGCCCGCAGGCAATGGGCAAGGTGATGGCGCTTCTGAAGCCCCGGCTGGCCGGCCGCGCCGACATGACGCGCGTCTCCGCTCTGGTCAAGACCCGCCTCGGCTCCTAGTGCAGTGTCCAGCATCCGAATGTGCAGGCCTGGATGAAGCGGCACCCGAGATTCATCCCCCACTTCGTCCCCACCAGCGCCAGCTGGCTCAATCTGGTCGAGCGCTGGTTTGGCGAACTCACGTCCAAGGCCGTGCGACGTGGCTCCTTCGCCAGCGTCGCCGATTTACAGGCCGCCATCGCTCAGTTCCTGGGCGCCTGGAACGAAGATCCCAAGCCCTTCGTCTGGACCGCTACCGTCGAGTCCATTCAAGCCAAGCTGACCAAGTGCCGCCAAACTCTCGAACAGATCAAACCTGGCTGCACTGCACCGCCGACCCGACACACAAAGAAGCAAATGCAAAGCTAATTATTGGACATCACACTAGCCCGGCACTTTCGCCGCGCATCCCGGCATGAACTCTGCGCCCCAGCGGCTATGCGCCTGGGCTCTTGGCGCGCTGCTGGCGCTGCCACCGCAGTGGGCGGGGGCCGACGATGCCGGCGACCCGGTCTACCGAAACGCGCCGCAGTGCTGCATCCATAGCCGGCCGGGCGCGGAGCGCCCCATAAGCGGAGCCGTCCGGCTTGGGTGGTGGTGAGGCGGCGCACGCCGGCCGCAGGACCGCGTCAAAGGGGCCTTGCTTGCTGCTCGATGTACTGCTTGATCACGGACAGAGGGGCTCCGCCGACGCTCGCAACAAAATAGCTTCGACTCCAAAGCACCGGTTGCCGATACTGCGCCCGCGGCACCGGAAATTCCTTGCGCAGCAACCGGCTCGTCACGGTTTTGAAGTTGTTGGCCACGATGCTCGGTGCGCATTTCGGGTTCAACCCGAGCAGCATGTGGACGTGGTCCTCCTCGCCGTTCATCTCGATCAGCTCCGCCTGCCAATCCTCGCAAAGGCCGATCACGATCTCACGAAGCCGCTCGATCATCGCCCCGGTGAAGCACTTGCGCCGATACTTCGTCACGAACACAAAGTGGTAACTAAGCGCAACGCGCACCTGGCGGAATTCGCCGACCTCGGGCATTCGCCCCAGCTGCAGGACCCCGCGGCTTTCCACGCGGCCCTGCTGGGCTGGCTCTCCGAGGCTGCGCCGGAGCACCGCTAGTTTGCCTGCGGTTGGGGCAGGCGATAATTGCGTCGTGATCGCCCAAGGCTTCATCCAGGATCTGCTGGCGCGCGTCGACATCGTCGACGTCGTGGCGCGCTCGGTGGAGCTGAAAAAGTCCGGCCAGAACTACCTGGGCCTGTGTCCGTTCCACGGCGAGAAGACGCCCTCGTTCACAGTCAGCCCGTCCAAGCAGTTCTTCCATTGCTTCGGCTGCGGCGCGCACGGCAGCGCGATCGGTTTCCTGATGGATCAGCGCGGCCTCGGATACGTCGAAGCGGTGCAGGAGCTGGCCCAGCTGGTCGGCATGCAGGTGCCGCGCGACTCGCTGCGCGACGATGGGGCCGCCGTGCAGCGCCGCTCGCTGCTCGAGGCCAACGACGTCGCCAGCGCGTTTTACCGGCGACAGCTCAAGCAAAGCGCGGCGGCGATCGATTACCTGAAGGGCCGCGGCCTGACCGGGGCCACCGCCGCCCGCTTCGCGCTCGGTTACGCACCGGACGACTGGCAGGCGCTGAAGCCCGCCTTCGACTCCTACGAGGATCCGCGCCTGGTCGAGGCCGGTCTCGTGATCGAAGGCGACGGCAAGCGCTACGACCGCTTCCGCGGCCGCATCATGTTCCCGATACGGGAGCGCCGCGGCGCGGTGGTCGGCTTCGGCGCGCGGGTGCTGGACGGCTCGCAACCGAAGTACCTGAATTCGCCGGAAACGCCGCTGTTCCGCAAGGGCCAGCAGCTCTATGGGCTGTTCGAGGCCGGCGATGCGATTCGAAAAAAGGGGCGCGTGCTGGTGTGCGAGGGCTACCTGGACGTGATCCAGCTGGCGCAGGCCGGGTTCGAGGAATCGGTGGCGGCGCTGGGAACCGCGATCACCTCGCAGCACGTCGCGACCCTGCTGCGCCTGACCGATACCGTGATCTTCGCATTCGATGGCGACGACGCCGGACGCGGCGCGGCGCGCCGGGCGCTGCATGCGACGCTCGCCGTGATTCCGGACACCAAGCACGTGAGCTTCGCGCTGCTGCCTCAGGGCGAGGATCCGGACAGCCTGATCCGTGGCTTCGGCGCCGGTGCGATCGAGGTCGAACTGGGCCGCGCGCTCTCGCTTTCGCAGTGGTTTCTGAAGTCCACGAGCGAAGATCTGGACGTGTCGCAGCCGGAGGGGCGCGCCGCCCTGACCGCGGCAGCCCGTCCGCTGCTCGAGTCGATGCCGGCCGGCGGGCTGCGCATGCAGCTGGTGCGGGCCGTGGCCGAAGTGGTCGGCACGGCGGCCGGGGACCTGGAAGCGCTGTATGGCCTGACCCCGGCGCGCAGGCTGCCGCAGGCACGCGCCGCCAACCGCCCCAGAGCCTCGGGCAGGCCGGTCGAAGCTCTGAAATCCCAGTTGCTGCGCCGCCTGCTGGGCTATCCGCAGCTTGCGCGCGAATTCGGCCCCGCGTTGTTCGACCTGCTCGGCGCGGGCACCGAGGCCGTCGACCACCAGATCGGCGAAGTGCTGGCGGTGGCGACCCGCTGCGAGGACCTGAGCTGTGCGGCCCTGCTGGAGGCGCTCGCCGACAGCGAGTATTGCGAGCAGTTTCGGACGCTATGCGCGGGCGAACTGCAGTGGGACGACGATGTGGAGGCCGCTCGTGAGGAAATGAGGGACGGAATGCTCGCGATCGAACTGACCCGCGTCGAGGCGGAACTGGAAGCGCTGGTGCAGGAGGGGCTGCCGTCGGAGCGGGTGCGCGAGCGCATTCCGTTGCTCACGCGCCGCCTGTCGGAACTTAAGCGGCAACGCGTGGTCGCAGGTCTGGTTAAGCCTTGAATTTGCTGCTATTATCCCCAGTTACTCCGCGTATGAGCGGATTTCGGGGGCAGCAGGCCCTCGTGCCGCGGGCCCGCCAGTCGGCGCATGGTCCGGGCAGTTCCGGCGCTAACTACGCTTGGGCGGTTTTGACGGTTGGACATCGTCTTGATGTTGGGGTGACCGGCTTGCGGCACAAGGCTGCGAGGTGGTGTCGACACGAGGCGATCGGGCCGACGAGCCCATGTGCTCAGGGTGCGTTCGTATTCTGATGTGTGCGTATCAGCTATTCGGCGCCGGCGGCTTCGCCAGCTCGGACCGGTATTCGACACTTTCGACTAAGGCAGGTGCTCAATGACTCAGAAAAAGGCTCCCATGCAACTCAAAAGGGCGTCTGAGGAAAAGTCGTCTTCGGCGGCGGGCAAGTCTGGCGCCAGGATCGGCAAGAAGGTCGAATTGAAGGCGCACGCCGGCAAGCCGCATCTGAGCAAGGTCGATCCGAAAAAGGCGGTCGCACAACTGGCCGAGGCCGTGGCGCGCGCCAGCCGCCGTGCCAAGACCGCCGAGGGCGAACGGGCGATGGCAGCCGAAGGCCGCGACGTGGTACCGGAGGCGCGTGACGACGGCGTTGATCCGGCCGTGCAGGTGGCCGACCGCATGAATCCGAAGCAGCGTGCCAAGGACCGGCGCGCCAAGGAGCGGGCGCTGAAGGAGGCGCTGGAGCGCAGCTATCAGGGCTCGCAGGAAGATCTGGAAGCGCGCCGCAACAAGCTTAAGGCACTGATCAAGCTCGGCAAGGAACGCGGGTTCCTGACGTACGCGGAAATCAACGACCACCTGCCGGACAACCTGGTCGATGCCGAAGCGATCGACTCGATCATCAGCACGTTCGGCGACATGGGCATCCAGGTCTACGACCAGGCGCCGGACGCCGAGACGCTGCTGATGAACGAGAACGTTCCGGCCGCGGCCACCGACGACGACGCCGAAGAGGAGGCCGAGGCGGCCCTGTCGACCGTGGACGCCGAGTTCGGACGCACGACCGATCCGGTGCGCATGTACATGCGCGAAATGGGCTCGGTCGAATTGCTCACGCGCGAGGGCGAAATCGAGATCGCCAAGCGCATCGAAGACGGCCTCAAGCACATGGTGATGGCCATCTCGGCCTGTCCGACCACGATCGCCGAGATCTTGGCGCACGGCGGACCGCATCCGCGCAACGCCAGCTGCCGATCGACGAAGTGGTCGATGGGCTGGTCGATCCGAATGCCGATGAGTTTCCGGCCGAGGCGCGCGGCGCGGGCGGCGCGGAAACCGATGAGGACGACGAGGCCGAGGAAAACACGGACATCGGCGCCAGCGGCATGACGGCGGCCCAGCTCGACGACCTGAAGGCGCGGGCGCTGGAGCGGTTCGATCACGTCACCAAGCTGTTCGAGAAGATGCGGGTGGCTTTCGAGAAGGAAGGCTACAAGTCGCAGCTCGTACGTGCGCTCGCAGGAGCAGATCCAGGAAGAGCTGATGTCGTTGCGCTTCACCGCGAAGATGGTCGAGCGGCTGTGCGATTCGCTGCGCGGGCAGGTCGAGGAAGTGCGCAGCCTGGAAAAGCAGATCTACGAGATCATGGTAAACAAGTGCGGCATGCCCAGGGCCGCACTTCCTGAAGCACTTCCCGGGCTCGGAGACCAACACGCGCTGGGTCACGCGCGAGTCCGAAGGCGGTCATCCGTACTCGGAGATGCTCACGCGCAACCTGCCGGCGGTGCACGAGCTGCAAGGCAAGCTGTCGGATCTGCAAAAGCGCGTGGTGCTGCCGCTGAAGGACCTGCGCGAGGTCTACAAGCAGATGGCCACGGGCGAAGCCAAGGCGCGCAAGGCCAAGCGCGAGATGACCGAGGCCAATCTGCGACTGGTGATCTCGATCGCCAAGAAGTACACCAACCGCGGCCTGCAGTTCCTGGATCTGATCCAGGAGGGCAACATCGGCTTGATGAAGGCGGTCGACAAGTTCGAATACCGCCGCGGCTACAAGTTCTCGACCTACGCGACGTGGTGGATCCGCCAGGCCATCACGCGCTCGATCGCGGACCAGGCGCGCACGATCCGTATCCCGGTGCACATGATCGAGACGATCAACAAGATGAACCGGATCAGCCGCCAGATCCTGCAGGAAACCGGCCAGGAGCCGGATCCGACCACGCTGGCGGTCAAGATGGAGATGCCCGAGGACAAGATCCGCAAGATCTTGAAGATCGCCAAGGAACCGATCTCGATGGAAACGCCGATCGGCGACGACGACGATTCGCATCTGGGCGACTTCATCGAGGACACGACCACGGTGGCCCCGGTCGACGCCGCGCAGTACTCGAGCCTGGCCGACGTGACCGCGAGGTGCTGGACTCGCTGACGCCGCGCGAGGCCAAAGTGCTGCGGATGCGTTTCGGCATCGAAATGAGCACCGACCACACGCTGGAAGAAGTCGGCAAGCAGTTCGACGTCACGCGCGAGCGCATACGTCAGATCGAAGCCAAGGCGCTGCGCAAGCTGCGCCACCCGAGCCGTTCGGACAAGCTCAAGAGCTTCCTCGAATAGCCGCTTCGCCCGCCGCCGTCGCCCGCCAATCCGCGGCGGCGGCGCATCGGGCACGCCGGATCGCCCCTCGCCCGCGCAGCGGGAGAGGGGAAGGGGTGAGGGTACAGGGCCTCTAGCTCATGCTTGGTTAGAGCAGCGGACTCATAATCCGTTGGTGCCTGGTTCGACTCCAGGGAGGCCCACCAAACACCTGAGCGGTTATCCATGAAAGTGCTCACTTCTATAAGAAGCGACCACTTGGGTCCGGAAATCACCGGGTAATCGGCTGTGCGGCGAGATCGGGTTGGCGCCGGGCGGCGCGCCCTTGGCGAGTGGCCTAATCGGCGCCGATCCCACCGCGCCGGCCCACGCTCGGTGATCGATTGCCGATCAGCCAATTTTGGCCAGCCGCCCACCCGGATGGCCATGGGCGCCCACGGCGGCGATTGCCGCGGGCTCCTCTGGCTCCGCTCGCCGACGCGCATGCAGTCGGCAACGCCTTGTCAGCGCAGCGACCGGTCACGCGTTAAGCCATCACAGACTTGCATCGCGTGGGCGGCTGGCGTGCCTATCTCCCCGATTGCTCGAGAACCGATGAAACGGGCGTCGGTTCCCCGGCGAGAAAGGAGACGGAGCTATGACTCAAGTTAAGTGTCGACCCGCAAGGGTCACCGCGAAACCCGGGCCAAAAGCGGTTGTGGTGAAAACCCACAAACGCTCGACGCCAGCACCTCTGCCGCAGAAATGCGGTAAGAAGTAGCCGCTAGCAGCAACACCCCGGCCGCTCACACGATGTCAGTCGCCAATGTAGGTGTGTCGGCCCGGGTGCGCGTCTCCCCCGGATCCCGATCGGGTGCCGTCCAGACGGATTGCCGTCCGCGGTGGCTTCCAGCAAGCTGGGCGTCAAACGTTCGGAGATTCCAAATGAACATCGCGAAGCCGTCCGACCAGTTTTTGAAGGGGCTGCAAAACATTGAACGCGCGATCATCGACGGCGTGCGGAAGGCAGGCCGGGATTGCAACGCGCAGAATTTCATGTGGCATCGCGGCAAGGAACTCATTCCTCCGCCGATAGGGGCCGTCGAGCTCGAATTGCGGGCCGTTGAGAACACCGTTGCCGACTCCTTCAGCAGCGAGGAAATCAAAGATTCGTGGGAGCGTGTTTCGCGTCCCGACACGCGCCAGAAGTTTCGGCGAATCGTCGCGGCTGCACACACGTAAGCGCTGGCCACGGCCGTTCGGTTGGACCAACGATGGAAGAGCTCAAGGTTCTCTCGGAAATTCACTCTCCCGATGTCCGCCAGGCGTCATTCGTGCTTTTCGATCCGGCGACAAACCATCATCGTCCGATTGGACTCGAAGATTTCCACGCATGGGCCAGTGAGATTCAACTTCACGAGAGTGTGCCGGAGGATGTTCGCTCGCACTTTGCGACGGCGCTGAACTTGCTGGTTTACGCGTGGTTCTACTATCCATTCGGTGTTACGGCGCAATTTCTCGCATATGTATCCGTGGAATTCGCCCTGCGCAAACGCTACGGCGCAGGACGGCGCGAGTCCATTCAAAGAACTTGTCGCGCGAGCGGTGGACGAGGGTCTGGTCCAAGACAAAGGGTTCTCACACGTTCGAGAACGCGAGTTCGACGAACCCGAGATCAGGCACTTGCCGCCCGAGTTTCGTCAATACATTCTCTATCCGCCAGCCAATTCGTATGCTGCACCCCATCGGCGCAAGCTCGGTTCGGGTCTGCGCGGATTTCATCAACCGGCTATTCGAACGCCCCGCGGCGTGAAGGCGGAGGTCTCCTAGCTACTTTCCGGCGCAAAAATGATGTTTCCGGACGGGTGCACCGAGGCACAGCGCACGGGCGATGCGCCGCGATGATGCGGCGGCCTGGCGCGTGAACGGTAGCGCAGAAGTGGAAGACGGGGGGTCGTCAGCGCGCGGGCGAAGGGGCCAGGGCGCGACCGATATTGATCAGGTTGTCGGCGATGACGCCCAAGCCGACCCAGCGCTTGATGCCGTCGGGCCCCTTGTAGCGACATCGGTTCAGTCCATGGCGTCTCTTCAGGAGGCTGATCCTGCCTTCGCACCCGGATCGCCACCTTTGGGCATCGCGGAACCAGCGTTTCTTCTGCAGCCTCTTGCGCTCGACGCTCTTAGTACTGAGGTTGGGGATTGCGATGCGCTTGACGCCTCGCTCGCGCGCGGCCGCTTCGTTTCGTGCCGAGAAGAAGCCCGCGTCAGCGGTGACCAGGCGGGGCGGCTGCCCGAACTGCTGCACATGAACTTCAAGCGCGGGCACGAGCAAGTCGGAGTCGCTCGGGCGTTGGTCGTAGACCTCGTAGTGTGTGACGATCTGCTGCTCGGCCTCCTGGATCTTGACCAGCTTGCCGAACTCGGTGGGCTTGGCCGCCTTGCCCTTGCGGATGATTTCGGTGTGCGGCTCGAACAGGCTGACGAGCTTGCCGGGCGTGCGCGGATCGCCGCCGAAGATGCGTTCGCGCGTCTGCCGCATCACCTGCTGCACGCGCGGAATCATGGTTTCGAGGTAGACGCAGTGCCCCTCGATGGCCATTTGCTCGATCAGGTCGGCGCTGCGTTTGATGCCGGTCACCACCTCGCGCACGAAGCGCTTAGCCTGTCCGACCACGCGCCCGGTGATCGACAGCAGCTTCTGGTAGCACTGCTGCAGCCGCTCCTTGCCCTGGTCGGTGCGGCTGCGACAGATACGACCGATCCGCAGCACGCAGCGGCGCGCGCTCCTGGTGCGATCGCGCAGCTTGGCGCCGGCCGCACGAGCCAGCTCGCCGATCCGTTTCATCGCCCGCGTCAGCACCCGCACCCCGTCACCCAGCAGCGAGGAGTCGGTCGGGTAGTGGATGTCGGTTTCCACCACCGTGGTATCGACGCGCATCCGGCGCCCCCGGACGATCTTGTGTTCCTGCGCGATGGCCACCACGCGCTGATGAATCTGCTCGACGATTTCCGGTCCCAAGGCCACGCCCAGCTTGCCCAGCGTCTTGGCATCCGGCACCTTGGCCGCGCCCACCCGCGTGAACTGGCGATACACCAGGTTGGCTCGCACCTCGCGCTCCAGCACGGCATAGCTCCAGTTGCGCACATGCTTGAGCAGCAGCAATCGCAGCACGACTTCGGCCGGCGTGCCCCGGCGTCCGCGCGTACGGCTGTGGGTCCAGCGGCGCGCCAATGCCTCGTAGACCGTTGCCAGCAACTGCGGATCGGCCAGCACCTGATCGACAGGCCGCATCCAGTCTTCCCACAATCCGTCGACCTGGTCGGCCATCCAACCGTCGGTGAAGTTCAGCTGGTGGCGGCACAACTCGATCACGTCAGCCTTTCGTGCCGGCCTTGGCCCGCTGCGCCTTGGCAGTCTGCTTGGCGCGCTGCAGCGTGCGCAGGAACCGCTCGCGGTTCTCCGTCGCGATCTGGGTCGCGATCTCCTGGAAGCGCACCCAGGCGCGATGGGCCTGCTTGAGGGACTCACCCTGTTGCGGCGGCACGTACACCGAGTGTGCCTTGCCCTCGGCGTTGAACTGCAGATACAGGTGCGGCCCGTGGCGACGGGCCGGATCGGTGGCGCAGGCACAGGACGGATCGCCGCACCGGCGGGTTGCTTCCGACAGCGAGCCCTGCACCATCGATTCAGCGGCGCGCTGGAGCTCAGTGAGCGCTTTTTCCTTACTAGTCACAACACGTAAGGCACACGAACCTCTGCCGAAAGTCAATATGTCCTCAGGCCCGCGCCGCGCCGCGCGGGCCACGATCGATCGACCCACTCGAGTAACGTACGTTCTTGCAGCAAACGGTCCGCTCGGACCGTCACCGATCAGAGTGAAATGGGTCTCGATTTTTGCGCCGGAAAGTAGCTAGTCTAGTAGCATTGCAAATGCTGGCACAGGTTTCGAGGCAGTGGAATGACCACGGTATTCATTGACGATGTCAAGAATGATTTTCAGCGAAGAGCACGGCTCTATGCGGGGGATCTCTGCGTGCATGCACCGTGCGCCCTGTCATTGGAGTTGTGCGATTTCGCTCGCCAATTGATTGCGGAAGCGTTCCGTGGCATGGACCCGGAATTTGCTCAGTTCCAGCTGCCGGTGGAGCAATACGCGGGCATTCTTGCGCAGCTGAAACCGCGGTTCATTCACCACGAGGAATCAAAACGGATCATCCGGGCCATGCTGGTTGATTTCGGCTGCGACCCGGAGCTTACCTATTTCGACGTTCCACGAATGCGAACGGCAACCAGCGACGCTTACCTCAGCACTGGAATTGCGTATGCGTTCCACCCGCATCGCGACACCTGGTATTCAGCACCCATGTGTCAGATCAATTGGTGGCTGCCCATTTATCCATTGGACCCGACCAACGCGATGGCGTTTCATCCCAGGTACTGGTCGAGCGCGCTGCGCAACACATCGGATACGTACAACTATCAGCACTGGAACGCGACGAGCCGGTTCAACGCGGCCGAGCACATAAAGGTAGACACACGCGTTCAGCCCAGGGCGTTGGAACCCGTCGAGGTTAAACCGGATCTTCGGATCCTGCCGCCGGTCGGAGGTATATTGAGTTTTTCGGGAGCGCAATTGCACTCGACCGTCCCCAACACGAGCGGTCGTACGCGCTTCAGCATCGATTTTCGCACCGTACATCGGGGCGACGCCGAGCGATTTCACGGTGCACCGAACGTGGACTCCTACTGCACCGGATCTGCGATGCCGGACTATGTGCGAGTTTCAGACCTTAGCCACCTGCCAGACGACTTGATCGCACGCTATATGCCTGGCCCTCCACGGCCCGCTACGTCTGCGGCGGGCGACGTGAGCCGCGGCGCAGGATAGCTCTTAAGAAAAGCGTCGAAACACCGGCTTCACGGGGCGCCCGGTTAGGTACCTCTCGGGACCATCCTCGAGGGCTTTGCGATAGACCTGCAAAGATGCATCGACTGCCTCGATGGTGAAATCGATATCGTGGTCGCCGTGCGAATAGCTGACAGCCAACGAGGGGGCCAGGATGCCTCGTTTGATCATTTCTTGCATAAATAGGGCGCGATACACCTGGCTCGGTTTGCGGTCGACATCGAGAGTGCTGAACAAGAGGCAGCAGTCGCGCCCTACGCATTCAAAGTGTCCCCGTAGGCCAAGCCTGTCGACGCTCTGCTCGATGCCGCCGCGCAGGCGCCTGCCTTGCCGGTGCAGGTGGTCGGTCACTGGTTCGGTTTGATAGATCTGCATGGTGGCGATGGCGGCCGCCAAAGCATGCGTTTCAGCGCCGTGGGTTGTCGACAATAGAAAGACACGCTCGCGATCATGATCAAATCCGCCGAGTTCCATGATGTCCCGGCGGCCTGCGAGTGCAGAAAGCGCGAATCCGTTCGCCATGGCCTTGCCAAACGCGGACAGGTCCGGCGTCACTCCGTAAACATGCTGCGCCCCGGATCGGTGCCAGCGAAAGCCCGTGATCATTTCGTCGAATACGAGCAAAGCGCCTTCGCGCCGGCACAGGTTCTGCAATGCCTCCAGGAACCCGGGCGCGGGGTCCACCGTGCGAGCCGCTTCGAGAATAAGGCAGGCGATCTGCTTTGGATGGGCCGAAAAAACGCCTTCAGCCGAGGCAAGGTCGTTGTAGGAAAACTTGATCGTGTGGTCTGTGACCCACTGCGGAATGCCGCCCGGCATCCCCGTCGTCCCGATAAACCAGTCGCTGGTGGAAAAGAAGGGATGATCGCCGCAGATGGCGACGAGGTCCCGGCCGGTGCTTGCTCGCGACAAGCGCAGCGCCGCATCCACGGCGGTTGAGCCGTCCTTGCAGAACTTCACCATCTCCGCGGTCGGCACGAGCTGCAGGAATTTCTCTGCGCATTCAAGCTCGAGCGGCGACGGGCGATTGAAGTTGGTGCCGAGATCCAGTTGTTTCCTGACCGCCTGTACCACCGGGTCGTGCGCATGGCCGAGCGTGACGGCACGCAAGCCCATCGCGTATTCGATGAACTGGTTGCCATCGAGATCCCAGACCCGGCAACCACGGCCATGCGTGATAAAAGGCGGAGCGAGCGTCGGGTACTGATCGTCTCCCTTGGCGTAGGTGTGGGCTCCACCCGGAATCAGCTGTCTGGCGCGCTGAGATTGCGCCCGGCCGTGTTCAAAGCTCTCTCCACCCAAACGCTCGGGGGCACTTGCAGACGGTGATTCGGAATTTTCGTTCATGAGGCGCTCCTATATATCATATCCACACAGGCGCCGATCGAAGCCTCGGGTGAACTTTTTTTCGGTCGTTTCATTAGGCGTCAACGCCGCCCGGAAAGCATTCTGTGAGCATGAGCGCGCGACCCAGGCTGGGGATTTCACTTGTTCTTATTTGTTTGCTCGGTGCCGCCATCGCCTTCGCGGTTCCGGATACACGCACATTCCTGTTGCGACGTGCTGGCTGGACTTTGGTGGTCAATGATCCAGAACAGGCGGCCGACATCATCGTTATCGCCGTGGATGCGGACGGCGCCGGGGTACTGGAGGCGGCTGATCTGGTGCACCGGGGGGTTGCAGCGCGAGTTGCGGTATTCGCCGACCCCCCTGATTCCGTAGATCGAGAGTTCGTCAAGCGCGGTGTCGCCTATTTCAACGCCGCCACGGTATCGATTCAACAACTGAAGGCCCTTGGGGTGAGCGCGGTTGAGCGGATACCTCCCTCGGTTACGGGAACCGACGACGAAGGCCAGGTGTTACCCGTATGGTGTGATCAGAATGGATTTCGAACGGTTGTTCTTGTAAGTACTTCTGATCATTCCCGCCGGGTCCGACGTGTTCTGAATCGAGCGATGGCAGGCCATCAGACGCGCGTACTCGTCAGATACTCGTCCTATTCGCAATTTGACCCCGATGCGTGGTGGCTAACGCGCGACGGCGTTCGAATAGAAGTGATCGAGCTCGAAAAACTTCTGGTCGACTTCTTGCGTCATCCGCTCGCGTAGCTCTTACGCCACGCCTGGATCCGGTGCCGGACGTCTGCTCTCGATGTTTGAAAGTACTGCGATGCCGAGGACGCTGAGCAATTCCCCCACAAGGACGCCGATCGGCGCTCCAATCACTCCGAACTGCCGTATGGCGGCGTAGCTTGCGCCGAGCGCCACGGTTGCGCTGAAAAAGGTCAACACGCTCATCTGGGGCAACCGGCCCCTCACGACGAGCAGGTGCGCCAGCTGGTCTCGCAGCGTCGTGCAAAGAAAGATAAGGCACCAGAGAAATAGCAGCGCATCTCGGTGCGTGAACTGCTTCTTAAGGACATGCGCGAAGATCCAGTCGCGCAGGGTCCACATCAGGCCAAAATAGACAAGGATCAGGGCTGCCATGCCGGCGCAAAACAGGAGCAGGCGGCGATACAGCTGCGCAGCCCCGTGCAGATGCAGCCATCTTGAGGCGGTCGGCAGCATCATCTGACACATTCCGGTGGAAAGGAGGTTCACCGGCATCAGCAGAAGTCGGGTGGCCGCGATGGCCGCCACCGCCTGCACATCGAGCATCGCGGCGACCAGGTACGTATAGCCTTGACTGAAGACCCAGTGGATACCGGCGCCGGAGACGGACCAGGCTCCCAGCGGAGCGATGTCGCGCAGGATGGTTGGGTCGCCGTCGATTTTCCAGGGTTCGTGGTGCCACATGGCTCGGGCGAGCAGGGTTCCTCCCACCGTGGCAGCCAGGCTCAGGGTCAATACGGCGGTTGCGGCCGGCAACGGTGAAAAGGTGGCCAGAAATGCTCCCGAAACGAGGAGAACAACATAGATCACGTCACACGAAAGCACGTCGATCGGCCGTCGATAGGCCAGCAGCACCATGCGGAAGAATTCGCGATACAGGGCGGCCACGGCGGCCAACACCGCTGCCATGACCAGGAGTGCGAGTGTGGAGTCCAGCAGTCCACCGGCCCAGAGGCCACAGGTCAGCACGGTGGCCATGCCCGCGGCCAGAAGAAGGATCCGTCGCTGTTCGCGGAAGAGTCCTCCAATCAGATCGCGCCGGGCGGTCTCATCGAAGCGCGCCAGGCGCACGACCATCGAGGGCTGAATGAAGGCGGCCTGAAGCCCGGTCAACAGCAGCAGCGTGACCGTTACCAAGACGTAGTAGCCGTACTGCGCATCGCTTTGTCGCCTGATCAGGATCAGGCCAACCAGCAGGCTCGCGGCCGATACGACTGCCTGAGAAACGACGGTGCTGCCAAACAGGCGTACGAAGCTTGCCTGACCTCGAAGGCGAATCACGCGCGCTCCCGGTGGGGGCCGCCAATCATTGGGGAGGGTCGTCGTTCTTACGGTCGATTCGAACGGCCGCCGACACAATGTGCCTGATCTCCTGGTTCGCGCGAAACACGGACCAGGCCAGGAGGCCGAGTGTCGTCGCGTTCAACAACACACCGATTCCCTGCGAGATTGCAAGCAGTGCGGCCAGGACCACGAAAAAGAGCAGGCGCATGGTCTGGGTTTGCGCCTCGGGCCATTGCCCACTGCCGAGCCGATACAGGTAATAGGGAACCCATCGTGCGAGGACGTGCGCGCCCAGCCCGGCCGCCCCGATCGGCAGTACTGGAACGATGACCGTAAAGGCAGCGCCTCTGGCGAACTGAAGAACCGAGAACAGCCACACGCGAGTCGACTTGTCCAGGCGATTGTATTGCTTGAAGCACAGATAAACCGCGATCAGAGTACCGGCCCACTTGGCATAGTCGAGCGGGCTGGGGGCAACGGGCCAGCGCAGTAAAACGACGCCGATTGCGCCAGACACCGAAGCCCAGACCCAGGGTGGCCAGGTCGGAGTTGCGACGACCTCCCTGTGGAATGCGGCACTTAGCTTCGGATCCGCCTCGAACTTCGCGGCGACCCGATCATTGTCGACATAGCCGCGTTCGTAGATGGCCCAGAACGAGAGCAGCAAACACAGGAGTCCGAAAACATGCAGGTAGGGAACAGCGGCCAGCTCCAATGACGCCAGAACCCAGTAAGCGAAGTCTTCCTGGAGAATTCCGCGCAGGATGTAGCGCTCCCCTGGCCGCTTGACCAAGGTTAGATACTGGCCCGGGAAATAGACGCCACTGAAAGCTCGTCGATAACGGGCCTCCGGCCAGACGGCCCGCAACGGGCGGCCGCAGGCCCGCAGCAGCGGGGCGTCCTCGACCGAGTCGGTTAGCACCAGCGCCTGCTTGAGCGTCGCATCCCCGAGCGCCTCCCGCACCATGTCGAGCTTGCCGCGTCGCCTGTCTGCAAACCCGTGCAGAGTCGGCGCGATGAGCCGAAGCTCGCCCAGGCCCATGGCACGTACCAACGGGTCAACGATCGGCTGAAAGCCCACCGTGGCGATGATCGCGTGGGAGTCACGCGCAGCGAGTGTTTCCAGCAACGGCCGGTTCGTGTACTGGCTGGCCAAACCAGCGACGCGCTTGCGCCAGCGACCGAAGGTCCACGGAGAGAGGGTTGTCACCGCGCGCACGCGCCACACGTCGCGCGTGGCGTCCCCGCCCGTCCAGCGCCAGGGCTTAAGGACGTCCAGGAATCTCATGACCAGTAGTGCCGGCAGCCTCGGCCACGCCGAGTCGATGAAGTCCTCGGTAGAGTTTCTCAGGTACAGCGTTTCGTCGAGATCGACCAGAATCGGACCATCGTAGGAGGCCAGGGTTGACAGTGCCGCTTCCGGGTCGGTGCGCCACTGTGTTACGTCGATGGGTTGATTCATTCGGGATCGATCCGTTAGGCCGCGCAGATTATTGCGCGTATGGCTGCACGGGCCGGGCGCCGAAACAGCTCAAGGCTAGATTGAAGCAACGATCGGTCCCGAATCAGGGAAGCGACCGGCTACGTGGTATCGATCAACTTCCCCGAGCCAAGCGCTCGAATTCTTGCCAGCCTGAAGCTCACCGTTGTCAGAATATGCTCTCGCGGACATAAATAACATCGTCCGCAAGGATTGGATCGTCGAGTTTCGGCTCGATGACCTGGATCTTGCCATCAGGGCCGTGCCTGTGGATGCGCAGTCCCCGCTGCGTTCCTTTGGGGGTCAGCCCACCCCCTGCGGCCAAGGCCTGCATCACCGTCATCCCGCGCTCCAGGCGAAACACTCCTGGTTTCTGCACTTCGCCGTAAATGTAGAAATTCGGCGCCCGGTTCACGAAGATCATATCCCCAGCCTGCAGTCGAAGCTGGCTGGCCGGATCGCCTGCGGCGGATAGGTCTTGAATGTCGACTTCCTGGTGAATCGGCCTTCCTTCCCTTACACCGGTCAACACAACCACGTCGGCGCCGGTTGCGGCAATTCCCCCAGCCAGCGCCAGGACGTCCGCGAGGCGGGCGTTGGTGGACTCCAGAGGGTAGCGGCCAGGCTTGCCGACCTGCCCAAGCACGGTGACCTGGTTTCCGCGCACTTGCACGAGTGTGATCGTGACCATGGGAGCGACGACGAAGCCACCGTCGCGCAGGAGTTGCGCGATTCGCCGCTCGGCCGAGCCGAGTCCGGATCCGGCGACCGCAACCGTTCCGATCAGGGGGTAATTGATCGTTCCGTCTTCGGCGATGCGGGCTTCCAGAGTCAGATCGGGGTTCTGAAACACGGAAATGCGGATGACATCTCCGGATGCCAGCGGATACTCGGCAATCGGAGGCGCGGCAGGTCTGGCCGGGCCCGCGATCTCGCCCGCGGGCGGCGCGGCCTGGCTGAGCGCGGCCAGCGGCAGACCCAGGGCGCACATGGCCACGGCGAAGCGGCGGCACGCCATTGCCCTACGAGGGCGCCACGCCAGAAACGCTGCGCGAATCGTGCGCAGTCGGAAGCACCTGCCGAGCGTGTTGTCGCTCGACCTGTTCACGAAGATCTTGATCATTCTGGTTTCAAACCCATGCAGTCTGGGCACCGCGCCGCAGCACTGTTCACCGCGTCAAGGCGCCGTTCTGTCGGGGCACCCCTGGTTCGGAGCACCGCACTTCGCCGCGGATTGTAGACGCGGCCGGCCCACAATCGCTCGAGTCGAGCCGCAGCGAAGTGCGGCAGTGCGCGGCCGCGTTCGCGGCGATCAGCTTTCCTGCGCGGTGAGACGGCGATGGGAGATGGATCCGATCAAAAACACGCCAATGGCGACCAGCATCCAGACCTTCGGTTCGGGCCTTGTCTGCGATTGCTGCCGACTGGCCGGCGCGGAGACGGAGCCGGCATCGCGAACCAGCGCGACCGAGGTCGCCGTGCTGCCAGCCAGCGCCAAGTGCGTCAGCACCGCCGGCGACTTCATTGCGGAATCGGCGCTCGCGAGGATCGGGCGGCTGTCCACGGGCTTCGCATCGGAGGCCCGGGCTTGCGAAAGGGCGAGCACAGTCAGAACGAGCGCTCCGATCAACGGGTTGACGATTCGCGAGGACGTTGACACGGTTGGCCTCCACAAGTAACGAGAAACAGATTCATAATGCTGCGATGCACAAACAAGTATTAGTGAGCAAATATTGCGATGCACGGGCTCTTTTTTGGGACTGATCGAGAATCTGTACGCAAGATCAATGCCTCGCTACGAGCGCCCCGCATTTAAGACCTATTACATGTATAAGCGACTTCAAATCAGACTAACGTTAGCACAAATGCGGTATGCATTTCAATATTTTTCCGTTGTTTTTTGGAAACCGTCGATGAACACTCGATATCCTACCACGCTTTTACGTACCGATTCTGACAGTTGGCAAGGAGTATATGCGTGATGGATTACACAGATGTATTCACGCACCGCAATATGGAAACATTGTGCAGTGCGTCTACGCTTCACGGATTGCGGTGCTTCAGCCGAGCAACGCAGCAACGCGGTGCATCGCGCCCCGGTGAGGGGCGTGTTGGAGGCAAGTTCAGCTCAGCGCGATTGCGCCGGCGATGACCTGCTCAATAGGCCTTCTGATCGCGCCAGACGCGGATGGCCGTCTGGGCCATGATGCGCAGATCCATCCAAAGGGTCCAGTTGCGCAGGTATTCGAGGTCGCTCGAGATGCGTTTGCTCATCTCGTCCAGGTTATCGCCTCCGCGAAATCCTCGGACCTGCGCGAGCCCGGTGATGCCGGGCTTGACTTTGTGGCGGAGCATGTAGCCCGGTATCAGCTTTCGAAATTGCTCGTTCATCGCGACCACGTGCGGCCTGGGACCGACCAGGCTCATCCGTCCCTGCAGAACGTTGATGACCTGCGGGAGCTCGTCCAGCGAGGTGCGGCGAAGGAAATGTCCGAAGGGGGTGACCCGGCTGTCACCCTTGGCGACCGCGGTGAACTGCTTGGCGCCGTCCTCCGCCACGCTCATGGTGCGGAACTTGTAGACCACGATATCGCGGCCGTCCAGGCCGTAGCGCCGTTGCCGGAACAGGGCCGGACCGGGCGAGGTCAACCGGATGGTGACGCCGATCGCCAGCAGCACCGGCGCACCAAGAAGAAGCACGATGCTCGAGAGAACGACGTCTTCCATGCGCTTGAGCGCGCTGTTGAAGACGCTGGCGAACGGTGTGTCGCGCACCGCGACCACCGGCATTCCCGCAACCGATTCGAATCGCCCATTGATGATGTCGGTGACGAAAATGTCGGGGACGAAGTACACCGACGCGGTCGAGTCCTTCAGGTCCTCGAGCATCTTCACGATTCGCGGCTGCGTGGCCATCGGGAGCGCCATGTAGATGCGGTCGACGTGGTGGGCACGCACGTATCGGCCCAGATCGTCGAACGATCCCAGCAATTCTCGATCTCCGATCTGGTGCAGGCGGTGGCGCTTCCGGTCATCGAAAAAGCCGACGAATCGCACGCCGTGGTACGGATTGACCTCGAACTGCGCGGCCAGCTCGGCTCCAATGTCATTGACGCCGCAGACGACGACGTTGGCCTGCGAGTGCGTGATCGAGATCAGCTTTGGCAACAGGGCGCGCAGTGCCAGGTGTGCGCCCATCAGCAGGAAAGGAAGAGCCGAGAACCATATCAGCAGGGTGTCGCGGTCTGCTCCTTCCATCCAGTGGCTGGCGTAACCGAACAGGGCCAGCCCGGCCAGGACTGTAAAGGACGTCAGGAAGCATTTGCTCAGGAGCGCCCTTCCGCTGTCGGTGAGTGCGATATTGCCCGGGTACGCCAGCGCGAACGCGAGCACGACCGACACCACCAGCCGTGCATCGAGCGGCTGCCCGAAAAAGTCGGACATCGTCAACAGCCAGGCGACGACAACCAGCGGGTGAACAAACATCTCGATGGCGCGCGCCGTCGACAGTGCACCGCGCAGGTGCGTAGGCTGTTTCTTGCTGTTTGTTTCGTTCATCGGGTCAGTGTCACGCGGAGCGAGTCAGCAAATGCTCCGGACATCCAAGTAAGCGGCCGAGGGCGGAGGGGTACGTTCCCGTAAAATCCCTTGCCGTGCAAGACGACCCAAGATATATCGGCACGATCGATCGGTACTTGTGCTCATATTGCCAAATTACGGTTGCTTCCTCTTGACTAAACAGACGAAATTTGTGGGTGAGATTAGCCAATCACCCAGCCCGAATTGATAAAAATCAACCGAATGGCATTAAGGGCCGACGAAAGGCAATGGATCGCATTAAAGATGCGGGGGGTCATTTGCGGTGGGAGCGTGGTTCCAGACGAGCTGCGGCGTGTTAAGGCAGGTGTCGTAAACAGATCGTTTCGCAAAGTGAAAAAAACAAGACCGCTGATGATTCACCCCTTGCTCCAGGCCGCTCTCGCATGCCTCGCGCTCGTGATGCCGGCGATTTGCCTGGCACAACTTGCGCCGGCAGCTGCGACTCCCGGATTCAGCATTGGTGCGGGCTTGCTGTCGCAATACGACAGCAACGTCACGAGGGTACCGACGGACGCCGGAGCCGGATCGTGGATCAACGAGGCCTCCGCACTCGTCGGTTTCGACCAGACCTACGGTCGCCAGCATGTGTTCGCGAGCGCCGATGTCGGGCGCGTGCTGTACAAGCAGTTGTCCCAGTACAACTACACGGCAGAAGATCTGCGTGGCGGTTGGCATATGAACCTGCCGGAGAGCGCGGATGCTGCGCTCGATGTCTCGCGGGCGGTGCAACTCGCACGGTTCGCCGATCTGAACAGCGTGGCGCGGAATGTGATATCGACCGAGACAGCGCGAGCGGTGTTCGACTATCCGGTCGCAACCGCGTGGAGACCGATCGTAGGCGGCACCGCCACTCGAGTGCGCAATTCCAATGGCGCCGATACGGCGGCCGATCTGGATACGGCCGGCGTCGATGGCGGAATTCGATACCAGACCGGGTCCGAAAATCAGGTCGATCTTGTAGCCAGCGCCTTACATGGAAGTTACCCTGACGCGGAGCCGGGGGCACAGGTCAGCCCCTATCACGACAAGGCCGCGGACCTGCGGGTGAAATGGCGGTTCTCCGGTTCCAGTACGGTGTTTGGCCGCGTCGGCTACCAGCAGCGCCACTACGAGTTTCCGGTTTTTCCGAATTTTTCAGGCCCGGCATACGACATGACCTACGTGTGGGAGGCGACCGCGCGCACTTCGCTGACGTTGCTGGTACTACGTCACACCGGTGCGACGGGCGATAACCAGTACTTGTCCTCGGTGACTCGCACTTACAGCCTGAGCCCGACATACGCCGTGACTTCGAAGATTCAGGTCCAGGCCCAGTTCGAACTTTCACAGTTCGACTTCCTCACGGCTGCCAACGTCCCATCCCGCAACGACCGCGTTCACAGCGCCGGCGCCCACGCGGTTTGGACGCCGCAGCGGTGGCTGAAGGTCTCGCTCGGGCAAACCTGGGAGCAACGCGCGTCAAATCTGTCGGCCTACGACTACCTGGATCGCATCACCTCGCTCCAGCTGCAGGCGACCTTCTAGTGTTCTGCTTCACCTGCGCCGGACTTGCCTGGCGCGAGATGACGGAACAGGCCGTTGCGTCCGATCCACTGCGAATAGGCGATGTAGATCGGGTCGCGGCCGAGGTGCCATTCCTCAGTCATGGCGCGAAAGTAGTAGACCAGGTTGAGCAACGTCAGCAGCGCGCAGTGGCGCAACGCCTCGAGCCAGCCTTGCTGGCTGACGAACGGCACCGCGATCAGCCACCAGCTCAGGTTCTTCGAGACATAGGCCGGATGCTTCGTCCATCGGTACGGGCCATTGGTAATGATGCCGCGGTGGGTCAGATTCGAGAACCTCAGGCCGAATGCCACAGTCGAGAGCGCATAAATCATCAAGAGGCTGACGATGGCGGCGGCCCACAGCGCGCGCAGCTGGGGATGGGGCGCCAGCCAGGCGTCCCAGTAGGTGTCTCCTTCGTACTTCAAGTAGGCTGGCCCGATCACCGAGTAGAACGGCTGGTAGCAAACGAGCGCCACTACCCAGCCCAGGGCGGTCGGTTCGGTGCTTCGAATGTGCGTATCCAGGACCCGCAGCGTCATCGTGTAGCCCACCACGCAGAACAGCAGATCGATCAGGAATGACAGCTCATACGCGAGCTGGTAAACCCGCATCGTGTCCAGCGAAAGCGCGCGCCAGGCGTTCACGACTGCGTCGACCTCGCGGGTCAGGTAAACGACCATCAGCGGAAGGAAAAACGCCTTGACGGTCCAAGCCAGGAAGTGCGCGCGCAGTACCGGAAGATCGAGCGCAGATCGGCCACCCGTGGTGAGCAGGCGGCCCAGTTGCAGGTAGGCGTCGTTCGGGTCCGCCTGGCGGCGGGCGATCCAGTAAAAATAAAAGGGCGCGAGGCAAAGCGCTGGCGACCCGATCAGTCTCAGGAATCGCCAGTAGGGCTGATAAAAGCTGCCGCGGTATTCGGGCAGCACCCAGTACGCCAAGCCTATCGCGCCGAGCGTAGCCAGCAGTCCCGCACTTCGCAGCCCGGTCTGCCAGGGGTCTTTCGGCGTCCGTGGGGTCGAAACGAGCCCGGTGGACGCGCGCCAGCGGCCGCGCAGCAGCATCGCCTCGCCGCCCGCCACCACGGCGACGATCACCGCCGAGGCCATGAGCGCCGCAGCCAGGCCATCGCCAGGCCACCGGTCGACCGCCGCCGCCAAGGTAGCCAGCGCCGCGCCAAGGGCAGTCACGTTGAGCCATAAGTAAGCCGCCGACGCAGGAGCGGCAAACGGGCCTGGCAATTGGCTTGCATCGATTGCGGGCGAGCAACGATCGCTTCGATTGCTCACCAGGAACCGCGCACGGAAGAAACGCTCATGAAATTCCCTCTGCGCGGCGATCCTAGCGCAAGGCCATCGTCAGTGCCTCCATTGCCATTGCCGTGACCGACCTGGCCGGCGTGTTCACCTATCACGACGACGGCGTACACCCTGCAGAATCTGCAGGAGTACCCACTGATACCGACCATTGTCGCGGATCCGGCTTCCGACTCGGCTGTCTTAATTAAAGTGGCCCATCGGCCGCCAGACGGCCCCCGCCCATTGAACTAGAATGATTCTTGGGTGGCGCGGCCGCCTGCTCACGACAATAGAATAGAAGCTGGAGCAGGCTGGCCATGGCGGCGCGCCGCGAGCAATAGTTCGGGGGGAACACTTTCGATGGACTATGCCCAGCAGCAACGGGACCCGACCAAGCACATGGTCGGGCTCACGATCGTCTTCCTGCTGCACGTACTGATCGTCTATGCGCTGGTCACCGGACTGGCCCGCAGGGTGGTCGACGTCATCAAGAAGCCGATCGAGACCAAGATCGTCGAGGAGGCCAAGCCGCCGCCGCCGCCGGAAACGCCGCCGCCCCCGCCTCCCAAGCTGACGACCCCGCCGCCGCCCTTCATCCCGCCGCCGGAAGTGCAGATCACGGCGCCGCCGCCTCCGACCGCAATTACCGCGATAACGACCACGCCGCCGCCCCCGGTGGCCAACATCGCCCCGCAGCCTCCGCCCGTGGCGCATGTCCCGGTGCGGACGTCCCCTGTGATCGACGCGGCTCACAATTGCGCCAAGCCAGAGTACCCGCCTGCATCGGCCCGCGCCGAGGAGACCGGGACTGTGACCTTGCGCTTCTTTATCGACGAGGAGGGGCGCGCCATCAAATCGGAGGTGGTGCGCTCCAGCGGGCACAAGCGCCTGGATGAGGCAGCGCGCGCGGCTCTGAGCCTTTGCAAATTCAAACCAGGCACGGTGGACGGCAAAGTCGTGCCGATGGCGGGCGACCTTCAGTACGTCTGGAAACTGGAGTGAATTCTGTGGTGGCGTGGGCGCCCGGGACAGAGGGATTTCTTTATCGGAATGGGAGGAAGGGCATGTCGATACGAAATCGATGCGTGAGGGCACTGGTGGCCGCGTGGATCTGCGCGGCGCTGGCGATGATGACGGTGGCGGCATTGCCCCAGCCGGCGGCGGCGCAGGGGCAGGAGCCTGCCGCAGCGCCTACGGCCCCGGGCGAGACGGGCGCGACCAAGGAGGTCGTGGAAAACCCCTACGGTCCGGAGGCCATGTGGAAGGGCGGGGACTTCGTGACGCGCGGGGTGCTGATCATCCTGCTGATCATGTCGTTCGGCAGCTGGTACATCATGATCACGAAGCTCTTCGAGCAGTTCAAGCTGATGGGCCAGGCGCGCGACGCGAGGAGGACCTTCTGGGGCGCCAAGTCGATCAAGGATGGCATGGTCGCGCTGAAGGAGGGAAGCGCGTTCCGCTATCTCGCCGAAAGCGGGATCAATGCGAGCGAACGTCACGAGGGGGCATTGCTGGAGCAGATCGATCTGAACACCTGGGTGACCATGTCGGTACAGCGGGCGATGGAGGCGATCCAGAACCGCCTGCAGGACGGCCTGGCGTTCCTGGCGACGGTGGGTTCCACTGCTCCGTTCGTCGGCCTGTTCGGCACGGTCTGGGGCATTTACCACGCGCTGACCGCGATCGGAATCGCCGGCCAGGCCTCGATCGACAAGGTCGCCGGGCCGGTCGGCGAGGCGCTCATCATGACGGCGATCGGTCTGGCCGTCGCGGTGCCGGCGGTGCTCGGCTACAACTGGCTGGTGCGTCGCAACAAGGTGGCGATGGAGGGCGTACGCACGTTCGGGGCCGATCTGCACATGGTGCTGATGGGCGCTTCCAGCAAGCCGATGGGCTCGGCCGGACGCTAGAGGCTCGCGATGGCGATGTCCGTGGGGCCCTCGGAGGGGGGCAGCGACGACGAGCTGAATGCTTCGATCAACACCACGCCGCTGGTGGACGTGATGCTGGTGCTGCTGATCATCTTCCTGATCACGATTCCGGTGGTGATGCACACGGTGCCGCTGGAGTTGCCCAAGGAACGCAACCAGGCGCGCCAGACCAAGCCGGAGAACGTCACGATCTCGGTGAACCGCGAAGGCGACATCTTCTGGGAACAGACGCGCATCACCGACAACGAGGAGCTCGTCAGGCGCTTGAAGGAAAAGTCGGTCAAGAATCCGCAGCCCGAGGTCCAGATCCGCGGCGACCTGAACGCGCGCTATGAATCGATCGGTCGGGTCGTGTTCGACTGCCAGCGGGCGGGAATCGTGAAGGTCAATTTCATCATCGAGCCGTCGGCTGGCGCCGGCGTCGAGGGTTGAGCCAGGAGGGCGCGCGCGATGGCGATGAACGTGGGTCCCGGCATCGGCGCCGAGCCGGAGGTGATGGTCGATATCAACACGACGCCGCTGATCGACGTCATGCTGGTTCTGCTGATCATGCTGATCATCACGATCCCGATCCAGCTGCACTCGGTGAACCTGAACATGCCGGTCGGCACTCCGCCGCCGCCGGTTACGCCGCCCGTCGTGGTCCAGGTCGATGTGGATTTCGACGGCACGATTTACTGGGACGGCCAGCCGCTGCTGGACCGCGCGGCGCTGATGGATCACCTCAAGCAAGTCGCCGGACAGCCCAATCAGCCCGAGTTGCACCTGCGGCCGAACAAGCTGGCCACCTACAAGTACGTGGCCGAGGTGCTGGCGTCGGCGCAGCGGCTCGGCGTGACCAAGATCGGGCTGGTCGGCAATGAGCAATTCATTCAGTGATCGCATGGAGCGGCGCTCGACGATGATGACCAAGCCTTGGATCCGGGCCGCGCTGGCGGGGTTCCTCCTTGGGGCCTGGGTGTCGGTTGCGCCGGCCGAGGAGCCGGCCAAGCCGCCCGACAATACGGTTCGTGCCGAGGTGGGCAAGCCGATCCAGGCGGCGCGCGACCTGATCCAGGCAAAGAAGTACAAGGACGCCCTGGCCAAGGTGCACGAGGCCGAAACGGTGCCCAGCCTGACGCCCTACGAGAGGTTCGTCATCGAGCTGACGCGGGGTTCTGCGGCCGAGGGGGCCGGTGACAACGAGACGGCGAACAGTTCGTTCGAAGCGGTGGTCGCCTCGGGCCGGCTGCCGCAGGCGGACCAGCTGAAGGTGATCGGGGCGATCGCCGACATGCACTACCAGGCCAAGGAATACGCGAAGACGGTTACCTGGGCATCGCGCTACGAAAAGGAGGGTGGCACCGATCCGTCCATCCACCAGGTGCTGATCCAGGCCTACTACCTGGGTGGCGAATACGGCAACGCGGCGCGGCTGATCAAGGAGCAGATTGAAGCCGAGGAAAGGAGCGAAAAGGTGCCGCCGGAGGATCAGCTCCTTTTCCTGGCCAGTTGCTACCTGAAGATGAACGACAACGCCGGCTACAGCTCGGCGCTGGAAATGCTGGTCAGGCACTATCCGAAAAAGACCTACTGGGCGGACCTGATCTCGCGGGTGCAGCGCAAGCCGGGATTTTCCTCCGACCGGTTGGAACTGGACGTTCTGCGCCTGATGCTTGCCACCGGCAACCTGAACAAACCGGCCGAGTTCATGGAGATGGCGCAATTGGCGCTGCAGGCGGGATTTCCGGTCGAGGCGAAGAAAGTCCTGGACCAGGGTTACTCCTCCGGCGCGCTCGGCAAGGGCGCCGATGTGGAGCGGCAGAACCGGTTGCGCGATCTGACCAGCCGGCAGGCGACACAGGATGCGGCCGCGATCGCGAAGGGCGAATCCGAAGCGGAAACCGCGAAAGACGGCGATGCGATGGTCGCGATCGGATACAACTACGTGGTGAACGGCAAGGCCGATATCGGACTGTCGCTGATGGAGCAGGGCATGCGCAAGGGACCGCTGAGGCACCCCGAAGATGCCAAGCTGCACCTGGCGCTCGCCTATGCGCAGGCCGGCCAGAAGGTGAAGGCGGTGCAGGTGCTGCAGGCGGTGCACGGCAACGACGGCACCGCCGACCTGGCGCGCCTGTGGATTCTGCAGATGAGCCACGCCGGATCGGCGTCGTAAAGAACCCTCACCCCCGGCCCCTTTCCCACTGGCGTGGGAGAGGGGAGCAGTTCCTCCCCTCTCCCGCTTGCGGGAGAGGGGCCGGGGGTGAGGGTCTCAATCCGGGGACGTTTTTATGAAGCGGGAAACCAGCCTTACCAACGCCGCGCTGATGGCGCGGCGCGGCGCCGTGATCGCGCGCGGCGTCGGTCAAGCACACGAAATCTTCGTCGAGCGCGCACGCGATTGCGAGGTGTGGGACGTCGAAGGCCGGCGCTACATCGATTTCGCCGGCGGCATCGGCGTGGTGAACACCGGCCATTGCCACCCGAAGGTGGTGGCGGCCGTCAGCGATCAGCTGCAGCGCTACACGCACACCTGCTTTCAGTTGCTGGCGTACGAGCCATACGTCGAGCTGGCCGAACGCCTGACCCGTCTCGTGCCGGGCGACTTCGCGAAGAAGGCGATGTTCCTGTCGACCGGCGCCGAGGCGATCGAAAACGCGATCAAGATCGCGCGCGTGCACACCCGCCGCCCCGGCGTGATCGCCTTCGGCGGGGGTTTCCACGGCCGCACTTTGATGGCGATGGCGTTGACCGGCAAGGTGGCGCCGTACAAGAAGGGCTTCGGCCCGTTCCCGGCGGGCGTGTTTCACGCGCAATTTCCCAACGCCCTGCACGGAATCAGCGTCGACCAAGCTCTGGCGTCGGTCGAGCACATCCTTAAGTGCGATGCCGGACCCGACGAAGTCGCTGCGCTGATCATCGAGCCGGTCCAGGGCGAGGGCGGCTTTTACGTGGCGCCATTCGAGTTCCTGCGCGAGCTGCGCGCCCTGTGCGACCGCCACGGCATCGTGCTCATCGCCGACGAGATCCAGAGCGGGGCCGGCCGCACCGGCACCTGGCTTGCGATCGAGCACTCGGGGGTGGTGCCGGACATTGTCACGATGGCCAAGTCGATGGCGGGGGGCTATCCGATTTCGGCTGTCCTCGGGCGCGCCGAGATCATGGATGCGCCCGCCGCGGGCGGACTGGGCGGCACCTACGCGGGCAGTCCGCTGGCGTGCGCGGCGGCGCTGGCGGTACTTGAGGTGTTCGACCAGGAGCATCTGCTGGAACGAGGGCGGCGGCTCGGGCAGCGGCTGCAGGCGGGATTGCGCGCGATTGCCGAGCGTCGGCCGGCGATCGGCGAAGTCCGGGGCCTTGGGCCGATGGTTGCGATTGAGCTGCTGGCCGAGGGTCGTGCCGACCGGCCGGATGCGGAGCTGACGCGGCGCCTGGTAGCGGAAGGCGCCCGTCGGGGCCTGATTCTTCTTTCGTGCGGGACCTACGCCAACGTGATCCGCATCCTGGTGCCCCTCACCGCGCCCGATGTGCTGGTGGACGAGGGGCTGAAGATCCTGTCGGACAGCCTGGACGCGGCGACCCTGGGTAGACCCGCTACGGCTTCAGGCCGTACACGGTGAGCTGGCCCGCTTGGCCGGCCGCGGTGCCCGCCGCGCCACCCACGTAGACCTTGCCGTTGGCGATGGTCGGCACCGTGAACTTCACGGCCATGCCGCACGTGTCGGCCGAGGACGCGCTGCTCGCGTACAGGCGCGTGGCCACGTTGGTTGCGTCGTAGGCGCGCAGGATCGCGGGCCCGAAGCCGTTGCTGCTGGTTCCGGCGCCGTTGGCCGAATTGTCCAGCGCCCACACGATGCCGTTGCTCGTCGCCTGCGCCGAGATCGACGGCGTGGCGCCCAATTGCAGGAACGTGTCCGGGGTTCGCGTCGAGTTCGTGCTCATGTTCGCGTTGCTCACCGCGTAAGCCTGCAGCGGCGAGTTGTAGGCGCCGATGTACAGCGTGTTGCCCCATACCGCAGGCGTGCTGAACATCGAATTGCTGACGTACACCGTCTGAACGTTGCCGTCCGTGCCGCCGGAGCCGGTGAGGTACCGGCCCATCGAGTCCCGGTCCACCAGCCAGACGTCTCCCGCCTTGTCCGACACGAGCGCCAGGTGCAGGTGTGACGACGTGCCGCCGCCCATCGAATCGGGCAGCACGACCACGCCGCCGTTGCCGAAGTCGTAGTCAGTGCCGGCGTCGTTGCCCTGGTTATCAGGAGTGAAGAAATCCTGCACCGTCAGGCTGGCGCTGCTGGCACTTAGGCTGTTGAACTTCAGCAGGCTGTCGCCCATGTCGTTGCTCGGCGCAACCGGTGGAACGACGTTTCCCGTGTTGTCGAACACGCCGTTGGCCGACGCCACGTAGATGAAGCTCGCATCGGCGGCGGGCCCGGAACCCGACATCCAGAATGCACCCCTCGAGCTGCTTCCCCCGTTCGGGGTCGAATTGAAGACCTGGGCCTGGGCCAGCGTGGACGCGTTGTACACCAGCAGCCAGCCGTTGTACGGGTCGGCATCGCCGGCCGAACCGAACGCCACGTACACGAAGCCGTTGAACAGCAGCAGCGCGGGCCGCTGCGATTGCGTCAACGGGTTGAAGCTGACGCTGCTGGTGCCCTGTGCCGTTCCGCTTACCGTCGCCGAGATCGACGCAGGCGAGCCTGTCACGTCGCTGCCCGTGGAGGTATTCAGTGCACGCAGCTGCTCGCTGTACTGAACGGGGCTCGTGCTCGTGTTCTTAAAGCGGGCAACCAGGTACATGGTGGAGCCGCCGATCACCGGGGTCCCAGTGATGCCCAGCGTGCCCGGCAGGTCACCGCCTCCGCCGGTATCGCCGGAAGGGACCGGCGTGACCCCTACCGTGAGGAAATTGCGATACCAGTAGGCCAAGCAGTTGCCACTCGAATCGGTTGCCCCATCCGCGTCGAAGGCGTAGACGCTGTCGTTCTCGGTCGCGACGAACACCACGTTGTGGATGCCTCCCCCGATGGACAGGTTCGCTACGTAAAGCGGCTGAGCGTAGATCGCAGCGTCGACCGAGCACGAAAACAGCTTTCCGAACGCGCCGGAGCTCGCGACGATGGTCGGGGTCAGCGCATACTCCTGCAGGTTCTGACCGGTGCGCGCGACATCGTTGTGATACGTGAACACGCCCGCCAGATCCGTCACCGCGATGGGGGAGCTCGCGCTTTTTGTGGTGTCGGCCTGGCTGGTGGCGGTGAGCGTGTGGGTGCCGGCCACCGCCGGCGGCGTGTACAGGCCGGTCGAGCCGACAGTGCCCAGCGTCGCGCTGCCGCCTGGGGTGCCGTCGACACTCCACGTCACTGCCGTGTTGGTCGAGCCGGCGACGGTTGCCGTGAACTGCTGGGCCTGGGTGATGGTCAAGGCGGCCCGGGCGGGACTGAGCGCGATCGTCACACCGGCGCTCGCCGACGGAGTTACTGCCGCGGACGGCGTCGAATTGGGCCCGTTGCCGATCGCGTTGGTTGCGTAGACGGTGAACGTGTAGCTGGTGCCGTTGGTCAGGCCGGAGACCGTCGCCGAGGTCGTGGCTCCCCCGACGCTGGCTGTGGCACCGCCCGGGTTCGCCGTCACCGTATAGCCGCTGATCGGGCTGCCGCCGTTGCCCGGAGCCGTCCAGCCAACCGCCGCGCTCGCATTGCCGGCTGCTGCCGTGACACCGGTCGGCGCACCCGGAACTGTCTTCGGCGTCACCGCCGCTGATGCGGTCGAGGTCGGACCGTTGCCAATCGCATTGGTTGCATAGACGGTGAACGTGTAGCTGGTGCCGTTGGTCAGGCTGGAGACCGTCGCCGACGTCGTTCCACCGGCAACGCTGACCGTTGCGCCGCCCGGGCTCGCCGTCACTGTGTAGCTGGTGATCGGACTGCCACCGTTGCTCGGAGCAGTCCAGCTGACCGCCGCGCTCGCATTGCTGGCCGTTGCCGTGACCGCTGTCGGCGCACCCGGAACGGTTGCTGGCGTCACCGCAGCCGACGGTGCCGAAGTGGGCCCGTTGCCGATCGCGTTGGTCGCGTAGACGGTGAACGTGTAGCTGCTGCCGTTGATCAGTCCGGAGACCGTCGCCGACGTCGTCCCCCCGGCAACATTGGCCGTCGCGCCGCCCGGGTTCACCGTCACCGTGTAGCCGGTGATCGTGCTGCCGCCGTTGCCCGGAGCCGTCCAGCTGACCGTGGCGCTCGCGTTGCCGGCCGTTGCCGTGACCCCCGTCGGTGCACCCGGCGCGGTGTTTCCACTGGTGGGAGTTACCGCTGGCGATGGCGTCGAGACGGGCCCGTTGCCGATCGCGTTGGTCGCGTAGACGGTGAATGTGTAGGGGGTGCCGTTGGTCAGGCCGGAGACCGTCGCCGAGGTCGTCCCGCCGGCAACGCTGGCCTTCGCGCCGCCCGGGCTGGCCGTCACCGTGTAGCCGGTGATCGCGCTGCCGCCGTTGCTTGGAGCGGTCCAGCTGACTGACGCGCTCGCATTACCGGCTATCGCCGTCACTGCGGTCGGCGCACCGGGAACGGTGGCGGAACCCGAGGAGGGCGTCACCGCCGCAGACGGTGCCGAAACAGGCCCGTTGCCGACTGCATTGGTCGCATAGACGGTGAAGGTGTAGCTGGTGCCGTTGGTCAGGCCGGAGACCGTCGCCGAGGTTGTCCCGCCGGCAACGATGGCCGTTGCGCCACCCGGGCTCGACGTCACGGTGTAGCCGGTGATTGCACTGCCGCCGTTGCTCGGGGCCGTCCAGCTGACCGCCGCGCTCGCATTGCCGGCCGTCGCCGTGACCCCTGTCGGCGTACCGGGCACGGTCTTCGGCGTCACCGCCGCCGATGGCGCCGAAGCGGCTCCGTTGCCAGCGGCGTTAGTCGCGTAGACGGTGAACGTGTAGCTGCTGCCGTTGGTCAGTCCGGAGACCGTCGCCGACGTCGTCCCCCCGGCAACATTGGCCGTCGCGCCACCCGGGTTCGCCGTCACCGTGTAGCCGGTGATCGCACTGCCGCCGCTGCTCGGAGCCGTCCAGCTGACCACTGCGCTCGCGTTGCCGGCCGTTGCCGTGACGCCCGCCGGCATACCCGGCACTGTTGCGGGCGTCACCGCAGCAGATGGCGTCGAGGCGGGTCCGTTGCCGATCGCGTTGGTCGCGTAGACGGTGAACGTGTAGCTGGTGCCGTCGGCCAGGCCGGAGACAGTCACTGAGGTCGCCCCGCCGCCAACAATGACCGTGGCACCGCCCGGGTTCGCAGTCACGGTGTAGCCGGTGATCGCACTGCCGCCGTTGCTCGGAGCCGTCCAGTTGACCACAGCGCTTGCGTTGCCGCCGGTCGCTGTCACCGCCGTCGGCGTGCCCGGCACCGTAGCAGCGGCTGCAGTCGCAGTCGAGGCGTTGCTTCCGCCGCCCCCGCCGCAGGACTGTATCGCTAGGGACAGCACGACGATCGGGGCGAGTCGGCTGACTCCGCGGAAAACCTGGAGGACAAGCGAACGGCACTTTTGTGTCAGAACAAACCTCATGGCCCAGCTTTTCAGTGCAAAAGGCGGTGCGAATCGGAATTGCAGCGTCGGGTCACAGTTCTACCCTGCCCACCAGAACATACAGAGAAACCTGGCGAACGACTGAAGAGCGACCAACAGGCTGAGATCAATCGATTACGACGGAGCTAAACGGCGCCAAGAAAGGCTGAGCCATCGTAGAGCTTGCGGCGTGTTTTGCGAAGGGTAATTCCCGAATACTTCGAGAAAGCTGGTCTAATCTTGCGGTAATCTGGAAAGATTAGCGACGCACCAATGCCGAACACAGCGCCAGGTGCCTTCGATCAAATCCGACAGGATCTGTCAGTTTAGGCGGGGCGGGGTGTCCTCGCGGCGCCGCTCAACCTCGACACAAGAAGGCGAGACTCTTCAAGCGGAACAACAAACCGCGCAGCTCACTACGGTTGCAATGCTTCCCCCGGATCAACGAACTTGTAACCGAGTGCGCTGGCCACCGCCCGGTTGGTCACACGCCCCTGCAGCACGTTGAGACCGTTTCTCAGGTGACGGTCTTCCAGCAGCGCCCGCCGATAACCCTTGTCCGCCAGCGCGAGCACGAACGGCAGCGTGGCGTTGTTCAGCGCGAACGTCGACGTGCGCGGCACCGCGCCCGGCATGTTGGTCACGCAGTAGTGGATCACGCCGTCGACCACGTAGGTGGGGTCGTCGTGCGTGGTAGGGCGGGAAGTCTCGCAGCACCCGCCCTGATCGATCGCGACATCGACGATCACCGAGCCCGGCTTCATCTTGCGCACGATCTCGGCGGTCACCAGCTTGGGCGCCGCCGCCCCGGGCACCAGCACTCCGCCGATCACCAGGTCCGCGGAGATGCAATGCTGCTCGATCGCCGCGCGCGTCGAAAACACCGTGTTAAGCGGCCGGCCGAACTGGCGCCAAAGCGCGCGCAATGCGTCCACGTTGCGGTCGATCACCCACACCTCGGCAGCCATGCCGAGCGCGATGTGCACCGCATGTGTGCCCACGACGCCGCCGCCGAGCACGACGACCTTGGCCGGGTCGACGCCGGGCACTCCACCCAGCAGTACGCCCAGCCCGCCGTGCGCCTTTTCCAGGAAGTAGGCGCCGGCCTGGATCGACATGCGGCCGGCCACCTCCGACATCGGCGCCAGCAGCGGCAGTCCGCCCGTTTCCGATGTGACGGTCTCGTAGGCGATGCAAACCGCGCCGCTTTCGACGAGCTCGCGCGTCTGCTCCGGATCGGGCGCCAGGTGCAGGTAGGTGAACAGGATCTGGTCCCGGCGCAGCAGGCGGCGTTCGTCCGGTTGCGGCTCCTTGACCTTGACGATCATATCGGCCTGCACGAACACCTCCTCCGCGGTCTTCACGACCGCGGCGCCGGCCGCTTCGTACAGCGCATCGATCAGTCCGACCCCTTGCCCGCAGCCGGTCTGGACGATCACGCGGTGGCCGCGCTCGGTCAGTTCCCGCACGTTGGCGGGCGTGAGGCCAACCCGGTACTCGCGCACCTTGATCTCAGCTGGTACTCCGATCAGCATCGTGACCCCTTCCGCCTCAGTCGAGCCGTATCCAGGTCGTCTTCAATTCCGTGTACTTGTCGAAGGCGTGCAGCGACTTGTCGCGGCCGTTTCCGCTTTGCTTGTAGCCGCCGAACGGCACGGTGATGTCGTCCTCGTCGTACTGGTTGACGTGCACCGTGCCGGCGCGCAGGCGCCGCGCCACCCGGTGCGCGCGGTTCAGGTCGCTGCTCCACACGCCGGCCTGCAACCCGTAGCTGGTGTCGTTGGCGATCGCGATCGCTTCCTCTTCGGTCTCGAAGCGGATCACGGACAGCACCGGTCCGAAGATCTCCTCGCGCGCGATCCGCATCGAGCGGCCGACGCGGTCGAATACGGTGGGCGCCACGTAGAAGCCGCCGCTTTCGGAGCGCACGCGCTGCCCGCCCACAAGGCACCGCGCGCCGTCTCGATTTCCCGCCTCGATGTAGCCCAGCACCGTGGAAAGCTGCGTCTCGTCCACCAGCGCCCCCATCACCGTGTCGGGCGCGAGCGGGTCGGCCGGCGCGTAAGCCGGCGTGCAGGCCACCACGCGCGCCACGAAATCGTCGGCGATCGACGATTCGACGAGCAGGCGCGAGGGCGCGTTGCACGATTCGCCCTGGTTGTAGTACATGGACTCGGCGGCGGTCTGGGCCGCGCGCTCCAGGTCGCGAAAATCGGCGAACACGAGGTTGGCCGACTTGCCGCCCAGCTCGTTGTACACGCGCTTCAGGTTTGACCGGCCGGCGTACTCGAGCATGCGGCGGCCCACGCGGGTGGAGCCGGTGAACGCGATCGCGTCCACGTCCATGTGCAGCGCCAGCGCTTCTCCGGCCTCGGTGCCGAAGCCCGGCACCACGTTCAGCACCGATTCGGGCAACCCGGCCTGCAGTGCCAGCTCGGCCATTCGCAGCGCCGTCAGGGGCGACTTCTCCGATGGCTTGAGCACCACGCTGTTGCCGGCGGCCAGCGCCGGCCCGAGCTTCCACGCGGCCATCAGCATCGGGTAGTTCCACGGAACGATGGCCCCGATCACGCCCATCGGTTCGCGCCGGATAAGCCCCAGCGCCTCGTCGCGGGTCGGCGCGATCTCGTCGTAGATCTTGTCGATCGCTTCCGCGTACCAGCCGATGCAGCGCGCCGACGCGGGCACGTCCGCACTCAGGCTGCTGCGCACGGGTTTGCCCATGTCCAGCGTTTCGAGCAGGGCAAGCTCCTCGCGCGCGCCCAGCAGCAGCTCCTCGAACTTGCGCAGGATCTTCTTGCGCGCCGAGGGCGCCTGTCCGCACCAGCGCCGGTCCTCGAACGCGCGCCGGGCCCCGGCGACCGCGCGCTCGACGTCGGCGCCCTGGCAGCGCGCGACGTCGGTCAGCTTGCGCCCGTCGATCGGCGAGATGCAGGCGAAGGTCTGCCCGTCGGCGGCCGCCACGCGTTTTCCGTCGATCAGCGCCCGTCCGTCGGGGCGCACGACCCTGGCGCGCGCGTGCCAGTCCACGTTCTCGGTCATCTTCATTCAAGCCTCCGCATTGGAAGTTCGCAGCCCGACCTGCAGCATGCCCTCGCGATAGGCGGCCGCCTGCTCCTCGGCGCGCCGGCGCTCGTTGCGCGCCATCCACAGCGAGCTCACCAGCACCCCGATCGACACGACCCCGACCGACAGCGTGGCCACCGCGTTCACGGTTGGATTCAATCCCAATCGAGCGCGCGCGAAGATCACGATCGGCAGCGTGCTGACCCCCGGCCCGTTCAGGAACGAGCTGGTGACCACGTCGTCCAGTGAAATGGTGAAGGTCAGAAGCCAGGCCGACACCAGCGACTGCGCGATCATCGGCAGCGTCACCAGCAGGAAGACCTGGAATGGCCGGCAGCCCAGGTCCATCGCCGCTTCTTCCAGCGACTTGTCCATGGCGAGAAGTCGGGATTGGATCACCACGGCCGCGTAACACGTGCAGATCGAAGTATGGCCGATCCAGATCGTGACGATGCCCCGCTCGCTGAAGATGCCGAACATCTTTTCGCAGGCCACGAAGAACAGCAGCAGCGACAGGCCCGTGATGACCTCGGGCACGACCAGCGGGGCGTTGATGTGCGCCACGAACACGGTCCGTCCGAAAAAGCGTCGATAGCGCACCAGCGCGAACGCGGCCAGCGTACCGAGCACGATCGAGGCCGACGCCGTCATCAGCGCGATCTTCAGCGAGGTGAGGAACCCGTCGATGATCTCGGTGTCGTGCAGGATCTCGTGATACCAGTGAAGCGAAAAGCCGCCCCACAGCGTCACCATCTTGGAGGCGTTGAACGAAAACGCGATCAGGGTCGCGATCGGGATGTACAGGAACGCGTAACCGAACGCGAGCCAGGCGCGGCCGAAGGCGCTGTTCATGCGCCGCTTCCCCGGCCCGTGCCGCGGGTCTGGTAGTGGTTGAAGACCGCCAGCGGAATCAGGATCAGCACGACCATCGAAACCGCCACCGCCGAGGCCATTGACCAGTCGACGTTGCGGAAGAACTCGTCCCACAGCACGCGGCCGATCATCAGGGTGGTGGGACCGCCGAGCAGCTCCGGGATCACGTACTCGCCGATGCTGGGGATCAGCACCAGCATCGAGCCCGCGATGATCCCCGGCATCGACAGCGGCACCGTGACCAGCCAGAACGTGCGCAAGGGCGTCGACCCCAGGTCGGCCGCCGCTTCCAGCAGCCGCACGTCCATCTTGATCAGGTTTGCGTACACCGGCAGGATCATGAAGGGCAGGTACGTGTACACCATGCCCACCATCATCGAAAAGGCGGTGTGCATCATCCGGATCGGCGAGTCGATCACGTGTAGCCACAGCAGCAGGTTGTTGACGATGCCGTCGTCGTCCAGCAGTCCTTTCCACGCGTACACCCGCAGCAGGTACGAGGTCCAGAAGGGCAGCGAGACCAGCATCAAGAGCGCCGGGCGCCAGGCGGCGGGAGAGCGCACCATGAAGTAGGCGAACGGGTAACCGATCGCGAGGCAGATGACCGTGTTCAGCGTCGCGAACCCGATCGAGGACAGGTAAGTCAGGATGTAGACCGGGTCGGTGGTGAGGAACAGGTAATTGGTGAACTTAACCTGCAGCGTGAGCACGCCGTCGACCCAGCTCACGATGTCCTTGAAGTGAACGCCCTCGACTTCCGACACGCTGATTCGCAGCACGACCAGGAACGGGGCCGAGAAGAACAGCACCAGGAAGAGGAATGGCACGCCGATCACGGTGCGGCGTCCCCAGCCTTGCGTCCAGCGTCTCGGGCGTACCCTCACCCCCGGCCCCTCTCCTACTGGCGTGGGAGAGGGGAGCAGTTCCTCCCCTCTCCGCTTGCGGGAGAGGGGCCGGGGTGAGGGTCGTCACCTGGGCCATTGCGTCAGATCCACGGAGAGCAGTCCCTCCCCTCTCCCACGCCATGGGAGAGGGGCCGGGGGTGAGGGTATTGCCAGTCACGCCGTCAGCACCACCATCGAATCCGCAGCGCAGGTCGCGAACACCTCCGACCCCACCGCGATCAGCCCCGTGTGCCGCTCGGTATTCGGGATCGACACCTGCAGCCGCATGCCGCTGTCGAGCTGCACCCGGTACAGGGACGAGGCGCCGAAGTAGGCCCGCTCGGCGACGCGCCCGTGCAGGCAGTTGAAGCGGGTGTCGGCGGGCGCCTGCGGCTGCAATTCGATCTTCTCCGGGCGCAGCGCCACGCTCAGCGTCTGTCCGGTAACGCCGGTGATCCCGTGGCCGACGTAGAAGCGCCCGTGCGGGGTGCCGACCACGCAGTGGTCCTTCTCGTCCTCCTCCAGCACTCCGTCGAAAAGGTTCACGTTGCCTATGAAGTCGGCCACGAAGCGGCAGTTCGGCGTCTCGTAGATTTCGTTGGGCCGGCCCACCTGCAGCAGCTGCCCGTCGTTCATCACGGCCATCCGGTCGGCCATCGTCATGGCCTCCTCCTGGTCGTGCGTGACCATGAGGCAGGTGACGCCGACCTTCTTGATGATGGTGGACAGCTCGAACTGGGTCTGCTCGCGCAGCTTGCGGTCGAGCGCGGCGAGCGGCTCGTCCAGCAGCAGCAGCTTGGGCTCCAGCGCCAGGCTGCGCGCCAGCGCCACGCGCTGCTGCTGGCCTCCGGAGAGCTGGTGCGGCTTGCGGCGCGCGTACGGCTTGAGCTGCACCAGCGCCAGCATCTTGTCGACCTGCTCGGTGATGCGGGGGCGCGAGGCCCCGTGCCGCTTCAGGCCGAACGCGATGTTGTCCGTGACCGTCAGGTGGGGAAACAGGGCGTAGGACTGGAACATCATGTTGATCTGACGCTCGTAGGGGCGCCGCTTGGAGATTTCCTCGCCTTCCAGCCAGATGCTGCCGGAGCTCGGAGTCTCGAATCCGGCCAGCATCCGCAGCAGCGTGGACTTGCCGCAGCCCGAGGAGCCGAGCAGCGCGAAGATCTCGCCGCGGGCGATCGTGAGCGACAGTTCATCGACCGCCGCGACCTCGTCGAAGCGCTTGGTCAGCCGTTCGACGCGCAGGAATCTGGCGTCGTCCGCCGCCGCGTTTTGCTGCATGCGCGCATCTCCCCCTCGGCCAGACGCCGCGTTCCCGTTCCCGGTCACCCGAGTCAGAGCCCTGTCTTGAATGTCGTGTACAGGCGCGTTCTGAGGCGCCGGATGTCGCTGTTCACCGCGTCGGGCGCAACCAGCTTGGCCAGGTCCTCGCCGCGCGCCAGCACGGCGTGATTGGCCAGGACCTCCGGCCGCACGTACTTGTCTCCGGCCCGCACCGCCGTCGCAAAGAACACCTTGTTGAAAACGCCGGCCTGCACCTGCGGCCGCAGGACGTAAGTCATCCACTTGTAGGCGTTCTCCGCATGCGGCGCGTCGACCGGAATGGCCATCGTGTCGAAGAACAGCACCGCGCCGGACTTGGGCAGCAGGATCTGGATGTTCTGGCCGTTCTTCGCCTCCTTGGCGCGCGCGGCGGCGATGCCGATATCGCCGTTCCAGCCCAGCGCCACGCAGATGGAGCCGGAGGCCATCTCGTTGATGTAGCCCGACGAGGAAAAAAGCGTCACGTAAGGCCGGATCCGCGCCATCATGCGCGCCGCTTCCTGGTAGTCGGCCGCACTGTTGCGAATAGGCGGGCTTGCCCACGTAGCGCAGAGCGGCCGGGAAGACCTCGTCCGCCGAGTCGAGGAACGACACCCCGCAGGATTTGAGGCGGCTCGCGTACTCGGGCTTGAACACCAGGTCCCAGGCGTCCTGCGGCATCGGCAGGTCGCCCAGCGCCGCCTTGACCTTGTCCACGTTGATTCCCACGGTGGTGAAGCCCCACAGCCAGGGCACCAGGTACTGGTTGCCGGGGTCCACCTTGGACAGTTGCTGCAGGATCCAGGGGTCGATGTTCGAAAAGGTGGTGATCTTGCTCTTGTCGAGCTTTTTCAGCAGGCCGCCTTCCAGTTGCAGCTTGCCCCAGTGCGACGACGGCACCACGATGTCGTAGCCGGTGTGTCCCGCCACCAGCTTCGCGTACAGGGTTTCGTTGGCATCGAACGTGTCGTACCGGACCTTGATGCCGGTTTCCTTCTCGAAATCCGAGACGGTCGTGTCGCCGATGTAGTCGGACCAGTTGTAGACATTCAGGACCTTTTCCTCGTCGGCCCCGACCGGCTGCGCTGCGCCCCACAGTGCGGCCAGCAGCGCCAGGTGCGCGGCCCCCAGGCGCAGCAGCACGCGAGCGTGCGTCCAAACGTCAGCGATCATCAAGATGCCGCCCCCAAGCGGTCAGACGTGCAGCAGCAGGTGCTCGCGCTCCCAGGAGCTGATCACCGTCATGAACTCGTCGTACTCCAGTTCCTTGACCAGCCGGTACACCATGGCGAAGCGCTCCCCGACCACGCCCGCCAGCTCCGGCGTGCGGGCAAGCAGGTTCAGTGCCTCCGACATCGTGCGGGGCAGCTCGTACGCGATGTCGTAGGCGCTGGAGGTCGATTCTGTACTCGGCTCCAGCCGCTCCTTCATGCCCAGGTACCCGCAGGCCAGCGTCACGGCCGCGGCCACGTAGGGATTCGCATCGGCGCCGATCACCCGGTTTTCCACGCGACGCGCTTCCGGCGACGAACGCGGCACCCGGATGCCGACCGTGCGGTTGTCGCGGCCCCACCGGATGTTGATCGGCGCCGCGGTGTGCCGCACCAGGCGGCGGTAGGAGTTCACGTAGGGCGCCAGAAACGCCATCGCGGCCGGCAGGTACTTCTGCAGGCCGCCGATGTAGTGGCGAAACGCCTCGGAGGGCGACCCGTCCAGGTTCGAGAAGATGTTGCGGCCGGTCTTGCGGTCGACGATGCTCTGGTGGATGTGCATCGCGCTGCCCGGCTCGTTGGACATCGGCTTGGCCATGAAGGTCGCATACATCTTGTGGCGCAGCGCCGCTTCGCGCAGCGTGCGCTTGAAATAGAACACGCGGTCGGCCAGGTCCATCGGGTCGCCGTGCAGGAAGTTGACCTCCATCTGGCCGGCGCCCATCTCGTGGATCAGGGTGTCGAGCTCCAGCCCCATGATCTCGCACCACTTGTAGATGTCCTCGAACAGCGGATCGAACTCGTTGACCGCGTCGATGCTGTAGTGCTGCCGGCTGGTCTCGGAACGGCCGCTGCGGCCCACCGGAGGCGACAGCGGAAAGTCCGGATCCGTGTTCTGGGCGATCAGGTAGAACTCGAGCTCCGGCGCGACCACCGGCTCCAGGCCTTCCTCGGCGTACAAGCCGCACACCCGCCGCAGCACCGAGCGCGGCGCGAAATCGACCAGGCGCCCGTCGGCGAAGTAACAGTCGTGGATGATCTGCGCGGTGCGGGCCGGTTCCGGCACCCAGGGGACGAGGCACGTGGTGGTCAGGTCGGGCAGCAGCTCCATGTCGTAATCGTTGGCGCGAGATGATCGCGTCGTATTCGTCGCAATCGGGCGCTTCGCCCGTGACCGTCATCGCCAGCACCGACTCGGCGAGGCGCATGCCGCGCTCTTGCGTGAACTTGGTGCGCGGCAGGATCTTGCCGCGCGCCACCCCGGTCAGGTCGGGCACCAGGCACTCGATTTCGTCGACGTGGTTCTCGTCGAAGAAGCGTTCCAGCTCCGCCTGGGTGAAATCAGCACGCAGCGCCATGATCCAGCCTCAGGCTGCGCGCGACAGGGTGGTCGAACCGGCCGCGCCGCCACGGCGTACCCGGGCGCTGCGGCAGGCATCGCCGAACGCTTTGAACAGGGCGGCGGAAGCGGGGTTCTCGAGCACCTTCCACTCCGGGTGCCACTGCACCGCCAGTGCGAAGCCTGGATGCGCGCTGATGTGAACCGCCTCGACCGTGCCGTCGTGCGCGCGCGCTTCGACGCGCAGTCCTGCGGCCAGCCGGTCGATGGCCTGCCCGTGCAGCGAATTGACCTGCAGCGAATGGGCCCCGACGATGCGATCGAGCTCGCCGCCGGCCGCGATGTCGACCGGGTGCGACGGGCCATACTGGGTGTCCGCGTCGGCGTCCGGATCGGCGCGATGGTCGAACCGGCCCGGCTCCTCGTGCACCGCCTGCAACAGCGTGCCCCCGAGCGCCACGTTGATCTCCTGCAGGCCGCGACAGATCGCAAACAGCGGCAACCCGCGCTCGATCGCGAGGCGCACCAGGGGCAAGGTCACCTGGTCGCGCTCCTGGTCCAGCGGCAGCTGCGGATCGCGCACGCTCTGGCCGAAGTGCTCCGGATGCACGTTGGCCGGAGATCCGGTCAGCAGCACCCCATCGGCCAGTTCCACATAGGCTTCCAGATCGGCCGCTGCCCGGCTCGGCAGCAGCAAGGGATAGCACCCGGCCGCGTCGCGCACCGCGTCCGAGTACTTGCGTGCCGCAACGTGGAACGGATGGCCACCCAGCACGCGGTTGTCGCATGGGATGAGCACGAACGGTGCGCGTGCCGACCTTACACTTACGCGGGATGAATGTTCGTCGACGGGCATGAAGTGGATTGGTTCATCAAATCAACATTCTAGACCGATGCGCGGCACACGGCCGCCAGCTTGTTGCCGTCCGGGTCGCGCACGTAGGCCGCAAAAAAATCCGGCCCGTAATGAGGCCGCAGGCCCGCAGCGCCCTCGCTGCGCCCACCGGCCGACAGCGCAAGCCGATGAAACGCCTCGACCTGCGCCCGCGTTGACGCCGACAGCGCGACCATCGTTCCGTTGCCCGCGGTGGCGGGCCGGCCGTCGAACGGCCGGCAGATCCACAACGCGATCTCGCGGCGTCCTTCGTCCTCGTAGATGCCCCAGCCGGCCCAGCCGGCGGGCGCGTCCAGATCGCAGCGCTGCCAGCCCAGCGCCGCCAGCGTCTGGTCATAAAAGCGCAATGCGGCCTCGAAATCGTTGACGCCAAGCGTCACGTAAGTGAACATCGAAACTGCCCCGAGCGTCCGTTGCCGGCCCGCTTCCAGTCTATCGAACTTCGCTGCACCGCTTAACTCCGCCCGCCATGTTCAATTCCGATTCCGAGGACCTGCTGACGCGCAATTCCTACTACGAGGCGAGTGCGACGCGCAACGATTCGTACCCGCCGTTGCAGACCGACATCGCCTGCGATGTGTGCGTGGTGGGGGCGGGCCTGGCGGGGCTGTCGGCGGCGATCGACCTCGCCGATGCGGGCCTCACGGTCGCGGTGCTCGAAGCCCAGCGGGTCGGCTGGGGCGCCTCGGGTCGCAATGGCGGCCAGGCGCTGGTCGGCCTCGCCTGCGACATGCAGGTGGTCGAGCGCCAGCTCGGCCACGACGCGGCCCGTCAGATCTGGGACACGACGGTGGAGGCGGTTCAGTTGATCCGGCAACGCTGCCAGCGCTTCGGCATCGACTGCGAATGGCAGGACGGTTTTCTCGCCGCGGCGGTCACCGAGCGGCGCGCCGGCGAGCTGGCGCAGTCGGTCCAGGCGCTGGCGCGCGATTACGGCTACGACCGCATGCATCTCGTCGATCGTGCCGAGCTGCCGCAGTGGATCGCCAGCTCCCGCTACCGGGGTGCCGCCTTCGATTCGGGCAGCGGGCATCTGCATCCGCTCAAGTACACGCTGGGCCTGGCGCGCGCGGCGGCCGGCCTGGGCGTGAAGATCTTCGAGCAAAGCCGCGCGGTCGAAGTGCAGCCGGGGCGCCAGGCGGTCGTGCGAACCCCCCAGGGTCGCGTGCGCTGCTCGCACGTTCTCCTCGCCGGCAACGTGTACCTGGCAGACCTCGCGCCTCGGCTTGCCACGCGCATCATGCCGGTGGGCACGTTCATCGCGGCCAGCCGGCCGCTCGGCGCCGAGCGCGCCGCGCAGCTGCTGCCGCGCGGCGCGGCGGTGTCCGACACGCAGTGGGTGCTCGATTACTTCCGGCTGTCGCGCGATCACCGGATGATCTTCGGGGGCCGCGTGAGCTACAGCACGATCCCGCCGCGGCGCCTGCCCGAGGCGATGCGGCGGCAGGATGGTGGGCGTATTTCCGCAGCTCGCCGACGTTCCGATCGAATTCGCCTGGGGCGGCTATGTCGACATCACGATGAACCGCGCGCCCGATTTCGGGCGCGCGGCCGACAACGTCTACTACCTGCAAGGGTTCTCGGGCCATGGCCTCGCGCTGACGGGGCTGGCCGGCCGCCTGGTGGCCGAGGCGATCCGCGGCACGGCGTCCCGCTTCGACCTGTTCGCCCGGATCAGGCACCGGCAGTTTCCGGGCGGACGGTGGTTCCGCACGCCGCTGCTGGTGCTGGCGATGGCGTGGTACCGGCTGCGCGATTTGATCGCGATTTGATCGAGTAGTACCCATGATCAGACCCAGCCGCGCGACCTCACGTCCTGCAGCGTCAGGTCCAGGCAGCGCCGGATCAGGCCGATCATCTGGTCGATCTGATCGCGCGTGATCACCAGCGGCGGGGCGATGATCATGCGATCGCCGACCGCGCGCATCACGACGCCGTTGCGCGAACATGTGTCCGCGGCACACCAGCCCGACGTTCAGATCCGCGGCAAAGCGTTGTACTGGCTGCTTGCCCTTCACCAGCACCAGGCCGGCCATCATGCCGCAGGCTTCGGCCTCGCCGACCAGCGGATGGTCCTGCGAGCGCTTCGAAGCGCTGCTTCAGGTACGGCCCGATGTCGTCGCGCACGTGCTCGCACCAGGTGCTCGCGCTCGATGATGGCCGATGTTCTCGAGGGCCACCGCGCACGGCCACCGGGTGCCCGGTGTAGGTGAAGCCGTGCGAGAACTCGCCGCCCTTGTCGATCAGGACCCTGGCCACGCGGTCGCCCACCAGCACGCCGCCCAGCGGGACGTAGCCGGAGGTGACGCCCTTGGCGAACGTGATCAGGTCGGGGCGCGTGCCCATCCGCTGCGCAGCCGAACCAGTGACCGAGGCGGCCGAAACCGCAGATCACCTCGTCCGACACCAGCAGGATCCCGTGGCGATCGCAGATGCGCTGGATCTCGGGCCAGTAGGTCGGTCGGCGGGATGATCACGCCGCCGGCGCCTTGCACCGGCTCGCCGATGAAGGCCGCCACGCGCTCGGCGCCGAGCTCCCGGATCTTCTCCTCGAGGCGGCGCGCGGCCAGCACGCCGTATTCTTCCGCGGGTAGCCCGGCGCCGTTTTCGAAGTGGTAGGGCTGCTCGATGTGCGCGATGTTGGGGATCGGCAGATCGCCCTGCGCATGCATCGCCTCCATCCCGCCCAGCGAGGCGCCGGCCACCGTGCTGCCGTGGTAGGCGTTGTGCCGGCTGATGATCACCTTGCGCCCCGGCTGGCCCATCAGGTCCCAGTAGCGGCGCACCATCCGCACGATCGTGTCGTTGCCCTCCGAGCCGGAGCCGGCGAAGAACACGTGATTGAACTGGGGCGGCGATATCCGGGCCAGCGTGGTCGCCAGCGTGATGGCCGGCACGTTGGAGGTGTTGAAGAAGCTGTTGTAAAAGGGCAGCGTCACCAGCTGCCGATAGGCGGCATCGGCCAGCTCGCGCCGCCCGTAGCCGACGTTGACGCACCACAGCCCCGACATCCCGTCCAGGATCCGGTTGCCGTCCGAGTCCCAGATGTAGATGCCGTCGCCGCGCACGATGATGCGCGATCCGGTCTGCGACAGCAGCTTGTGGTCGGTCGCCGGATGCAGGTAGTGCGCGCTGTCGGCCGCCTGCAGTGCGCGGGTGTCGTAGCGGGGCGTGGCGGGCGCGCCGATGGCCGGCGACGGATCGATCTTCGCGTGCATGCGCAGACTCCTCTCAGACGTGCAGCAACAGGTGCTCGCGCTCCCACGGGCTGATCACCTTCATGAATTCGGCGTACTCGAGTTCCTTGACCGCCAGGTACACGTCCACGAACGGCTTGCCCAGCACCTTGTGCAGGGCGGTGCAGTCGCGCAGCTCGGTCAGTGCCTCGGACAGGCTGCGCGGCAGCTCGTAATCGAGCGAATAGGCGCTGCCGGTGCTCTCCGGCGTGGGCTCGAGCGCGCTCGCTGATGCCAAGCCAGCCGCAGGCCAGCGTCGCCGGCGATCGCCAGGTACGGATTGGCATCGGCTCCGATGACGCGGTTTTCCACGCGCCGGTTCTCGGGCGTCGATCCGGGTATGCGGAATCCGACGGTCCGGTTGTCGTGGCCCCACTGGACGTTGATCGGCGCCGCGCCGTGGCGCACGATGCGCCGGTACGAGTTGACGTACGGCGCCACCAGCGCCATGGCCGGCCGGCATGTACTTCTGCAGCCCGCCAGGTAGTGGTTGAACAGGGCTCGAGGGCGTGCCGTCCGGATTGCTGAAGATGTTGCGGCCGGTCTTCATGTCCAGCAGGCTCTGGTGGATGTGCATCGCGCTGCCCGGCTCGCCCTGCATCGGCTTGGCCATGAAGGTCGCGTACATGCTGGTGGCGCAGCGCGGTCTCGCGCATCGTGCGCTTGAAGTAGAACGTCTGGTCCGCCAGCTCAGCGGGTCGCCGTGCAGGAAGTTGATCTCCATCTGGCCGGCGCCGACCTCGTGGATCAGCGTGTCGACGTCGAGCTCCATGGCCTTGCAGTAGTCGTAGACGTCCTCGAACAGCGGATCGAATTCGTTGACCGCGTCGATGCTGTAGGCACGGCGCACGGTTTCGGCGCGCCCGCTGCGGCCGATCGGCGGCGACAGCGGCATGTTCGGGTCCGCGTTCTTGGCGATCAGGTAGAACTCCAGCTCCGGCGCAACGACCGGCTCCCAGCCCTTGTCGCGGTACAGCCCGATCACGCGCCGCAGCACCGAGCGCGGCGATGAATTCGGCCGGGCTGCCGTCGCTGCGGAAGGCGTCGTGGATGACCTGCGCCGTCGGATCGCTCGCCCACGGCACCAGCGCACACCGTGGTCGGATCGGGCGCGCAGCACCAGGTCGTGGTCGATGGCGGCGATCACCGCGCGGTAGCCCGGATCGGACCCGGGCCGGTCGCCGTTGATCGTCATCGCCAGGATGTCCTCCGGGCACGCGCATGCCGCGATCCTCGGTGAATTTCTCGCGCGGCAGGATCTTGCCGCGCGCGACGCCCGGCCAGGTCGGGCACAAGGCACTCGATCTCGCTGATGCGATTCTGGTCGAGCCAGCGCTCCAGGTCCTTTTCGGTGAAACTGCTGCGTACGACCATTGAGCTCATGATGCTTGTTCCTCATTTCGCTTGCCGCGCAGCGCGTTGTTCACGGGCGCGCTTGCGCAATGGCGCCGAACCCCCTACAGGTCCGGCGCACTGAGTTCGAGCGGCTGTGACGTGCCGGACCTTAGGGTCCGCGCCGCCTTCGCCGCACGCCGCGCGCCTGGCGCTTCAGGCCGCAGGCGCGGCGTGAGCTCTTGGCCCGGTGGACGGCGATCGGCATGGTGTCGCGATGGACGAGAAATAAGGCGGGAAATCAGCGTCTTGCAGTGTCGGATTGTAGCCCGGATTGGTATTATGGCGAGAGCCAGTATTGGCCTTTCAATGGAACCACTTTGGTTCCGGCCGGTGCGGCTTTTCAGGAGGTTGCGTGCGACGCGCCGCGTTCACCGACGAGATATTGCGGGCCGCCTACGCCGACGTGGCCGCCCTTGGCAATTTGCCCCGTTACCGGATCCTGTACGAGGCGATCCGGCAGGCGATTCTTTCGCAGCAGCTGGTGCCCGGCGTGCGGCTTTCGTCCACCCGCGAGCTGGCCGGCGACCTGGGGCTGTCGCGCAACACGGTCCTGTCGACGTTCGAGGCTTTGCTGGCCGAGGGTTACATCGTCGCGCGCGCCGGCAGCGGCACGTATGTGGCGCATTCGGCCGCCGCTCCGAAGGGTCGCGCGCGCAGGCCGAGCGAAGGCGCGCGGGCCGCGTCCGTGTCCGCGCGATCCGGTCCCGAAGAGCTGTCCAGGCGCGGGCTGCGCCTGGCGCGCTTCCAGGGCGGGCGGCGCCTCGAGATCCTGCCGATGTGCGGGCCGGAGGCGGACTTCACGCTGTTTCCGATGAAGCAGTGGCAGCGCCTGCAAAGCCGCCAGCTGCGGCAGGGCCACCTGGAACTGCTCGACTACGCGACCCAGGGCGGCTTTGCGCCGCTGCGTCGCGCGATTGCCGACTATCTGCGTACCTCGCGCGCGGTTCGGGTCGAGGTCGAGCAGGTCGTCCTGACCGCCGGCACCCAGCACTCGCTCGACCTGTGCGCGCAGCTGCTGGCCGATGTGGGCGACGCCGTCTGGATGGAGGAGCCGGGCTACTGGGGCGCGCGCTGCATCTTCGAAGCCTGCGACTTGAGGGTCGAACCGGTGCCGGTCGACGGCGAAGGCATGAACCCGGATCTGGCGCCGCGCGGCAGCCGGCCGCGCCTGATCTACCTGACGCCGTCCAACCAGTATCCGACCGGAGTCGCGATGAGCCTTGCGCGCCGGCGCGCGCTGCTGCAGATCGCCGCGCGCGAGCGCGCCTGGATCATCGAGGACGATTACGACAGCGAGCTGCGCTACAGCGGGCGGCCGCTGGCCAGCCTGCAGGGACTGGATGCCGGGCAGCGGGTCGTGTACGTCGGCACGTTTTCCAAGGTGCTGTTCCCGGGCATCAAGATCGGCTACATGGTCGTTCCGGCGCCGCTGGCCGAGCCCTTCCGCAGTGCGCTGTACGACCTGCAGCGGCCCGGACAGCTGACCGTGCAGGCTGCGCTGGCCGACTTCATCGAGCGCGGATATTTCGTCACTCACATTCGACGCCTGCGCCAGGCTTATGCCGAACGGCGCGAGGTGCTGGTCGGCGCTCTGGGCTTGCAGCCCGGCAAGGGCGCGCAGATCACGTCGCAGGCCGCGGGCCTGCACCTGGTGGTCGGTCTGCCCGACGGCCTGCGACGACCAGGCGCTGGTGGCCTTGGCTTCCGAGCGGGGTACCACGGTGCGCGCGCTCTCGCAGTACTTCATCGGCCCGGTCGCTGCGCGCGGGCTGGTGGTCGGATTCGGATATGCGCCGCCCGACAAGCTCGCCCGCCACGGGCGGCAACTGGGACAGTCAGTGCGGGCTGCGCTCAGGCGCTAAGTCGCGCTAAGTCCGGACGGCAACCGGGACTGGTAGGCGCGCGCTCAGGGGCTAAGTGGTCCAAGCCGGGCGCACAGGTAGGTCCAGACGAACGTGGCCGCCGCCAGGCTGGTGATCTGCGCGCAGTCGTACGCGGGGGCGACTTCGACACAGTCCATCCCGATCCAGTTCAGATCGGCGAGGCTCTCGAGCAGCGTGAGTACCTGGTTGGTCGACAGTCCGCCGACCTCCGGCGTTCCGGTGCCGGGCGCGCAGGCCGGATCCAGGCAGTCGATGTCCAGCGTCAGGTAGACGGGCGCAGGGTTCCTGCCACCGACTCGAGCGCGTACCTCGCCGATCAGGCCCGCCAGCTGCTCCGCGCTTTCCCGGCCGCGCAACTCGCGCGCGGTGATGGCGCGACCGCCTGCCCGTTGCACGAAGTCGCGCGCGTCGGCGGCGGCGGGCGAGCGGATGCCGATCTGCACCGTCGCGCGCGGGTCCACCAGGCCCTCCAGGATCGCTTCGCGCATCCAGGTGCCATGGCCGGACGGCTCACCCTGGTGATCGCTCCAGGTGTCGCAATGCGCATCCAGATGCACGATCGCCAGCGGCCGCGCCGCGACCGCGCGATGCGCGCGCAGGATCGGCAATGTGATCGAATGGTCGCCTCCCAGCCAGCACACGTGCCGGGACGCCACCAGCTTCTGGGCGGCCGCCTGCAGCGCGACGCGGTGTTGCTCGAGCGAGGTCGACGGCAGCGCCAGATCCCCGAGATCGACCAGCGACTCGCGCGGCGAGCAGCCGAACTCCGGGTGGGTCGCGTCGCACAGCATGCGGCTGGCGGCGCGAATCGCGCCGGGTCCGAAGCGCGCACCCGGCCGGTTGGTGACCGCGCCGTCAAAAGGCACGCCGACCACCGCGAAGCGCGCAGCCGATGCCGGTGCATCGGCGCGCGCAGCGCCGAGGAACGTCGTGTCGGAAGAGTAGGGGACCACAGCGTGCTTGCAATCGAATCGCCCTGCGTCCGATGCTAGCATCGCAATGACCCCACCTCTCGCGCGCGGGCGAGGGTGACACGCGTGCCGTGAGACGACCGTCATCGTAGACTGACCACCGACGTGCAGCAGCAGATGCAGCGCCTGAGCGGATGCAACTACATCTTCGGCGCCTATCTTCCCAGCGCAGGTGCGCGCCTGGACGTGATCGATCCGGCCACCGAGGAGGTGACGGGCCGGCGCGCCGAAGCCACGATCGACGAGATCGACTCTGCCGTGCAGCACGCGAATGCGGCGCAGCGGCTGTGGTGGGCGCAAAGCGCACTGGAGCGTTCCGAGGCGCTGCACGAAGTGTCGCGGCGCTTGAAGTCGCTGCGCGAGGCGATCGGCGAGTGCATGACGCGCGAGATGGGCAAGCCCTTTCGCGAGTCGACCTGGGAAGGCGGAGCCGCAGCATCGTCGTTCGATTACTACGCCGAGCTGGCGCGGCACGAGCAGGGGCGCGTGGCCGGGCCATCCATCGCCGGGCAGATGCACATGACCTTGAAGGAGCCGCTGGGCGTGGTCGTCTCGGTGGTGCCCTTCAACTACCCGGTGCTGCTGTTCGGCTGGCAGGCGGCCGCCGCGCTGGCGGCCGGCAACGCGATCGTCGTGAAGCCGTCCGAGTTGACCACCCTGACAGTGCTGCTGGCAATGGGCGCGTTCGAGCATCTGCCGCCCGGCCTGGTGCAGGTGATCTCGGGAGGGCCCGATGCGGGCCGCCGCCTGGTCGAGCACGCCGATACGCACGCGGTGGCGTTCACTGGCAGCGTGCCGGCGGGGCAGGCGGTCGCCCAGGCCGCGGCCCGCCGATTCAAGCCGACGCTGATCGAAGCTTCCGGCAACGACCCGTTCATCGTGATGCCTTCGGCACCGATTCAGACGGCGGTCAAGGGCGCCGCCTTTGCGGCGTTCCTGAACTGCGGCCAGGTGTGCACCGCCGCCGAGCGCTTCTACGTGCATCGCGATGTCTACCCGGAATTCGTCGCCGGCCTGGCACGCGAGGCCCAGGCCCTGCGCGTGGGCAATGGACTGGAGCGCGTCGACATGGGCCCGATGGCTTCGCAGCGCGAGCGCGAGCGCTACGAACGCATCGTCGCGAGCGCGATCGGGCAGGGCGCGCGCGTGCTCGCGGGCGCGCGCCGCCCCGCGCATCTGGCGCGCGGCTGGTTCGTCGAGCCGACCGTGCTGGAGGTGACGCACGACATGGATATCCTGCGCGGCGAGTCGTTCGGGCCGGTGGCACCGGTGTGCCGGGTCGACAGCCTGGACCAGGCGATCGAGTTGGCCAACCGTTCCGAGTTCGGGCTGGGCGCCAACATCTACACGTCGGATCTTTCCGAGTCGATGCGGGCGGTCCACGAGCTCGAAGCGGGCATGGTCTGGGTCAATACGCCGCTGAACGACAACGATGCGGTGGCCTTTGGCGGCCGCAAGATGAGCGGCGCCGGTCGCGAGCTCGGCGCCGAAGGACTCAACCAGTTCCGGCGAGCCAAGATGGTGATGATCGCGCCGCAGGCTCGGGCCGATCCGGAATGGTTTCCCTATCCGGATGAGGATGCTTTCCAAGGGCATTGACCCTCACCCCCGGCCCCTTTCCCGCAAGCGGGAGAGACCTCCCCAGCATCCGCCTCTGGCGGGTTCTTTCCCGGAACCATGGTTCCGGGGTAGGGGAGGAACTGCGCTTGCGAAGTGGGAGAGGGTAGGAACTGCGCTTGCGCTTGCAGAGTGAAGCCGGATCGCCCCTCGCCCGCGCAGCGGGAGAGGGGAGGGGGTGAGGGTCCCAACTACATCCGGTAGATCGCCGTAAGTCCGATCGTGCGCGGCCGGAACGTGTAGTTGCGCACCAGCACGCCCTGGCCCGGAGGCGCCGTGGGGTCCGCGTCGCTGTGCGAATTCGGTCCGCCCGGCGGCAGCAGCGGGTGCGAATCGAACAGGTTGTCGACGAAGGCCGACACGTTCCAGCCGTGCACCAGCGTGCCCATCCGCATCGTGACGAAGGTCGTGGCGGGGGGCGTGTAGGCGTAGGGGTCGTAAACGGTGAAGCTGACCCCGGGATCCTGGGCCGCCGTCAGCGTGTGGCTCTTGCTCTGGTACTGGTAGTCGACGCGGAAGTACGATTTCAGGTCGAACGCGGTGAAGTCGTACAGCATGCCGATCGACACGGTCCACGGCGGCGGCGCGGTGCCGGCGTCGCCCACCACCGAGTCGCCCGCCTTGGCGATCGGCGCCCCGCCTGGCACCAGGCTCGCGTCCTGCATGTAGCGCGCGTTGGTGTAGCCGATTGCGTATTCGAACGACACCGCTTCGGTGGCGGCCCAGTCGGCCTGCAGGTCAAATCCCTTCGAGACCGCATTGCCCACGTTGGTCGTGAACTGGAATCCGCAGCCCGGCAGATAGACGTTCTGCTGGATGTTGTTCCAGTCGATGTAGTACAGGCTGGAGGCCACCTTGACCGAGTCGAACAGGCGGTTCTTGGAGCCGATCTCGTAGCTTTTGACGGTGTCGGACTTGTACGTGGAGGGCGAGGTCGGAGTGGTCAATCCGAGCTCGGCGAAGGTCGACGGGCACAGCAGCTGCGGGATCGGTGCGTTGTCGCCGCCGGTGCGGAACCCCTTGGCGAACGTGAAGTAGAACAGGTCGTTGGGGTCGGCCTGGAACGAGACCCCGGCCTTCGGGGTGAACGGCGTTTCGTCCTGGTTGCCGTTGCTGAACGTCGGACCGCCGTTTTGCGAGCCGTCCGCGTAGTGCGAGAAATTGAAGGCGGTCTTGGCGATGCGCGCACCGGCGGTCAGAATCACTTGCGGCGTGAGCTTGAAATTGAACTCGCCGAAGCCGGCGATCTGGCGGTCGTGCGAGGTGTTGTAGTTGTAGTAGGAGTAGCCGCCCCACACCAGCGGCGCATTGAAGGAGCCGGTTCCTGTTGCCGGCGTGCCCGTCGCGGGGTCACAAGGCGCGCCGTTGGGGCATTCGACAAAAAGATTGCCGAACAGCGAATCGATCATCGGGTCGTAGATCTCCTCCAGGCTGAGCTGGCGGGTGAACTGGTAGAACACGCCCGTGGTCCACGTCAGCCGTGCCGCCGGATCGTTCGACTGCAGGCGGAGCTCCTCGGTGAAGGTCTTCTGGTCGTTGGTTACCGTGGCAGGAGATCGATAGTTCTGGATGCCCGGCGGAAGATGCAGCCCGTACTGGTCGATCAGCGGGTAGTAGTTCGGGTTGCAAATTGCAGGTTGGGGTCGAACTGGTTTGCGCCGCCGGTGGTGCCGCGGGTTCCGAGCGTCTGGTAATAGCCCAGGTTGTACAGCGTGCCCTCGTAACCGCTCAGGTCATGGCGGTCGTAGTAGGACGTGTTGGAGATCACCGACACGGTGTCCAGGTCCGCCTCGGCTTTCAGCACCGGCAGGATGTAGCGATCCGGCTCGGGGCGCGCGCTCGGGTCGGCATTCAGGAACTTGTGGCTGCTCGGATCGGAGGTCACGGTCTGTCCGTTGGCGCCCTTGTCGGTCGGCCAGAACACCGAAATGTCGTTGAGCTTGCGATCCTGGTACAGAAAGCTCGGCGTGAGCGTCAGATAGTCCGTCGCAGCCCACTTGGCGGCGATCCGTGCCACGTAGGTGTCGGCGTAGTTCGCATTGGATTGCACCGTGTCCAGCGTGAACGGATCGATGCGGTCGATCCAGCCTCCGTCGCGCCGGTACCAGAAGCTCGCCCGCACGCCGAGCGAGCCGTCGACGATCGGCGCGCCGCCCGCGACGCCGGCCTCGTAGCTGGGCGCGCCGCCCTCGGTGTAGGAAACCTCGGATCGGGCGTAGACGCTCGACTTGCTGAAACTGGGCTGCGCCAGGATGTAGCGCACCGTTCCGCCTTCGGACCCGGCCCCGAACAGCGTGCCCTGCGGACCGCGCAGCACCTCGACCCGGTCCAGGTCGAACGTCTTTGGCAGCGTGTCGTCCGAGTTGAAGCCGAGCGAGTGGATCTGGATCGGGGTGTCGTCGATGTAGATGCCGGTGGTGCCGGAGCCTCCCGAGGACGAGATGCCACGGATCGAAATCGCATTGGTCCCGGTCCCGGTGGCGTCGACCGTCACGCCGGGGGTGAAGCGCACCACGTCGGTGATGTCCTTGATGCCTTTTTCGTCCATCGAGTCCTGGGTGAACGCACTGACGCTGGCCGGCACCTTGCTGAGCGCCTGCTCGCGCCGCGTTGCGGTGACGATGATCTCCTCCAGTTTCCCGGACGGCGGGGCCGCGTTCGCAGCAGGCGCCGCGGTCTCCGGTGCTGCATTCGCAGCAGGCGCCGCGGGCTCCGGTGCCGGTTGCGTGCCGCCGGCCGCAGGCGCGCTTTCCGGCGCGGCAGCCGGCGTCGCAGCCTGATCGGCTTTCGGTTGATCCCCGGCCGGCGGTTGCGCAGCCTCCTGGGCCCGCGCCGGCGCCGTCGCAATTGCGGCGCACAGCATGGTCGACAGCGCGGCCCCCAGCGCCCGGCGAGCCCCCAGTTCCGATGGTTTCATTTCCCCCTCCCTCTGCACCCCGTTCTTGTTTGAATACGTTCAATGCCTGTGAGCTCGCGCGATCAATCAGCTGCTGTCGAGCCGATGCAGGCGGTGCTCGCTTTGCGATGCACTGATGGGGAGCGTGCTGCACCCGAAATGGGGCGCAGCGGGCCGGATGGGATGCACGAATGCCAGGGTGCCGCGGAGAGCCGATGATCGGGCTGCGGAAGCAAAACTTGTACCGCTCGAATCGTGCCCCATGTCACGCGCCGCGTTGCGTTCTTGAAACTCGAGGAGGTCCCCGACGTTGCAATGATGGGTCGCCTCGATGGTACCATCGCGCCCCTTCGGAGGGCCTGATGACACCCGATCATTCTGCGCTGTGAAGCCGATTGCTGTCCTGCAGTACCACGCACACGACGGGGCCGGATTCTTCGGCGAACACCTGCGGGCACGCGGCATCGACCTGCGCGTGTTCGAGCTGTACAACGGGCACGTCGCTCCCGGCACCCTGGACTCGTTCCGCGGCCTTTGCTTGCTGGGCGGCCCGATGAGCGTGAACGACGATTGGTCGGCGCTGCGCGACAGCGAGCGCTTGATCCTGGAGGCTCTGCGCACCGATGTGCCGGTGATCGGCCACTGCCTGGGGGGGCAGTTGATGAGCCGGGCGCTCAGCGGGCAGGTGCTGCCCGCAGCGTGCGCCGAAATCGGGTGGTCGCAGATCCGGGCGCTGGGCCATCCGCTGTCGCGGCACTGGTTCGGAAGGCAGAGCTTTCCGATGTTCCAGTGGCACAACGAGACCTTCAGCGTGCCTGCCGGAGCCGAGCTGATCGCAACCGGTGAACACTGCCAGCACCAGGCTTTTGCGATCGGGAGCCTGCACGTCGGCTTGCAATTTCACTGCGAGATCAACCGGCCGAAAATCGAGTTGTGGCTGACGGACGAAGACTCCGGCGACATCGATCGGCATGCGGCGTCGCCCGCAGTTCATCCCCGCGAGGCGATTCGCCTTGCGACCGGGCAGTGGCTCGCGCAGGGCCAGCAGACCGCTGCCCACCTCTACGATCGCTGGCTGGAGCGGCTCGCGCCTTAAGGCTGTCCCGAACCGAGCGGGATCTCGAAGATGAACTTCACGGTCCAGGCGTCGCTTTCCTCTCCGAACCCGCGCCCGACGCCGAAGTTGAAGACCCAGGGCTTGCTATCGAAGTCGAGCGCGACGAACAGCATGCGCGTCTGAAGCCCCCACGGGTCGATCGAGGTGATCGGTCCGACATCCGAGTAGTACTCCAGGCCGAGCGCAGCCCACGGTGTGACCGTGCGGGCTACCTTGATCGAGGGCATGAAGTCGGGCGGCTCACTGCGGTCTGGGCGTGCCAGCGCGATGTCCAGCGTCGGGTTGGCCGCGATCAGCCAGTCGGCGTTGCGCCAGCCGATGATCGGGCGTGCCTCCAGAATGCGCCGGCTCTGCTCGAAACGGGCCGCCACGTCCGACAGCTCGAAATTCAGCCCCGCGAAGACGCCTTGGCCGTCGTGCGGCTGGATCGGCAGCCATTTCAACCTCAGCTTCGCCCCCGCCACGTAGACGCTGCCGCCCTGAGCGCGCTCGGTTGGAATGTAAAGCCCGGCTTCCAGATCCTCGGTGAGCCCATAGCTGAACTCCGGTGTCAGGCGGATTGCGTGGACCGGCGTGAGCTCGCCCGGGTACTCCGGTGTGCCGCGCCCGCTCAGGGTCGTGTTCAGATGCAGCTCCAGATGGAACTGCCCCGGAGCATTGATGTCGTCCGCATACACCTGGATCTCGTCTTCCAGGTCCGCCCATGCCGGGGCCGCCAGGCAACCGAATGCGGCCCAGGCCCAGCGGCGCACTGCCGCGCCGATCCTCACGATTCGTTCGCTGTCCGCCCCTGATCGAGGGCGGCAACGCTAACACAGGAGGGAATCGGCGGGCGGCGTTGGTCCAAGCCTTTTCAGCCGGCCTTTATGAGCCGCTCTTCAGACGCTCGACCTTTTCGCGGAACGCCTGCGCGTCCTGCACATCGCCGATCTCGGGCGCGAGCCGCTCGACCAGCGCATCCAGGTTCGCAACGCCGGCAGCGAGCTTTTCGTCGACCAGCAGGCTGGCCATCGGGCCCACGTACTCGACCAGGAGGCCCTTGACGCGCGAAATCTGGGCGGCCGGGATCGTCGTGTGGGCTCGTACGTTTCGCATTTCCACCGGTCGCGTGCGCGGGGGATCACCGGGCTTGCCGCCGGCGTCCAGCGGCAGTGTTTCCGGCGGCTCGCCGCTCTGGATCGTTTCCGGATCGAACGCGTCGCCGGCCAGCACCGACGACAGGGCGTCGGCGTTGCTGCCCGACAGCATCTTGGACAGCAGACCCAGCAAGAGCCGCTCGCTCGGAAGATCGTCGTCGCGCAGAACTTCCTGATCGGCACGGAAGGTCGCCGACTTGGCAACCGCGCTGGAGGCCAGTTCGGCGGCCGCCTTGCCGCGGCGCGGACCGTAGCCCACATGCACGATCTTTCCGGTTTCGACGCCGATCCGGATCTGTCGGCCGTCGTATGTCACGACAAACAGTTGCCCCGTCGAATCGCGACTTTGGACGCGCAGCAGCAGCTCGAGAGGCGACATCGTGACCACCTTTAGGTAATCGAAAAACGCACTCACCCCCCGCCGGTCCGGGTCAAACGCTCCATCGCCAGTCGAAGGCTCCGGGTCATACGCTCGATCGCCCTGGACAGCGCGCCGATCTCGTCACGCCGGTCCGTCCCGGGAATTTCCTGATCGAAATTGCCGCGACTCATGTCCTCCGCGATCTGGGTCAGGCGCACCAGCGGCCGGGCCATGCCCGGCGCGGCGATCGCGGCGAATGCCCCGGCCAGCACGGCCGAGACCAGCAGCAGGATCACCATCGTGCGGTCGGTTTCGGAGACCGGCTTGAGCGCTTCGGCCTCGTCCATCTGAACCGCGACCAGCCAGCCGAAGCGGATCGGCTGCAGCACCGCGATGGTGGGCCGCCCTTCGTCGGCGTAGTGCAGCAGGCCCCCATGGCTTTCCCGAGCCAGGTACAGGGGGTGCTTGCTCCAGTCGCGCAATTCCTTGTCGAACACGGCGCCGGTCATGCCGGCCAGCTTGCCGTCCTGAAACAGCAGCACCGCACGGCCCGTATCGCCGATCCGCGTGTTGGCCAGCTGGTCGGTGAGCTCGTTCAAACCGTTGGTCTTGGCGAGCACGCCCACCACCTTGCCCAGCTCGTCCTTGATCGGCACACCGAGGATCCAGGACGGCCGGTTCGTGGTGCGGCTGATCGCGATGATCTGGCCCAGCGGCTGACCGGCCACTGCCGTCTTGAAGTAGGCCCGGTCCGAGTAGTTGATCGGTGCCAGGCTGTCCGAGCGCGAGAGCGACATGCCGTCCAGCCCCACCGTGAATGCCAGCTGGGTCCAGGGCTGATGGTTGGCGATCGCGATCAGCACGGGCCGCTGCAGGTCCGGAATCATCGACCGGATTGCGGTCGTGTCGGCGTGCTCGGCGAGCGACTCGTAGTTGACCTGCAGCCAGCCGTCGGCGCGCGCGGCAATCTGCGCCGCTTCGAAACGCAGTCGGGCCTCGGCCAGGCGTTGCGAATTTTCAACGGTCAGGGTTCGCGCGAAGTACCAGGTGGCCAGCAAGGGCACCAGCGCCGCCGCCAGAAGGCTGAAAAAGAAGCGCCAGAACAGGGTCAGCGGAGGAAGAAACCGGCTCATGCTCGCCTTTCGCGCGGATAGTTGCTGTTTGTCAAAGGCTTAGCCGAGCAACCTTATCGCACGCATCCCGTTTAAATGTCAAAGGGCGCGGTACCGCATCCGAGTCATCGAGCCGGCAGTGGACTCGCCGAAGCCACTCCGATCGCGCCAGCGACGGATTGTCCGCGAGGCGGAACGATTGAGCTCGCAAGGATGGTGGGTCGTGCAGGATTCGAACCTGCGACCAACGGATTAAAAGTCCGCTGCTCTACCGGCTGAGCTAACGACCCGTCGCGTTCGACGCGCTCGAGCTACTTGCTCCCGAGTGAAGCCAGACGCTCCTTGGCCAGTTTGGCTGCGTCGGTATCAGGGAAATCCCCGATGATCTTGTTCAGCGTGGCGCGGGCGGACTTCCTGTCGTTCAACTCGATCTGGCTGGCCGCGATGTTAAGCAGTGCATCGGAGGCCCTGGGTGAGTCGGGGTACCGGTCGATTAACGTCTGTTGCGCGGCGATGGCCGACTTGTAGTCCTTGATTGCGTAGTACGAGCTTCCCAGCCAGAACTGTGCAGCCGGCGCGTACGCCGACTGCGGATAGCGCGCCAGGAACGCCGACAGCCCGCCCACGGCGGAGCGGAAGTCGTTCGACTTGAACTGCGCCATCGCCGTATCGTAGGCCGCCTGCTCGTCGCGCTCGACCTGCACGCTCTTGCCTTCGACCGTGACCGAGCTCGGCTCCAGGCGCTTGATGCGCGCGTCCAGGTCCGAGTAAAGGTCCTTGTTGCGCTTCTGCAGCGTGGCGACGTCGTTCGTCACCTGCTCGATCAGGCCGCGCAGCTTGGCAAGCTCCTGGTGCAATGCGTCAAACTGCCCACCGGCCTCGAGCTGGCCTCGCTGGATTGCCTGCAGCGTGTTGTCGATCTGGTCGAGCCGCTTTGACAGCTCGTCGATCCGCGCGGCATGTTGCTTGTCGAGCTCGGCGACGTGATCGCGCAGGTCGACGATCGCCTTGCGCGCCTCCTCGTCGCCGAACAGGGCGTGCGAGGGCGCGGCCAGCCCCAGCAGCAGCGGCAGCGCCCAGAGCGATCGTAGGAGTCGGGTTTGCATTCTTAGCTCGGGTTCAGATCGAAACTCGCCGACCGCTCATCGATAGACAATGTCGGCGCGCCGGTTTTCGCCCCAGGCCGCTTCGTCGTGACCCATCGACTTGGGCTTTTCCTTGCCGAAGCTGATCGTCTCGATGCGCGCGACCGGAACGCCGACCAGCTCCATTCTCTGGCGCACGGCGTCGGCGCGGCGCTGACCCAGCGCCAGGTTGTATTCGCGGCCGCCGCGCTCGTCGCAGTTGCCTTCGATCTTGATCTGGCGCGACGCATGGTCCACCAGGTAGCGGCCATGCGCTTCGATCAGGGTCTGGTACTCGGCCTTGATCAGCGACTTGTCGAAATCGAAGTACACGCTGCGCTTGGCCAGCGCGCCCTGCGGGTCGTTCAGCGGATCCATCGGCGCCGGGACAGGCGCTTCGACCCTGGCCACCGGGGGCGGGGCCGGCGTGGGCGCGGTCGGCGTGACCGCCGTCGATTTGCTCTGGTCGACCACCGGAGCGGGCTTTTCTTCGAGCTTGGTGCTGGCGCACCCAACGGCCAGCAACCCAGCCGCCGAAGCGATAAGCAAAACGCGCATTGATCTCATTGTCATTCTCCCAGACCTAGAAGATAGGGCCGACCGGTACAGGCGGCCTAATTTGCGAAGGGACCCCAGCACGGTTCCCGGATATCGCCACTCGGACCCGTGATCCTTGCGCGCGCCCGCCCGTCGGTCGACGCCAGGGCAAGTATTCCGCGGCCTCCCACTTCGGTCGCGTAGAGTAGCAAACGGCCGTTGGGCGCGAAACTCGGCGACTCGTCCTTGACGGTGTCGGTCACGGTGAGTTCCTGCGCCAGCCCGATGTCCAGCACCTCGATCTGGAACAGATCGTTGCGGCGCGAGACGTACGCGAGCAGTTTGCCGTCCGGACTGATGCGCGGACTGATGTTGTAGTCGCCATTGAAAGTCATCCGCTGCGCCTCGCCGCCGCTGGCAGGCATCCGGTAGATCTGCGGTCCGCCGCCGCGGTCGGACGTGAAATAGATCCAGGCCCCGTCGTTCGAGAAGTGAGGCTCGGTGTCGATCGCATCGTTGAAGGTGAGGCGGCGCGGACTGGAGCCGTCGATCCCGATCAGGTAGATCTCGGAGTTGCCGTCCTTCGTCAGAACGACCGCCATGCTCTTTCCGTCCGGCGCGAAGGCGGGGGCGCTGTTGCTGCCCCTGAAATTGGCAACCACGCGGCGCGCTCCGGTGGCCAGCGTGTGCACGTACACCACCGGCTTGTGCGATTCGAACGACACGTAGGCGAGCATCGATCCGTCGGGCGACCAGGCCGGCGAGATGATCGGCTCGCGCGATCGCAGCGCCGTCTGGGAGTTGGCGCCGTCGGCGTCGGCGATCTGCAGCTCATAGGCGGTCGGGCTGAATTGCACGATGTACGCGATGCGCGTGGCGAACACGCCCTTGTCGCCGGTGAGCTTCTCGTAGATCCGGTCCGCGACCCGGTGCGCCGTCAGCCGCATTTCGGCGGCCGGGCTGACGTAGGCCTGGCCGTCCAGTTGCGTGCCCTTGACGCTGTCGTACAACCGGTACCGCACGTCGAATCGGCCGTCGGCCAGTCGCGACACCGAACCGACCACCAGGGTGTCGGCCCCGCGCGCTCTCCACGGGGTCATGTCGACGCGTTCATCCTCGGCGATCGGCGTGTCGCCCGCGTCGATCATGCGGAACTGGCCGGAGCGCGACAGGTCGGCACGCACGATTGCGGCGATGTCCTGCGGGGCGGAGCCTTCGGTCTTGAACGCCGCCACCGCGATCGGATACTGCTGCGAGCCGACGCCGGTTATCTCGACCGTCATTTGCGCCAACGCCGGCCGGGTCGCCGCCGCCAGCGCGATCAGCAAGGCCAGCATGTGAACGACCCGGGTCGGCCTTGGGCGGGGCTTGAGCATCGCGGGCGAATTATAGGAACGGGGGTGACCAGCCATCTGGCGATTCATCGCGTTTCCGTGGGATACATCTTTAGGGTGAACGTACGGGGGACCGTTCCGTCGCTTTGACGGGGAAACGGATCGCACCGGATGATGGCGCGTTCCGCGGCCTCGTCGTAGCCGGGCAGCCCACTCGGTTTGACGAGTTTCGGGGCCGCAGCCTGCTCGCCAGTCGGCAGCAGTTCCACTGCGAATTCGGCGTACACCTGCGACGAGGTGTCTTCGGGTACTGCGAAGGCGATGTGGGGCCGGATGCAGCCGTTGATCAACGCTTTGTAGGTGGAGCTCATCACGCCGCTGGACGCGGACGGCGTACGCGCCGAGCCGGTCACCTCCCCGGTCAGCCGGGCGATCTCGGTCTGCCGGCGCTCCTCGGCGGCGCGCTCCTGCCGCTCGACCTGTTCGCGGCTGGGCTCCTTCTTCGGCTCGACCTTCTTCGGTTCGATCTTCTTGGGCTCCGGTTTGCTGATCGGTTGGCGCTCGATCGGGGGCGGGCTTTCCTGCTCCGGCGCGTGCTTCTTGACCTGTTGCTGCTGCACGATGTCGGCGTCGGGTTGGGCCGCCACGGGCCGCGGGGGAGCCGGCGGTGGCGCCTCCGGCGCAGGCGTGTGTGACTGGATTGGCGGCAGCGGTTCCCACAGTTCGGCCACCGCCGGCGCCTCGCTCGAAGTGCGCCACTGCACCGCGAACCACATTCCGAAGATCAGCAGCGCATGCATCGCGAGCGCTGCCCCGAACGAGGGCAGCGTATTGCGGCCGAGCTCGGGGCCACGGGGTCGCACGGCAGCGGTCGACGGCATCGGTTCGTGTCGAGGCATTTCGGTGCGGGGCGCTATTCGACCGGTTTGACCACCAGGCCCACCCGCCGCACGTTGTTCTTGTACAGGGCGTCCAGCACGCGCGTGATCGATTCGTAGCGAACCTTCTTGTCGCCGGCGATCACCACCGGCGTGTCGGGCCGGCTCTTCTGGCGCTCCTTCACCGTCGCGAGCAACTGGGGCAGGTCCATCGGCAACGGCTGTCCGCCCGAGGCTGCGCCGGGCGAACGATCGCGCAGCAGCAGGGTACCGTCGGCTTTCACGATCACCTCCAACGGGGCGTCCGGCGCGCGCGTTGACTTGCCGACCGAAGGCAGCTCGACCAGGCTGGGATTCACGAACGGCGCCGACACCATCAGGATCACGACCAGCACCAGCATCACGTCGATCCATGGCACGACGTTGATGTCGGCCATCATGCGGCGCCGGCTGCCCGTGGTTCGTCGTGCCAGAACGGCCATCTGCGCCTCAACGCTGGCGTTGCAGGATGTTGGAGAACTCCTCGATGAAGCTCTCGAAGCGGTTGGCCAACCGGTCGATGTCGTGCGCGAACCGGTTGTACGCCACCACGGCCGGGATCGCCGCGAAAAGTCCGATCGCGGTGGCGATCAGCGATTCGGCGATCCCCGGCGCGACGCTGGCCAGGGTTGCCTGCTGCAGGCCGGACAGTCCGGTGAACGCGTGCATGATGCCCCACACCGTGCCGAACAGTCCCACGTAAGGGCTGACCGATCCGGCCGAGGCCAGGAAGGCGAGCCGCGATTCGAGCCCGTCCATTTCGCGCTGGTAGCTGGCTCGCATCGCGCGGCGCGCGCCGTCGAGCATGGCCTGCCGCTCGACTTCCTGGCCACGTCCACGCAGTTTCAGAAACTCGCTCATACCGGCCTCGAAGATCCGTTCGAGTGCACCGGTCTTGCGGCGCGGATTGGAAGCGGCCTGGTGCAGCGCCTCCAGGTGCCCGCCGCCCCAGAAGCGGCGCTCGAACTCCTCGGTTTCGCGGCGGGCGCGGCGGATCGACAGCGCCTTGCTGAAGATGGCGGTCCAGGACCCGAGCGAGATCATAAGCAGCAGGACCATGACCAGCTGCACGACCAGCGTGGCCTGGGTGACGAGCGACAGGATCGAGAGATCGGCGGAAACGTTCATCGGGTGCGCAAAAGGGGTAACCAGCAAGTTTATCGTGGCTCCGATGGGACCCCATGCGCCAAATGGATTCCCGCTCCAGTCCACCGCAGCCACGACAGCGCGCGGGCGCCGCTGCACGCGCGGCGACGGGCTTCACGCCCCCCGGGTCGGCAGGGGATCGGCAAGGCCGCTCAGCTACCCGTTTGCGCTACGGAAGGTTTCACATTGCGAACTCGGAACCGCGCGCGGATCACCTCCGGCAGGCGTGCGGGCCGCCGCCGCGAATCCACGCAGGCGATCCTGACGCGTGCGGACGCCAGGGCCAGGCCGGCGCGCTGCGCGATCTGCTCGAACGCCATCGAGCATCGGCCCATGCCGATCACGCGGGCTTCAATTAAGAGTTCGTCATCCAGTTGCGCGGGCGCGAGGTACTTTGCTTCGATCTGCGCGACCACGAACTGCAAGCCCTGGTCACGCGCAAGGATCGCCTGGTCGATGCCGAACGAGCGCAGCCACTCGGTGCGGCAGCGCTCGAAGAACTTCAGGTAGTTGGCGTAGTAGACGACGCCTCCCGCGTCGGTGTCCTCGTAGTAGACGCGGATTGGCCACTTGAAGCCGGGACCAAGGTCGACATTCGAATCGGCCGGATCGGTTGAGGTTCGCACGGCGCGCAGTTTATGCGCGCGACGCAAGGGGCGTCGGACGAGGCGGCAGCCGACCGGAAATGGTGCGACGCGGAACGCGCCGCTCAAGATCTGACTCATCGGTGCCTGCCAGAAAAAGCACACGTCCCGTGAGGCCGCGGAAGTTGTGAAGGAAAAGCAACAAAGCCGCGGCCGCAGATGCGCTTGTATTGCAATGCGATGTGCGTGGGTTAAAAATCGCCCCATAACTCCGGCAGCCACGCCGATTATTTTTTCTTTGGGGGGATTCATGCCTAAACACAAAAGTGTGCGCGTTGCGCACGCCGTGGGGATTGGCGTATCGATCCTTGCGGGCGCGATGATGTTCGACCGGGCCGCGGCGCAGACAACCGCCGAGGCGGCTCCGATGGAGAAGATCGAAGTCACCGGTTCGGCGATCCGGCGCACGGATACCGAGACTCCGAGTCCGGTGCAGATCATCACGTCCGAGGACCTGAAGCGGTCCGGCTACACCACCGTCTCCGACGTGTTGCGCAACATCTCCGCCAACGGCGCCGGATCCTTGTCGCAGTCGTTCAACTTCGCGTTCGCCGGCGGCGCCAGCGGCATCGCGCTGCGCGGCCTCGCGGTCGGCGACACGCTGGTCCTGATCGACGGCCACCGGATGGCGCCTTTTCCCTCTTCGGACGACGCGCAGCGAAGCTTTGTCGATGTCTCCAACATTCCGTTCGACGCGGTCGACCACATCGAAGTGCTGAAGGACGGCGCCTCGGCCCTGTACGGTTCCGATGCGATGGCCGGGGTGGTCAACATCATCCTGAAAAAGACGTACCAGGGCGTGCACATCGCGGGCGAGTTCGGCGAGTCGCAGCGCGGCGACGGCCAGATGACGCACATCTCCGGCATGTACGGATTGGGCGACCTGGAGACGGACGGGCGCAACGGTTACCTGGCCCTGGAGTACCGGCACCAGAATGAGATCCTGGTCAACGATCGCAACGGTCTGTGGAACGCCAACAATCCGGCCTCCTGGACCAAGCTCGGTGCGAACAATATCCAGACGGGTATACCGAACATCATCAACGGCGGCTCGCCGGGGACCGGGCTTGCGAGCGTTACGGGCGTGCTGGCCAATCCGAATGCGACGGGAACCCCGGCCTTTAGCGCCCTGCCTGGATGCACGCTGGGCCAGCTGGGGGCGGCCCAATGCGGCTTCATCGTTCAAGGCATGCAGATTCAGCCGCCGACCGAGAACCTGAACCTGACGTCGAAATACACGTTCAAGTTCGCGGGAGGCTGGGAAAGCTCGACCGAGGCATCGGTGTGGGACAGCCGTTCCGAGCAGGTGCAGCCCTATGGAACCACGGTCTTTCCGGGGGGGTTCGTCGGCATTCGCGACGTTCCCGGAGTCCCGCCCTCGCTCGCCGCCGGAAGCCCGTTCATAACGACGGTCCCCGCCAACTATCCGGGCAATCCGTACGGGGCGGCGGCACCGCTGCAGTACACGTTCAGGGATGTCGGCAATCCGCAATCATCCTTCGACTCGGTCAGCTACCGCCTGATCGAGAACATTGAAGGCTCGCGCTGGGGCTGGGACCTGAAGGGCACGATCGGCGCCACGTACATCAAAGAGGACATAACCGCAGAGAACTTCATCGACTTTCCCAACTTGCAGACGGCGCTGAACAACGGCTCCTACCACGTCGGCCAGGCGGCCAGCACGAATACGGCTGCCACGTACGCCTTCATCGCCCCGAATGAATACTACGGCGGCTCGGATATGCTGAACTTCGTCGATCTCGGGGGCCAGCGCGACTTGTTGCAACTGCCGGGCGGGCCGCTGACGATGGCGGTGGGCGCGGAAAGCTATCACCGCGCCCTGAACAACCAGAATGCGCCGTCGGTGACGGCCGGTCAGCAGGCAGGCATCATCAGCTTCGTGATCGGTCACCAGAACGATGTGGGAGCGTTCACGGAATTCGACGCCCAGGTGCTCAAGGGCCTCGATCTGAATGCGGCGGTGCGCGCCGACCACCAGTGGACCGATTACGGGCAGTACGGCAATTCGGTCAAGCCTCACTTCGGCTTCAAGGCGACACCGATCAGCTTCCTGACGCTGCGCGGCACGTGGTCGGAGGGTTACCGGATTCCGACGCCGGCTGAAGCGGGGACCTCGGCAGCCTTGTTCGGTGCCGGAACGGTTGCCGACCCGGCGCTGTGTCCTTTGAATTCGGCGGGACAACCGCAGAACATCGGGGGCGGCGTTAATTATTACTTCCCGAGCCAGTGCGCCCTGAATCCAGTCAACGTCCAGACGCCGACGCGCAACCTGAGCCCGGAGCGGTCGGACAACTGGACCCTCGGATTCATTCTCGAGCCGACCAAGTGGCTCTTCACGTCGGTCGATTACTACGACTACGACATCAAGAACCAGATCTGGTCGCCGTTCGAGTTGGGCGGCCTGACCGCCTTTGGCTCCTATGTGCGAGGCGCGAGCGCTGTCCTTCCCGCCACCAATTCCGTGACCAACGCTTCAGCGGGAACTCCGAGCACGCCGGTCGGCTTGATTCTTTACAAGGGCTTCCCGTATGTGAACGCGTCATCGACCACGATCACCGGATTCGACTTCGAGATCCGGACCAAATTCGACTTTGCCGAATATGGACGCCTCGTCAGCGACCTGACGGCGACGCACCAGATCAAGTACAACATCGATTCGTTCGGCACCACCTGGAAGCTCGCCGGAACCCAGGGTCCGTCGGGCGTGTCGGGCGACACCGGGAATCCGAGAAACCGGGCGACTCTGAGCAATACGTGGGACAAGGGGCCGCTGGCGGTCACTCTGAACGTGAACTACATCGGCCGCTGGAGCATCAACGATCCGTCGGTCGGACAGACTGCTCCGTGCCAAGGGCAGTTCGCAGGTTTCAGCACGACGTATGGCGGTGGAGCATTCACTGGAGGCGCCCAGCCGAACCTGTGCTACGTGGCTTCGTTCACGGACTTCGACCTGTACGCGTCCTACAAGTACGACAAGCACTGGACGGTCCATGCGTCGATCCTGAACCTGGCGGATCGGTCGCCGTCGCTTGATATTTCGACCTACGGCGCCCCGGGCGGCTGGTACAGCACCCTGGAAAACATCGGTGCTGTGGGGCGGTTCTTCCAAGGCGGCGTGGCCTACGACTTCTGAGCATCGCTAGTCCCGGCCCGCGGTTTCACCGCCGCGGACGGGTCAGCGAAAGCGGCGTGAGCGCCCAAGAAAAACGGTCCCTGCGGGGACCGTTTTTCGTTGGTGCGTCCGGCGCCGACGCAGCCTGGCTCCGTCAGGCGGGCAGCCTCGTTCGCCTGGCTATCGACTGCCGGAGGCCGTTGTCTGGTCGACCGCGCCGGCTGCGACCGGCGCCTTTGCGCCAGTGGGCAGGGACTTCAAGTGCCGGTCCAGGAACTTCTCGACCCGGGTCCAGAAGTCGATGTTGTCCTTCTCGATGTACCAGCCGTGCCCCTCGTAGGGGTAGACGATCCATTCGACATCGTCTTTCGGCGTGGCGATGGCCGAATGCAGCTTCTCGCCGTGTATCAGGGGCACGCGCGAATCGAGCGAGCCGTACGCCATCAGGATCGGTTGCGTGATGCGCTGGGCGTTTTGCAGCGGCGAGGTCGCTTTGAACTGCTCAGCGTCCTTGACCGGATCGCCGATCAGTACCGGAGCGCCGTACTGCAGGTAGACCTCCGACGCATCGCTCCATTGCACCGTGTACAGAAGGTTCAGGTCCGTGACGCCGACCCATTCGACGCCACACTTGAACAGCTCCGGATTCCTGATCAGGCCCATCAGGCTGGCATAGCCTCCGTAGCTGGCCCCGGCGATCGCGATTCGGTTCGGATCGGCGATGCCCTGCGCCACGGCCCAGCGGCCTGCGTCGGCCAGGTCATCCTGCATTGCCAGTCCCCACTGGCGCCAGCCGGCCTTGAAGTGATCGAAGCCGAATCCCCAGCCTCCCCGGTACTCGGGCTGGATCACCGCGTAGCCGCGCGAGGCCAGGAACTGCGCCTCGGGATCCCATTCCCAGCTACCGCCCCGCACCCAGGGGCCGCCGTGCACCAGCACAACCAGCGGGTAGGGCTTCTGGTAGGCAGCCGGCGGAACGGTGACGTAGGCGGGAATCGACAGCCCGTCGCGCGCGCTGTAACGGATGAAATCGCGACGCCCCATCTGCGCCGGCTTGATCCACGGCCGCTGTGCGCCGATTCCGAGCAAGCGATCTGCGGCGACGTCATACAGGAAGTACTGCATCGGCTGGCGGTCGGAGCTCGACATCACCAGCAGGAACTTGCTCGAAACGCAGTCGCCGCAGGTGATCGTGTTGATCGTCTGAGGCAGCGCGGTGTCGATCTTCTTCTGATATCCGGAGAAACGCGGATCGAGCCAGGATGTGCCGCGCGCGTCGGTCAAGTAGTGAATTCCCAGCAGCTTGCGCGCCTTGTGGTCGACCACCGCGCCGATGGACAGCTCGAAGCCGGCCAGGCGCAGCACCGGGTCGGCATCGAAGCGGCGCTGGCCGAGGTCGTAGCGGTACAGCGCTCCCATGGATTGGTGCCCGGCGTACAGCGCGCCGTCGAAGCCGACGAATTCCGGAACGAATTCACCCGACGTGAACCGGTCGAAGTCGCCCAGCACATCCCAGGTCTTGGAGTCCTGACCGCGTGCGTAGACGATGCGGTGGTTTTCAAAGGCAGCCACCGCGACCCGCGGTGCGCCATCCGGATCGAGCAACCAGCCGACGACCCCCGGCGGCTGCCCGACGGTCAGGTCGGTGACATCGCCGGTTCGCGTGTTCATCCGGTGCAACACCCGCTGAAAATCGCGGGAGCACCCCTCGCTCGAGCAGCGGTCCTCGGAGACGATGATGTCGTCGGAGTCGTCGTGGACGCTGGAGAAAAACGAATAGGTATTCGGCTGCAGCTTTTTCTTGATGTGTCCCGTCGTCTCGGTCTTGCGAAAAAAGTAGGTCGCGACCAGATGAACCAGATTCGATCCGTCTCGATCCATCGCGATCAGGCCGCCGCGTCCCGCATCGCGCTCTCCGGTCGGATCCCAGACGCTGAAGGCAAGGCGCCGGTCGTTGACCCAGTGAAGACTGCGGACGTCGGCGTTGTCGAATTGGAAAGTGGTCTGCGCCTTGTTCGGCGTCGCCAGGTCGATCGTCACCAGGCGCGTGCGATCGGACTCGCCCCGGACCAGGATCGCAACGTACTGGCCGCTGGGAGAAAGCTGCTCCTCGGCGATATCCGGCACACGGAAGAAGTCCGCCACCGGGGGCAGCGCCGGCTCGGGCTCGGCGCGCACGCCGCACGCGCCGATCGCCAGCAGCACGCCGGCGACCCAAGGTGCTGCGAGCCGACGCGGCGGCATCGCTACAGCTTGATCGTCGCGCTCTTGGCAAAGCCCGGCGGCCGCCGGTGGAGCGTCGCCTGCTCGTAGGCATAGGCGTAGCCGATCAGCCGGGCTTCGCTGAACGCGGTGCCGACGAACGACAGCCCGACCGGCAGACCTGCGAAGAATCCGGCCGGCACGGTGATGTGCGGATAGCCGGCCACCGCTGCCGGGGTCGAGAAGCTCGCCACGGGATTGTCGCCTCCGATCAGGTCGGTCAGCCAGGCCGGCGCGCCGGTGGGAGCGATCAGGGCGTCGAGCTTGTGCTCGGACAGCACCTTGTCGATTCCTTCGTCCCGTGCAAGTTGCCGGCACAAGGCCCGCGCGTCCCGGTAGGCCGCGGTCTCCAGATCCCCCTTGGATTGGGCTTTGACCAGCAGGTCCTGAGAAAACAGGCGCAGCTCCTGGTCACGCTCGCGCTCGTTGAACGCGATCACGTCGGCCAGGGTTTGGACCGGCGCGCCGGGGGCGAACAGCGGCAGATATTCGTTAAGGCCCGCCTTCATCTCGAACAGCAGGACTTCGAGCTCGGCGTCGCCGTATTTCCTCGTGTCCGGCAACTCGACCGGATCGATCACGGTGGCTCCCAGGCTCTTGAGCTGCTCGACCGCGCGATCGATCAGCGCGTCGACCGCATCCAGGCCGGTGTAGGCCCCGCGCACCAGGCCGAGCCGTGCGCCGCTCAGCGCCCCCCGGTTGAGCGCGCTCAAGTAGTCGGGCGGCGCGCCAGGGTGGGACTGGGTAGCGGCATCGAGCGGATCGGTGCCTGCGATCGCGCCGAGCAGCGTCGCAGCGTCGGCCACGGTGCATGCCATCGCCCCGGCCGTGTCCTGGGTGCGCGAAATCGGGACGATGCCGTACCGGCTGACCAGGCCCACGGTCGGCTTGATGCCGACCAGGCCGCAGATCGACGCGGGCGACACGATCGAGCCGTCCGTCTCGGTGCCGATTGCAAGCGGCGCCAGGCCGGCTGCCACCGCCACGGCCGAGCCTGAACTCGAACCGCTCGGATTGCGATCCAGCGCGTAAGGGTTGAGCGTCAGGCCGCCGCGCCCGCTCCAGCCGCTGGTCGAATGCGAAGAGCGGATGTTGGCCCATTCGCTCAGATTGGTCTTGCCCAGGATCAGCGCGCCGGCATCGCGCAGGCGGGTGATCAAGGTGGCGTCACGCGGCGCCTTCGCATTGGCCAGCGCCAACGATCCGGCGCTGGTGCTCATCCGGTCGCCGGTCGCCGTGTTGTCCTTGACCAGCACCGGGATCCCGTGCAGCGGGCCGCGCGGCCCCTTGGCGCGGCGCTCCGCGTCCAGCGCGGACGCGATCCCGATCGCCTCCGGATTGACCTCGAGCACCGATCGCAGGAGCGGTCCGCGCTGGTCGATCTGGTCGATCCGGGCCAGGCAGCGTCGGGCCAGTTGCACCGAAGTGAGCGTGCCGCGCGCCATTTGCGCCTGCAGATCGGATACGGCCGACTGGGCCGTCTTGGACGCGTCGGCCGCGAACGCCGGAGGGACCGCCCGGGCCATGGCAGCAGCTCCGGCCGCGCCCAGGATCGCGCGTCGCTGGATCATGACGGATCGGCTCCCTCTTGTTTTTCCGGCTTGCTTGCGCCGGATCGCGCCGTCAGGCGAACGGATTGACGATACTCACTCCTTCGACCCTGGCGCCATGCCGCATATCCTCCGAATACGGCGTTCTGCACCCCAGGGCAGCCGCCGCCGCCATGATCGCGCTGTCCCAGTGGGAAAAACCATGCCCGGGTGATTCTGAGTGCGAGCTCAGAATCGCGAGGGTGATGTCCTGCACGGCAAATCGGGTCCAGGCGTGGATGAATGCCGAGGCCAGTTCGTGCAACAGCGGATTGCGGCGCGTCCCGAGGTCGCCTGGACATGGAACTCCTGCCAACGTGGGCGGGCAGGGGCGTTTGGTTGGACGGCTGCGCCTCACCGCTGTGCCAGAAGAAGCATGAATTCGTCGGGGCCAATCAGCGCAAAGGGCAGCTGATCCGCGACTGTCAGAAGGTCGCGGTCGCCCGTGATCAGGAACTGTGCCTTGCCGGCGACAGCGAGTTGCAGGAAGGGCAGATCGAACGGGTCCCGACACACCGGGGTCCTGGGCGGCTTGGCAGGCATGCGGACCGTTTCGCAATAGGGAAGGTAGTCCGCAAGCAGCTCCCCCTGTGCCAAGTCGCTGAGCTTGAACTTCGGGTAACTCAGTGCGCGAACCAGTTCTTCAGTGGTCGCCTTCGATACGAGCGGCAGGCACCGTCCCTGTTGCCACGCATTGCGAAGCGGACCCAGCCGCCCGCCCGCGAAAACCAGGGCCGACAACACCACGTTCGTGTCCAGCACCGCTCGCGGCGGTGCGTTCATTTTTTCGGCTTGGCCGCGGACCGCCGAGCCCAGGTCACGGCGTCGGCGATGTCCTTTTCTTGCAAGTCAAGCTCGGCGAGCTTGGCGCGCACGGCATCGGCCCGCTGGATCCGCACCGGAGTGAGAATGATCTGACCATTGCGGGTTTCGACATCGAAATACTCGGCCGGGCCGACCGCATTGGTGACCGCCTTGGGAAGTGTCAACTGGTTCTTGGAGGTGATCTTGGCCAGCATCGAGATCTCCAGATTCCGAAAGTAATGATACATTACTTTCGGCCAGAGCATCGGTGGGGATCATTTCGGGCTGGGGCGTCGATCGCCGGGAGGTGGGTTGCGTCATTTCGATTTGAGCTTGTCCTCGGCGTACAGGGACAACTCGACCATGCGCTCGAGTAATTGTTCAGGCGTGACACCGGCGAAGTTTCTCAGGACCAGTTCCTTCGCGTACAGCCGCACCAGGTAGCGCAGCTGCAACGCGCGGCTGCGGGTGGCGAACACGAAATCGCGGTGACCGCTGTTCACGATGATCAGGTTGCGCTCGAAGTCAAAGCGCGAGCGCCACGGCTCGCCCGCCGCGCGCTCGAACGTGTAGCCGGGCAGCCCCCGCGAATTTACGACGTTGGGGCCGATCGCAGCCTCCAAGGTGTCGGTGACCGTGATCACGGCCTCGGCGCTGCAAGTGACTTCGCGCTGCGTGACGGTCACGCCCAGCCGCGCGAGCTCCGGGGCGTCCGGCGCGCGAAATTGGACTTCCTGGTCGGACGCGCCTTCCAGCGTGCCGCCGCCCTCGACGATCGCCCAGGCGAAGGTCAGCGCCTCTTCGACGCGACGACGCGATCGGTCGCGCGCAAGCGCGCGCAGCCGCCGAGCCTCGCCCACCGGAACTGTACTCGTGGAGGGGGAGACGACCACGCTGAACAGCGGCCCGGCATAGTCGAAGAACTGGCGCTGCTTACCCGCTTCCGCAGCGCCAGATTCGGCGACACCCAATTCGCTGTCCTGCCCATCCTCCGGTGCTCCGGCGTCGCGGCCGCGCGAGGCGCCGGGGGCCCGCTCCTGGCGCCCGCTCGCCTGCACGTCGAACCAGTCGTATTCTTCAGGTGGGAGCGCGAGCATCGCTTCGCGAAAGGCCCGCTGGATCGCGCGCAGCGACTCCCGGCTCGCTTGCTCATCCTCGGCCTTGCGCTGAGCCTCGATCAGACTGTTCAGACGCTCTTCCAGTGGTTCGAGCGCGCAGAGCAGTGCTGCGAAACGTTCGTCGTGCACGATCCCGCTGCGAGTTCCAGGAGTGAGGTTAAGGAACGGGACGTCGAGCAGCCCCTGCAGGGTGCGCGAAACCCAAGGGGGCCGCTCGAGCCCGGGCAGGCTGGCCAGATCCTCGATCACGCGCGTGCCGGAGCGGGTCAGCGCGACGCGGCAGTCGTCCGCGGGCTCAGCCATGTAAAGCTCCGCATAAGCGTCCCCGTAGGCGGTTCGCACGGCCGGCAACTGGTGCAGCAGGCGCCCTTCGAACCGTCGCGGCTCCACCTCATATTGCTTACGGGCGAGCCGGTCCACCACGGTCACGCGGACGCCGGCGCTGCGGATCCGGTCACGCAACTCGGAGGCGAGGTACCACTGGATCTTGTCGCCGCTCAGCGTCCGGATGCCTTCGAGCAGCGGGCCGATTTTGAGTTCCGTGCCGCGCTCGCCAAACAGCGAACGACGCGGGCCGACCTCGTAGCCCGGATCGCCTTTGTTCATCGTCATCTGGTAGGCGCGTTCGTCGGCGCCGGTGGAGGTCATCGTCAAGCGGTCGCCGACCGTCCAGAAGCTCAGAAGTCCGATACCGAATTCGCCCTGCAGTGCGGCGCCGGTGCCTTCGGACTTCAGCCTGCGTTTGATCGAATCGCAGATGTGAGTGGCGACATACTTGAAGTCGGGCAGACCATCCGGTCCGCGCGGTATGCCCTCGCCGTCGTCGCGTATCGAGAGGAAGTGGTTGCCGTGCTCTCGACCCCGCGTAATCGTGATCGTCTTTGCCCGAGCATCGATGCTGTTTTCGACGAATTCCGCGATCGCCTTCAACGGATTGGACTGCGATAGCGCGATGATCCGGATTGCGTTCCAGTCGTCACCGATCTTCAGCTTGCCTCGATCGGCAGTCTTGGGCTTCATCTGCGATGAAGGCAAGTAAACGAAAGCCAGGCGTCAGAAACTTTTCCGCTTGACACGGCTATCAGGGCTCTCAGCGAGCCCTTGAGTTCGGCGATGTCACGCTGCTGATTCAGCATGAGGCGCTGCATGCCTTCCAGGCCTTCTCCTGCTGTGCCAGCTTCTCCTTCAGGACCGCCACACCGGAGAGCCGATCGAGGATATCGGTCACCAGGCTCATTGGGCTTATTGCGCGGGCTCGGATCCGATCTTCTCGACTTCCGCAAAGAATTTCCGGGCGCGCGCCTGACCGGCATCCAGGAGCTCGATCATCTGGTCGATCTCGGTCTTGGCCTGACGAGTTGCGGCGTCGAGCAGCAGCAATTCCTCCTCGAAAACCCCGGCCAGATAGGCGTCGACCGCGCGGCGCACCTCCACCGAAAGATTCGTACCGCGCGCTTTCGCTTTGCGTGCGATGGCCTTCTTCTGGCTTTTTTCAAGGTAGACGTTGGTCAGGACGAGGTCACTCATGGTTCGGCTCCAGCTTGCCGCCTGCCATTGCGCATTACACATTATGTATCACCCGTGCACTGCCACTCGCTCCCACCGCCGGGAGTCGAGGGGATCCCGAAATCAGCCGAACAGGTCGGCACCTTTTTCGCCCGCCGGCTCGGCGATGCCGAAGTGCCGATAGGCGGCAACGGCCGCGATGCGGCCGCGCGGAGTGCGCTGCAGAAGGCCCTGCTGGATCAGGAACGGCTCGATCACGTCTTCCAGCGTGTCGCGCTCCTCGCCGATCGCGGCTGCCAGGCTCTCGATGCCGACTGGACCGCCGCCGAATCTTTCGATCACCGCTCTCAGAAGCTTGCGGTCCATCACGTCCAGGCCCAGCTCGTCCACCTCGAGCATTTTCAGCGCGCGGTCGGCGGTGTCGCGGCCGATTCGCCCCGATTCGCGCACCTCGGCGTAATCGCGCACCCGCCGCAACAGGCGGTTGGCGATGCGCGGAGTGCCGCGCGAGCGTCGCGCGATTTCGCGGGCGCCCTCGGGTTCGAGGGTCGCGTGCAGCAACCTGGCCGAACGCTCCACGATCGCGGCGATTTCGACTTCGTTGTAGAACTCAAGGCGCGCAACGATCCCGAAACGGTCCCGCAGCGGATTGGTCAGCATCCCGGCCCGGGTGGTCGCGCCCACCAGCGTGAACGGCGGCAAGTCCAGCTTGATCGAACGGGCCGAGGGCCCCTCGCCGATCATGATGTCGATCTGGTAGTCCTCCAGCGCGGGGTACAGGATCTCCTCGACGACCGGGCTGAGCCGATGGATCTCGTCGATGAACAGCACATCGTTGCGTTCCAGGTTCGTGAGCAGCGCGGCGAGGTCCCCCGGTCGCTCCAGCACCGGCCCGCTGGTCTGCCGCAGGTTCACCTGCATTTCGTGCGCGATGATGTGCGCCAGGGTGGTCTTGCCCAGTCCCGGGGGACCGAACAGCAGCACGTGGTCCAGCGCCTCGGCGCGGCCCCGCGCGGCCTGGATGAAGATCTCGAGCTGCTCGCGTATGCGCTGCTGTCCGACGTAGTCGGAAAGCCGCTGCGGGCGCAGCGCGCGCTCCACCGCCTCTTCGTTGGGAGAAACGGCGGCAGCGGCGACCAGTCGTTCTTCGTTCATGGCGCTCGATCGCCCCTCGCCCGCGAAGCGGGAGAGGAGAGGGGGTGAGGGCTCCTGATGATCCTTTCCTTCCTTCACGCTTTCGCCAGCGATTTTAGGGCGAGTCGGATTCCGTCCGATACGCCGGTTCCTGGCGGCACCTGGCGCGCGGCCGCCGCGGCCTCACGCTCCGAGTAGCCCAGCGCGAGCAGCGCGCGCAGCACGTCGGCGCCCGGGTCGGGCGCGATGCCCGCCCCGGCCGTGCCGCCTTCCGGGTTGGCGCCCAGCTTGCCCTTGAGCTCCAGCAGCAAGCGCTCCGCGGTCTTCTGTCCGATGCCTGGCAGCCGTCTTAACGTCGCCGCGTCCTGCCGCGTCACGGCCTGCGCCAGCTCGTCCACGCTTAAGCCCGACAGGACGGCGAGCGCGGTGCGAGCTCCGACGCCCGAGATCTTTATCAGCGCGCGAAACGCGCCGCGCTCGGACGGACTGGCGAATCCGAACAGCTGGTGCGCATCCTCGCGCACTGCCAGGTGGGTCAGCAGCGTGATGCGCTCGCCGATCGCGGGCAGACCGTAGAAGGTGCTCATCGGCACGTCGACCTCGTAGCCGACCCCGCCGGCGTCGACCAGCAGCGTGGGCGGGCGCTTTTCGATCAGGATCCCGCACAGCCGGCCGATCATGCCTGCCCCTTGCCCGCCGAGCGCAGCGCAAACTCGCTCCAGGCCGTGCGTGCGCGCCCCCGGCGCGTGCCGCGCCCGCCCGCCTTCAGCACGCCGGCTGCGCTGAGCACGGTGGCGCTGTGCGCGTGACAGATCGAGCAGGCCAGCGCGTCGGCGGCGTCCACCGCCGGCGCGCGCTCCAGCTGAAGCAGGCGCTGCACCATCTTCTGCACCTGGATCTTGTCCGCCTTGCCGTAGCCGACCACCGCCTGCTTGACCTGAAGCGCCGTGTATTCGTGCACTTTCAGACCGGCGGTGACCGCGGCGCACAGGGCGGCGCCGCGCGCCTGCCCGAGCAGCAAGGTCGACTGCGCGTTGACGTTGACGAAAACCTTCTCCACCACGGCTTCCGAGGGTCGCGTGTCGTCGATCACGGCCGCGAGCGCGGAAAGGATGCTTGCCAGCCGCTGCGCCAGTTGCCCTGGCGGAACCCGGATCACGCCGGAGGCCACGTGCCTGAACCGGCCGCCGCCGGTTTCGATGACGCCGAAGCCGGTGCGATTCAGGCCGGGATCGATGCCCAGGATGCGTTGGCTGCCGGCGCGGTGCGTCAAGGATTTGCCTGCGAAGGTGCCGGTGGCATCCGATTCAATGCCGAAAATGCCGCATGCCGGTGAACACCATCGCGATGCCGTGCTGGTCGGCCGCCGCGATCACTTCCGGCATCGCGCACGCTGCCGCCGGGCTGGATCACGCAGCCGGCTCCGGCCTGCACGATCGCGTCCAGCGCGTCGCGAAACGGGAAGAAGGCGTCGGAGGCGGCCGCCGATCCGGCCAGCGAAAGGCCGGCATCGGCTGCCTTGACGGCCGCGATGCGCGCCGAATCGAGCCGGCTCATCTGGCCGGCGCCGATCCCGACCGTTGCGCCCTCGCGGGCGAACACGATCGCGTTGGACTTGACGTAGCGCACCACGTGCCAGGCGAACAGCAGGTCGTCCACTTCGGCCTTGCTCGGCGCGCGCTGCGTGACGACTTTCAAATCCGACCGCGAAATCTGCGCCACATCGGGCGTCTGCACCAGCAGTCCGCCGCCCACGCGCTTCAAGTCGAAATCGTTGTCGGCCGGGCCGGGCTGCACGGCGAGCAGCCTCAGGTTCGCCTTGGCGGCCAGCACATCGCGCGCGCCGGCATCGAAGCCCGGCGCCATCACGACCTCGGCGAACTGATCGGCCAGGGCGCTCGCGCAATCGGCCGTGACCTCGCGATTGAACGCGATGATGCCGCCGAACGCCGAGGTCGGATCGGTGGCGAATGCCTTGCGGTAAGCGGCCGCCGCGTCCGCGCCGATCGCAACCCCGCACGGGTTCGCGTGCTTGACGATCACGCAGCCGGGCGCCCGCAGCCCGCGCACGCACTCCCACGCAGCGTCCGCATCGGCCACGTTGTTGTACGACAGCTCCTTGCCCTGCAGTTGCTCGTAGCCGGCCAGAAGTCCGGGACCCGGTTCCAGGTCCCGGTAAAACGCGGCCTGCTGGTGCGGATTTTCCCCGTAACGCATCGCCTGCCTCAGGGTCCACTGGCGCGTGAGCACGCGCGGGAACGCTTCGCGCTCCCCATCGGCGCCGATGCTGGACAGGTAGCCGCTGATCGCCCCGTCGTAGCGGGCGGTGTGCGCAAATGCCTTGATCGCCAGGTCCAGGCGGGTGGCATCGCGGGTCGCTCCACGCGCCTGCAGTTCCTCGATCACGCGACCATAGTCGCCCGGGTCGACGATCACCGTCACCGAAGCATGGTTCTTGGCGGCGGCGCGCAGCATCGCTGGCCCGCCCACATCGATGTTCTCGATCGCTTCCTGGACAGTGCATCCTTCGGCGGCGACGGTCGCTTCGAACGGATACAGGTTCACGGCAACCACGTCGATCAGGCCGATCGAGTGCTGCGCCAGCGCGCGCAGATGCTCGGGTGCATCGCGCCGGGCCAGGATCCCGCCATGCACGGCCGGATGCAGCGTCTTCACGCGCCCGTCCAGGATCTCCGGAAATCCCGTGATCTTGGCCACCTCGGTGACCGCGACGCCGCCCTCGAGCAGCGCGCGCGCCGTACCTCCGGTCGAGACGATCGTGAATCCCAGACGTGACAGCGAGCGGCCGAACTCGAGCACGCCGGCCTTGTCGGAAACGCTGATCAGTGCGAAGCGAACGCTCATTTACAGCAGGCCGTATTCGACCAGCTTGCGGCGCAGCGTATTGCGATTGATGCCAAGCAGGTCGGCGGCCGCCGACTGGTTGCCGGCGCAGCGATCGACCGCGAACTTGAGCAAGGGGCGCTCCACGGCCTGCATCACCAGTTCGTGCAGCGCGTGCGGCCGCGCGCCGTCCAGATCCGAGAAGTACCGGTCAAGGCTGCGCAGCACGCTCGTTTCCAGCGTGTCGGCGCCGGCGGGCAATGCCGCCGGCTCCTTCGTGCCGTTTCTGAAATCCCGCGTCCGCTCAGCGTTCACATGCCGCGATCGTGTCGAGGTCACCCTCATCTCCTACCGAGCTTTCGGCAAATGGCTCCGGCGCCGCTGCCTGATCGATCGCATCGTCCACGTACTGCAAGCGATCGCAGCGCTCCCCCGCCTGTGTCAAGAATTCGTCCAGTGCCTGTCGCTGTTCGTCGCAGCGCTCGAGCCGGTTCATCCGCTCGCAGAATCGTGCTCCGCCGCGCAGGCGCTTCGTATACCAGATGATGTGCTTGCGCGCCGTCCTGACACCCAGCACGTCTCCGTAGAAGCCGTAGTGCTCGTCCAGGTGCTCCAGCAGCAGGCTGCGGACTTCGGCCACGGTCGGGGGCGCAGCCAGCGACCCCGAGCGAAGAAATTCGCTGATCTCGCGAAAGATCCAGGGTCGCCCCTGGGCGGCACGGCCGATCATGATGGCGTCGGCGCCGGTGTGCTCGAACACGAGGCGCGCCTTCTGCGGCGAGTCGACGTCGCCGTTGGCCACGACCGGGATGCGCACCGCCTGCTTGACCTGGGCGATCGTGTCGTATTCGGCCCGCCCGGCGAAGCCGCAGGCGCGCGTGCGTCCGTGCAGCGTCAGCATGCTCACGCCAACCGACTCGGCCATGCGCGCGATGCGAACCGCGTTGCGATCGCGCGGATCCCAGCCGGTGCGATATTTCAACGTGACCGGGACGTCGACCGCATCGACCACCGATTGCACGATCCGCGCGACCAGCGCTTCGTCCCTGAGCAGCGCCGAACCGCACGCGACCTGGCACACCTTGCGTGCCGGGCAGCCCATGTTCAGATCGACGATCTGGGCGCCCCGGTCGACGTTGTAGCGCGCGGCATCGGCGAGCGTGGCCGGGTCGGCGCCCACCAGCTGCACCGCCACCGGCCCGAGCTCGCCTTCGTGATCCATGCGTCGCGATGTCTTGCCGCTGGCGCGCACGCGCGGATCCGATGCCACCATTTCGCTGACGGCGTACGCGGCACCGAGCTGCCGGCACAGCCGGCGAAAAGGCCGATCCGTGACCCCCGCCATCGGCGCGGCGAAAACGCGGTCTTTCAGCTCGAAGGAGCCGATGTGCATCTTGATGTTGGGATCTCGTGGACTGCCGCGGAATCGGCCATTTTAGCCATGCGCGCTGCGAAGGCAATGCGCGTGTCGCATCAATACCGCACTCCGAACATCAACACGGAGGCGAGGCCGCGTCGCAGCGGTGCGATCGTATCGAATGCGGTCAATGCGGCAGAACGCGCCCAGGCGGCCGGCGCGAGGCGGGACGTGAACAGGCCCGGCAAACCGCTGGTGAAGCTCGAGATTGCGAATCGGTCCGCCTTTCGGGTCGCTTCGTAACCGGACAGGGCCGCCACAGGATCCGCCGGATCTCTCGCCAGGCAATCGGCCAGGCAAACGCAATCGCGCATTCCCAGATTGAAGCCCTGGCCGGCAACCGGGTGCAGGCTCTGGGCCGCGTTGCCGATGTAGACCGTCCGGTGTTCGCGCAATCGGAGACGTTGCTGCGGCTGCAGCGGAAACCCGCTGCGCGGGCCGACCCGGGTCACGCGGGCGATGCGCGGGCCCAGCATGGCCTGGATCTTGCCGGCGAACTCGGCATCGCTCAGGGCCATCTGCCTGTGCGCCAGATCGCTGTCGACGCACCAGATCATCGACTTGGGCGTGCCGGAACCTGCCGCACCGGTTGCCGGCATCGGAAGCAACGCCAGCGGGCCTTCGCGCGTGAATCGCTCCAGCGCCGTGCCCGGCGCAAGGCCTTCGACTTCGAGGTCGGCCAGAAGCGCGATGTTCGAGGCGCTTTGACCGCCGGCGGCGCTGCCCTCGGCGTTGACCGCAATCGTTGCCTCGATGCGCCGCGCGTCGTCCAGCTGGATGACGACCGAGCCCGGTGCCTGCTCCAGGCCCAGGACGCGGACCGGGCGGTGCACGATGACGTTGGGATCGTCCTGCGCAGCGCGCCCCAGCGCATTCACCAGGTCCGAGTACCAGACCGTCGCTCCCAGCGCGGCTCCGCCGAAATCGCGGCTGCTCAGGCGGGTTGCGCCGAACTGCCCTGCCGAGCTCACGTGCACGTCCAGGATGGGGGCCATCGGCGCGAAACGCTCGCCGAGCCGGCTGGCCAGCACCTGCACCGTGCCGCGCGACAGCGCCAGCAGGCGCCGATCCTGGCGCGCCTGCTCCAGGGTGCGTGCGTCGATCAGCTGCGAGCGGATCCCTCGCATCGAAAGCAGCAGCGCGCAGGCCAGGCCGATCGGGCCTGCCCCCAGAATGACGACGCCCCCGGGCGTCGGAAGGCGCGGCGAACTCATCCGGAAAGCGGAGCGCTTTGCAGTTCACGGTCCAGATCGGCCAGGTCCTGCGGCGTGCCGACGTTGTACCAGCGCCCTTCGAATCGTTCTGCGCTGACGCGCCCGCGCTCGACCGCCTCGAAGGCCCAGGGAAAGAGTCGTTTGCGGGCGCTGGATTGGCCGGCGAACAGACGCGGCGCGAACACCCCGATGTTCGCGTACGTGAGCAAGGGCGGGCTCATCGTCGCGTCGGCGCCCTCCAGGCCCAGGTCGCCGCCTCGATGGTATGGCGGGTTGTCGACCAGCACCAGATGGGCGTCGCGCTCTGCGGCCTCGATGCGCGCGGCGTGCGCGCGCAAGCCCGTGTAGCGAAAGCTCGACACGATATCGCCGCTGAGCGCCACGAACGGGGCCGGGCCAAGCAGCGGCAGTGCGTGCACGATGCCGCCCAGCGTTTCCAGCGCGTCCTCGGCCCGCTCGCCCTCGCGCGAATACCTTATGCGTGCGTCGTAGCGCGTTCCATCGCCCAGGGTCTGCTCGATCAGCCCGGCATGGTGCGCGGTGTTGATCACGATGTCCCGGATCCCGGCCGCGACGAGCGCCGCGATCTGCCATTCGATCAGCATCCGCCCGCCGGCCACCAGCAGGGGTTTGGGCACCTGGTCCGACAGCGGGCGCATCCTCTCGCCGCGTCCGGCCGCGAAGATCAACGCTCTCACCCTGCGGCCTCCTCAAGGCGATCCAGCAATCGGCGCAAGCCGTCAAACGCCGCATAGCGCTCGACCACGCCGCGCGCCTGCCGCATCACCCGAGGCAGATCCGCCAGGTAGCGATCCTTGCCGTCGCGGTAATACAGCCGCGCGAAGATGCCCAGAACCTTCAGGCTGCGCTGCAACCCGATCCACTCCATCGTGCGCCACAGCTCGGCGAAATCCGATGGTACGGGCACGGCCGCCGCGCGCGCCCGCTCCCAGTAGCGCGCCGCCCAGTCGATCTGCTGTGCCTCGGGCCAGTCGACGTAGGCATCGCGCAGCAGGGACACCAGGTCATAGGTCGCCGGACCCATCACCGCGTCCTGAAAGTCGAGCACCCCCGGATTGCCGCGATCCAGCTGCATCAGGTTGCGGCTGTGGTAGTCGCGGTGAACGTACACCGCCGGCTGCGACAGCGCGCACGCAACCAGCGTTTCGAAGTCGCGATCCAGCGCCGCCTGCTGGTCGGGTTGCAACCGCATCGCCAGGTGGCGCTCGACGTACCAGTCCGGGAACAGCCGCAACTCGGTCAGCAGCCGGTCGCGGTTGTACGGCGGCAGCTCGCCGGCGCGGCTGGCCGCCTGGATCCGCACCAGCGAATCGAGCGCGTCCAGGTACAGCGGGTGGCTGTCCGCGCCGGCTTCAAGCGCTTGCAGGTAGGTCGTGTGCCCCAGGTCGCTCAGCAACAGGAAGCCGCGCGCAAGGTCCTCGGCCAGGATCCGGGGCGTGGTGACTCCGGCCGCTCCGAACAGGCGAGCCACCTTGACGAAAGGCCGGCTGTCCTCGCGATCCGGCGGGGCGTCCATCGCGATCAGGCTGCCGGCCTGGTCGCTGTCGAGCCGGAAGTAGCGCCGAAAGCTCGCGTCGCTGGACGCCGGTCGCAGCGTCTCGGGGTGCAGCCCGAAGGGGCCGGCGATCGACTGCAGCCAGGCCGTCAGCAGATTGCGGCGCGCGTCGTGCGCCGCGGATTCCTGGCTCATGGGATCGGTGAACCGGTAGTTACAGCAAGGGTCCTCGCTTCCCATCATAATGCGCGGCTAACGAAGAGCATCGAGCCGCGCAGCCTGGGCCGAACCGGCGGGCCGACGGCCTCGGCACCAATTAGTTGCGCCCCTTCGCACGACGCTTTCGTCCATCGCACCTGGCCCCCGGGCCGGTGCCCGTACCGCTGCCGGCGCTGCTGGCGGCGGTGCTGGCGCTCGCGGCCGCCGCGCCTGCGGCGGCGCAGTCCGAACCCCTGGTGCTGAAGCTGGAGCGCGCGCTGGGCGCGCATCGGGCGGCTGCCCATGCCAGGCTGCCCGCCTACGCCAAGGCCAATCACATGCAGGGCGAGGTCGACGAGCGCGTGCAGATGGACGGCGCCGTCGAGCTGCGCAGCTCCGGCACCGTGATACGGGGCGATTCGGCCGAGTACGTGTGCGCACGGGACGAAGCCAAGGTGCACGGCAACGTGCACCTGTACGACCGGGGCACGATATTTTCGGGGCCGGACCTGGACTACCGGCTGGAGGCACGCACCGGCCAGATGCCGCAGGCCACGTATTCGTACGCGCCGCGCCAGGGGCGCGGCCAGGCATCGTCGATCGATTTTCTCAGCGAAGACCGCTATCTGCTGCACGACGCGACCTACACGAACTGCGCGCCCGGCGACGACTCCTGGTGGGTCAAGGCGGAGACGCTCGACATCGACCGGCAGAAGCAGCAGGCGATCGGACACAATGCGACCATGTATTTCGAAGGGGTCCCGGTGATCTCTTCGCCGTACTTCTCGATGCCGTTGGGCAACGAGCGTCGCAGCGGGATGCTGACGCCCACTTACTACTTCAATTCCCAATCGGGCTTCGAGCTGACGGTGCCGTACTACTGGAATATGGCGCCGAACTACGACTACACGCTCACCACGGCGCTGTACCCGCGCTGGGGCGCGCTGCTCGGCAACGAATTCCGGTTCCTGGAACCGACCTTTCGCGGCGTGGTCGACCTGGACTCGATGCCGTACGACCGCGCCACCGGCAGTTCGCGCGAGCACGCCGTCGTGAATGCTGCGTACGCCGACGGCTCGGGCCTCTCGGCCAACGTCAACTACAACCGCGTTTCCGACGACAAGTTCCTCACCGACTTCTCGCACAGCCTGACCGAGGCGGCCCCGATCGTGCTGCCGCAGAACGAGTCGATCAGCTATGCACAGACCTACTGGAACGCGAACTTTCAGGTTTCGCGCAACCAGACGCTGTACTCGCTGCTCAATCCGCCCGGCACTCCTGCGCCCGGCAACTCTCCGCCCTACGACCGGGTCCCGGAATTGACCTGGAACGCCTCGCGTGCGGACTGGCAGGGCTTCGATCTGGGCACCACGATCGATGGGACGCGCTTTCTGAATCCGAGCCTGGCGGATGGCACCCGCTTCATCCTGAACCCGAGCGCCAGCTATCCGATGGGCAGTGCGGGCTACTTCATCGTGCCCAAGGTGCAATGGAACCTGACCGAATACCAGCTGGACGCGACCAACAACCAACCGGAGACCTCGGCGACGCGGTCGCTTCCGATCGGATCGGTGGACGCCGGCCTGGTGTTCGAGCGCAGCGCGCAGTGGTTCGGGCGCGCTTCGACCCAGACGCTGGAGCCGCGCCTTTACTATGCCTACATTCCGTATCGGGACCAGAGCCGGTTGCCGAACTTCGACAGCGCGGATCCGACCTTCACGTTCGCGCAGCTGTTCACCGAGAACGCTTACACCGGCAACGATCGTATCGGCGAAGCCAATCAGATCACCACCGCGGTGGTCAGCCGGATGATCGACGACCTGGACGGCGCCGAGAAGTTCAGGGTCGCCGTGGGCCAGCGTTTCTATTTCGGCCCGCAGCGGGTCTTTCTTCCGGGCGAGCCGCCCCGCTCGAACCTGACCTCCGACCTGCTGCTGGACACCAGCGTGCAGACCCGGCACGACTGGAAGGTGGAGACCGGGGTCGAATATTCGGCGGTTCAGAGGCAGATCGTGCGCGCCGATGTCGGAGTCCGCTGGCAGCCGAAAGCGGCCACCGTGGTGGACCTGAGTTACCGCTATCAGAGCGCGACCCTGCACCAGATCGATCTGGCCTACCAGCTGCCGCTGTCGCGCCGGTGGTACATGGTGACGAATCTGAACTATTCGCTGCTCGGGCAGGGCGGCACTCCGTCGGATGCCAGCTTCACCTCGCCTGGCCGGGCGTGGGTCGAGCAGGTGGTCGGTTTCGAATACAAGGCCGACTGCTGGGTCGGGCGCCTGGTGCTGCAGCGCTACTCGACCGACGGCGGCCTCACGAGGAACACGACGGTGTTCCTGCAGTTCGACCTGAACGGCTTCAGCAGCTTCGGCACCCGCAGCCCGCTGGATCAGCTGCGGCGTAGTATTCCAGGCTATCAGCGAGTGAACCCGCAGGCGCCGCTGCCGGGTCCTTTCGACAACTACGAGTGATCGTGATGCAATCCCTTGCAAGCCTTTGCTTTACCCCGCGGGCGATGTTCCGCTTTCTGCCCGGATCCCGATGGGCGGCATCCGTGGCCGCGCTGCTTGCCGTGGCCTCGGTCTGGGCCACCCCGCGTCCGCTCGACGGGGTCGTTGCAGTGGTCAACGACGAGGTGGTCACCTCCTCGGAGCTGGACCGCCGCGTCGGCCTGGCGCTCACGCAACTCAAGCGCCAGAACATCCCGGCGCCGAGCATGGACGTGCTCAGGAAGCAGGTGCTGGAACGCCTGATCCTGGACCGCGCCCAGATCCAGATGGCGAAAGAGAACGGCGTGCGGGTCGACGACATCTCGGTCAATTCGGCCATCGCGCGGATGGCCGACGTCAACCACATGACACTGGCCGAGTTGCGCACCCAGGTCGAGCGCGACGGCCTGGACTTCAACACTTTTCGCGAGGACATGCGCGACGAGATCACGATGGTTCGGCTGCGCGACCACGAGGTCGAGACGAAGATCCAGGTGTCCGAAGGCGAAATCGACAACCTGCTGGCCGAGCAGGGCGGCGACACGCCGGACGCGACCGAATACGACATTGCGCAGATCCTGCTCGGCCTGCCCGAGATCGCGTCGCCCGAGCGGGTCGACACGGTCCACCACCGGGCCGAGGACCTGGTCGCGCAGGCCAGGGCGGGGGCGGATTTCGCGCAGCTGGCGGTCGCCTATTCGAGCGCGCCCGAATCACTGCAGGGTGGCGACCTGGGTTGGCGCACGGCCGAACGGTTGCCTAACGTGTTTCTGGAGGCGGTCAAGGATCTGAAACCGGGGGAGGTCGGTCCGATCATCCGCAGCCCGGTCGGATTTCATATTCTGAAGCTGGTCGGGCGTCGGACCGCGGCAGCCAACAAGCTGTCGAACGCACCGGTCGACCAGACCCATGTGCGGCACATCCTGCTTCGGGTCACCGACGCGATGCCCGAAGCGGAGGTCAAGCGCCGCCTCGAAGACCTGCGCGAGCGGGTGCTCAAGGGCGGACAGGATTTCGGCCAGCTGGCGCGGCTGTATTCGGTCGATCCGAGCAGCACGCGCGGCGGCGACCTGGGTTGGTTGTACCCGGGCGATACGGTGCCCGAGTTCGAGCGGGTGATGAACGCACTGAAGGTCAAGGAAATCAGTGAACCGGTCAAGACGTCGTTCGGCTGGCATCTGATCCAGGTGATGGATCGCAAGACCGAGCAGGCGTCCGCCGATCGCAACCGGATCACCGCGCGCCAGATGCTGCGCGACCGCAAGCTGGACGAGGCCATGCAGGAGTGGCTGCGCCAGCTGCGCGACCGCACTTACGTCGAGTACCGGCTCGATTCGCTGTGACGGCCGCGCATGAGTTGCCCAGGCCCGCTGCGCCCGTCGCGATAACGACCGGCGAGCCCGCCGGGATCGGTCCGGAAATCGCTCTGCGAGGCGCGCTGGCGTTCGCCGGGCGCTGCGTCGTGCTGGGCGACCGCGCGCTGCTCGAGCACACGGCGCGCTCCAGTGGCTTGCAATGGCCGCTGCCGTCGCGTTGTGCGGTCCGGCACGAATCGCTGGCGAGGACGGTCACGCCCGGCCACCCCGACGTGGCCAATGCGGGTTACGTGTTGAGGCTGCTGGATCGGGCGGTCCAGGGCTGCCGCGATGGCGAGTTCGCAGCGATCGCCACCGCGCCGCTGAACAAGGCCGTGATCAATGAGGCCGGGATCGCATTCAGCGGCCACACCGAGTACCTGGCTGCGGCCACGGCTGCGCGGGCGGTGGTGATGATGCTGGTGGGGGGCGGATTGCGGGTGGCGCTCGCCACTACGCACATTCCCCTGGCCCGGGTTGCGTCCGCGATCACGCGCGAATCGCTGGCTTTGACGCTCGAGATCCTGAACCGCGATCTGAGGGATCGGTTCGGCATCGCGCGGCCGCACATCGCAGTGGCCGGATTGAACCCGCACGCGGGAGAATCCGGCTTCCTGGGACGGGAGGAGATCGACGTGATCGGTCCCGTGATCGAGGAAGCGCGCGCCCGCGGAATCGACGCCGACGGACCCTGGCCAGCCGATACGCTGTTCGTGCCGGCACGGGCGAAAGCGTGCGATGCGATCCTGGCGATGTACCACGACCAGGGATTGGCTCCATTGAAGTACGCGAGCTTCGGACGCGGTGTGAACGTGACGCTCGGTCTTGCTCTGGTGCGCACGTCGGTCGACCACGGTACCGCGCTGGATCTGGCCGGCACCGGGCGCGCCGATCCGTCCAGCATGCTGGCCGCGATCGAACTGGCCGATCAGCTCGCCTCGAAGCAGCCTTTCGTGTCACCACCCTCACCCCAGCCCTCTCCCACGGCGTGGGAGAGGGAGAACGGCACCTCGCCTTCACTCGCTGCGCAGGGAGCAGTTCCTCCCCTCTCCCGCTTGCGGGAGAGGGGCCGGGGGTGAGGGTTCAGGGCTCCGCACCGATCCCGGGCCCCAGCGAGCCGCATCGCGCGCGCCGTCGGTTCAGCCAGAACTTCCTGCGCGATCCGGCCACGATCGCCCGCATCATCGATGCGATCGCTCCGCAGCCGCACGACCACATCGTGGAGGTCGGGCCCGGCGGCGGCGCGCTGACGGCCCCGCTTCTGGCCCGCTGCGAACGCGTGGCTGCGGTGGAGATCGACCGCGACCTGGCGCAGATGCTGAGCCGGCGCTTCGGGCCGGAGCAACTGACGTTGATATGCGCCGACGCGCTCAAGCTCGACTGGGCGCAGCTGGCGCGGGAGTCGGGCGGGGGCCTTCGCATCGTGGGCAACCTGCCGTACCACATCTCGACGCCCCTGCTTTTTGCGTGGCTGCCGATCGCACCCTGGGTGCTCGACCAGCATGTGATGCTGCAAAAGGAGGTCGTGGACCGCATCGTGGCGCGCCCCGGCGGTCGCGACTACGGAAGGCTTTCGGTGATGCTGCAGTTCCGATATCGCGTCGAGCGCCTGTTCGACGTTGCGCCGGGCGCCTTCGTGCCGGCGCCCAAAGTCCGCTCGTCCGTGATCCGGCTGGTGCCTCACGCCGAGGACGCGCTGCGGTCCGTGGATACGCAGTCGTTTTCGCGAGTCGTCACCGCCGCGTTCGGCCAGCGGCGCAAGACGCTGCGCAACGCGCTGGCGGCTGTCCTGGACGAGGCGGCGCTGCGACGGGCCGCGGTCGATCCGGGCGCCCGCGCCGAGACGCTGGACATCGCGGCCTTTGCCCGCCTGGCTGCGCAACTCGGCAAAGACCCTCACCCCCTCCCCTCGCCCGCGCCAGCGGGAGAGGGGAGGGGGTGAGGGTGAGGGCAGAAGGGAATAAGCTGCGCCGATGATTACCCAGCACGAGATCCGCCTGGCCCGCGAGGGCGATGCGCGCTCGATTGCATGCCTGTCCCGTGATTGCATCGAGTACGGCCTCGGGTGGAAGTGGACTCAGCAGCGCGTGCTGCGAAGCATCGGCGAGCGGTCGACCAACGTGGTCGTGTGTCGCGACACCGGCGGCCTGGCAGGCTTTGCGATCATGAGGTACGGGGAGCAGGAGGCGCACCTGCTGCTGCTAGCGGTGGATCCGCAGCGGCGTCGGCGCGGCATCGGCCGGTCCCTGATGGGATGGTTGGAGAAGACGGCCGGCGTCGCGGGCGTGGGCGTGATACGCCTGGAAGCGCGCTGCGCCAATTCGGCGGCCGGCGCGTTCTATCGAAAACTCGGCTACCGCGAGATCGCCCGCGTGCGGGGCCTGTACAACGGCATCGAGGACGGAAGCCGCTACGCCAAGGACCTGTGGGAGGCGGGCGAATGACGGCCGGTCACGGCGTGGAAGCCGCGAAGAACGGGCCGAGGATGCTGGCGCCGGTTATGGTCTGGCCCTCCAGCGCGGTGAACACGTTGCGACCGTAGAAGAAAGGCAGCCCCCAGTCGAAAGTACCGGCGCTCGACGGCCCACCTAGGTTGTTGAACGCCGCGTTGCTGGCGCTCAGGCTGGTGAAACTCGCGATGTTGAAACTGTAGTTAAAGCTCGTTGGAGTGGTCGGGCAAGTAGGGTTGATCGTTGTGCTGCAACTGCTCATGGTGGCGGTGAGCGTCGCGCTCGAGCAGAAGAAGCCGCTGGATCCGGAGCAGTTCATGAGCGCCGGGTCATTGAAGAACCAGCCATTGGAGCCGCTGTCGATGTAGCTCGAGGTGTTCGACGTGCTGCCATAGGTCGTGGTCGTGTTGATGTATCCGTAGTTCGGATCGGCCTGGAACACCACCGCGCTTCCCAGCGCGTTGTCGGACTGCGTGCCGATGCCAAAGATCAGCGAACCGGTCACGGTCGATGCCCCGGAGGCGGTCAACGCTGGTAGTTGGATCAGGTTCCCGTTGTTGTCGGTCGTGAACAATCCGACGACGTTCTGCAGTTGCTGGCCGGTCGCCACCGCCACCGGGCTGCATGTACCCGCGGGGCATGTGTAATAGAAAGCCGGTATAGGCGGTACTGCCGCAGCCCGGGCCGCAGTCCTGCTGGAACAACCCGATGCCGAGCAGCCCGTTGGCGCCCATGTCCGCAACGGTGCTCATCGCAGTACCTCCGCTGCTGCAAGTGCTCGGCGCGGTCGCCGGCACTGCCGTGTCGCCGATCACCTGGACCGGAACCGAGGTGGCCCGCTCTCCCGCGATGTAGACATCGGTGGTGCGCACCGCGCCCCAGGTATACGTCGATACGAACTGCGCGCAGTTGCCGACCGGTGTTGCCGCCTTGCTGCAGCGTCGGAAGGTTCTGCGTGAACGGCGAGCAGAACAGCCGCAGTCCGCTCGAGCCGGTGTCGACCCAGATGTGGTCGATGCTGCGGCAGTTGCTCGTGCTGCCGGGCGCGCACAGGATCACCGTCACGTACCCCTGGTTGACCGTGCCGACCGACGCGCCGTTGACGGTCGGTCCGCCGTCGATGATCATCGAGGCGACGTTCACGCCACTGGGCGTGCCGACCGAGGTCGCGCTGCCGACCTGCGTGTTGCAATTGCCAGACGCCGCGGACGAGGAACTGCTGTTCGAACTGCTGCCGCCGCCGCAGGACGAGAAGACGACTGCCGCGGTAATCCCCAGCAGCGCGATGGCCAGTCGCTTCGCGACGCGGCTCATCGGATCTGCTCCGTGCTCATGCCCGACGGCATTTGCTGCGGCAGGTAGACCACGCCGGAAAACGCTCTCGCATGCCCGCTGGATTGAATCACGAGGTCCGCCTCCTGCAGCACGACAGGGCGCCGCAACCCTTTGGCGACCCGGGCGGCGGCGGATTGATAGCGCGGAAAATAGGCACCGAGCAACTGCTGCAAGTCGGGAATGCTTGGGCCGTTCCAGGCCACCGCGAAAATCTTCCGGTTGGGCGAAAGGTATTCACGCACCTGCGTTCCCCCGGGCAATGTCAGCTCGTGCACCGAATATCCGTTCGATTGGGTGATGTTGCGCTGCGCCTGCAGCTGGGCCCGGTCCGATTCCACGCTCGAGGCGTCCTGACCCAGCGTGGCCAGGGCCAGGCCGGGGGCAAACATCGTGACCATCAGCCCGCCCGCAATGGCCCGCAGGCAGCGCTTGTGTGAAGGGTTCGTCATCATCGCCGCAATGTAACCCGCACCTTGAGATCGAAACGTTAGTGAAGCGTTGGTTTCTGTTGCTTCTTGTAAGAAGCGAGGATTCTATCCGCCTGCCGCGGCGCAACGGACCATTCCATTACCGACAGTGCGTGAGTCCACTCGTCCGGTCGCTCGACCGCACGCGACCCCGTCAGGCCGGCTCGACGACCAGGTTTCTCGTCGCAACGATCCGGCTGGACTTGTCGATCCACACCGCACCGGCACCCGGATAACGGCTCAGCAGCCTCTGAGCGGCAGCAAGGTCCAGCACCATCATCGGCTTGGTCAGCCCGTCGGCGAGCAGCCCGCTGGGCGCCGCCACGGCCACGCTGCTCAATGCGCGCGGCGATACCCCGGTGTGAGGATCGAAGATATGGTTCAAGACAAAATCGTCGGTGAAATGGGTCGAATAGTCGCCCGAGGTCGCAAGGAAGCGGCCGTCCATGGGCACCACACCGATCAGGCCGGATGGATTGCGCGGGTGCTGGATGCCGACCCGCCAGGCGCCGCCGGTGGGACTTACGCCGAGCGCGCCGTATTCGCCGGCATCGATCAGGGCGTCGGTCACGCCGTGCTGCGCCAGCGAATCGAACGCGAGATCGGCTGCGTAACCTTGCACCAGTCCGTTCAGCGTGATCGACGTGCGCGGTGCGAGCGTCACACGGCGGGCGTGCACGTCGATCGAACGCCAGTCGACGCGGCCGCGCGCCTGCGCCAGCTGGTCCGGGTCAGGCGCGCATCCGCGGCGCCGGCAATCGGAGTGCAGCTCCCACAACGGCTGCACGGTCGGATCGAAGGCGCCGCCCGAGGCGTCGGCCAGCGTCTGCGCAAATTCCAGCAGGCGCACCAGGTGCGCGTCCGGGCGATCCAGCCGGCCCTTCGCATTCAGCTCGCTCACCTGGCTGCCCGGTCGCTGCACCGTGAGGCGGGCATCGAGCTCGCCGATCGCGCGCAGAGCGCGCGAGAGGGCGCGCCTTGCAAGCACCGGATCGTCGTGCAGCACGCAGATCGACACCGAGCTGTCGAACGCGAGCGCGGCGCCTCGCACCAGCGTGCGGCCGTCCGAAGACCTGGCGGCACCCGCGCGCGGGCCGGCGCGCGTCCAGGCCAGCGCTGCAAGCGCCCCGGTGGCCAGCAGCGACGCCGAGACGAAAAGCCGGCGCCTCACCGCGCCCCCCATGCTGCCGCAGCGGGCCGGGCGCGCGGGGCGGCCGACCCATCGACCGCAACCGCAATCATGCGGCGTCCCTTGGCGAGCAGGATGCGCGGCGCGCAACGACGGTCGTCGCGCAGGATCGCCACGCAATCCATGCACTGAAAGCATTCCGCGTAATCGATCCGCCCTGCGGCGTCGATCGCCTGGTAGGTGCACCGATGGCGGCAGGTCTGGCAAGGTCGCCCGCATTCGGCGCGGCGCGTGATCCAGTCGAGCTGGCGTACCTGTCCCAGCAATGCCAGGCCGGCGCCGAGCGGACACAGGTAACGGCAGAAGAACTTGTCGATCACCATTGCGGCCAGCACCATCGAGCCCGCGTACAGCACATAGGGCCATGAACGCGCGAAAACCAGCGTGATGGCTGTCTTGAACGGCTCGATTTCGACCGCTCGGTCGCCCGCCAGAGGCGACCACAGCGCGGCCAGCAGGATGACGGCGAGGGCGGCGTACTTCACGCGCTTCAATTGCCGGTCGACCGGCGCGCGCAGCCGCACGGTCGGCAGCCGAAGCGCGCGCCCGATCAGCGTGGCCAGCTCCTGCAGCGCGCCGAACGGGCACAGCCAGCCGCAGAACGTGCCGCGTCCCCACACGAAGAGCGACACCAGCACGAAGGCCCACAGGATCACGGTCGGCGGGTCGTACAGGAAGAAGGTCCAGCTGCGATGCGCCACCGCCGCCTGCAGCAGCGCCACCAGGTTGACGATCGAAAGCTGGGCCTGCGCGAACCAGCCGATGAAGCCAAGGGTGAACAGCAGGAACAACGGGCGCGCGATGTGCAGACGCCGCCAGTCCGATACGAGCGCATGCTGTCGCGCGAGCACCGTGGCGAGCGCCGCCAGCGCCGCGAGCAGCACGGCGATTTCCGGCCAGCGCGCTTTCCAGACCGCCCGCCAGCCCTTCTGATCCTCCGGCGCCGCGACCAGGTAGCGTTCCGGGATCGAGAACTTCAACGTGAAATCGCGCGCGACCCGCTCCGGATATACCGTTCCCTTGGTCCGTACCACGCGCAGCGCAACGTCCATCGGCTGACCCGGGTCCAGCCCGGACGCCGAGATCACGCGGAACGCCTTCCACGCGTCCAGGCGCGGCTGGCCCAGCGAAGGCAGCTCCGCATCCAGATCCAGGTCGCGCATCTCGATGGGCAGGCCATCCTGCTTCAGGCTCAGCCGGTCCGGTACCGATGCGCGCACGAAGTCGTCGGGAACGAAGCTGTAGGGTCCGCTCGCCATCAGCAGCAGGACGTGGTCGCCCGCGTCGATGCGCGCGTTCATCGACCGGTAGGCAGCCTGGGGCAGCAGGTTGCGCCCGACGCTCGGCAGCGTCGCCATCGCCGCGTACAGGTCGATGAATGCGTCGCCGGGCCGTGCCGCAGCCTCGCGATCGGTCGCCTCCACATCGGTTCCGGCAAACGCACGCTCGATGTCGATATTGCGAAGGCCGATGTGCCGCACCAGCCCCGATTCGACCAGCCGATTCCAGTCCATGCGCTCGTACACGTCGTCCCGCTCGCGGGCGACCTGGTCCGGGTCCTTGCCTGCCGAGAAGCCGAGCTTGCTGCGCGCGACCTTCAGGGACGCCGCCAGCAACGACTGGTTCAGGATCCTGACCGACGCGGTCGCCTTGGCGACGCCGTCGACGTACGCGTTGGTGCTGCCGCGCCGCGAAGTCTGGGTGGTGCCACTGCCGATCTTGATCGTCTGCTTCAGCGACAGGCCCGGGTACTGGGCGACGAACTTGAACAGCGGCTCCTCGCCCAGCCCGTCCACGAACACCGGTTCGTGCTGCGAGAGAACCCGCACGTCCAGGTACTGGCCGTTCGGATCGAGCGCGATCAGAAGGTTGATCGGGGTGCCGGAAAATCCCGGAATCGCAGCGAAGTCGACCGATTCGAAGACGTAGCAGACCAGGTCCGTCGCGGGGCCGTTCTGCTTGAACACGGGCCACACCGGGATCGACGTGTCCTTCTCGCCGACCACGTAGGGCGCAGGAAAAAGCGTCCTGAGGCGCTCCGCGTCGAGCACTCCGGCTCGGCTCGGGGCCGCGCCCGTCAGCGCGGCCAGCCCGATCGAGACGAGCAGCGCCCGCAGCCAGCTTGCAACGGCAATGGCCACTCGGCGCCCGCCAGAGTTCGGGATCATGCGGACGGTAGACGCAATTCCTGTGCCTCCGCGCCGCCGCGACGGCACCGGGCTACGGGACCGGTCGTTCAGCCGGAAGGCCCGCCGCATCGAACAGGCCCTCGAACAGGATCGAGCTCAGGTAGCGTTCCCCGGAGTCCGGAAGAATCACGACGATCGTCTTGCCCTCGTTTTCGGGCAGCTTGGCCAGGCGCACTGCAACCGCGGCGGCCGCGCCGCAGGAAATCCCGGACAGGATGCCTTCCTCCTGGGTCAGGCGGCGTGCGAAGCTCGACCGATTCCTCGTTGGTGACCTGTTCGATCCGGTCGACCAGGGACAGGTCCATGATCTTCGGGACAAAGCCGGCGCCGATGCCCTGGATCTTATGGGGGCCGGGCTTGAGCGGTTCGCCGGCGCGGGTCTGGGTCAGCACCGGGCTCGCGGCAGGTTCGACGGCCACCGAGACGATGCGCTTGCCCTTGACGTTCTTCAGGTAGCGCGTGACGCCGGTGATCGTGCCGCCGGTTCCGACGCCGGACACGAAAACGTCGACCGCGCCCTGGGTGTCGTTCCAGATCTCGGGTCCGGTCGTCTGCTCGTGAATGGCGGGGTTGGCGGGGTTGTTGAACTGCTGCAGCAGCACGTAGCGGTCGGGTTCGGCCGCCACGATCTGGTCCGCCTTGGCGACCGCGCCGGTCATGCCTTTGGCGCCGTCGGTCAGCACCAGCTTGGCCCCGAAGGCGAGCAGCAGCTTGCGGCGCTCGATGCTCATCGTTTCGGGCATCGTCAGCGTGAGCGGGATGCCGCGCGCAGCCGCCACGAACGCCAGCGCGATGCCGGTGTTGCCGCTGGTCGGCTCAACGAGTTCCTTGCCGGGCCCCAGCAGGCCTCGCTTTTCGGCATCCCAGACCATCGCTGCACCGATCCGGCACTTGACCGAATAGGCGGGATTGCGGCCCTCGATCTTGGCCAGCACGGTTGCCTTGGCTCCATCCGTGATGCGATTGAGCCGGACCAGCGGCGTGCCGCCGATCGACTGCGCGTTGTCCATGAACAGAGCCATTGGTTTTCTCCCGTCAGAACGGATAGTTGAGCCCGGTGAATATAGCCGGTCCCTCCGGGCCCAGACCGATATCGAGGTAGCCGACGATGAAGGGGCTGGCGATGCCGCGGAAGCCGATTCCGGTTCCCTTGTGCAGGTGGATCAGCGGATTTTCCCCCATGTCCTGGAACACCTTGCCCACGTCGAACAGGGGCGTCACCTCCAGGCTCAGGCTGCTGCCCATCACCCTGAACTGCCCGACGCGCGCTCGCAGCTCGACCCCCGCGACGAAGGAATTGCGATCGACGTAGCGGTCCTGGCCGAACGCGCGCAGCGGCTGCCGTTCAGCGAGCACGGCGTTGTCGCCGCCGATGCTCGACAGCGCCCAGAACGGCGCGGCGTCGTCCGACGGCATGTAGCGGAACGCCGCGTGAGCGGCCACGGTCAGCCAGGGCTCGATCGGCCGGAACACGCGCGCCTCGGCCCCGATGTACGTGTACGACACCGAGCCCCAGATGTCGGTATCCGAGAAACCCGCGAACGCGGTCAGCTGTTCGCCATGGCGTGGAATCGTGATCGAGTCGCGCGTGTCGTAGGTGACCACCACCCGCTGCTGCAGTTCCTCCTCGCGGTCGAGGCCCGTCAGATTCGGAAATTCCGTCTGGATCGACGGCAGCGCAGGCAGCACCGCGCCGCCGATCTGCACGAAGCTCATGCGCACCATGTAATTGGCCTGCCACTGTTGAGTGATGTTCCAGCCCAGGGTCGCCTCCAGGTGTCCCTGGTTGTCCACGTAATTGCTCTCCGCCGAACGCGGCGTTTCGTTGCCCACGCCGTAAAAGCGCGCGGTCCCGCTGCGGTCGAAGTTGCTATGCAACGTCCAGGACCACGTGTCGGTTCGAGCCAGCCCGTTCACGTACATGGCGTCGAATTCGCTCTCGACGTGCTCCTTGGCGCCGCCGATGACGCTCCACTGGGTGTCCTTGGACGGATAAGAAAAAATCCGTCCGCGCGCGCCCCAGCCGAAGTACTCGCTCTTGATGATGTCGGGCGCGATGATCCGGCGGATCTCGTCGTTCTCGTCGGTCTTGAGCCACACCGGAATCAGGCCGTACGTAACGCCCCCGACCGGGTCGACGTCGATCTCGGGGACCGGGATGAAGGGGGCCGTCGACGGGTCCAGCCAGCGCCCCCACCAGCTGGGAGAATCGCCCGAATCCGGTGCCGCGCCGCCCGAATCCGATGCCGCGCCGGCCGAACCGGCCAAGGCCAGCAGCAGCGCCCAGACGGCGGCCCGGATGTTCCGGCCGCTCAGCACGATCGGCCGAGCGTACCGCCCGTGTGCGCATGCGTTTTCACAGTCAGGCCGGCTGCAAGCAGCGCCATCTCAAGGATCCAGCGCGCAAGTCTACCGATTGGCGCCACCGCCTCGGACAGGGCCATTTTGAGCCGGCGCAACGATCGGTCATTTGCAAATCGTCAATAGAATCCGCAAACGCAGGAAATCACCTCAACCGGACGAAAGGAAGCGTGTACCGATGAACAGGCCGTTTGCGATGCGCATGGGCGAGGCAACCGTATTTGCCAGGGAGGGTCAGTTCACCGACGCGATGGCCGAGATCGTGATCGGATCCGTCGACGGCCCGGTGGGGCAGGCCTTCGCCAACCTGATGGGGCAGACCGCCGGGCATACGCGGATGTTCGCCGTGCGCGACTGCAATCAGATGGCGCGTCCCCCGACCCTGATGGTGCCCAAGGTGACGATCAAGGATTCGAAAACGATCGAGCTGCTCGGCGGCGTGGTCCAGGCAGCCACCGCCGACGCCATCGTCGACTGCGTTGCCGACGGCACGATCCCGCGAGCCATCGTCGATGAGATCTGCATGATCGACCTGATCTGGTTGGATCCGCAGGCGGTCAAGGACCCGAACCTGGATCGGCAGGATCTGTACCGAACCAACTACGAGGCCACGCGCCTGGCGGTCTCGCGTGCCCTGAGAGGGGAGCCGACCGTCGAGGAGCTGATCGCCAACCGCAACAAGATCAAGCATGTGATGTTCGATCCGAATGCCTGAAGCCGGGTCGAAAAAGCGGTACCCGATGACATCGGGTCCCAGCGTGCGCGGTGCTAAAAGCGGTACCCGGTGCTGTGGGCCACAGCGCGCCCGGTGCTATATTGGTCCGCGCCGGGACGGGCTGCGTGGTACAGCTTCCTGACACAGGTGCGTGACACAGGTGTTCCGATTCGGAACACCGATTTTGCTGCAGCGACCTAAGAGCGCAGGCTGCCCGGCTCGGACCCTTGAGCCGCGTTCGGTCATCGTTCGAACGGGAGCCATGGGTCGGGTGGCACGCTTGTTGCCAGACAATATGCCCGTGCGGCATCCGCCGTTTCGGGACAAGGAGGAACACATGAATCTGGCCGAACTGAGCAAGCTCGGAATCAAGGATCCATTCAAGAAGCGCTACGACAATTTCATCGGCGGCAAGTGGGTGCCGCCGGTCAAGGGGCAATACTTCGAGAACATCAGCCCGGTCATCGGGCGGCCCTTTACGGAGGTGGCTCGCTCGACCGCGGAGGACATCGAGCTTGCGCTGGACGCGGCCCATGCGGCCAAGGGCAAGTGGGGTCGCGCCTCGGCGACCGAGCGCTCCAATGTGCTGCTTAAGATCGCCGACCGGATGGAGGCCAACCTCCAGATGCTCGCGCTGGCCGAGACGATCGACAACGGCAAGCCGATCCGCGAAACGCTTGCGGCCGACATTCCGCTGGCGATCGACCATTTCCGCTACTTCGCCGCCTGCGTGCGCGCGCAGGAAGGCAGTATCGGCGAGGTCGATCACGAGACGATCGCCTACCATTTCCATGAGCCGCTGGGCGTGGTCGGACAGATCATCCCGTGGAATTTCCCGCTGCTGATGGCCGCGTGGAAGATGGCGCCGGCGCTTGCGGCGGGCAATTGCATCGTGCTGAAGCCGGCAGAGCAGACGCCGGCCGGGATCCTGGTCTGGGCTGAGCTGATCGCCGACTTGCTGCCGCCGGGTGTGCTGAACATCGTCAACGGATTCGGGTTGGAAGCCGGCAAGCCTCTGGCCTCGAGCCCCCGCATCGCGAAGATCGCATTCACGGGCGAGACGACGACCGGTCGGCTGATCTCGCAGTACGCCGCGCAGAATCTGATACACGTCACGCTCGAGCTGGGCGGCAAGTCGCCCAACATCTTCTTCGACGACGTGATGGCCAAGGACGACGACTTCTTCGACAAGGCGCTCGAGGGCTTCACGATGTTCGCGCTGAATCAAGGCGAGGTGTGCACCTGCCCGTCGCGCGCGCTGGTTCAGGAGTCGATCTACGACAAGTTCATGGAGCGCGCCCTGAAGCGCGTGGCGGCCGTCAAGCAGGGCTCGCCGCTGGATCCGCAGACGATGATCGGTGCCCAGGCCTCGAGCGAACAGCTCGAAAAGATCCTGTCCTACATCGACATCGGACGCAAGGAAGGCGCGCAGCTGCTGGCCGGCGGCGAGCGGGCCAACCTGAGCGGCGACTTCAAGGAAGGCTACTACGTGAAGCCGACCGTGTTCCGCGGGCACAACAAGATGCGCATCTTCCAGGAGGAGATCTTCGGGCCGGTGCTGTCGGTGACCACGTTCAAGGACGCCGACGAGGCGCTGGCGATCGCCAACGACACGTTGTACGGCCTGGGCGCGGGCGTGTGGACGCGCGACATCAACCGCGCGTACCGCTTCGGGCGCGAGATCCAGGCCGGCCGGGTCTGGACCAACTGCTACCACCTGTACCCCGCGCACGCCGCTTTCGGCGGGTACAAGCAGTCCGGGATCGGTCGCGAGAACCACAAGATGATGCTGGACCATTACCAGCAGACCAAGAACATGCTGGTGAGCTACAGTCCCAAGGCGCTTGGCTTCTTCTGAGCGCAGGCTTGGCCGCATCGAGCGGCACTGGCCCGGGGCCGGGTCCTGGATCCGGCACCGGGCTTTTTGCGTAAGACTTCAATCCGGGGAGGCGCATGGCAAACCGAGTCTGTGCGACGCCGCCCGCCATTGAGCTGATCGGCGCCTTGCAGCGCCAGTATGGCGATCTGATGTTCCATCAGTCCGGCGGCTGCTGCGACGGCAGCTCGCCGATGTGTTTTCCGCGCGGCGAGTTCCAGGTCGGCGACCGCGACGTGCTGCTCGGTGAAATCGGCGGCCAGCCGTTTTACATCGGCGCCGCGCAATACGAGTACTGGAAGCACACGCAGTTGATCATCGACGTGGTCGACGGGCACGGCGGGATGTTCTCGCTGGAAGGCCCGACGGGGCGGCGTTTCCTGACGCGCTCGCGCCTGTTCGACGCGCAGGAGCGCGCCGAACTGGGACTGCCAGAGCCCGAGCGACCCGTCTACGCCTGCGTCGGCGACGCCGGCAGCTGAGGGTCTTTAATCCAGGAAGTCGCAGTGCTCGGTGACGAACGCCGCCAGATCCAGTGAATGCTGGCGCACCAGCTTTTCGGCCAGCTCGGTCTCGCGCCGCTCCAGCGCTTCGATGATTCGCATGTGATCGACGATCGAGCGCGCCGCGCGGTCGCTCTGGAAAATCGTCATCTTGCGAATCGCGCGCACGTGAATGAAGATGTTCTTGATGGTGTCGTTGATAATTCTCGACCCGCCCAGACGAACGATCTCCTGATGGAACGCGATGTTGGCGTGCGAGTATTCGTCCAGGTGCTCGGACGGCGCGGTGTCGCGGAAGTCGTCGAACAGGCGCCGCAGGCGGGCGATGTCCGCGTCGCTTGAGTGCAGCGTGGCCAGGCGCGCCGACATGCTCTCCAGCGCCGCCCACATCTGGATCATCTCGACGATTTCGGCCTTGGTCTTGCGAACGATGAAAATGCCCTTGCGCGGCACGGTGCGCAGGAAGCCTTCCTGTTCCAGCAGGGTCATCGCTTCCCGTACCGGAGTGCGGCTGACTCCGAGCGCCTCGGTCAGCACCCGCTTGTCGAGCTGAACTTCGTCCGGATATCCGTAGATGTCGGTGTCGGCGATGGCTTGCTTCAGCATCGCATAAGCCTGATTGCGCAGGCTGTCGGCCGTCTGTATCGGCTGCAGGGACAGAGCGAGTGTTTCGCTTGGCGATCGGCTCGCGCTGTCGGCCTTGGATGGAGTGCCTACGTCTGCCATCACTCTTCCCGAATGAGCGCTACGGTAACGAGAACGAAATAACCCCGAATCATACGTGGGGGGCACATAGCTATCATGCATCCCCCATTTCAGCACCCGATGGTATTCAATATTCTAGATGCATTTCGTCAATGGGATTCGCGAAACGTACCGACAACGGCCGGACCGGGCAATCGGTCGATCCTCGACCTGGAAGGCCGTCCCGCTGCTCCAAATCAAGCAACAATCAAGCCCGGCGCCCCGCGCCCGTTGACGGCGGCTCCCGGGCCGCCAGCCTGGGGCCCGTCGTCGCAGGCTTGCGGCATCTGCGCGGCCGACAACCCGGCAAAACGGCCATGCGCCTGCCCGCGCACGCGGACCGACAGGGGAACGATCTGCGCCGAAAGGACGGTGGCCGCACAGCCGATGCCAAGCAGCGCCAAGGCGATCAGATACAGGCTGGTCGTCTCCATTTGACTCTCACTCGCTCGTAATTGGACGAGAAGACTCTAATGGTGCGGTGCACAAATGTCAACTCGTATGTGGCATATCAGGTACGTGCGAGCCATGCTTTCCCGGCTCGGAACGAGCGGCGGTCCTTAACTTCCTGTGATCGTGCCCGCAGCAGGTGCGCCAGCCCCTTCTTGCGCGGTGCGCTGCCTCAATCTGATCAGGGCGGCCACGGTATCGATGATGGGCGTGGAAATCCCAAGCCGCCGCCCGATCTGCTGGACCACGGTCACGATCGGGTCGATTTCCATCGGGCGTCCCGACTCCAGGTCCACCAGCATCGAAATCTTGTGAGCTCCGATCGCTGCGGCGCCGTCCAGGCGTCGCTCGGCATCGACCCGGAAACTCACGCCGATTTTTTCGCCGATCGCCTGGCCTTCGGCCATCATCGCGCGGCACACCGCCCGGGTGCCGGGATCGGTCGCGACCAGATCCAGGGTTGCGTGCGTCAGCGCGCTGATGGGGCTCAAGCACAGGTTGCCCCAGAGCTTGAGCCAGATCTCGTTGCGGATGTCGGACCGGATCGGGGCCTCCAGGCCAGCGTCTTGCATCGCCTGGTGCAGCCGTTCAATCCTTTCGGTTCGCTCGCCGCCGGGCTCCCCGATCGGGAACTTGCGGCCCTGCACGTGCCGGATCACGCCCGGCGCGATCACGTCGGCGGCCGGATTCAGTACGCAGCCGATCGCGCGTTCCGGACCGAGCAGCCGCATCTGGCGGCCACCCGGGTCGATGCATTCAAACGTCGCCCCATCCAATGCGCTGCCCTGGCGATGGAAGTACCAGTACGGGATGCCGTTGATGCCGGTCACGATCGTGGTTCGTGGCCCGAGCAGGGGCACGATGGCGTCCACTGCGGCAGGAACCGAATGGGCCTTCAGCGTCAGGAAGACGCAGTCCTGGTGGCCGAGCTCGCGTGGATCGTCGGTGCAGGCAACGCGCGCCACCAGTTCCTGGCCATCGATCAACAAGCGCGCGCCATTGGAACGCATGGCCGCCAGGTGCGGGCCGCGCGCCACGAAGCTGACCTCGTTGCCGGCGCGTGCCAGCAGAACGCCGATGAATCCGCCGATCGCGCCGGCGCCAAAGATGCAGATCTTCATGACGCTTTTCAGCTCAGTCGCGCACCTGCAGCACCAGCTTTCCGATGTGCGCGCTGCTTTCCATGATCCGATGCGCCTCGGCGGCCTTCTCGAGCGCGAAGATGCCGAACACGTGCGTCTGGATTCGCCCGTCCGCCAACGCCGGCCACACCTCGCGCAGCAGCGCGTCGCGGATCTGGGCCTTCTCTTCGACGCTGCGCGGCCGCATGGTCGAGCCGGTGACGGTCAGGCGCTTGATCATCACCGGCATGAAATCGAATTCGACCTTGCTTCCCTGCAGGAACGAGATCATCACCAGCCGGCCTTCGCGCTTGAGCAGGCCGATGTCTTTCTGCAGATACGACCCGCCGACCATATCGAGCACGACATCGACGCCGTCCTTTTCGGTGATCTGCTTGATGCGGGCGACGAAATCTTCCTGACGGTAATCGATCGCGACTTCGGCGCCGAAACTGCGGCAGAACTGCGCCTTCTCCGGGGTGCCGACCGTCACGTAAGGGATCGCGCCGACCAGCCGCGCCAGCCCGATAGCCGCCAGGCCGATGCCGCTGCTTCCGCCGTGGATCAGCACGCGCTCGCCGCGCTTCAAGTGCGCGCGATCGATCAGGTTGGCCCAGACCGTGAACCAGTTCTCCGGCAAGCAGACCGCCTGCGCCAGCGACAGGCCCGGCGGGATGGGAAGCGCATGGCGCGCCGGGGTCACGCAGTATTCGGCGTAGCCGCCACCGGGCACGAGCGCGGCGACCTCGTCGCCGATCTTCCACTCGGATACGCCCGCCCCCAGTTCGACCACGCGGCCGGCCACTTCCAGGCCCAGCACGGGCGATGCCCCCGGCGGAGGAGGGTAACGGCCCGCGCGCTGCGCCAGGTCCGGACCGTTGATGCCGGCGTAGTGCACTTCGATCAGGATTTCTCCCGCGGCCGCAGCCGGGCGCGGCGCGTCCACCACGCGCATCGACTCGGGTTCAGTCCCCGGACCGTACTCGATTTGCCTCATCACCCCAGTCTCCCAAGGTTCGGATCCGATCGGATCCCCAGAGGTCCGAAATGTAGACGGGCTGAGGTCGGTCGGAGCTTGCGCGACCCAGCACGCCGGGCGCGACCGCCTGGATGCCTGCGCGCGTCTGGGCATCCAGGGCGGCGCTTGCCAGCGCTGGCCCGTCGTCCCACACCGGACGGCCGTGCTCGATGCGCAGATAGATGCGGCCGGTGGCGCGGTCGGCGAAGTTCACCTGGTTCAACTGCCGCACGCACTGAAGCAGGAACTCGATGTTGTTCTCGGGGTCCATTCCGCGCGGCCCCGCATCGCGGAACAGTTGCCCGGGTGCGGTCGCATCGACGTCGACCTTGCGGTAACGGACCACATCGAGCATCGACTTCACGTCCAGCACGAACATCTGGCCTTTCGACCCGAACGCCACGGTGCGCGGCGGCTGACCGAGCGCAACGCTGTTGTCGAGAAACTCGAAGTGCACCGCCTTGTCCAATCGGCCGGCCCAGGCCAGGAAAAGCTGCGGCATCCCGGCGTACGCCTCGACGCTGTGCGCCAGCAGGTCGTCGACGGCCTTGTATCGGCCGTACTCCAGGCCACGCTTCCAGGCCCGCTCCACCAGGGCATCGGGCGGGGTGATCATGAAGAAGAAATAGATCTGCTGTCCGAAGCGGCTGAGCAACTTGTCGCCGGTGCGCTCCGAGTGGAACAGGAAGCTGCCGAAGCGAAACCGGTCGATCAGCAGGTGCGACATGTGCCCGCGCTCGGCCTTGTCTTCGACGTAACGATCCAGCTTGCGATCGATGATCGCCAGCTCCTCGCTGGTCAGCATGGCCCCGTATCGGAAGTCGTCCCCGAGCGATGCATAGTCGAGCAACTGCTTGCGCCAGATGTCGGGACTGACCAGGGCGAAATCGCTCCAGTCGACACCGATACGGCTGGCCAGCTCGTGCTGCAACGGGCGCAACGTGCTCTTGCCCGACGCCGACGGCCCCTTGGTGTTCATCACGACGGCCGGGCTCTGTGCGGGCAACAGGCGCAGCCCCTCGGCGCTTGCGGCCCGCCGCACGTGCTGTTCGACCAGGCGGCCGATCAGGCTTGCGCCGGCGTCGTTGCACGCCGCATCCAGCGCGACCGACGCCACCAGCTCGGCCGCGGAGCGCCAGGTTCCCACCTTGTCGTACACCGAGCGGGTGACCCGTGCCAGCGCCCTGAGCGCGGCGCACTGCAATTCGTCCTGCAAGCCCGCGGCCTTGTTCTCGAAGTGATCGGCCAACCGCAGCTGCGAGAGGTCATCGTCCGGGCTGGAGGAGGCCGTCGCGGTCCTGTGCGTGAGCCGATCCACCAGCGAGCGGATCGCCTGAACCGCCGATCCTCCCTGGGCGCCCGGCTGCGGGGCCGAGCCGGTCGCCAGCTCCTGCGCGATGATCGCGGCCAGGCGCTCGCGGCACTGCGCATAGGTTGCCGCGATCTGCGGCATGTCGGGCTGCACATAGCGCGACAGGATCAGGGAAACGATCGACCTGAAGTTGATGCCCAGGTCCTCGTACCTGGATCCGTCCGATACGGACAGGTCGGCCGTGACCCGGATCAGCAGTTCATGCAGCGCCAGCCGTTCCGGCCGAAAGGTGACCAGCTCGCTGAAGTCGAGACCGGTGAGCTCGCGCAGTTCCCTGACCCGGGCCAGGTCGGTGAACACATTTTCCGGACGGAAGATCGTGGTAAAGGGCAGCAGCCGGCTGGGCAGCCGGGACGTGACGCCGGGACTCCAGGGGCCCAGCTCCGCGGCCTCTGGAGTCCGGCCCGGATCGACCTGGGCCACCGTCACTGGAAAAGCTGGCGCGGTCAGATGACCTTTTCGGCGCGCATGGCGGCGATCTGGTCGGCGGGGTAGCCCAGTTCGGCCAGGATCTGGTCGGTGTGTTCGCCCAGCAGCGGCGAGCGGACGACCTCGGAAGCGCTGTCGGACATCTTGATCGGGTTGCCCACCGACAGGTACTTGCCGCGGGTGGGGTGGTCGACCTCCACCACGGTGCCGGTGGCGCGCAGCGACTGCTCGGCGGCGATTTCCTCCATCGACAGGATCGGCCCGCACGGGATGTCGAACTCGTTGAGGATCGTCATGGCCTCGAACTTGGTCTTGGTCTGGGTCCAGGCCTCGATCGCGCCGAAGATCTCCGTCAGGCGCGGCAGCCGTGCGTCCGGCTTGGCGTAGTTCGGGTCGGTGATCCACCCGGGCTTGCCGATCACCTTGCAGATCGGCTCCCACACGGCCGCCTGCGTGATGAAGTAGATGTAGGCGTTCGGATCGGTCTGCCAGCCCTTGCACTTCAGGATCGAGCCGGGCTGTCCGCCTCCGGAGGCGTTGCCCGCGCGCGGTACCGCCGAGCCGAACTTGCCGTCCGGATACTGCGGATACTCCTTCATCACCCCGGTGCGGGCCAGCCGCTGCTGATCGCGCAGCTTCACCCGGCACAGGTTCAGCACCCCGTCCTGCATCGCCGCCAGCACCTTTTGCCCGCGCCCGGTACGGTCGCGCTGGTACAGCGCCGCCACGATCCCCAGCGCCAGGTGCAGCCCGGTGCCGCTGTCGCCGATCTGCGCCCCGGTCACGAGCGGCGGCCCATCGTCAAAGCCCGTGGTGGAGGCCGCCCCGCCCGCGCACTGCGCCACGTTCTCGTACACCTTGCAGTCCTCGTACGGCCCGGGCCCGAACCCCTTGACCGAGGCCATGATCATGCGGGGATTGAGCTGCTGGATGCGCTCCCAGCCAAACCCCATCCGATCCAGCGCCCCCGGCGCGAAGTTCTCCACCAGCACGTCGCAGTGCTTGACCAGCTTCTCCAGCACCTGCTTGCCCGCCTTCGCCTTGCCGTCGACCGTGATCGAGCGCTTGTTGTGGTTGAGCATCGTGAAGTACAGCGAGTCCACGTTCGGCAGGTCACGCAGCTGCCCCCGCGTGGGATCGCCTTCGCCCGGCCGTTCCACCTTGATCACGTCCGCCCCGAACCAGGCCAGCAGCTGCGTGCACGTGGGCCCCGACTGCACGTGCGTGAAGTCCAGGATCCGTACGCCATCCAATGCTTTGCTCATCGCCGTAGAGCTCCTATCGATTCTTTGCCGCCGCCCTCATCCCTGACCCCTGTCCCGCTGCACGGGCGAGGGGCGATCGATCGTTACGAGGGCACGCGCTATCGCCCCTCTCCCGCCCCGCGGGAGAGGGGACGGGGGTGAGGGAGCCTCCTATTACTTGTACATCGTCTGAGCCTTGGTACCCGGCGCGTACTCGCGCGGATCGACCCAGATGTTGATCACCGCGCTGCGGCCCGACTTGGCCACCGACTCGCGCGCGCGCTTCAGGGCCGGGGCGATCTGCGCCGGATCGCGCACTTCCTCCCCGTAGCCGCCCAGCATCTCGGCAAACTTGCCGAACGGCACATCGCCGAGCAAATTGCCAACATTGCCCCGGCTCTCGCCGTACTTGGCCAGCTGCCCGTAGCGAATCTGGTTCATCGCCGAGTTGTTGCCGATCACGGCGATGTACGGCGCCCCGAACCGGTTGGCCGTCTCCATGTCGAAGGCCGTCATGCCGAAGGAGCCGTCGCCGTAGTAGCACAGCACCTCCTTGTGCGGATGCACCAGCTTGGCGGCCAGCGCAAAGCCGGTGCCCACCCCCAGCGAGCCCAGAGCCCCCGGATCCATCCAGTGCCCCGGCCGGCGCGGCCGCACCGCCTGCGCAGAGATCGTCACCACATCGCCGCCGTCGCCGATGTAGATCGTGTCGTCCGTCAGAAACTCGTTCAGCTCCCAGGCCACGCGGTACGGGTGGATCGGCCGGCTGTCCGACTTGAACAGCGGCATCAGCTTCTCCGTGGCCGCATCCTCGGCCGCCGACAGCTCCTTCATCCAGGCCCGCCGTGCCTGCCGCTTGTCGTTCTTGATGCGCGAGTTCGCCGCGTTCAGCACCGCCCCCAGCACCGCCCCCGGATCGCCCACGATCCCCAGCGTCACATCCCGGTTCTTGCCTACCGTGCGGTAGTCCATGTCGATCTGCACCAGCGTGGGCGCTGCGATGCGCTTGCCATAGCCCATCCGGAAATCGAACGGAGTGCCCACGATCACCAGCACATCGGCCTTGGCAAAGGCCTGGCTGCGGGTGCGATCGAAATGGTGCGGATCGCCCGGCGCCAGCAGCCCCCGGCTGGCCCCGTTGAAGTACCCCGGTATGTCCAGCTCGCGCAGCAGCGCCACCGCCTCCTCGTGCCCGCGCGCGGCCCACACCTGCTGACCGTACAGAATCGCCGGCCGCTCCGCGTTCACCAGCAAATCGGCCAGCCGCTCGATGTCGCGCTCGTCCCCGCTCAAGCGCGTGGAGGCCCGGTAATGCCCCGCCTTGGGCAGCACCGCCTTGCTCACATCGATCTCACGATCCAGCACGTCGCGCGGTATCTCCAGGTACACCGGCCCGTACGCCCCCGCATAGGCCTCGCGCACCGCCATCGAAATCATGTCGGCCACTCGCTCGGTCGACATCACCGTGGAGGCGAACTTCGTGATCGGCCGCATCATGTCTACGTGCGGCAGATCCTGCAGCCCGCCCATCTTCCACTGCACCAGCGCGCTCTGTCCGCCGATGTGCAGCACGGGCGATTCCGACCGAAACGCCGTCGCTATCCCCGTGACCGCGTTGGTGCAGCCGGGGCCCGCCGTGGTCACCACGCACCCCAGGCGCCCCGTCTGCCTCGCATAGCCGTCGGCCGCGTGCGCCGCCACCTGCTCGTGCCGTACATCCACGATCTTGATGCCCTCGTCGATGCACCCGTCGTAGATGTCGATGATGTGTCCGCCGCACAGCGTGAAGATCGTATCGACCCCCTCGCTCTTCAGTGCCTTGGCCACCAGGTGCCCCCCGGATACGACCGAGGCATCCCGGCTCTTCTGCTTCAGCGTGTCGTCCGCCGTGGTTGCCTGCGTACGTCCCGTCTGCGTCGCTGCTGCCATTGACTGCTCCCCAGGGTGGTGTCCTGTCCTGCCCGCGCAGTAGCCGCGCGGCACGCCCCTTGCGGCCTACCGTGCGGCCGATACCGATCCGCCCGCCAGCGGCTCAGTGCCGGCGGCCGCCGGGCTGACCGCGTACCAGCGGGCCCGCATCGGCTTCAGGACAAACATTGCCAGCAGCGCCGCCGTCACGTTGAACGCAATGGCCACCCAGAACACCGACACCCAGCCCTGCAGGCTGGCCACGTAGGCGGCCAGCGGCACCATGAACGATGCCGTGCCCTTGGCGGTGTACAGCATGCCGGCGTTGGAAGCCGCGAATTTCGGTCCGAACGTGTCGCCCTGAGTGGCCGGAAACAGGCTGAAGATCTCCCCGTACACCCCGAAGTAGAAGGCCGACACGATCACGAACCAGACCGGGTCGGTGCCCTTCTGCGTCAGCGTGAACAGGGCCAGGGCGCCCAGCGAAAAGGCGATGAACATCGTGTTCTCGCGTCCGATCCGATCCGACACCCACCCGAAAAACGGCCGTCCGACGCCGTCCAGGATCCGGCCCATCGACAGCGCAAAGCTCAGCGCCGGCAGCGTCCACGCCGAAAAACTGCACCGGCACCTTGTCGATCTTGAAATCCTTCGCGATCGGCGCCAGCGAGGCGGCCATCATCAGCCCGCCGGCCGCGATCAGCACGAACATCACGTACATCACCCAGAACAGGGGCGTGCGCAGCACCTGCGCCGGCGTGCAGTCCCCGCGCGGGCTGGCGTGGCGCGCCGCCACAGCCACCTTGGGCTTCAGATTGGCAGGCGCCTTGACCATGGCCAGCGCCATCACCACCACGATCACGCCTTGCAGGAGCCCGAAGAACAGGAAACGTCTGCTGGTAGCCCGAGGCCGCGATCATGTTGGCGATCGGCACCACCGTGATCGCGGCACCCGCCCCGAACCCAGCCGCCGTGAAGCCCGCAGCCAGGCCCCGCCGTCCCGGGAACCACTTGAGAGCGTTGCCCACGCACGTGCCGTACACGCAGCCCGTGCCGATCCCGCCCAGCGCCGCTCCCACGTACAGCAGCATCAGCGAGTCGGCCACCGAGTTCAGCGCCCACGCCGCTGCCACCAGCAAGCCGCCGCCGATCACCACCCAGCGCGGACCGAACCGATCCACCAGGTAGCCCTCCACCGGAATCAGCCACGTCTCGATCAGAACGAATATGGTGAAGGCCACCTGGATGTCGGGGCGCCCCCAGTGAAACTTCGCATCGATCGGATTGACGAAAAGCGTCCAGCCATACTGCAGGTTCGCCACGCACGCCATGCAGATGATCCCCACGATCAGCTGCGGCCAAGGACCCGCGAACAGCCCGGTCGCCTCGGCTTGCGAAGAACCTCCTTGTGCATTCGTTGTCATCGTGTGCTCCTCGTGGACTCTTCTAACGGCTGATCTTTTTTTGAACGCGATGTAAATACTAAACCGGTGCGCGGAACGCGCAACCAATTCTGATACGGTATGTGACATATCAGATTGACGTCAATCGGTTTCGATTGTGCGATGCGATTCACTCAACCATTAGAGGAAGCAGCGACGTGCTATCCCGCACGCCGCGATGCGCAGCTATTGCAACGCAATAGCGAACGATGCCAACCGTAGGGTCCGGTCATTCGTGCAATACGCGACACCTGCGTTGCGTTCATGCCGCGTTTATTGACCGGGCTCTGATATACCAGATATCGTAAGTTGGCCTCGCCGTTAAAGGCAACTCACAGAGGTCGGACCGGCGCTGTCACGCTCAGGTGCCGAGAATTCGTACCAAGACCACGAGGGGACACAACATGATGGACTGCAAGACGCGCAAGCCGATCGCGGCGGCCTTGGTCGCCATGCTCCTGGCCGGCGGCTACACGGGAGCCGCGCGTGCCGATGACGCCGCTACGAAACCTCCGGAGGAGAAGAAATCGCCGATGGAGGTCCTGTACGACAAACTCGTCAAGGGCTTCTACGGCAGCATGGACGTCTCGGTCGATTTCGCGACCAAGGGCATGAGTGGCATGCTCGCCTATGGCGGCTACGGGTGGAACAACACGGTGCCCGGCGGGTCGTTCAATAACGGGACGGGACTTTCGCTCAAGAATGCGAACTGCCCTTCCGCCACGGGCAGCGTGTGCGGACCCTCCCCGGTCGGCAACGTCGGGTGGCAGCCTCAGCTGTCGACCAACAAGTCCGGCATGGGATTTCGCGGCGACCACGCCCTTCCTCCGGCGTACGGCGATCTGAAAGTGATCTACCAGGTCGAGGCCTCCTTCTCGGTCACCTCCGCGCCGGGCGTCAGCACCAGCTATACGGCGCAGTCCAATGTGGTGAAGTCCGGGCTGGGGTTCGGAGATTCGTACCTCGGTTTGGGAAGCAAGAAATACGGTAACTTCAAGCTCGGCACGCTCTACGCCCCGTACAAGAAAGCGACGGACCGTATGAACCCGTTCTCCGGCCAGCTCGGCGACTACGCGGTCGTGATGGGTAACAGCGGGGGGGACAACCGCGTCGAGTTCGGCACCCGCCTGAATAATTCGATTGCGTACGAGTCCCCGAAGATGTACGGCGGCCTCAGCTTCGACGTGACGGTCGCGCCCGGGCAGAACCGCACCTACGACGCGGTGGTCCAATCCTCCGGATCGCCGGACTGCAACGGCGGCAACATACCCGGCAGCGGCAACCTGCCCGCCAACTGCGACGACGGCGGCTTCACCAGCGCGTTCAGCCTGGACCTGAAGTACGAGCAGAAGAACTTCTACCTCGTCGGGGCCTACGAGCGGCACAACAACGTCAACCGCAACAGCGACGGCATCGGCTCGAACAACCCCCAATACGGGTACTACTACAACAATTTCGGAACCGCGCTGGTACCTGGCAATCCGCTGTACCTGGACATGACCCCGGTTGCGGTCGCTCCCGCCAACGGGGGGACGGTCGCGCCTTGCGGCACCTCGACCTGCGTGACAACGATCCCGCTGGGCGCCTACACGACCGACGTCGGCACGGAGTGGGCAGCCAAGGTCGGCGCCCAGTACATCTTCGATTTCGGCCTGACGGTGAGCGGGGTCTGGGAGAGCCTGAAGCGCAACGTTCCGGCTTACCTGCAGTTCCAGAACGAGCGCACCCGCCTGGGCCACTGGCTCGCCCTGTCGCAGCAGCTTGGCGAATCGACCCAGGTGTCCGCCGGATGGGCGCACGCCGGCGCGACGCCGGGGGACCCTGGCGGGCAGCACAACTTCAACCCCACGATCGGAACCGACACGGCGGACATGATCACGCTGGCGATCAAGGAGAAGATCGACAAGCAGGTGTACGTGTACCTGGATATGGCCGAGACCTTCAATCACGGCAATGCGCACTACGACCTGGGTGCCGGTGGGCGGGGCATCACGACCGATTGTCACGACGGGACACATGCGTCGCAGATCGACTACTCGAGCTATGGCCCGACGACCTGGGGCGGCTGCCGCCCCAAGGGCGTTTCGATCGGAATGGATTACAAGTTCTGAGTTGAAGTGACGGTTTGAGCTGGCCTGACAGGCAGGGGCGGAGGGAGGTAACCTCCGCCCTTGCGCATTTGAATCGCCGTCCGGGCGGAGCGACCCCATGCGAATCGTCATCATCGGTCAGCAGGATTTCGGCAAGGCGGTGCTCGAGGCCTTTGCGGCGCGCGGCGACCAGGTCGCGGCGGTGTTCTGCGCGCCCGAAAAGGCGGGTGCCAAGGCGGACGTGCTGAAGGTCGCGGCCCAGGACAAGGGCATTCGTGTCAACCAGTTCGCCTCGCTCAGGAGCCCGGAGGCGCGCGATGCGATGGCGCAACTTGACGCAGACATCGGCATCATGGCCTACGTGCTGCAGTTCGCGCCGCAGGACTTCGTCAATATCCCCCGCCACGGAACGATCCAGTATCACCCGTCGCTGCTGCCCAAGTACCGGGGGCCCAGTTCGATCAACTGGCCGATCATCCGCGGCGATCTGAACACGGGCCTGTCGATTTTCCGGCCGACCGACGGTCTGGATGAAGGCCCCGTCATTTTGCAGAAGCACACGCCGATCGGCCCGGACGACACGCTGGCCAGCGTCTATTTCGACCGGCTGTTTCCGATGGGCGTGGCAGCCATGCTGGAAGCGGCCGACCAGGTGGTCCAGGGACGCCACCGCGAGACAGTGCAGGACGAGGCGCAGGCGTCGTATGAGGGCTGGTGCCGTGGCGCCGAGGCCCGCATCAACTGGGCCAGCCACGTCGACTTCACGTACAACCTGATTCGCGGCTGCAACCCCGGTCCGGGCGCCTGGACCGTGCACAACGGCAAGAAGATCCAGATCTTCGACGCGCGCAAGCACCTGACGCGAACCTTCAGCGCGGTCAAGGGCAAGGTCGGAGAAGTCGTCGAGATCGGGCCCGAAAGCCTGCGCATCACCGGCCAGGGTGGCCAGATCGAGGTGTTCAAGGCCAAGGGCGAGGACACCAAGAAACTGCCGGCGCCGGAATTGGCGCTCGCCCTGGGGCTGCACGCGGGCGCGATGCTCGAATAACCCCCGGGGTCGTTGCTACACTGGGTATACAAAGAGGCGGTCACCTCCCCGCGCCAGCGGGAGCGGGGCCGGGGGCAGGGCGCGAGCTGACAAGCGCGCGTTGATGCAGGGACGAGTTGATGAGAATCGCCATCATCGGCGCCGGCGCGATCGGCGGCTACGTGGGTGTCAAGCTCGCGCTGGCCGGCGAGGAGGTGACCTTTATCGCGCGTGGCGCCAACCTGGCGGCCATTCGCGCCGGCGGAATGAAGCTGGTTCTGCCCGACAGCACGGAGCTGCTCGCCTCGGCCGTGCGTGCCACCCACGATTACGACGCGGCCGGTGCGCAGGATATGGTGATCCTGGCGATGAAGGCGCACCAGGTCGAAACGGTCGCCGACCAGGTGCCGAAACTGTTCGGCCCCGACACCGTCGTCGTCACGATGCAGAACGGAATCCCGTACTGGTACTTCCACAAGCACGGAGGCGAGCTCGAAGGCCATTGCGTCCAGAGCGTCGATCCGCAGGGGCAGATCCTGCGCAAGATCGTGCCGGAACGCGTGATCGGCTGCGTGGTGTACCCGGCCTCCGAGCTGATCGCGCCGGGCGTGGTGCGGCTGGTCGAAGGCGACCGGTTTCCGGTCGGCGAACTGGACGGCAGCGTCAGCCGCCGCGTGACGATGGTGTCCGAATGCTTCACGCGGGCCGGCTTCAAGGCGCCGGTGCTCGACAACATCCGGGCCGAGATGTGGCTGAAGCTGTGGGGCAACCTGACCTTCAACCCGATCAGCGCGCTGTCGCGCTCGACCCTGGCCGACATCTGCCAGTACCCGCTTACCCGCGAACTGGCGGCCGCGATGATGACCGAGGCCCAGAACATTGCGAACAAGCTCGGCATCACGTTTCGCGTGCCGCTGGAAAAGCGCATCGCGGGCGCCGAAAAGGTCGGCAAGCACAAGACCTCGATGCTGCAGGATGTGGAGGCAGGGCGCGCGCCGGAGGTCGATGCACTGATCGGTTCGGTCGTGGAGCTCGGGCAGCTCACGCGCACGCCCACACCTCATATCGGCACCGTGTACGCGCTCACCAAGCTGCTGACCAAGATGCTCGAAGAGGAGCGCTCGGCGCCGCGGCACGGTCTGGGCGCCGGCATCTGAGTCGCACCGGCCTGGATAAGGGGATGACGCGCTGGGTTTGCTTCGCCTGGGCCGATGGCCGCACCGGTTTCGGCACGCTCGAAGACGGGCGCATCGTCGAGCACCGGGGCGACCTGTTCAGCGGGTCCTCGCCCACCGGCAAGACGATGGCCGCCGAGGCGGTCAGGCTGCTCAGCCCCTGCCAGCCAAGCAAGATCGTCGCCTTGTGGAACAACTTCCATGCTTTGGCGGCCAAGCTTGGCAAGGCAGTGCCTTCTCACCCGCTGTATCTGATCAAGCCCTCGAGCAGCGTGGCCGGACCTGCGGATGGGATCCGGCGTCCAGCCGGGTACGGCGGCAAGATCGCGTTTGAGGGGGAGCTGGGCATCGTGATCGGAAAGGCCTGCAGCAACGTCTCGACGAGCGAAGCCGCCGGCTTCATCTTCGGCTACACCTGCGTGAACGATGTGACGGCCGCCGACGTGCTCAACGAGAATCCCGATTTTCCCCAATGGTGCCGCGCCAAGGGCTTCGACACGTTCGGATTGCTGGGTCCTTGCATCGTCACCGAGCTGGATCTGTCGTCGGCGCGGGCGATCACCACGGTGGACGGCGTCGAGCGGCAGAACTACCCGCTGTCCGACATGATCTTCCCGCCGGGCGAACTGGTGAGCCGGATTTCGCATGACATGACCTTGTTGCCGGGCGACGTCATCGCCTGCGGAACCTCCCTCGGGGTCGGGTCCATGAAGGACGGCGCGACCGTGGCGGTCTCGATCAGCGGCATCGGAACGTTGAGCAACCCGGTGACGGCCGCCTGAGGGCTGCCCGGCCGGGCGCTGCTCAACGGAAGTCGTGGCTGTCGACCGCCAGCCCGCCCGACAGCGCGGATTGGTCGATCAGGCCGCGCAGCTCAGCGGAAGTCGTGGCGGTCGACCACCAGCCCGCCCAGCAGCGCGGAGTGGTCGATCAGGCGCGATGCGATCAGGTGGATCACCGCGCAGTCGGGCGCATCGACGCGCTGGATATGGCCGTACACGGTCAGCAGCGTCGAACCGAGCAGTTCCCGGCGGAACCGTTCGGCCGTTGCGCGCCACACCACCACATTGATCCACCCGGTTTCGTCCTCCAGCGTCACGAAAGTGACGCCGCTCGCGGTGCCTGGCCGCTGGCGGCAGGTGACGATGCCGGTGGCGCGCACCCTCTGCAGATGGGACGCGTGCGCGATGCGCTGAGCGGTCCACAGCTGCATCCGCTCGAGCCGGTCGCGCAACGGCGCCAGCGGGTGGCGGCGCAAGGTCAGGCCGGTTGCGTCGTAGTCGGCGACGATGTCCTGGCCTTCGGTCGGAGGCAGCAGCTCGACCTGGCGCTCCGCAACCGGCAGCCCGCTTGTGAGCGGCGCCTGACGCGCCGCACCGCGGTCCAGTCCGAGCACGCCCCACAGCGCGCGGCGCCGGTGTCCGGCCAGCGCCGCCAGCGCATCGGCCGCGGCCAGGCGCGCCATGTCGCCGCGGTCGAGCTGCGCCCGGTGCGCCAGGTCGTGCACGTCGGAAAACAGCGCCTGCCGCCTCGCCTCGACGATGCGCTGGCCGGCCGCCTCGCTCAGGCCGCTCACCTGCATTAACCCGAGCCGCACGGCCGGCTGTGCCGCGGAACTGGAACGGCCCTCACCCCCACCCCTCTCCCGCCGCGCGGGCGAGGGGCGATCAGTCGCCGCTTCTTCAGCGTTGACATAGAGCAGTTCGGCGCTCGGTCGCCCCTCGCCCGCGTAGCGGGAGAGGGGTGGGGGTGAGGGCTGCTCCAGTTCCGGTGGGCACGGCTCCAGCGTGCAGTACCAGCCGCTGACATTGACGCACACCGGCCGCACGGTCACGCCGTGGTTGATCGCGTCGCGCACGATCTGCGCGGGCGCGTAAAAGCCGAGCGGCTGCGAATCGAGCAGAGCCGCGCAGAACGCGGCCGGCTGGTGGCATTTGAGCCATGACGACACGTACACCAGCAACGCGAAGCTGGCCGCATGGCTTTCCGGGAAGCCGTACTCACCGAAGCCCTGGATCTGCCGGAAGATCTGCTCGGCATATTCGCTGCCGTAGCCGCGCGCCAGCATGCCGGCGATCAGCCGGTCGCGGAACGGCCCCAGTCCACCTTTGCGCTTCCACGCTGCCATCGCGCGCCGCAGGCGGTCGGCTTCACCCGGCGTGAACCCGGCCGCGACCACCGCAAGCTGCATCACCTGCTCCTGGAAAATCGAGACACCCAGCGTGCGCTCGAGCACGGAGCGCACCGCCTCGGACGGGTAGGTGACCGGCTCCAGGCCCTGGCGTCGCCGCAGATACGGATGCACCATGCCGCCCTGGATCGGGCCCGGCCGCACGATCGCGGTCTCGATCACCAGGTCGTAGAAGCACTGCGGGCGCAGGCGCGGCAGCATGTTCATCTGCGCGCGCGACTCGACCTGGAACACGCCCAGCGAATCGCCGCGGCACAGCATCCGGTAGACACGGCGCATCCTCGGCCGGGATGTCCTGCAGCCGCAGGTTCGATCCGCCGAACGCGTCTCAGGTGGTCCAGCGCGCGCCGCACGCAGGTGAGCATGCCCGAGCGCCAGCACATCGATCTTCAGCAGCCCCAGGGCATCGAGATCGTCCTTGTCCCACTGGATCACGGTGCGATCCGGCCATCGCGGCGTTTTCGATCGGAACCAGGCGCGACAGCGCGTCGCGCGCGATCACGAAGCCGCCGCTGTGCTGCGACAGGTGGCGCGGAAAGCCGATCAGTTGATGTGCCAGTTCGACCAGCTGCGCGATCACCGGGTTGTCCGCGATCGAAACCGGCCTCGGCGAGCCGCTCGGGGCGGATCCGGCTGCCGTCCCACCACGACATGCTCTTGGCCAGGCGGTCGACCTGGTCGAGCGAAAGTCCCAGCGCCTTGCCCAGGTCGCGCAGCGCGCCGCGCGGCCGGTAGGTGTGCAGGGCGGCGGTCAGCGCGGCACGATGGCGGCCGTATTTCGCGTAGACGTACTGCATCACCTCTTCGCGCCGCTGATGCTCGAAATCGACGTCGATGTCCGGCGGCTCGTTGCGTTCGCTGCTGACAAAGCGCTCGAACAGGACGCTGATCCGGTCCGGGTCGACTTCGGTGATGCCCAGGCAGTAGCACACCGCCGAATTGGCCGCCGAGCCGCGGCCCTGGCACAGGATGCGCCGCTCGCGCGCGAAGCGGACGATGTCGTACACGGTCAGGAAGTACGGTTCGTAATGCAGCTCACCGATCAGCACCAGCTCGTGCTCGATCAGCGCGCGCACCTTGTCCGGCACGCCCTGCGGGTAGCGCACGGCCGCGCCCCGCCAGGTCGCGCTGCGAAGAAAAGAAGCCGGTGTCTGGCCGCTTGGGACGATTTCCTCCGGGTACTCGTATCGCAACTCGTCGAGCGAGAAACTGCAGCGCTCGGCGATCGCCAGTGTCTGCGCCAGAAGTTCGGCCGGGTAGATGCGGCCAGACGGTAAAGCGGGCGCAGATAGCGTTCGGCATTCGACGCCAGTTGCCGGCCGCATTGTGCGAGCGGCGTTCGCAGCCGCACCGCGGTCAACGCGTCCTGCAGCTTTTTGCGGCTGCGCAGGTGCATGTGCACGGCGCCGGCCGCCGCCAGCGGCAGCCCGGCGCGCAAGCCGGCTTCCTGCAATGCGGCCAGCCAGGCCGCATCGTCCGGTCCGCGAGTGAGCTCGCAGGCGATCCAGCTGCGGCCGGGCAGCAGCTGATGCAGCCAGCAGGCGTCCCGCTCGATGCTTTCGGCATCGGTGCCGGATTGGCGCTGCCCTCGCGGCGCCTGCTGCGGCACCAGCAGCGCAAGCGAGTCTTCCAGCAGATGGGCCTGCGCCGCCAGTTCGGCCGCCGTGAGTCGATATTCGCCCTTGGGCGCGGCGCGCCGCGCCCGCGTGACCAGCTCCGACAGGTTGCCGTATCCGGTGCGCGTCTGTGCCAGCAATACCAGGTTCGGACCGTCGGCCAGCCGGATCGCGGTGCCGTGAATCAGGCGGAACTCATGCGCCCTCACCCCCGACCCCTCTCCCACGCCAGTGGGAGAGGGGTCGGGGGTGAGGGCGCGCAGCGCCAGGTGCGCTCGCACCGCTCCCGCGAAAGAGCACTCGTCGGTGATCGCCAGCCCGCTGTAGCCGAGCGCAAGGGCGCGCTCGACCAGTTCTTCCGGATGCGAGGCCCCACGCAGGAAGCTGAAGTTGGAGATGCAATGCAGTTCGACGTAGGACGGCTGCATCGGGGCACGGCGGCAGGCGGGGAACGCGAATGGGCGAAAGCGCGGATCGCCAGAACGGGCGGCCTGGACGATACTGTATATATATACAGTATCACCCGGAAACCACGGATGGCAAGTGGTCGCCGCAATTTTTTGACTGCGTTTGATCGAACCGCGGGCACGTCAACAAGCCATCAGTCGGACTGCGCTACTCTGGCTTATCGGATCGGACGAATCAGGGGATCGAGCTTGCGTACCAACGATTTCGCCGGCAGTTCGCGTGCTTTGGTGATCGCTGCGTTGTTGCTCGCATCGGTCGGCAGCCGGGCCCAGGAGCCGGGCGTCGAGGGTGTGCCAGCTGCCGACACTGCAAAGGACGGCTGCAGGTCCGTGGTCCTGGTGCAATGCGCTCAACCTGAACCGGAAGCAAAGAGCGAGGCGCCGGACGACGCGCTCGCCGCCACTCGCAAGAAGCTGGAGATGCGCAGGCTTCGGCAGAAGCAGGCGCAGGCCGGGCTCAACTCGATCGAGGTGACGGCGGAGCGCGCCCCGAATCCCGAGCCCGACGCCTGGGAGAGCTTTCGTCAGTCCGTGTCGAATGCCGCGGTGCCCGATTGCCTGGGCCAGCAGGCCGTTCCGTCGGTGCAGGGGCTGCTCAGGGCACCGGTCCTTGCGTACGCTGCGGCGACCGGAAAGTGCCGCTGATCGATTGCGATCGGCTCATGCAAGGTGACCGCGACTCGGCGGGCCGGGGCGGCCGACGCGGCGCCGCTTGCCTGGCGGCAATGGCGCTGATCGGAGCGCTGGCCGCGCAGGTTGCCCGCGCCGAGCAATGGAACGTCGAGAAGGCCGGGGTCAATCTTTACCGGATCGCGGGCCAGACGGCCGGCGCTCAGAGCGTTTTCGTTCGCATCGAGGGCTGTGTCGATACGCCACCGGCCGGCATCGTCGATGTCCGGAAGGATGGCGACGTTCACAGGTCGACGTTCAGCAGCGCGAGCGGCAGCTGCGCGGTGCGGGATTTTCTGGTTCCCGTCAACGTCAGAATGGACCAGTACGGCGTGCTGCTGACCCAGGATCAGAGTGCGGGTTGGTACCGAGTCAGCGACAGCGACCTGTATTTGAAGACGGTCGGCTGCATCAGTCGCGCGACGTCCGAATCGGCCGTGATGGATCTGAATCGGGACGGCACCGGCTGGCTCCGCTTCAAGGACGGCAGGCGATGCGCCGTCGAGCACGCTTTCCGGCGCTTCGTTCCCTGATCGCGACCCTCACCCCCTTCCCCTCTCCCGCGTGCGCGGGCGAGGGGAGGGGGTGAGGGTGATCGCCAGAGCGAGGGCCTAAAACGGCCCGCCCGCCTCACGCAGCCGGTCCGGCAGCCCGTCGTGCGCTCCGAGCGGCCGCGCGGGCAGGTCTTTCCAGTGCCGGTCACCGATCTCGGCGTTGCGAGCCGGATGCATGGGGTAGTGGATCAGGTCGTCGTCGCGGGCGCGGTCGCCGACCACCAGCAGGCGCACTTCCGAATCGGTGTTGTTGATGAAGGTGTGAGACAGCCCCGTGCCGGCCGCAAATCCGACGCCGTCGCCAGGCGCCAGGCGGTGCAGCTCGCCGTCCAGCCAGACGTCGGGCGTGCCCTCGATCACGTAGATGAACTCGTCCTCCGTGCTCTCGCAGTGGGGCCACGAGGTGCGCCGTCCCGGCGCCAGCAGCTCGTGGTGGATGCCCAGGCGGGCGAAGCCGAAGTGGCGGCCGAACGGCGATCCGATCGACAGCAGCTCCCGGCTGTTAGGGTAGTGCGAGTTGTCGGGTTCCTGGATTTGCTTCCAGTGCTGGATGCAGTCGGGACGGGTCATCTTGTTCTCCCTGCGGTTGTTTCTTCTGCGATCACGGCAAGGCGATCTGAGACGAGGCATCGTGGCTGGCGCGGGTTTGGCGCTTGCGTACCAGCATAACCGTCAGCAGAAAAATCCATGCAGATACCACCCGCGCGGCTGCTTCAATTCGCGGTATATCCACAACGTCTGCCCGCGTGGATTGCGCGCGACGAAATAGTCGCGATGCACGGTCGCGCGGTGCGGGTCGCCGCAATCCCACCACCCGGCCTCGATCCGCTCCGGCCCGGCAACCAGCACGAGCTCGCCGCCATAATGCGGATGCTCGTCCTGCTCAGGGTCGCTCCCCTGACGTTCACTCCCACATCGCAGCGGCTGTGGCGCAGGCAGGATCAGCAGCGGGCGCTGCCGCGCGGTCGGTGCAATCGAAGGGGCGGCGCGTTCCGCGGCAAGCGGCACGATGCGGATCGCATGTTCGGGCCGGTGGTCGTCGACTGCCTGCAGCTGGAACACGCGCTCGGAGCCGAGCCGGGCATGCAGGGTTTCGGCCAGTTGCAGCCAGTCCAGCCCGTTGCGAACACTGTCCCGCGACGGCGGCAGCAGACTGGCGTTCAACGCTTGAAACGGCGCCAGGCGCTCTACCGCGAGCGACAGTTCGACGGCGGGCTCAGGCAGGCTGACCCGCGTCAGCCGCTCGGCCAGCAGCTTCGCCAGCCGCCCGGCATCGCGCTCGGCGGCGGCCAGCGCCAGCGCGATGCGCGTTGGGACCACCGGTCGTGCGCCGCGCGGATTGTGGTGCGCGGTGAACACCAGCTCGGCGGCGCCCGCGTTGTGGCCACGCAGGAAGCCCTCGAGCGAACGCAGCAGCCGGTGCGCGGGAAACATCAGCTGGCCCGACTGCGTGACGTCGGCCGGCAACTCGACACGGGCGAAGAACCGTGCCGGAAGCGAAAACGCCGGTTGCGGATCGGGCTGCAGCCCAAGCGCGCGGTCCAGTTGATCGAGCCGGTCCGCGCCGAAGCGTCGCGCGAACGCATCGCGCGGCAGCCCGAGCACCTGGCCGATCGTGGCCAGTCCGAGCGCGCCCAGCGCACGCGTCGTGTCCGCGTCCCATTCGAGCGCGGCCAGCGGCAGGGGCGCGAGCGCGGCATGCAACGGCTCGTCGACCGGTACATCGTGCACGGGCAGGCCGCTTGCGCGCGCGCTGCCGATCAGCCAGGCCGCGCGCGGCGTCGGAGCGTAGCCGAGTGCGGCGCGGTAGCCGAGGCTTCCGAGCCCGCGCCGGATGCGCCGGTGCAGCTCGGAACGGCCGCCGAACAGGCGCTCGCTGCCGCCGGTTTCCAATATCAGACCGCTCTGGCCCTGCCCGCCGCACAGCGGCGAAGGAGGGCCCTGCCGCGGCGAAGGAGGGTGGATCGTCACCTGGGCGCTGAACTGGTAAGCCCAGCAGGCCAGCTCATGCAGCGCGTCGCGTTCATGATCGGGATCGCGTGGCACCGTCGCGAGCGTGCGCGCAAGCGCCTGTGCCGCGGCAAGCTTCATTGCCGGCACGACCCCCGCAGCGCGGGCCAGGTCGTTGCAAAACGCGATCAATGGCCGCTCGCGCGGCCCTTCGGTGATGGCCAGCGGCCCGGTGCACTGCATTGCACGCGCGGCCAGTTGCAGCGGCAACGCAGGCAGACATAAAGCGAGCCACAGGCTCATGGTCCAGCAGGTTGAAAAGCTGCCGCGCGGGCCGATTCCCGACCGCCTGCTGCAAGGCTCAGCCCGTCAGGGCATCTGCAAGCCGCCACGGCTTCACCGTTGCCGCGGTGAGCGCGGCAAGCGATGCTGTTGCGTCCCGGTTCCATCGTTCAGGATGCACCTGCAGTGTGACCGGTTCGATCAAGGGTCGACCGCGCCGTTTCAGGATTTTCACGGCCAGCTTGTGAGAATGCGCGTGCGGCTCACCGTCGCCAGTCAGCTGCAAGCGCAGCACGGCCGGCGACGGCGCGCCGGCACAAAGCGACGGGCGTATCACGAACACCAGGGCGCGATGCCGCTGGGCCAGCAGATGCAGGCGGCGCAGCGCGCGGAAGTCGGCGTGAGCCTCGCAGCTGGGCAGCCAGCCGATCAAAGCGCCCAGGTGGGCGGCACGCAGAGACTGTTCGATGGCCCACCAGGCTTCGCGCGCAACAGCGGGCCTGACGAAGATGTTGCAGGACGGATCGATGCCGGCTTCGACCAGGGCCGGTGGATACGGCAGGGCTTGCTGCAACGGGTCGGCGCGCGGCCCGCGCTCGCACGGCAGGATCCAGACGCAGGCGCGGCCGGCACGGGCCTGTGCCGCCAATGCGGGAACCAACAGGCGCAATTCGCCGATGCCGGGATCGTCGTGCAGCAGTTCGATCAGCTGACCCTGCGGCCAGCCGCCGCCCGGCAGCTCGGCATCCAGGCACTGAAAGCCGCTGGAGGCGCATTCGGCGGCCGTGGCCGCGAGTGCCGGATCGTCGGCGTGCCAGATTAGAAATTTCCCCTCTCCCGCTTGCGGCAGAGGGGTAGGGGTGAGGGCAGGCGTAGAAAGCTGCCGAGCGCCAAACATGGTTGCTACACCGATGGCCGAATGACGCCGACCGCCAGCCCTTCGATCGCGAGCGTTTCGCGCTTCAGGTCCACGATGATCGGTGCGTAGTCCGGGTTCTCGGCGATCAGCTCGGCCCGCGCGCCTTTGAGCCGGAGCCGCTTGACGGTGACCTCGTCGCCCAGGCGCGCGACGACGACCTGGCCGTTCAATGCCTGCTCCTGCCGGTGCACGGCCAGCCAATCCCCGTCCAGGATGCCGGCATCGCGCATGCTCATGCCGCGCACCTCGAGCAGGTAATCGGCGCGCGGTTTGAACAGGGCCGCGTCGATGACCGGATGACGCAGCACGTTTTCCTGGGCCAGGATCGGGCTGCCGGCGGCTACCTTGCCGATCAGCGGCAGGCCGAATTCACGACCTGCCGCTCCGATTTCATCCTGTGTGCCGCTCTTGAGTCGGATGCCGCGCGAAGTGCCCGCCAGCAACTCGATCAACCCTTTCCTGTGCAGCGCCTGCAGGTGCTGCTCGGAGGCGTTCAGCGACCGGAAACCGAAGGCTTGCGCAATCTCTTCGCGGGTCGGGGGCACCCCGCGCGTGCTCAGCGCATGGCGGATGAACTCCAGGATCTCGCTTTGACGGGCGGTCAGGGCCAGGGTGGTGTCGGTGCTCATGACGAAACTCGGTGGCGCAAGGCCAATTGCAAGGGTACTGTTAATATATACAGTACCGGGCGGCGGCGCAAGTGTCCGGCTTGCGCGCATCACCCGTTCTGCCGAGTTGCGTTTCCGACGCGTTTTGTTGTGGGTGCGCGAGAACGCGTGATACACTGCCCGCATCCGGAAGCCGCTGATGCCTGCTGCTGACTGCAGCCATGCGCGGAACGCGTCGATCCATGGGGCAAAGCGCCTGGATCCGCGGATATTTCTGGAACGTCCCGTTTTCTGATCGTACGTCTCGGCCCGGAGTGGGCAGCCAGCCATGACCGTCCCTGTGCGGCGGATGGCATTGATCACCGGATCCGGGATTTGTTCGGCGAATCCGCATCGCGGACGCGATCCGGCCCGATAGCCGGGCCGACCGATTTGAACGGAGAACATGAACGCGCAAGAGGCGAGGATCGTCCTGGAAGCAGCGCTACTGACAGCACAGCAGCCGCTGTCGCTGTCCGACATCGATAAGTTGTTTGGCGGCGAATTGGACGCCGGTACCCTGCGCGCGCTGCTCGATGAGTTGCGATGCAGCTGGCAGGGTCGAGGCGTCGAACTGGTTTGCCTGGCCTCCGGCTGGCGCTTTCAAAGCACACCGGCCATGCGAACCTACCTGGACCGGCTGAACCCGGACAAGCCGCCGCGCTACTCGCGGGCCGCGCTCGAAACCCTGGCGATCATCGCCTATCGGCAACCGGTCACGCGTGGAGACATCGAGGAAATCCGGGGCGTGACTGTCTCGGCCCAGGTGATAAGGACGCTCGAGGAGCGCGGCTGGATCGAGACCGTTGGTCATCGCGAGGTGCCCGGGCGGCCCGCGCTGCTGGCCACCACGCGCGCCTTCCTCGACGATCTGGGGCTGCGCTCGCTGCAGGAGTTGCCGCCGCTGGCGAACGACGATCGAGCATCCGAACCGCAGGAGCTGGAGCTGCCCATGACGCATGCCACAGAACAGACCGAATCTTCTTCCTCACTGGCCTCGCCCGTATCATGAGTCAACCGCTGCTTGTCGGCGTCGTGCCGATCGATTCGTCGCAGGCCGCCGAGTCCTCGTCCGAGGCGCCGGCTCAGCTCCCGCCGGAGCAACCCGCGTCGCAGGCGCCGGCCCAGGCCGCAGCCGACGAGGCCGCATTGCCGGCCTCCGATCCGCTGCAGGACGAGCCGTTCGGGGCCGACGAGGATCGCGACGCTGCCGATCCCGGCGAGACGCAGCGAACCGCGACCATGCCTTCCGATGGCGAGCGCCGTCTTCGAGGCCCGCTCGGCCGTCGCCGCCGGGGGCGCGGCGATCGACCCGCGCGCGAGGGTGCACCGACCGAACCGCGCGAGGTCGAGGTTGCCTCGCCGCTGGCCGATGGCGAAGACATCAACGTGGCGGCGATGCCCGAGCAGCCGCTGCCGCGCGAGCTTCTGGAGCGTGGACGGCGCGCGGCCCAGTCGGCCCTGAATGCGCAGTCCGACAAGCTGCACAAGGTGCTGGCAGACGCCGGAATCGGCTCGCGTCGCGAAATGGAAGAGCTGATCCTGGCCGGTCGGGTATCGGTGAACGGCCAGCCCGCGCATGTGGGCCAGCGCGTGTTGCCGACCGACCAGGTCCGCATCAACGGAAAGCCGTTGCAGCGCCGCCAGCCCGGCAAGCCGCCGCGGGTGCTGATCTATCACAAGCCGACCGGAGAGATCGTCTCGCACGACGACCCGCAGTCCCGGCCCTCCGTTTTCGAGCGTTTTCCGAAGGTGTCGGGCGGGCGCTGGATTTCGGTGGGGCGCCTGGATCTGAACACCGAAGGCCTGCTGGTGGTGACCACCTCGGGCGACGTGGCCAACCGGCTGACTCATCCGCGCTTCGAAGTCGAGCGGGAGTACGCGGTACGCGTCGTCGGGCAGCTCACCGACGAACAGCGCCAGCGGCTGCTCGATGGCGTCGAGCTCGACGACGGGGCGGCTCGCTTCACGCTGCTGGAGGATGCCGGAGGCCAGGGCCTGAACCACTGGTACCGGGCCGTGATCAAGGAGGGCCGCAATCGCGAGATCCGGCGCATGTTCGAAGTGCTCGGTCTTCAGGTCAGCCGATTGATCCGGATCCGCTTCGGCTCGATCGCGCTTCCGCGGTCGCTGGCACGCGGGCGCTTCCTGGAGTTGGCCCCCGCCTGGGTGGAGGCGTGGCTGCACGATCTGGGAATCGGTTCGGAAGCGATGCGTGGCAGCCGGCCTGGCGCGCCGCGGCGCGCCGACGGCGCCCGCCGCGGCAAGCCGGCCAATGGACGGCCGGGCGCCCCTGCGCGCCAGCCCGACCCGATGACCAGCACGGTGAACTACATCATCAACGGGACCCACCCGCACAGCCCTCGCGCGAATCCGGGTATGCAGAACCGGTTCCGGCGCCCCAAGACGGGTCGCGGTTTCGGCTAGGGCGCGCGGCTTTCGGCAGAGCGATCCTGCGCACGCGGCGGTTTTCCTCGGCCTGACAAAGCCTATATAATCCGCAGTTGCCTGGAAAAGGCGCGCTTGGCCTCGGCCGAGCGGATTCGGATCGATTCGGCGGGGCGCAGGGCGGGTCAGTAACGCGCCGCACCGGTTTTCAGATCCGACCGAAGAATGGCAGCTGCATTCGGTGCAGGGGTCCGGGGAGGTCCCTGCTTTCCGGATACGCGGCGCCAGCCTGTGGGACAGAAGAAATGGGCGAGTCGCCCATTTTTTTTTGAACGTGCGGATGCGCAACGGATGCGAAGTGGCGTGGTTTCGAACGAGGTGCGCGAGCTGATCGAGCCGACCGTGAGCGGACTGGGCTACGAACTGGTCGACGTGGAGCGCGCGGCAAGCGGACTGCTGCGGGTCACGATCGACACGACCACGCCGGCGGGCGGCATCAGGCTGGAAGATTGCGAGCGGATCAGCCGGCAGTTGACGCATCTGCTGGCGGTCGAGCAGGTCGATTACGAGCGCCTCGAGGTTTCGTCTCCGGGGTTGGACCGGCCCCTGATCGCGGCACGCGATTTCGCGCGCTTTGCCGGTGCGCCGGTGAAGTTGCAGCTGAAGGCGCCGCTTCAGGGGCGCCGCCGCTTCAGCGGCCGCCTGCTCGGCATCGATGGCGCGGCGGGGGCCGAGCGGGTGCGGCTGGCGCCGATGGATGAGGACGAGGCGGCGAGCAGGGCGGAAGGAGCGGGGCGCGGCCGCAAGAGCGCCCGGCCAGCGGTCGCCGAGGCGGGCCCCGCGCTGGAGTTCGCGCTGGCAGACATTGAAAAAGCGCGTCTTGTCCCCCAGTTCGACTTCAGGCCTGGGAAGCGCGACGTCACGGCCGGGCAGCGCAAGGCGCTGCCGGTCGAGCACGGTGGCCGCAAACGACCGGGGCGCGACTTGGGCGCACCGAAGGCAAACGATGAAGCAGGAAGCGAGGTAAGACGGCGATGAGCAGAGAAATCCTGCTTCTGGTCGACGCGCTGGCGCGCGAGAAGAACGTTCCGAAGGAAACGGTGTTCGGAGCGCTGGAATCGGCATTGGCGTCGGCGACCAAGCGGCTGTTTGCCGAAGAGGACGTCGATGTGCGGGTGGCGGTGGACCGCGAAACCGGCGAGTACGACGCGTTCAGGCGCTGGCTGGTGGTGCCGGACGAAGCGGGACTGCAGGAGCCGGGTCACCAGATCATCCTGTCGGACGCGCGCGACCAGATCCCCGACATCGAGCTCGAGGAATACATCGAGGAACAGCTGCCGCGGCAGGATCTGGGGCGCCGCTTCGCGCAGGACACCAAGCAGGTGATCCTGCAGAAGATCCGTGACGCCGAGCGCGAACAGCTGCTGAGCGAGTTCCTGGGCCGCAACGATGCGATCGTCAACGGAACCGTCAAGCGGATGGACAAGGGCGACGCCATCATCGAGATCGGAAAGGTCGAGGCGCGGCTGCCTCGCTCGGAGATGATCCCGAAGGAAAACCTGCGCGTCGGCGATCGGGTGCGCGCGCTGGTGGCCAAGGTCGACCGCCAGCTGCGCGGCCCGCAGATCATCCTGTCGCGTACCTCGCCCGAGTTCCTGATGAAACTGTTCGAGCTCGAGGTGCCGGAGATCGAGCAGGGGCTCTCTGCAGATCAAGTCGGCCGCGCGCGACCCGGGAGTTCGCGCCAAGATCGCCGTCTGGACCAACGACAGGCGCATCGATCCGATCGGCACCTGCGTCGGCATGCGCGGTTCGCGCGTGCAGGCCGTGACCAACGAGCTGGCGGGCGAGCGGGTCGACATCGTCCTGTGGTCGGACGATCCGGCGCAGTTCGTGATCGGCGCGCTGGCGCCGGCCAACGTCTCCTCGATCCTGGTCGACGAGGACAAGCACGCGATGGACGTGGTGGTCGACGAGGACAACCTCGCGATCGCGATCGGGCGCAGCGGGCAGAACGTGCGGCTCGCCTCGGAGCTGACCGGCTGGCAGATCAACATCATGACCGCCGACGAGTCGACTCAGAAGCAGGAAAGCGAGCAAACCGGCATCCGGGAAGTGTTCATGAAGCGGCTGGACGTCGACGAGGAGATCGCCAACATCCTGATCGGCGAGGGCTTTTCGAGCCTGGAGGAAATCGCCTACGTGCCGGTTGCGGAGCTGCTCGAGATCCAGGCATTCGACCAGGACACCGTGGAGGAGTTGCGCACGCGCGCCCGCAATGCCCTGCTGACCGAGGCGATCGCGCGCGAGGAAAATCTCGACCAGACCGACCGTTCGCTGCTCGATCTGGACGGCATGGAAACCGAACTGGCGATCAAGCTTTCGTCCAACGGCGTGCGTTCCCGCGACGAGCTGGCGGATCTGGGTGTCGACGAGTTGACCGAGATGACCGGAATCGACGCCGAACGGGCGGGCCGCCTGATCATGGCGGCGCGCGCCCATTGGTTTGAATAAGTCCCAAGGACCCCGACGAGCATGCAGGCGAACACAGTCGCGCAATTTGCAACGGAGCTGAAACTGGCGCCGCAGGTGCTGTTGGAACAGCTGCGGGCGGCTGGCGTGGAAAAGCGTGCCGAGACGGACTCGCTCAGCGAGGACGACAAGGCGCGCCTGCTGGAGGCGCTGCGCAAGGCGCACGGCGGCCTGGAAATCGAGAAGCGCAAGATCACGCTGACCCGGCGGCAGACCTCGGCCATCAAGCAGGCCGACTCCACCGGCAAGGCGCGCACGATCCAGGTCGAGGTCCGCAAGAAGCGCGTGTTCGTCAAGCGCGATGTCGAGTCCGAGGCGGAAGCGGCGCCGACGGCTCCGGTGATCGACGGCGAGGAGCTGGCGCGGCGCGAGCTGGAGGAGCGGCAGCAGGCTGAACTGGTTGCGCGGCAGGTCGCCGAGGCGCGCGAGCGGGCCGAGCGCGCGCAGCGCGAGCTCGAAGAGGCGGACCGGCGCCAGCGCGAGGCCGTCGAGGCCACGCGCAGCCGCGAGGAGACCGACCGCGCGGACCAGGAGCGGGCGCAGGCGGAGCAGGAAGTGGCCCGCCGCGCGACCGAAGCCGTTGCCGCCCAGCAGCAGCAAACGAGCCAGGCGCAGGAGCGTGCACGCCGAGTGGTCGAGGCCGAGGTCGCCGCGATCAAGAACATGATGTCCGGGCCCAAGAAGGTCCTGAAGGCGCCCGCCTCGGAAGGAACGCTGCATCGGCCCGCGGCCACGACCGCGCCGGCCAAGCCCGCCGAGGAGAAAAAGGACGACAAGAAGGTCGGCCCCAAGGAAGTCAAGTCGGTCAAGCTCGCCTCGAGCTGGTCGGAAGACGCAGCCAAGCGCCGCACGATCAAGACGCGCGGAGATGTCAGCTCCAGCAGCGCGGCCTGGCGCGGGCCGAAGGGACACCGGCGCGCCGACGAGCGCGACAAGGCGACCATGGCGGCGCCGGCCGAAAACGTGGTGCGGGAGGTTTCGGTTCCGGAAACGATCACGGTCGCCGATCTGGCGCACAAGATGTCGGTCAAGGCGTCCGAGGTGATCAAGGTCCTGATGAAGCTGGGCCAGATGGTGACGATCAACCAGGTGCTGGACCAGGAGACGGCGATCATCGTGGCCGAGGAAATGGGCCACAAGGCGTTCGCGGCCAAGCTGGACGACCCGGAGGCCTTCCTGGCCGATTCGGGTTTTGCAGCCGCATCCGGCGGCGAGTTGAAGCCGCGTCCGCCGGTTGTGACCGTGATGGGCCACGTCGACCACGGCAAGACCTCGCTGCTCGATTACATCCGGCGCGCCAAGGTCGCCGCGGGCGAGGCCGGCGGCATCACGCAGCACATCGGCGCCTACCACGTCGAGACGCCGCGCGGCGTCATCACGTTCCTGGACACGCCCGGCCACGAGGCGTTCACCGCGATGCGCGCGCGCGGCGCGCAAGGCAACCGACCTGGTGATCCTGGTGGTGGCCGCCGACGACGGCGTGATGCCGCAGACGATCGAGGCGATCGCACCACGCGAAAGCGGCCAAGGTGCCGATCGTGGTCGCGCTCAACAAGATCGACAAGCCGGAGTCCAATCCGGACCGGGTCAAGCAGGAACTGGTGGCCCAGGAGGTCGTGCCGGAGGAATACGGCGGCGACGCGCCGTTCGTTCCGGTATCGGCCAAGACCGGGCAGGGCATCGACGCGCTGCTGGAAAACGTGCTGCTGCAGGCCGAAGTGCTGGAGCTCAAGTCGGTGCAGGACGGCCCGGCCAAGGGCCTGATCATCGAGTCGCAGCTCGATAAGGGCCGCGGTCCGGTGGCCACGGTGCTGGTGCAGGCCGGAACGCTGAAGCGGGGCGACGTGGTGCTGGCCGGCAGCAGCTTCGGGCGCGTGCGCGCGATGCTGGACGAAGCGGGCAAGCCGATCCAGAGCGCCGGCCCGTCGATCCCGGTCGAGATCCAGGGTCTTTCGGACGTGCCGCAGGCCGGCGACGAGTTGATCGTGCTGGGCGACGAGCGCAAGGCGCGCGAGATCGCGCTGTTCCGGCAGGGCAAGTTCCGCGACACCAAGCTCGCCAAGCAGCAGGCCGCGAAGCTGGAAAACATCTTCGAAGACATGGGCCAGGCCGGCGCCAAGACACTGCGCGCTGATCATCAAGGCCGATGTGCAGGGTTCGCAGGAAGCGCTGAATGCACGCGCTCACCCGGCTTTCGACCGACGAGGTCAAGGTGAAGGTGGTGCATTCGCAGGTCGGCGGAATCACCGAAAGCGACGTGAACCTGGCGATCGCGTCGCGCGCCGTGATCATGGGCTTCAATGTGCGGGCCGAACAGACGGCGCGCAAGCTGGCCGAATCCAACGGCATCGACATCCGCTACTACAACATCATCTACGACGCGGTCGACGACGTGAAGGCCGCGCTGTCCGGCATGCTCGCTCCGGAGCAGCGCGAGGCGGTGCTCGGCCTGGTCGAGGTGCGGCAGGTGTTCCGCATCTCCAAGATCGGCACGGTGGCCGGTTGCATGGTGCTGGACGGGCTGGTGCGGCGCACTTCGCGCGTCCGGCTGCTGCGCGACCACGTGGTGATCTGGACCGGCGAACTCGATTCGCTCAAGCGTTTCAAGGACGATGCGCGCGAGGTCAAGGCCGGATTCGAATGCGGCCTGTCGCTGAAGGGCTACGACGACTTGAAGGAAGGCGACCAGCTCGAGATTTTCGAGGTGCAGGAGGTTGCCCGCTCGTTGTAGACGGCCGATGCGGGCTGCTGCGCGGGCCGGTATTCGGCCGCATGAAAACTTCGAATCGAGGCCAGCGCATCGCCGAACAGGTGCGGCGCGAGCTGGCGGACCTGATCGTGCGCGAGCTGCGCGATCCGCGCATCGGGCTGGTGACGCTCAACGACGTCGAAGTGTCGCCCGATCATGCGCACGCCAAGGTGTTTTTCACGGTGATCGGCGTGCCGGGGGAGCAGGCGGCGCAGGGGTTGAACGCGGCGGCCGGCTTGCTGCACCATGCGCTGTTCAAGAGGCTGCACATCCGGACCGTGCCGCGCCTGCACTTCATCGAGGACACGTCGGTCGAGCGGGGTTTCCGGATCGATCGCCTGATCGATCAGGCCGTCGGACGCGGCGGGTCCGACTGAAGCGGCGGCCCGCATGCGAAGCGCGCGGTTCGATGCCGTCGACGGGGTGCTGCTGCTGGACAAGCCGCTCGGGGCGAGCTCCAACGCGGTACTGCAGCGGGCGCGCCGCATGCTCAACGCCCGCAAGGCCGGCCATACGGGAACGCTCGATCCGCTTGCCAGCGGGCTGCTGGCGCTGACGTTCGGCGAAGCGACCAAGTTTTCGTCCGACTTGCTGGACGCCGACAAGTGTTACGAGGCACGCCTGGTGCTGGGCGCGAGCACCACGACCGCCGACGCCGAAGGCGAAGTCGTCGAGCGCCGGCCGGTGGACGTGGACGAGTCGCGCTTCGTCTCGGCCCTGGCGCGCTTCGTCGGAGCCGTCTCGCAGGTGCCGCCGATGCATTCGGCGCTCAAGCGCGATGGGCAGCCCCTGTACCGGCTGGCCCGGCAGGGCATCGAAGTGGAGCGGGCGGCGCGAAGCGTGATCATCCGCCGTCTGTGGCTGATCGACTGGGACGGCCTGCAACCCACGATCGGCGTGGAGTGCGGCAAGGGCGTGTACGTGCGCACGCTCGCGCAGGACATCGGCGCGGCCCTGGGCTGCGGCGCGCATCTGGGCGGCTTGCGCCGGACCCGGGTCGGGCCGTTCGAGGTGCGCGATGCGATCGGGCTGGACGCGCTCGAGCAGCTGGCCCCGGGCCTGCGAAGCGGGCGGCTGCTGCCGGTCGATGCGCTGCTGCAATCCTTGCCGCGGGTCGATCTGGATCCGCAGGCGTGCGAGAGCCTGGAGCATGGAAAGCAGGTTGCGTGCGGCGCCGCCAGCGCGCAGCGCGCACGCGTATATGGTCCGCACGGGCGCCTGCTCGGCGTGGCCTCGGTGGATCACGGCACGTTGACCGTTCGACGCTTGTTGAGTCAGGCGCGGGCACTGGAGTCCGGACAATGAACGGCAGGGCACTGCGCAACATCGCGATCATCGCGCACGTCGATCACGGCAAGACCACGCTGGTGGACAAGCTGCTGGTGCAGTCCGGCACGTTCCGGGAAAACCAGAACGTGGCCGAGCGCGTGATGGACAGCAACGACCTGGAACGCGAGCGCGGCATCACGATCCTCGCGAAGAACTGCGCGGTCGAGTACGAAGGCACCCACATCAACATCGTCGACACCCCCGGTCACGCCGACTTCGGCGGCGAGGTCGAACGCGTGCTGTCGATGGTCGACGGGGTCCTGCTGCTGGTCGACGCGGTCGAGGGGCCGATGCCGCAGACGCGATTCGTCACGCGCAAGGCCCTGGCGCTGGGCCTGAAGCCGATCGTCGTGGTCAACAAGATCGATCGGCCGGGCGCACGCCCCGACTACGTGGTGAACGCGACCTTCGACCTGTTCGACAAGCTCGGCGCGACCGAGGACCAGCTCGACTTTCCGGTCGTGTACGCCTCGGCGCTGAACGGCTACGCGGTCGAGCGCCTCGATGAGCTGCCCTGCCTCGCGCCCGACGGTGCTACGCAGGGCAGGCTCTCCGAAGCGCCGCCAGGCGCGAAGGAGGGCATGCTCTCCTTGGCACCGCAAGGTGCGAAGGAGGGCTCGATGCGGCCGCTGTTCGAGGCGATCCTGCGCCACGTTCCGGTGCGCGACGAGGACCCCAACGGCACGCTGCAGCTGCAGATCTGCTCGCTCGACTACTCCAGCTACGTCGGCAAGATCGGCATCGGCCGCGTGCGCCGCGGCCGCATCCGCGCGGGGCAGGAGGTGATCGCGATGGATGGCCCCGACGCCACGCCGGTGCGCGGCCGCATCAACCAGGTGCTGACGTTCAAGGGGCTGGAGCGGCTGCCGGTGGACGAGGCGATCGCGGGCGATATCGTGCTGGTCAACGGCTTCGAGGAATTGAACATCGGCACCACGATCTGCCAGCCCGATGCGCCCGATGCGCTGCCGATGCTTCGGATCGACGAGCCGACGCTGCTGATGAACTTCTGCGTGAACACCAGCCCGCTGGCTGGCCGCGAGGGACGCTTCGTCACCAGCCGCCAGCTGCGCGAGCGGCTGGAGCGGGAACTGAAGGCGAACGTGGCGATGCGCATGCGGGAGACCGAAGACGAGACCGTGTTCGAGGTCGCCGGGCGGGGCGAACTGCACCTGACGATCCTGATCGAGAACATGCGCCGGGAAGGATACGAGCTGGCCGTTTCACGCCCGCGCGTCGTGTACCGCGACATCGACGGCGTTCGCTGCGAGCCGTTCGAGCTGCTCAGCCTGGATGTGGAGGAGCAGCACCAGGGGGCGGTGATGGAGGAGATGGGACGACGGCGCGGCAACCTGATCGAGTTTCAGCCGGACGGGCGTGGACGGGTCCGGCTCGAGTATCGGATCGCGGCGCGCGCGCTGATCGGGTTCCAGGGCGAATTCCTGACGATGACGCGGGGCACCGGACTGATGAGCCATGTTTTCGACGAGTACGCCGCGGCCCAGCCGGGCGACCTGGGGGAGCGGCGCAACGGCGTGCTGGTTTCCCAGGACGATGGCGAGGCGGTGGCCTACGCGCTGTGGAAGCTGCAGGAACGCGGCCGCATGTTCGTCTCGCCGGGCGATCCGCTGTACCAGGGCATGATCATCGGCATTCATTCGCGCGACAACGATCTGGTGGTCAACCCGATTCGCGAAAAGAAGCTGACCAACGTTCGCGCGGCCGGCAAGGACGAACACATCGACCTGACGCCGCCGATCCGGTTGAGCCTCGAGCTGGCGGTCGAATTCATCGCCGACGACGAGCTGGTCGAGGTCACGCCGACCAGCATCCGATTGCGCAAGCGCTACTTGAAGGAACACGAGCGCAAGCGCGCCCAGCGCCAGGTCGCTTGAGTTCCCGTCTGCCGCCACGCACATATCGTGCGTAGGGCGGTCGGCGCAACTCGAGAGTTATCTTAATGCGCCACACCTTAAGCTTAAGCGATGCGAACGCTTCCCAGGTTTGAGCGCCCTGACGCACAAGTTTTTGATTTGAAGGGAGTTCTGAGGCGCGGGTAAACGCCGCCCCAAATCATCTCGACCGCCGTGGCGAAGGCTCATATTTTCCGTCTTTCTCTAGTGTTAGCGGTCTGCGCGCCCGCCAAGCTAGGATTCGACCATGTCATGGTGGCACGACCACTTTCAGATCTACTGGGCGCCCGATCGGGTCTCGGCGCAGATCCGAGGCAAGCACCTGCACGCCGTGACGCGCCTCACGCCCGTGATGATGGCGGCCAATGTGCTCAACGGCGCGCTCGTTTGCCGGGCGTTCTGGGACAGCGTCGCGCGGGTCAGTCTTCTGGCCTGGATCAGCGTTCTGACGGCCGCGGCGGCACTGGCGACCGTCGGGTGGTGGCGCCGCAGGGGTCGTGCCCCCGGGGCGGCGAGCTCGGCCGCGATTCGACGCGCGACGCTGCACGCGGCGCTGCTCGCTTTGATTTGGGCGTACGTCCCCGCGGTCTGGTTCGCGGCTGCTGATCCGCCCCATCGACTGCTGATCGCAACCCTGACCGCCGGGATGATGTGCGCCGGGGCCTTCGCGCTCGCGACGGTTCCGACCGCCAGCCTGGTCTACCTCACGATTCTGACGGCCGCCTCCGGCTATGCGCTGTCCGCCGGTCACGAGGCTCTTGGCATTTATGTCGGCGCGCTGCTTTGCAGCTACGCGCTCGTGATCGTATCGGGCGTCCTGTCCACAGCGAAAACCTTCACCGCCCGACTCGTGTCGGAGCGCGAGGCCGAGCGGCAGAGCGAGATGGTCGGATTGCTGCTGCGCGACTTCGAAGAGCACGCGACCGACGTATTGTGGGAAATCGACCCCGAGGGCCGGTTCACCCACGTCTCCAGCCGACTCGCGACGCTGCTGTACGGCGCTGAAGGCGACCTGCCTCCGGCAAGCCTGCTGGGCCTGCTCGAGCAGGCCCGCCCGGCAGGTGACGTCGACGCAGGCCGCAAGTCGCTGCGCGAGGCGCTCGCTTCGGACCGTCCGTTCCGCGACATCGTGCTCCCCATTCAGACCGAACAGAGCCAGCGATGGTGGTCGATCACTGCCAAGCCGATCGCAGGCGATTCGGGCCGCGCCACCGGTTGGCGCGGTGTCATTGCAGACGTCACCGGGGAACAGCGCGCGCAGCAGCGTCTTCAGCAACTCGCGCATTGCGATCCGCTGACCGGTCTTGCCAACCGCGTGGTCCTGCACGAAAGGCTGGCGCGCTCCGTCGGCCGGGCGTCTGGCAACCGTCTCGGCGGCGCATTGCTTTTCATCGATCTCGACAATTTCAAGACGATCAACGACACGCTCGGACACTCGGTCGGAGACGCGGTCCTGCAGATCGTCGCCAGCCGCCTCGAATCCGTCGTGCGCGACCGCGACCTCCTGGCGCGGCTGGGCGGCGACGAGTTCGCGATTGTCCTGTCCGACGCGGCCAGCGCCGATGAGGTTGCCGCGATCGTGCAGCGCTTGCTGCGCGGACTGGCGGCGCCTTGCGTCGCGCAGGGCTGCAGCATAACGCTCGGCGCGAGTGTCGGCATCGCCCTGCTTCCGGAGCACGGGTCGAGCGTCGACGAGGCCCTGGGCAATGCCGACCTCGCCCTGTACGCGGCCAAGGCGGGCGGACGTGGGCGCTTCGAATTTTTCGCGCCCGATCTGGGTGAGCGTCCGAAGCGCCGGCTGGCGATCGAGCAGCAGTTGCGTCACGCGCTCTCCCGAAACGAGCTTTCGCTGCATTGGCAGCCGCAGGTCGACCTTTCCTCGTGGTCGCCGATCGGAGCCGAAGCGCTGCTGCGCTGGCACAACCCCGAGCTGGGCTCGATTGGGCCCGCCGAGTTCATCCCGGTCGCCGAAGAGTGCGGGTTGATCGAGGAGATCGGCGACTGGGTGCTGCTTCAGGCCTGCCGCGAAGGCGCGACTCTGCCGGGCGGGATCGGCGTCGCGGTCAACGTCTCGCCGGCCCAGTTGATGCGATCGGATTACATCGCTTCCGTTGAGGCAGCGCTGCGAAGCTCCGGACTTGCTGCGCGTCGTTTGGAAATAGAGATTACCGAGTCGATTTTCATCGATAACACGCCGCCGGCGTTGACCAGTCTGCTCCAGCTCAAGCAAGGCGGGGTCAGAATCGCGCTGGACGACTTCGGAACCGGTTATTCGGCCCTCGGATCACTGCGGCGCTTTCGGTTCGATACACTCAAGATCGACGGCGGCTTGATTCGCGAGCTGCTGTCGCAAGCCGACACGATGGCGATCGTGAAATCCATTATCTCGTTGGCCGGCACGCTGGGCATCAGCACGGTCGCCGAGGGGGTCGAGGAGGCGCCACAGCTCCCAATTCTGCGCGACGCGGGTTGTGTTGCCATTCAAGGTTTTCTGGTGGCACGGCCCATGCCGATCGGTGAGCTCGGGACGCTGCTCGAGAACTGGCCGACCGCGCGTCTGCGCAGGCAAGCCGCCGGCCTGCCTTGATGCCATGCCGGTCCCTGCGCGACGACACCACGGACGCGGTGGTCCGTGATGCCGTTCAACGCAGCCTTTCGACCAGCAGAAAACAGAGAGTCAAATCAAAGACAGAGTGGCGAGAGTGGCGAGGAAAACTTACAGGTCATCTCGCCTCATTATGGTTTGACTTCTTCCGACTTCAAGTCTTTCAGGCACTTGTCCTTGACGGGCCCTGCCAATCTGTCGCACTTGTTGATCGAATTGTCTTGTGGAGACGCTTCGCTGACGCATGCCGCCTTCTCAGGCCCCGTGTATGCGTCGCACTTGGCGATCGCAGCTGCTCTCTGCTCGTAGGCGTCACCTTTGCCCTTGGCTGCCACATTGTCGTTGTAGCTGACCTTCGGCGCCGGCGTTGGCGTGGCATTCGGCGCGTTAGTCTGCGCCATGCCGGAGCCGGCAAAACCAAGACCCGCAGCGAAAAATAGTGAAATCATCAGTTTGGACATGTCATTTCCTTACGGTTCAGGCAACGATTACCGAATCCAAAGCTTGAGTGGAGAAGCGCCGCACCCCGCTGGCCGTCTTGCGGGGGGACTGGCTGGGCAATGCGCTCGACGGCGCCGCTGGCTGAGCATTGCGGCTGTCCGCCTGCAACCCCGCGCCATAGGGCGGGCTCGGGTGCCTGAGGACCGCTCGTGCCAATCGGGCCGAACGGCCCTCAACGTCGGCCGACTCACGGTTTCGCTTCTGGGATCGCCGACAGTGACGGGAGCGCTATGGACCGCGAGGGGTTGAGAGTCGTGCCGGAGGCCGCGCCCGACGTT
>CAVTZO010000002.1:0-116744 GCA_963739145.1 uncultured beta proteobacterium
TCCGAGCCTCCAGCTCGCCGCGCCGCCGGTCGCTACTGCGTAACGGACTCGCCCGTCCTCATGCCGGTTGGGCCTGCCGTGCCCGCTTCCGCGCGTTCTTGTTGCGCCAGTGCCGGTGAATGGCCGCCGCCACTTTATCGAGCCATTCCGGGCTGGCAAATTTCTCCGCGAGCGCGTCACGCGAAAAGTGCTTCACGCAATAGCGCCCCGGATGGCCGAGCGGCTTGAGCAGGCCCGACCGCACCAGTGGCGGGATGGTATGCGTGGCAACGCCCAGCGCTTCGGCCACTTTCTCCTTGGTCATCAAGACCGGAAATTTTTCCAGCGTCTGTAATTTCAATGACGATTCGGGATTCATACTTTCTCCTTGGTAAAAGCGATGGTGACGGCGGCAACATGGGTTTTGAACGTGGCGGCGAAGCGCCGGTCCGCCGACTTCACAAATTTCAATTCATACTTCTGGATCGCCCGTTCAACGGCCTTGAGTCCGCTCCCCAGCACCGCAACTTCGGCCACGGCAAAACGGATCAACAGCTTTTCCGGCGGGGCATCCGGCTCTCTTTTCCAACGCCGGATTGGAAATCATCTCGGCATACAGAAATTGCGCGTAAGGCAGTAGGTAGCTGATGCCGTCGTCGGCCACCACGTTCAAGCGCGGCGACCGTGGAATCCGTGCCGAAGCAGGGATTGTCGCGCGGGTTAGACGCTGATTCGGTGGGTGGATTGTTCGTTGGTGTTCATAACGGGTTGATTTCATGGTGTCCTTTCGGTTGTTTCGGTTGAAATGGTGTGTTGCAGTCCGAGGCGCTGGCGGAACTGTTTCAGGAAACGATGGCCGCGCTGCAAAATGGTCTGGAGGAAGTCGCGTTGGACGGGCGGCATGGCTTCAACCGCCGCCAGCCGCGCACTGGAATGGGTGACGTGCGAACGCAACAATCTCGACATCATCGGTGAAGACCTGGCAGCGTTCGCGCCCGCGCGAGATGCTGACGTAAAATTGTTCCTGATTGATGGCGGGCAGCGAACGCGACGAGGCGACGACCAACACTTCATCCACGGTCTTGCCCTGGGCGGCGTGCGACGTGACGGCGTAGCCGTGCGTGAAGGTGCGATAATCGGCAGGAATCACCCGGCCATCGGCCAGCAAAACGGAATCGCCTTGAATCGCCTTGCACCTCGACCAATTCACCGTTGACGAATTTCTTCTGCCAGTTCGATTGCAGCAACAGCTTGTCACCAGCGGCCACTTTCAATTTCCGTTTCTCCCCCACATCAAACAAGGCGGAGCCTTGACCCAATGGGAAAATGCTTTCGGAACCATCCGCGCGTTGAACTTTCAGCGAATCATTTTCGACGGCGACCACCGCGACCGTTTCATCTTTGTCAAAACCATGTCTTTCGACGATGAAAATGGATGGCCATGCCGGGACGGTATTGCCGCGCATCCCGCTTCTGCGCTTCCGTCCACGACAGCGAATCAAAAACTTGAAATTCCTTTTCCTCACCGGCCAGCCGACCGGACGTTTTCAACGCGGCGCGGACTTTTTCCGTCACCGCCTCGATTTCATTCCACGTCGGCGCGACCAGCAGCGCGGATTTGTTTTCTGCCAATGCTTTCAAATACGACTTCGCCGCCGAGTCGTGAAGTTCATCGTCCGAAAATTCAGTCACCGCACCCATGCGTTCCAATTGCGCGAACGCTTCCACGGTGCGTTTCTGCGCCGCCAGTTCCACGGCCTTGCGATACTCGGCCTTGCGTTGCCGCCGGATGGCCGTCAATTGGCCGGACTTGAAATTGGAATGCCGTTCCAAAATCCGCAGCGCATCGCCACGCGCAACCGAAGCGTGCTGGCCGGTGTCGCCGGACAAAACGATGCGCGCATCGCGCGCCAGATCAAACAGCCGCTTCATGTCGTCCATCCCCACCGCCCCGGCTTCATCCAGCACCACCAACTGCCGTTCGGACAGCACCGGTTTCGTCAGCAGCAGGCTTTGCAGCGTCTTCGCCTCGAATCCCTCTTTGCGCAAAACATCCGTTGCCGCCGCCGTCGGCGCGCAGAACAGCGGTTCAATCTTGGCCTCTTTGCAGGCGGCGACCAGCTCGCGCAACGCCGTGGTTTTGCCGCTGCCGGCCAGACCGCGCAGGCCGGTGATGCGGTCACTGGTGCGCAGGACATGATAAATCGCCCGGCGTTGATCTTCGCCCAGCCAGTCGGCAGGCCGGTAGCCGGGATGCAACGGCGCGACGGCATCGCAGCCCGCGTTGACCGTCTGAATCAAATCCAGTTCCGTCGCCAGAATCTGTCGCGTGGAAAATCCACGCTCGGTTTTCACCAAGTCCGGCGAATACTTCACCGCCGCTTTCAACGCCGGCAAATCCACTTCACCCAGGACGTTGCGACAGGGCCACGTTCAACAGTTCATGCTCCGGCACCACCGACTTGCGCTCGAAGACATGGGCGACGGCATGATTCAGGGCTTGGTTTTCCGGTTCAAAGACACGGACTGGCCGGACGGGTTGGACTGACGAGCAGAGTTTTTGCAGCGATTGTTGTTCATCCGGCTGACAATTGCGCCAACTGCCGTTCGCGCACTTCCGCCGTCGAGATGCCTTTGACTTTTTCCGCCCGGCTCTGATGCACCGCAAGGGAAATGGCATTGTTGGAAAGTTTGCGCCCCAGCTTTTGTTCCAGTTCCTTGACCACCGCGTCACGTTGCTGCGCGCGTTTGGAAAATCGTTTCAACACCTCATCGCTGACGCCCTCGATTTCAAAGCCGTGTTTGGCCGGTTGAATCCGGTAGCCGATTTGTTGCACCCGCTTCGCCAGTTCATTCCGATAAACCGCCGTGCCGTAACGGATGGCGTCATACATGCCGCCCGCTTGCAGGGCTTTCCAGCGACCGTTCGCTGTCATCAAACGTGGCGTTGAACACCGTGAAATGCGTGTGCAACTGCGGGTCGAGCGCGCGGCTGCTCGTGTGCGTGAACGCGGCGGCGACCAGATTGCCGGTGGTCCGGTCTCGTTGATTGCCCTGTTTTCGGACGCGCGTTGCGGCGAAGGTTTCGAGTTCGCGGAACGCAATGCGCGTGGCCTCCTCATGCGCCGTCACCAGCCGTTCATCATCCAGCGTCACCGCCAGCACCGAAACCGATTTCGGCGCGGAACAGGTGAAATCATAAAACACCCGCCGCTGGCCTTCCTTCTGCTGCCGCTGCGTCAGCCGTTCGCCGTCGTTTCGGATTTTGATTTTCGCAGAGCGCATGAAATTGTTCGCGGGTGACTTCGTCCTTTAATCCCAACCGTTCCGCGCCCGCGCCGATCCACTGGCCGGGACGGATTTCACCGGCGGCGTAGTAATCATTCTGCGCCAGATGCTCGTCGAAATAACTCTCGGCATCGGCCAGATTTTTTTGCGCAACGGCAGTAAACATAAGGCGCTATTTTATCGGTTTTTCAAAAGGCTTTGTTCGTTTTTGGAACAATCGTAAATTTCTTCATTCATCGTTTTGCCAATTTATCCGCAGGCGAACCGGCAAAGGCGTGCCAGACACGCATTTGTATTTCCGCCAATTCAGTCATGCCGGGCAGTTTGCCTGAATCCTTTCCCGCGCGGGTGTAGCTGATACACGAAATGCACTTGGCCGAGTGATTTTTTCATTCGGCACCAGCATGGCCGAAGAAATCTCCCGCTTTTGTGTAATCTTTACACAAAATGAGACCTCCGTTTTCCGCCGATCTCCGGCAGCGGAAACGGGGACAGTGAACGTCATTCTCACAACGGCCAGCCTGCCAGACTTCAGGGCGAAAATTGTGCAATCATTGCACAAAATTATTTTACCTCCTCATCACCGACTGAAGCAGACCCGTAGTTAAATCGTCCGATTGTCTGGCATCAGCCACCGGACCGGATGGGAACGGTGTCATGTCCAGAATTTCCTTTGCTTGTCGTGCGCCCGCGTTCGGCGTAACCTCGCCACGTTCATAGAACTAAAACGACGATTATTATTTAACCAAAACAATTTTGCGTAGCTACGGCTACGGGCTGACCCGAAAACCGCGAATTTTCCAAGCCCGTGACAGAACCGACCGAGCGCGCCCAAATGGGCGCGGCTTGGCGTGCTTCTGTCACAGGCGCTTCGCGGTGCCTCGGGTCAGGGTGCGTTGAGTCCGCGCCTCTTCTTTTCCGATTTTAGAAGTTTCCCGTCGTCATGGTTGCGCGAGCAACGACTGAAATGACGATGGCCACGGGTGACGAAATAAAACTGCCGCTGACTTCGCGCGATGTGAACGCGGAGCGGCTGGCGCAATTCCGCGAACTGTTTCCTGAAGCGTCCACCGAGGGGAAATTCGATCTCAAAAAACTCGCCGCAACTGCTCGGCGAGGCCGCCACCGACGCGCCGGAACGCTACGGGCTATCGTGGTCCGGCAAGTCCGAGGCCATCCGCGCCATTCAGACCACCAGCCCCGGCACGCTGCTGCCCGCGCCCGGCGAGTCCGTGAATTTTGACACCACGGAAAATCTCATCATCGAGGGCGACAATCTGGAAACCCTCAAGCTCCTGCAAGGCGGCTACCACGGGCGCGTGAAGATGATTTACATTGATCCGCCCTACAACACCGGCGGCGAATTCATCTACCCGGACAACTACAAGGAAGGGCTGGCCGATTACCTGAAATTTTCCGGCCAGGTCAGCGGCGAAGGCATCCGGCTCACCACCAATGCCGAGACGGACGGGCGCTACCACAGCAAATGGCTGACGATGATGTATCCCCGGCTGTTTCTGGCGCGGAATCTTTTGCGCGAGGACGGCGTGATTTTCGTGAGCATTGACGACCACGAAGTCCACAACCTGCGCGCCGTGATGAATGAAATTTTCGGCGAGGAAAATTTTATAGCGCAACATTGTCTGGCAGAAAAACTGCGCCGCTAAGAACGAGGCTCAAGCATTTTTCTGATAGACCATGAATACGTCGTGGCGTTTGCGCGACAACGCAGAAATCTGGCAGCCGGGACTCTTGGCTCGTTCTGAAGAAACAACCGGACGCTACCAAAGATCCATGACAAAAATCGCGCGAAATTTGGGCTTCACAGCGATGTGCTGGCGAGTCTGACAAATCGGGCGCTAGACGCGCGCGGCAATTCCAACGGTCAGGGTTTTCGCCAAACCTATACACGGTGATATTCGCCTACCGGCAAACAGATTAATCCACCGAGCGGTAGATTCTGGCGGGTGTCGGAAGAGAACGATTTGAAAAGTTGGCTAACGGAATCAAGAATTTGGTGGGGAGCAGATCGGGAGGCAATATGCCATCGTTTAGAAACGATTCTTGAGCAGAAGTGAAACAAGGCGTCGTTCCAAGCAACACCAGTCTGGACTTTCAGGAGATTGGACATACTCCAACGAATGCCAGCCAGCGAACTCAAGGATTTGTTCCGGAGAACGAAACATCAGTTTTCGAGATCTTCAAAGCCATACAGGCTGATAAGATCGCCTGATTGGAAATCACGACTGATCAGATCGAGTGATGACATCATCCTCGATTTCTTCGCCGGCAGCGGCACGACGGCGCAGGCGGTGTTGGAATTGAACGCGCAGGACGGCGGCAACCGCAAATTCATCCTCGTCCAGTTGCCCGAACCGACCGGGCGCAAAGATTTTCCCACCATCGCGGACATCACCAAGGAGCGCGTCCGCCGCGTCATCAAAAAATTATCCGCCGCCGAGGCGGAAAAATCGGCCGATGCGTCATCGCAATTAAAACTTGGCGGCGCTGCGCCGGTGCGTGAGTTGGATTTGGGCTTCAAGGTGTTCAAATTGGGCAGCAGCAATTTCAAGGTCTGGGATGCCGCCGCCGCGCCCAAGGATGGCGCGGCGCTGGCCGAGCAATTAAAACTCATGGCCCACAACGTCGAGGATGGCCGTCCCGACGATGCCCTGCTTTACGAACTGGTGCTCAAAAGCAATCTGCCGCTCACCAGCAAAATCATTGCCGGCAAAATCGGGGAGCAGCCATTTTACGACGTGGCCGACGGCGCGCTGGTGATTTGTCTGGCGCGCAAACTCACCCAGGCAACCTTGCGCGGCCTCATGGCGCGCAAACCCAAAGGTGTCATTTGTCTGGACATCGCCTTCGCCGGCAACGACCAGCTAAAAGCCAACATCGTTCTGGAAATGAAATCCCACGGCATTGAATTTCACACGGCGTGAAAATCAAATTCGACAGCAACCAGGATTTCCAGTTGGACGCCATCCGGTCGGTGGTGGACGTTTTTGCCGGCCAGCCGCCCATGCGGGCGTCGCTGCAATGGCAGAGCGACGTGTTCGCCGGTGAACTGCTCACGGAAATGGGCATCGGCAATTCGCTGGTGTTGAGCGACGACGCCATCCTGAACAACGTCCAAAAAATCCAGACGGAAAACGGGCTGGAGCCGGCGACGGAATTGTCCGGCCTGAATTTCTCCGTCGAGATGGAGACCGGCACCGGCAAGACCTACGTTTATTTGCGCACGCTGTTTGAACTGAATGCGCGCTACGGCTGGAAGAAATTCATCATCGTCGTGCCGAGCGTGGCGATTCGTGAGGGTGTGTTGAACACGATTGCGCTGACCAAAGAGCATTTTCAATCGCTCTACGGCAACGCGCCGCTGGATTCGTGGGTGTATGATTCGGCGCAGGTGTCCAAGTTGCGGCAGTTTTCCGCCAGCAACCAGATGCAGTTGATGGTGATGAACATTCAGGCGTTCGATAAAAGCAGCACCGTCATCCAGAACACCAAGGACCAGATGAACGGGCGTCGGCCCATCGAATTCATCCAGCACGCGCGGCCCGTGGTGGTCGTGGACGAGCCGCAAAATCTGGCCACGGAACTGCGGACAAAAGCCATCGAAAGTCTGAATCCGCTCTGCACGCTGCGGTATTCGGCGACGCACAAAGATTATTTCAATCTCGTCTATCGGCTCGATCCGGTGAAAGCCTACGATTTGCGGCTGGTCAAGCGCATCGAGGTGGATTCGGTCGTGGACGGCGGCGATTTCAACCGGCCCTACATCGCGGTCAAATCCATCACCGCCACCAAGACGCGGATTTCGGCCAAGCTGGAAATTGATGTCGAGGGCGCGAGCGGCTGCAAACGCAAAACCGTGACAGTGACGCAGGAAAGCAATTTGTTTGAACTTGTCCGGCGAGCGCGAAAATTATCGCGGCTACGAGGTGGATTTGATTGATGCCGGCAACCAATATCTCCAGTTCAAGAACAGATGAAGATGTTCCTGACACGGATCGGCTTCGGATCCAAGGCGGTGGTGACCGGCGACGTGACGCAGATCGATCTGCCGCGCGAGGCCTCAAGCGGGCTGATCGTGGCGCAGCACATCCTGCGCGAGGTGCGCGGCATCGCCTTTACCTACTTCACCGCCGACGACGTGGTGCGACATCCGCTGGTGGCCCGCATCGTCGAAGCCTACGAGCGCGCCGAGCAGCTCGATCCGCCACCGGCGCGCGGGCGCCGCCGGTGAAGACTCCCTCACCCCCTGCTGCGCGAGGCAATGACGATCGAGCGCCGTTCCTCCCCTCTCCCACGCCTGTGGGAGAGGGGCCGGGAGTGAGGTCGGTGGCAGCGAAGACCGAATCACACATCTCGGTCCTCGGCGCAGGCCGCTTTCGCTCGGTTCCGTCGCGCAGCACGCTGGTTCGCTGGGTGGCGCTGGCCCTGGAGCGCAGCGCCCGCATCGCGCTGGTGCTGACCGATGCGCGCGCCGCGCGGCGACTGAACCGCACTTACCGACAGCGCGACTACCCCACCAACGTGCTGACCTTCTGCTACCAGGACGCGCCGGTCGTCGTGGCCGATGTGGTCGTGTGCGTGGCAGTCGCGCGTGCCGAGGCGGCGCAACAGGGCAAGACTTTGCGCGAACATCTGGCGCACCTGGTGATCCACGGCGTGCTGCACGCGCAGGGCTACGACCACATTCGCGCGCGGCAGGCAAGTCGCATGCAGGAACTCGAAATCGCGCTGCTGGCGCGTTTGAGGATCCCCAATCCTTATGAATGGCCTAAGTAAGTTAGCGCAGGCTTACGCCGCATTGGCGCGAATTCAACGCAATGCACAGATTCTCGATCGATGACGCGTTCCGACATGCCGGTGCGCTGCCGCATCCGTTATTCTGGGAGCGTTGCCACGGCCGGGCGCCGCCACGCGCCCGCATTCAATGTCAGAACCCCCACCCAGGCGTACCTCGGCCGCCCACCGCCACAAGAGCCTGATCGAGCGCCTGACCGCGTTCATCTACCGGGAACCGGAAAACCGGGAGCAACTGCTCGAGCTGCTCACCGAAGCGCATGAGCGCGACCTGCTGGACGCCGATGCTCTTTCGATGATCGAGGGCGTGCTGCAGGTTTCGGAGCTGCGCGCGCGCGATCTGATGGTGCCGCGCGCCCAGATGGACGTGATCGACATCGAGCAGCCGGTCGAGCAGTGGATACCGCGCGTGATCGAGACCGCTCACTCGCGCTTCCCGGTGTTCGAGGGCAACCGCGACCACGTGATCGGCATCCTGCTCGCCAAGGACCTGCTGCGCTACTACGCCGAGCAGGACTTCGACGTGCGGTCGATGCTGCGACCGGCGGTGTTCATACCGGAGTCCAAGCCGCTCAACGTGCTGCTGCGCGACTTCCGTGCCAACCGCAATCACATCGCGATCGTGGTCGACGAGTACGGGGGCGTCGCCGGGCTGATCACGATCGAGGACGTGCTGGAGCAGATCGTCGGCGACATCGAGGACGAATACGATTTCGACGCGCAGGAAGACAACATCATTGCCGAGGCCGATGGCCGCTTCCGCGTCAAGGCGCTGACCGAGATCGAGCAGTTCAACGATCAGTTCGGCACCCATTTTCCGAACCACGACTTCGACACGGTCGGAGGCCTTGTGACCGAGGCGTTCGGCCGCGTGCCCAAGCGCGGCGATTCGATCGAGATCGAGGGCATCCGCTTCGAAGTGCTGCGCGCCGACCCGCGGCAGCCGCAGCTGTTCCAGGTCGCGCGCGTGCCGAAGTCCGTGGTCGGCGAGTTCGAAACCGCCGAGATGCGGCCGCCCGTTTGACGCTGGTGCTGGCGGTTCTGGCCGGCGTCGCGCACGCGCTGTCGTTCGCGCCGTTCGACCTGCCGCCGCTGCAACTGGCCGCGCTCGCCGCGCTGATCGCGCTGGCGCAACGGCAGCCGTCCTGGCAACGGGCGGCGCGCATGGGATTCGCGTTCGGCCTGGGCTGGTTCGGAACCGGCGTCAGCTGGGTCTACGTCAGCATGCACGGGCACGGCGACATGCCGGCCTGGATCGCGGCGCCCGCCACCGCCGCTCTGGCCGCGCTGCTCGCCGTCTATCCGGCGCTGGCCGCCGGCGCGGCGCACCGCGCAACTGGCAGGCCGGCCGCTCGCCTGCTGCTGGCGTGGCCCGGCGCCTGGGCGTTGAGCGAATGGCTGCGCGGCACCACGCTGTCCGGCTTTCCCTGGATCGCCAGCGGCTATGCGCACACCGATGGCCCTCTGGCCGGGTTTGCACCGTTGATCGGCGTCTATGGCCTGTGCCTGCTGGCCGCCTTGATCGCCGGCGCCGCCGTGGCGTCGTTGCAGCCGCGATCGGTCGTGACGCCCGCGATCCGCCTCGCCGCGCTGGCTGCCGCCGTGCTGGTGCTCGCGGGCGGCCAGGCGCTGCGCGCGATGCCATGGACCCGCCCGGCCGGGCAGCCGCTGAACGTGAAGCTGGTGCAGGGCAACGTCCCGCAGGACCTGAAGTTCGCGCAGGGCGGAACGGAGCTGTCGGTGCAGCGCTACTTCGAGTTGATGCCGGATTCGCCGCAAGAGCGTTCGGACCTGGTGGTGCTGCCCGAATCGGCCTTCCCGGTTCCGCTCGGGCTGCTGCCGCCCGACGCGCAGCGCAGCCTGCTGGATTTCCCGCAGCAGCAGCACACGGCCCTGATCTTCGGCGTTTTCCTGGAGGAGCCGGGCTATCGGATCTACAACAGCGCGGTCGGGCTGCAGGACCACGAGCCGGCGCAGCACTACAGCAAGCGGCACCTGGTGCCGTTCGGCGAATTCATCCCGTTCGGCTTCCGCTGGTTCACGGACCTGCTGAAGATGCCGATCGGCGACCAGGACCGGGGCGACCCGTACCAGGCGCCCATGCGCCTGGCCGGACAGCGAATCGCGGTGAACATCTGCTTCGAGGACCTGTTCGGCGCGGAGATCATCGACGCCTGGCGCGACCCGGCGCTGGAACCGACGATGCTGCTGAACCTGTCGAACCTCGCCTGGTTCGACGACTCGATCGCGCTGCCGCAGCACCTGCAGATCTCGCGCATGCGCGCGCTCGAAACGGGCCTGCCGCTGCTGCGCGCGACCAACACCGGTGCCACCGCGATCATCGACCCGAGCGGCCGCGTGCTGGCGCAACTGCCGTTTCTTCAGGCCGCGGTGTTGCGTGGCCAGGTGACCGGCTACTCGGGTCATACGCCCTTCGTGAAGCACGGCAACATCCCGGCGCTGGCGCTTGCCGCGGCCATGCTGGCGGCCTCCAGTCTGCGCCGCGCGCGGTCCGGCTGATCGGAACCGCCTTTACGGGCCGCTTCGGCTGCGATACAAATGCAGCTCCTGCCAAATGCTGGCACTCCGATGACCGCCGCCGGCGCACGACGCATTCAAGGCCGCAAACACAAGCCGATCGCATGGATCGCGGCGTGCTCGCTGCTCGCCGTGCTCGGCGTGGCCCGCCTGACCGAACACCTTCGCGAAGTGCCGCCGCCGGCCGGCGCTGCGCGCCAGGCGCCAGTGCTCGGAGCGGGCTCCGCGGTCGCGCTGCCATTCGGGCAGGCAGGGGTTGCACCGGCCACCGTATGGGATGACGCGGCAGGCTGGGCCCGGGGCCTGCCACCGCCACCCGGTGTGCCGCGGCCGGTCGCCCGGCTCGGCTCGGAGTCGATCCGGCACGCGCTTGACCGGCTCGGGTCCATGGCCCGAAGCGGAGACGGACAGGCGGCTTTCGATGCGTACGAGATCGCGCAGTTTTGCGCCGCTGCCGGCGTCTTCCAGCGCAGCCTCGTGATGCTGCCGGCCGACACCGACGACACGCTGCGCACGCAGCTGCATACGCAGGCGCAAGCGCACGCCCGGATGTGCGAGGGAGCCACGCCGGCCCAGCTGGGTGAGCGCTTTGCACACGTCCGGATCGCGGCCGAAGGCGGCGTCACCGGGGCGGCCGAACAGCTGCTCGATGCAGGGCTGCCGGGACAGGCGCCCTGGGGCGACGCCGCCGACCCGGCGGCCGCGCAATGGCGGGAGCATGCGATCGAGCTCGTTCGACGCGACGGCCTGAATGGCGACGTGGGGGCGCTGACCGCGCTCGGCAGCCTTTACCAGTCCGGCCAGCTGGTTGCTCAAGATCCGGCGCAAGCGCTGCTTTACCAGTTGGCGGCATTGGAAATCATGAAATCCCGGCCGCAGAGCTTCTCCGTTCCCGAAATGCAAATGCAGCAGCAGTTCGCGCAGGTCTACCAGAGCCAGGTGCCCGGCCAAACCGTGGATGCAATTCAGAAGGCGGCCCTGGATATCGCGGCGCGCTGCTGTTCCGCGGCCAACTGAGGGCGACGTCGAACCGGGCAACCACGCCGACCGGCACGTGCCTTCGCGCGCAAAAAGGTTCAAGCCATCGACAAAAATAAATATCGCTCGCCGCGATGACGGCGACATCCGCGATTGACACGGGACCGCCAAAAACGGCTACGTTTGCGTTGGGTTGAACGTGTCGTCCAATCAGGAGGGAGACTCGATCATGAATCAAACAAGATCCGCAAACATCACTCGCCGGCTCGCTGTCCTTTGCTGGCTGGGAGCGATCGCGCTGGCAACGAGCGCTGCCGTCTATCACAAAGGCGCGCAGGCGGCCGGCACACCGGCCGTGCAGATCACGCCGAACCACGGGCCGCTGGCCACCACGGTCACGGTGGTCACCGGGCAGAACTTCGCGCCCCGGGAGCAGGTCGCGATCTACCGCGGAACGCGCCCTTTCTTCGCCTATGAGACCGACGCGAGCGGCAGCTTCGTGGGCCAGCCCCACCCGTTGATCGGGCCGGCCCCGGCATCGGGCATCATCACGATCACGGCGATCGGGCGCACGTCCGGGTTGAAAGCGACGACGACCTTCACCGTCACGCAGTAACCGTTCCTGCATGCGACCGGGGCGCCGCTAACGGCACGCGCGCCGAAAACTTGAGGCCCGCTCACGCGGTGTTTCAAAGGCCTTGGCGCCCCAAATTCGCGGTTCTGCGCGCCCCCTCCTGGTTATCGTCCGAGGGGTACGGACCGGATCTGCGCCGGTCCGGAGCGCGGAGTCCGCTGCAATGGGGTCAGTCGACCGATTTTTCGCCACGGGGGCCGTGCTGCCGACGATGCCCGAGGTGGCTCGCCGCCTGCTGGACAGCTTCGAGGACGAAAAGGTCGACCTGCGCGAGATCGTGGAGCTGGCCGAGCGCGACCAGTCGCTGGCGGCCAGGATCGTGCGACAGGCCAACTCGCCGTACTACGGCCTGCAAGGCAACGTATCCAGCTTGCCGCAGGCTGCCGTGCTGCTCGGGCTGGAGACGCTGCGCAACCTGCTGCTGTCGGCGACCATGATCGACGCGTTCCCGCGCGTGGTAGGCCTGGATCGCGTGCGCTTCTGGCGCCATTGCGTGGCCGCCGGCGGCTATTCTCGCTGGCTCGGGCGCATGCTCGGATTCGACTCCGACAGCGCCTACCTGGCCGGATTCCTGCTTCGCTCGGGGCAGGTCCTGATGGCGGCCGAGCTTCCACACATGGTGGCGGCGATCGAGACCGAGTGCACGCGTCCCGGGATGCGGATGAGCGTGGAGCGGCAGAAGGTCGGCTGCTGCCACCCTCTCGTCACAGGCGAGCTGGCGCGCCGCTGGGCGCTTCCCGAGCCGATGATCGACGCGTTCCGGCACGCGCCCGATCCGCTGCACGCGAAGCCGTTTTCCCTGCTGGCCGCGGTGCTGAGCCTGGCCGCGACGGCGGCCGATGCCGGGGAACTGCGCATCGCAGCCGCCGATGGGCTGGCCGAAGCCGATCGGACCCTGCTCACCCATCTTCGCCTGGATATCGACTGGCTGCAGGCCAACCTGCCCTCCTACGAGAGCGTGACCTACTCGGTCGATGCGCTGTGCGCGGACGCGTAAGCGGGGTCGACTCCGATCGGCCCCCGTCCGGCGACGCCTACTTCAGCTGACCGCGGATCTCGCCGCCCTTGTGATCGGGGCTGTGCACGTTGATGTACAGATCCCCGGCCTTGAGCGCCTTCATCTGGTCCGCATCGAGCTTGGTCCCGGCCGGCACCTTGTACGTGTCGCCTTGCTTCTCGAGCGAAACGACCGGCTTGCCGTTCTGGCCGGCGCCCGCCATGTGGATGTGCGCCATCGTACCCATCATGCCCTTGGTTGTGACGCTGCCGGAAACCGAGCCGTCATTGCCGATCATGATCTTGCCCTCGCCGGTCGCCGAGGTCTTGACCGGCGGCACTTCGCTGTCGCCCGACAGCTTCACGTTGATTTCAGCGGCGAACGCGGGCCCGACGCCCAACGCACCGATCACTACCATCGCCGCCAAGAGAATCGACTTCTTCGTTCTGTTCATTGCTTTTCTCCCGAGGATTGACGCACGCGCCACGGATCACGCGGCACCCTGCCGACCCGCACGCCTGCGGGTGTAGCGGCAGCCTAGCATCCGCCAGACCGTGTCCGCGTCATGGGTGCTCGCCACTTTGGGTATGCTGGCATCGAGTGCGCCATTGGAAGAAGACGGCAATGCTACTGCCGGGACGCGACGTCAGTAAGCGATGAACGCAGCGCCAGCTTCCGTGCGGGGCTACCGGGTCACCGCGATCGACATGCTGCGCGGCGCGGTGATCGTGGTCATGGCGCTCGATCACGTGCGCGACTACTTCATGGCCGGCGCGCTGCAGGATCCGATGGCCGATCCGAATACCGGGCCGCTGCTGTTCGCCACGCGCTGGATCACGCACTTTTGCGCGCCGGTTTTCGTGCTGCTGGCCGGCACCAGCGCCGGCCTGATGGCGCAGCGGCGCGGGCCGCGCGAGCTGGGCGCGTTTCTGCTGGCCCGCGGGCTGTGGCTGATCGCCATCGAGTGGTTCGTCATCTCCACTGCCTGGACCTTCGCTCCGCTGGGCATGGCGCAACTGCAGGGCCGGATCCTGGTGCCGCTACAGGTGATCTGGGCCATCGGCGCTAGCATGGTCGTGCTGGCCGGCGCCCAATTCCTCGGCCGGCGCGCCTGCCTGCTGCTCGGGCTGGCGATCGTGCTGGGCCATAACGGCCTCGACGGCTTCTGGCCGGTGAGCCACGCGCGCGATCTGGACCACCCGCTGTGGGTGGCCCTGCACGCGCAGATGTCCGTGCAGTTCGGGCCCTACCTGGTCGTCTTCGCCTACCCGCTGCTGCCATGGATCGGAGTGATGCTGCTGGGCTTCGGGATCGCGCACTGGTTCGCGCTGCCCGCCGCGCAGCGCGACATCGCGCTGCGTCGCGCCGGAATCGGCCTGACGCTTGCCTTCATCGCACTGCGGGCGCTCGACCTGTACGGCGATCCGCGCGCCTGGAGCGTGCATGCGGGCGACCCGGTCGCCACCATCATGTCGTTCCTGAACACGACCAAGTACCCGCCCAGCCTGCTGTTCCTGTTGATGACGCTCGGACCGGCCGCGATACTGGCCTCCTACGCCGATCGGCTGCGCGGCGCCGCAAAAGACGCGCTGGTGATCTACGGCAAGGTGCCTTTCGCGTTCTACGTTGCGCACCTTTACCTCATCCACGCGCTGAGCCTGGTGCTGGGTACGATCCAGGGTGTCGATGCGAGCCGCCTGCTCGCCATCAGCGGCATGTATCCGAAGCAAGGCTACGGCCTGCCGCTGGCCGGCGTGTACCTCGTCTGGCTGGCGGTCGTGGCGCTGCTCTACCCGTTGTGCCGCTGGATGGCCCGGCTCAAGGAGCGGCGCGACGACTGGTGGCTGAGCTACGTCTGATCGGGTGTGCGAGCGGCCAGCAAGGACCACGCGGCGGTGATCCACAGCACGATGCCCGCGCCCAGGCAGCCGGCCGGATCCTGGGCACCGGATCGACTGAGCCACGGATAGGCGAGCGCAAGCAGGACCAGCGCCATGCCGGACACATAATGCGGGCGGTAGTCGAACAGGCGCGCCAGGGGCAGGAAGTGCAGCCCGACGATCAGGATGATCGACGGGACGACCCAGGCGGACAGGCCGATGTAGACCAGGATGTTGACGACCGCCAGGGCCGCCACCCACTGGATCGCATTGACCACCGCGAACGCACGCCGAATGCGTCGTCCTTGCGGCGATTCGCCCCGTTCCCTCAGCGCGGCCCGGTTGTGCCGGAACACGCGGTACGAAACCAGGAAAAGCGTGAGCGCCGCGGCGCCGATCAGGCCAAGGAGCCAGGGCCTGGCCGCGTCCGCCAGCAGGCAGGCCCCCGCGAACCACAAGCCGCCGAAAAACGCGCAGAACATCGCGCCGATGGCGCGGCCCGCGCGATCGGCGCGAGGTGCGCCGCCCGAACCCGGGAAACAGAACGATGCCATCGTGCTCACGCCGCCCCCTTCATCTGCCCGATTCGGAATTCAGAATGTCCTGCAGGAATTGAACGTGCCGCTCGAAGGCACGGCGGCCGGAGCGCGTGACGCTCACGCGCGTGCGCGGCTTCTTGCCGACGAAGTCCTTTTCGATCGCGACATAGCCGGCCTTCTCAAGCGTCGCGAGGTGTGCGCCCAGATTGCCGTCGGTCGCGCCGACGACCTGCCTGAGCTGGACGAAGTCGAGCGACTCATGGCCTCGAAGCGCGTTCAGCGTGGACATGATCCGCAGCCGCGTCGATTGGTGGATGACCTCGTCGGCGCCTTCCATGCGCTAGACCCGGCGCAGCCAGATCCCCCCGGCCATCAGAGCACCACCGCTGACCACTCCCACCCAGAGAAAATAGTGAGGGGCGACCGCGAAATATCCGAACAGCACCAGCGCACCCATGGCCAGCCCGACCCAGAACATCTTCCAGCCAAGCCAGATTCCGACGAACATGTAGGCGCCCGCAAAAAACAGTGAGATCAGCGCGTTGCACTGCGAGGCGGTCAGCGGGGGCAGGACCGACTGAGTGGCAACGATGTAGGCCAGGAACGTCACGTAGGCAACCACCCATTTGCCCTGAGCGGCCCTGGCCCCACCCGCGTCGCGGGCCGCACGCGCGCGCCAACCGATGACCGAGGATCCAGCCACTCCGAGCAGCGACAGAACCACCCAGGCAGGACCTCCGAGGGACGGATAGAAGTCGAACAAACTGTCGGCAATGAGCCATATGCCGCCCCACAGAATCAGATGCGGCGCCGCGTGCCGATAGCGCCCCATCAGGAGCACCTTGTCGCGCGCCTCGCCGATCTCCTTCAGCGCGCTGACTGCCTCGTCCTTGCTGATGGCCATGGGAGTTCCAGGGTTGCAGTTCAGAGTGCACTTTCGATGAAGAGTACTCTGTCATACAGAGTTACCGTTTGTCAAGTGACCTCGAAAACGAGGATTGCGGCTGGTCCTCGGGCGACCCCACTGGAGAGCCGGCGCGGCGTCGACGCGCGGTCAGGTGTCCGCGTCAGCGGCGGCCGGGGCGGAGGATATGCCGCTGCGCCGGCGCCAGCGGATCAGGCCGATCGCGTACGTGACGTAATAGGCCGCCAGCATCCCGATCAGAACCAGCGTGAGCGGGGTGCCTACGAGGTCCGCGGGCGGCGCCTGGCCCGACGCAGGCGCAAAGGCGCCGACTTGAACGAGGCGGTAAGCGAGCCGTCCGACCAGGAGCAACGACAGCGCGATGCCCAGGTGCGCGCTCGGCGTGTAAAAGTGGCCCTCGGGCACGACCTCGAAGCGTGTGACGCGCAATCCGTACAAGCCCAGCGCGATCCCGACGGCGACCCCAAGCAGCAGGTCAAGAGCCCTCATCGGGTGCGCGATCGAGGGCAACGACAGCAGCACGATCAAGGTCGGGAACAGGACGACGGTGGTCCAGGCCCTTCTCGGATTCATCTTCTGGCGGCCGACCATGCGGCGAAACCGCGAGCACAGCCGCCAGGCCACCAGCAGCGCGACCCCGGCATACACCATGGTTTGAGGCAGGTTCGACTCGGGCATAAGCAGGCACCTCAGGCCAGTTGCAGCACAAGGCAAGCGCGGTCGCGGCGCTGGCCGATAATCGCCCGTGGCAGCCCCACCGCCGCCGCTCCACCGCGTGCACGACCGGCACACCGGGAATACCGATGCAAGATCCGTTCAACCTCCAGCGATTCGTGACCGCCCAGCAAAGCGTCTATCAGGCAGTGCGCGCCGAGCTTCAAGAAGGTCTGAAGCGAAGCCACTGGATGTGGTTCATATTTCCACAGATCAAAGGCCTGGGGCACAGCGAGATTTCGCGCAGGTATGCGATTGCGTCGGCTGAAGAGGCCGCCGCGTACTTGCGGCACCCGATTCTGGGGCAAAGGCTGCGCGAATGCACGAAGCTCGTGCTCGCGACCCGGGGCCGCTCGATTCACGAGATCCTGGGCTCGCCGGACGATCTGAAATTTCACTCCTGCATGACGCTGTTCAGCCGCGCCGACCCCAACGAGCCGCTGTTCCGCGACGCGCTCGAACGGTTCTTCGGCGGCACGCCGGACCACAACACGCTGGAGCGGCTCTAGGCGATCAAGCAGGTTCCGAATCTGTACCGTTGCGGCTACTTGCCGTGCGTTCTACGCTGGCGGGGATGCGATACCACGCACACCTTTTCTTTCAGCCGGCTCAGCAGACCGATGTCGAGGCGTTGCGATCTCGCATCGCCGCCGAGGTTCCAACCGGCGCTGTCGTCGGCCCTCTGCCGCTTCGCCTAGCAGGTCCACTGCCTTCACCGATGTTTCTCGTAGAGTTCGATGCTTGGGCGCTGGAGCAGGTGGAATCGGTTTTAGAGCGGCTTCGCGAGAAGCACTCAGTGCTGATTCACCCAGTCATCGAAGATGAATTGGCGTCGCATACGTCCCTGGCACGATGGCTCGGAGAGCCTCTGCGGCTTCATCTGGACAAGCTGTGAGGGTGTGAAATCGGCTGCGCTTCGCCCTCGTCCATTCGTGTCGGGCCGAGGCGCTTCGCGATCGGTCTTGCTCCGCGATCGCACCGAGCCCCATCCGTACGACTTAGTCCAAATTCGTCAAAGGGAACACGGAATTCGCATTGCACGCGATTTCGCATGCCTATGATTCAACGATTAGTGGAAGGAAGTGTCGATGCATCTGGTGATCCGGTCCACGCGCTCGCGCGCGGCCTTGGCCGTGGCCGGCCAGACCTTCGGCCGGTGGGCTCGGGGAAACAAAGATGTTTGATCTCGTTGAGGAAGACGACAACCAACGACTGCTCGAAGACTTCGTCTGCGTGATCACGAAACTTCGCGGCGTCAATGAGATTGCGCGAAGCTCGGTCGGCCGCAGCATCAACATAGCGAACAGCTTGTTGATTCAGCGATTTGGTAGTGCCGAGGGGTTTCGGGCCGCGTCTGACGAGGAGAAAGGTCAGTACATTGGAAATCTCGCACGCGCCAACGAACATTTCGAGCAGCGATGGCCGACTACCGCAATCGGTTTCTCCCTGTTCAGGATGTGGCTCGAAGCGCTCACCGAAGAAGATGAAGCGTTGGCGCAGCATTTTTCGAGGGGACTTGCAGCATTGAGCGCCAGGAATGGTGGGGGCGCGTACTCGTTCGCGATAGTGAATTCGCCGAAAAGCAGCGCAAGTTTGCCGAGCATGCTGATCGCGGCGTAGAAACATGGGCAGGCCCACCATCTCGGCGGGTTTTGCGCGGTCGCTGTTGGAGCTGGCTGTGTCGAAGGGGGCCAGCCGAACCGCTCTGGTCGCGCGGTCGCGAATCGACCCGCGGCGATTGCAAGACCCGGACAACCGCATCCCGCTGGCGAAGTGCGTTGTGCTGATGCGGGCCAGCCAGGAGCTGTGCAACGATCCTGCGCTCGGGCTTCACCTGGGCGAATCGCTCGGTATCGAGGACTTGTCGATCGCCGCCCTGATCGGGCAGGCTTGCCAGACCCTTGGCGACGCCTTCGTCCAGATGAATCGTTACAGCCGGCTGGTGGCCGAAATCAACGGCGTGGCCACCGGCGACCGCTTTGTGCTCAGGCGCGAGGGCGGCCAGTTCTGGCTGATCGATACGCGCAAGAATCCCAACCACTTTCCTGAACTCACCGAATCTTCGTTCGCCCGCATGGTTTGCGGGTCGCGCCGGGGTGCGGCGGAACAATTTGCCAAGGCGGTCCATGTCACCCACGCGGCACCGGCCTACCGCGAAGAGTACGACCGGATCTTTCAGGCGCCCGTGGTTTTTGAGAGCGACGAGAACGCGCTGCTGGCTGATGAGGAATGGCTGACATTAAGATCCCCGCTGCCGTCGCGCTACGTTTTTGGCGTTCTGGGCGAGCGCGCGGACGATCTGCTCAAGAGCCTTCAAAGCTCCAAGTCCACCCGGGGCCGCGTCCAGACCCTGCTGATGCCGATCCTGCACAGTGGCGACCCAGGCATGGACACGATTGCCGCCAAGATGGGCCTCAGCCGCCAGCCGCTTCTCGGCTTGCTGAAGGCGGAAGGAACGACCTTCGAGAAGGTACTGGACGAGTTGCGCCACAGGATGGCGCTCGAATACCTGAACGCAAAGAAGGTCTCGGCGAACGAGACGGCCTATCTGGTGGGTTTCTCGGAACCGACCGCCTTCTCCCGCGCCTTCAAGCGGTGGACGGGACGCACCCCCGGCGAGTACGCGGGCCATACGTCGCTCGTCAAGCGTTTATTGCTCCGTGCAGTTTTATTCCTCTTGTTCGGACTTTTCTGGCTGCTCGGGGCGCTCGTTTCCCTTTCGACTGGAAGCCTGCCGGATTGGATGCCGCCGCAGATCGATGTCATCGCTGTGCCAATTTCATGGGTCTCATCGAAAGTGGGCCCCCGCACCGGGCCAGCGCTCGCCTTTTTTGTCGGAATCTTTTTCGTTTCATTGGCGATCGCTGGGTTCATATCACTCTTACGCCGTAGCGCCAGGGTAGCGACAGAACCATCGCGGACCTGACGCAGACAGGAGGATCGAGCATGCTGGCCGTTCGCTTGATGGGTGCCAAAGAACTGACGCCCGACATGAGACAGGACGCGATCGGACGGTTCCTGAACGTGCTCCAGGCTCAGTTCAATGGCCTCGAATATGCCTTCCAGGCCAAGACCAGATATGAGCGACTTGTCGCGAAGTACAAACCTCATTCGGTGGAGAAAAGCGCAGCGCCCGACGAACGTGCCGTCGTCACACGGTGGGAAGCCGCCGAACGCGCTGCGCACAAGAGGGCCTTCAGTCCGTGGCCCGAGCTCGACCAGGGCGCCCACTTCGAGATCGCACTCGCGCCTGACGAGGCAGCGCCGGAAGGTCGGTGAGAACGCCGGTGACCACCCTCCCCAACCCTCTCGCGCGCAGCGGGAGCAGGGGACATCTTTGCCACGCTGATTCCACGTTCTGCCGCGCAAACTCATAGTGCGGCGTTGGGGCCTCAGGCGCTGCGCAGGTCGTGGTGCTTCAGCGGCAGCGAACGGATGCGCTTGCCGGTCGCGGCGTAGATCGCGTTGCACACCGCGGGTACCAGCGGAAGGATGGCGGGCTCGCCATGGCCTCCCCAGAATCCCCCGGTCGGCACCAGCACCGTCTCGACCGTGGGCAGATCCGAGATCTGCGGTATCGGAAAATCGTTGAAGTTCGATTCCACGATCCGCCCGTTCTTGACGTTATTTTCCTGCGACAGGATGCTGCCCAGGCCGTAGACGACATTGCCCTCGGCCTGCGCGCGGCAGGTGTCGGGATTGACGACATAGCCCGAATCGATCGCGAGCACGATGCGGTGCACGCGCAGAACGCCGCCCGCGCTGACCGATACCTCCGCCACCATCGCGGTGTAACTGCCGAAGCCGTCGACCACGGCGATGCCACGGTGCTGCCCCGCCGGCAGCGGCTTGCCCCAGTCGGCGGCCTTCGCCGCGGCCTGCAGCACGAGGCGGTTCTTGTCGCCTTGGGGCAGCATGGCCAGCCGGAACTCGACCGGGTCGTGCCCGGCAGCCACCGCCAGCTCGTCGATGAAGCATTCCCGGTAAAACGCGTTCTGCTGGCCCGGCGCGCGCCAGAACCCGACCGGCACGTGGCCATTGCGCATCGCGTATTCGACCAGCTGGTTCGGGACCGTGTACGGCAGGTCGGAGAGGGAACGCACGGCGGTGAAATCGATGCCCTTGGCGATCGCCTCGGGACGCAGCACCGAAAGGATCGACGGGCACGCCACCGTGGTCTTGATGGCCGTTACACGGCCATCCCCATCCAGGCCGGCCTTCATCCGCACGATGCTCGCGGGCCGGTAGAAACCGTGCTGCATGTCCTCGGCACGCGACCACATCAGCTTGACCGGAACCCCGGGCATTGCCATGGCGATCGCGACGCCCTGGCGGACGAAGTCCTGCGGCGCGCCGCGGCGGCCGAAGCCGCCGCCGAGCATCATCTTGTGAACCTCGACCTTCTCCTGAGGCAGCCCCGCCGTCTCGGCCGCCGCGGCGAGCGAGGCTTCGCCGTTTTGCGTCGAGGTCCAGACGTCGAGGAAGCCCTCGGGCTTGAGCCACGCCGTGCAGGTCTGGGGCTCCATCGTCGCGTGGTTCAAGTACGGCGACCGGTACTCGGCATCGACCACCTTGACGGCAGCCGCCAGCGCCTCCCGCGTGCTGCCGACCGAGCGCGCCTGCGGCAGGTCGGCAGCGTCCAGGCCCTCGCGCAGCATGACGTCGATCGTGTCGTTGGACGCGTTCGCGTAGCGCCCCGGGTCCCAGTCGATCTTGATCCTGGACAGCGCCTCGTTCGCGCGCCACCAGCTGTCGGCGACGACGGCGATGAAGTCGGCCCCGCGCACGACCTTCTTCACGCCACGCAGGCCGTCGGCCGCGCTCGAGTCGAATTGTTTCACCGTGCCGCCGAAGATCGGACACTGCGCAATCGAAGCGTGCAGCATCCCGGGCAGAACCATGTCGGTCCCGAACACGGGCTTGCCCAGCACCTTGTCGGGAATGTCGAAGCGGTGCACCGGCTTGCCCGCGATCCTCCAGTCCTTCGGATCGCGCAGCTTGATGTCCTTGGGCGGCTCCAGCCTGGCCGCCGCGGCCGCGACCTCGCCGTAACGCAGCGTCCTGCCGGTCGGGGCATGCGAGATCACGCCTTGCTCGGCGGTGCACTCGGATGCCGGCACGCTCCATCGCAGAGCTGCGGCCTGCACCAGCATTTCGCGCGCGGCGGCGCCCGCCTTGCGAACGTAGTCCTGCGAGGACCGGATGCCCTGGCTGCCGCCGGTGGACATCGAACCCCAGATGCGGTTGCGCCGGACGTGCTCGTTGGGAGATGCGAATTCGGAACTCACCTTGGCCCAGTCGCAATCGAGCTCTTCGGACACCAGCTGAGCCAGCGCGGTATAGGAACCCTGTCCCATTTCCGAGCGCGCGATGCGAATGACGACGCGGTCATCCGGGTGAATCACGACCCAGGCGTTGACCTCGGTCGGAGCGGCCGCCTGCGCCTGCGCACCGCAAAACGGGAACCAGAATTCCAGCGCGAGGCCTCCGCCCAGCGCGGTGGATACCTTGAGAAATTGCCGGCGACTGAAGGCGACCGTCATCGCGGTTCTCCTCAGATCTTGCCTGCCGAGGGGCCGCCCGCCTTCGCGGCGGCGGCATGGATTGCCTTCCTGACCCGCGCGTAGGTGCCGCAGCGGCACAGGTTCGTCATCGCCCCATCGATGTCGGCGTCCGTCGGTCGCGGGTTTTTCGCCAGCAGAGCCACGGCCGACATGATCATGCCGGCCTGGCAGTAGCCGCATTGCGGCACTTCGTTCTCGATCCACGCGGCCTGGACCGGGTGCAGGCCATGCTGCGACAGGCCTTCTATCGTGACGACGCTCTTGCCGACCACCCGGGACGCCGGCAGCACGCACGAGCGAACCGGCTCGCCGTCGACATGCACCGTGCAGGCCCCGCACAGCGCCGCCCCGCAGCTGTACTTGGTGCCCAGCAGGTTCAACTGCTCGCGCAGCACCCACAGCAGAGGCATTTCGGGTTCGACATCGACGCTGTGCGTCGTGCCGTTCACATTCAGCGTCAACATGCTGGCCCCTCGCGGCTCGCCAGTTGCTCCGGATGGAAGCGGATCATAGTCCCCGACCGGAGCAAATCGGACTGCTGAACGCTCAATTGCGCCTTGCTGCGCTCCTTGCCCAGTGAAGTGCAAATGCGCGACGGGCCTGCGCCGGTTGACCCTCGGCGTCCAGTTCCGCGGGCGCCGGATCCATGACGACCGTGTTGCCTTCGCTCCAGGGCGCGCGCCGGTAGTCGAAGGGCCTCACGATGTGAGGCTTGACCACTTCGAAAAACGGGGAAATATCGAAGTCGCGCGGCACATACAGGCTGTGGTGCCGAATGCGCCACAGCTCGCGCACGAGGTCGGCGCGGCCCGGATTGCCATCGTGCTTGCGGGAGATGATCGGCAGGATCGGATAGCGCACGGCTCCGAAGGCCTGCGCGATCAACGTCGAGCAGATCGCGCGCGTCGGGTCGCCGCTGCCGCAGCAGATCATCCGGCGCCGCAGTCGCGCCGGCATCGGAAACCGCAGCAGATAACGGGCCAGATCGAGTACGTTCTTCAGGTCATATTGATGTCCGAGACGCTCGATCAGGAACCGGATCAGGCGTTCGCGGTCCGACGAGGTGAGGTTGACCGGACGGCAGATACGAACGCGGAAGGTGCTGTAGCACGAAAGAGGCACGGCACGCACACCCTCGAGCACGTCCGCCTCGATCAGCGTCGCCGCTTCGCCGTGGACCGGCGGCAGCTCGGGCCGTGCACCGACATACAGCGCGGCGTGCGACCACATGGACTGCGTCAGGTACTTGACGGCAGCACTCATGCGCGAGTTGCCTTCCACCAGCAGCACGTCGCCGGGGGCAAGGGTCTCTGCGACGAGCTGTGCGTCGGCACTGCCCCCGCCGGGCTGGTCGATCTGCTTGCTCAGATAGCCCGCGATCGCGCGGCCAACCGGCTCGAACACGGCAGCTCCTAGGTATTCACCTGCACGTTGCGACCCAGAGTCGATGCCTGGCGGCAAGGCACCCGTCGACCTGCCCGGGGGAGCAGGCCCTGCATCACTTGGTCGGGCCCACGGGCGGCTGAAACCCGCCTGCGCGGCAGATCGTGTTGACCCGATCCGCGTAGGCGTTCCAATCCGGTTGCGGCTGGTGCGGCTGCCAGGACGCGAGATCCTCGTGCAGATCCTGCCTGACCTCCATGACCTCCTGCTGGATCGGCCTCGTGAGCAGATACCAGTTGGCCAGCAGCAGGTCGTAGCGATCGTAGAAGTTGCGGCGCTTCGCACGTTCTTCGCGCAAATCGGTATCAGACCGCGAGTTCATACGAGCCTCCTGCGCTTTCGTCTTTCCGGCCCCACCGCGGCGCCCCCACCCAAGTGGAATAACGTCTATGTGGTACGTCTAAGCTATATATCGCTAATACAGGCGATGCGAGTAGCCGAAAAGACATACTTTCTTATAGACCCGCGGACGCTTAAACGCTATGCGTTCTCAATAATATGGGGAGATCTACCCCCGGGTATGGGGGGCGATCCCCACGGATTTAGTCGGGACTGGATTACCGGTGTGGGGCGGACGAGACGCTCGGGCCGCCGGGCGCTAAGCCCAGTTCCTGCGGTCGACGAACATCTGCGGCTCCAGTGGCCGCCCCTCGGGGTAGGTCGACCCCTCGCGGCGCGCCGACCAGAGCAGCACCGGGCCGATCGCGCCGTCGATCACGCGCGATACGACGCCGGCCTCGGCCTGAATCTGTCTTCGCAAATCCGCGATCCGCTCGCTCACGGCGCGGTTCGAGCGCCGCAGATAGCGTTCCATGGCCCACAACGCGGCGCCGTAGCCCCGCTTCAGGGTGTTCATCTCGGCCACGTAGCGGGCACGCACGCGCGCGTCGGCATCCTGACCGTAGCGTTTCCAGCCTCCGTACATGGTTCGCACCATCCGGTACAGGCTGGGCCCGTTGACGGCGAAGTCGTGCTGGAAGGCGAAGTCCAGCCAGGTCTTGGAATCGTCGCGCGCGATGTGCTCGTGGCGGAAATTGAACTTGTACTGGCCGTGCATGTCGGCCAGGTCCATTCCTTCCAGCATCCGGCCCTGCTGCTGCATCTGCGCATGCAGCGGCGTGCCCGGCAGCGGCGTGTACTCCATGAACTGGTGACAGTCGGCGTCGTGGGCCACGGCGCGCTCGATCTCCGCGCGGATGTTCCCGGGCGTGTGATGCTCCATGCCGACGATGGTCGAGCCCTGGACCCGGATGCCGTGCGACTGCAGCTCGCGCGTCAGCGTGACCGTGTCGGAGTCCCTGAGCTTCCTGTAGCCGCTCTCGTTCGACTCGAATCCCATCCACACCCACGAAACGCCCAGTTCCACCAGCTGCCGCATGTCGTACTTGCGCAGCGCGTTGGCCGAGGAAAAAACATACATCGACCAGACCTTGCCGTGCGCTTTCATGTGGTCGAGCAGCTCGAGCGCGCGCTTCTTGTAGAGCAGGAAGTTCTCGTCCATCATGAAAAAGGTGCGCACACCGAGCTTCTGTTCGGCCTTGCACATGACGTCGAACAGCTGCTTTCCGGTTTCGAAGAAATTGACGAACCGGCCCTTTCCGCCGAAGAAGGCCGAGGTCGTGCAGAAGTTGCAGCCCATCGGGCAGCCGACCGACGGAATGATGGTGGCGGCCGGATCGCCGCCCCCCTGCGACATCTTGATTCCCATCAGCCGGAACCCGAAGGACGCGGGAATCACCGGGTGCGAGATCGGCGTCTCGACGTCATCGCCCAGGAACTCGCGAAACCAGCGGATGCCCTCGCCCTTGACGATGTGGTCGGCGTCGAGCATGCCCTCGATCCCGGGGATGGCCGCGACGTGGCCGCCGACCACGACGGTCGATCCGGGCGAGTGCTCCCGCACCAGGCGGCACATCTCGCGCACCTTGCCGACGTTCACGATGATGCCGGAGATGCCGACGATGTCGTACGCGGCCGACTTCAGCTCCCGCACGAACCGTTCGCGCGTGGGAAAGTCGAGCAGGGTCGACGCAGCGGAGATGTTCTCCTGGATCATCATGATGCCCCAGGAGCGGTGGTGCATGCGCAACGAGAACGGCCCTTGCGCGCGCGTGACCTGGTTGTGATAGAGCTCCAGGGGGTTGATCGCGCGGCTGCCGAATTCATCGTCGCACGCGAACGGCTGGAAGACCGACGTCAGCAGGACACGGGTACGCGAATGCTTGGATCGATGAGGCATGCATGACCTTCGAAAAACCGGAGGCTCGAGCCCGCTGTCCAACTGCCCCGGCGAGCTTGCGACAGATGGAGCGCCAGGTCCGGTTGAATGCGAAGCGTTTTCCGGGGCGCTTGACCGATCCATCCTAGGTCAAGGCACGATGCGAAGCATTGACCCAGATTAAGGGCGCCGCTCTCGCGCCGTCACGCGCCCTGCGACCCGATGCAGGTTACGGGACCCCGTTCCTGCCGTGCAACAGGTATGCGGGGCGCTCGCTCAAGCGTTCGTAATATGCCGATACGGCGGCAAGCGTCGGGCGCTCGATCGAGGTCATGAACCATCGATGGGTGGAAAGGCCGACAGCCACATCGGCGAGGGTAAAGCGATCGCCGGCCGCGAATCCTCCGGACTTGCGCAATTGCTCGTCGAGCATTGCCATATGCCGATTCCAGCTCTGCACGCTGGCCGCGATCGCGGCCTGATCCATGTGAGCCGGACTGTGGCGCACCAGCGCCATGAACGCGTAACGCCAGGCGTTGTTCAGCTCGGTGGTCTGCCAGTCCATCCACTGCTCGACCAGCGCGCGCTCGCGCGGCCGCGCCGGCAGCAGATCGACGCGTCCGTGCTCGGCCGCCAGGTATCGACAAATCGCATTCGACTCCCACAAAACGAAGTTCCCGTCGGCGATGACCGGTACCAGGGCGTTTGGATTCAGCGCGAGGAATTCCGGCGCGGCGGTCGATCGGTGGCCGGTGCCCCATGGCTGCAGCTCATACGGCAGATCGAGCTCGTGGCAAACCCAGAGCACCTTGCGAACGTTGATCGAGTTGGTTCTTCCGAGAATTCGAAGCATCGGGCCGCGGTCGATCCTGCTAAGCCAGGAACCCAAGATCCTTGACCGGGAAATTGGCCAGATTGGGCAACGCGATCGCCAGCTGCGCGGGGGTGAGCCCGAGCCATTTGCCCAGCGTCGCGCCATACTGATCGATGGACGTGCCTGGGAGCCACCGCCCTTCCGTCGATACATCGGAGGCGCCCGCAAGGGTGAGATCCGGGAACGTACCGTAGGCACCTGACTTCACTGCCGCCGTGCCCCCCAACACGAGGTGATGCGAACCCCAGGCGTGATCCGAACCGCCGCCCGACGCCGGCTTCAAGGTGCGGGCAAAGTCCGACAGTGTGAATGCGGTCACGTTGTTCTGTTGACCGATCGCGACCATGGCATTGTAGAAACCCGCCAGCGACGAGGACAGCTCCGCCAGCAGCGGTGCCTGCCGGTTGAGCTGATCGTTATGCGTGTCGAAACCCTGCAGATCGACGAAGAAGATCTGCTGGGCGGGCGCGGTGATGGTGCCGGCATTGACCGCCTGGATCAGCCGCGCCACCTGCAACAGCTGCTGCGACAGGCCGGACAGGACGTTGTTGGTCGTCGGAAAATAACTCGCGAGTGCCGAGGTTCCGGCCAGAACCGGCTTGAGCAGATCGGCCGTGGCCATCGCCTGGGCCTGCACCCCTGCCAGGGTGGAAACCAGCGTGGCGTCGCTGCCGGAACCCAAGAGCGACTGCAGCGCCGCCAGGCGGGCGTTGTCGACCGCGGAGCCGCTGAAGCCGTTGTACGCGAGCGTTCCGCTCTGGGGCACGACGATCGGCACCGAGGATGCGCCGGCCAGAAACAGCGCATTGCCGGCCGCCGAGATGCTCACCGGCACGTTGGCCGTGCCGGCGCCGATCTGGTCGGCCATGCGGCCCGCCCAGCCCGTGGTTCCGCTGACCGGAAGCGAAGTGATCTGCATCTGCTGCTGCTGATCCAGATGCGAGAAAAGGTTCTTGGGGACCAGGGTCGGGTCCGAGCTGCTGGCCAGGTACTGCGCGATCGTGATCGGCTGCACCAGATTGCCGACGTTGAACAGCAGCGCCACGTTGCCCGAGTTCCACAGGGTTTGCAGCTCCGGCATCGATGGATGCAGACCATAATTGATGCCATTCAGAGGCAGCACGCCGCCTGTACTGCCGGCGGCAGGAAGGGCCAGGGCCCCGTTGGCCGGCGTGCCCACGACGTTGCCGCGCGCAAGAAGGTAGTTGTTGTAGCCGGCCGTGTCGGTGGGAACGATCAGGTTGTTGCCGTCGTTGCCGCCGAACAGAAAAACGCAGACCAGGGCTTTGTAGGATCCGGCTGCGTATGCGTCCTGGCTGAGCACGCTGGCCAGGCTGGGCACCAAACCCAGGGCACCCATGCCGGCCAACTGGCGCAGCACGCGCCGCCGCGCGGCGATGGACGTGGGCGATTCATTCTTGACCATGATCGGGGTCGCTCCAGAAAGAATTCAGCGCGTGATCTGGTAACGCGCAGATGCAAACACCAGGTAGGCGGCTGCACGCGAGCGGTTCAAGGCGTCGGTGGCAACGACCGCATCGACGGCCGGGACGATGGCGTCGGCTTCGTTGACCGCCATCGTATGGTGCAGCACGTTGGCATCGAACTGTGAGACCAGGGCGTTCGCGTCGCCGGCATCGGTCTCGTACAGCGAAAAATCGACCTGGGTACCCGTGGCCCCCGGTACGTTGGTGGCCGGGGCAATGCCGTTTGGCGAGTACAGCAGGCTGTAGAGGAAATTGAGCCGTGCCACCGCGGTCGCGGTATTCAGGATGCCGAATTGCGGCGCCAGCAGCGTCGCCGAGCCCGGCAGCGGGTAGCTCGGCGGGTAAAAGCTGAATACGGTGTTGGGACCGAACAGCGGCTGCCCCATGCTGCTGGCGGCCGAAATCGGATAGACGCCGTCGGTGCTGCCATTGAGCGCCCGCAGGACGGCGATCACGTCCACCGCCGGTTCACGCAGCTTGCCGTAGCTGGCACTGGTGATGGTGCTGCCGCGCGCCTCGGGGTCCATCAGTATCGCCTTGATCACGGCCGCCATGTTGCCGCGCGTGCCGGTGCCGTCGTTGTTGAAGACCGCCGTGATGCGTCCTACATACGCCGGACTCGGATTGCTCGTGACCAGGAACTGGATCAGCTGCTTGCCGATGAAGGGACCGACGTTGGGGTGATTGAAGATGTTGTCCAGGCCCTGTTGCAGATCGGCCTGCGGTGTCTGGTTCCCGGGAAGGGTCGTGCCGCCGAGGACAAGCTTGGGGTTGGTGTCATGGTTGGAAGGCACTGCGATCATCTGGCCGATGAAATATTCGGGATTGTTGAACTGCGCCGCCACGCCCGGCGCCGTCGGGTAAGTCCAGCCGGTAAACAGGCTCGCGAAGCCCTCGATCGTGGCCTGGGTGTAGGTCGGAACCGCGGCTCCGTTCTGCAGCATGAGCGAGCCGTCGGAATTGAGCGTGTTGACCCCAATGGAAAACAGCTGCATCACCTCGCGCGCGTAGTTCTCGTTGGGCGAGATGCCCTTGGCCGCATTGCCCTTGTTGTTGTTGGCCATGTTCAGGTACGCACCCATGACCGGACTGAGGGTGACGTCCTGCAGAATCTGGCGGAAATTGACGAAGGCGTCGTTGAGCAGCATCTGCTGGTATTCGCGCAGCGCGTAGGCCGGTGCGATCTGCACGGAAGAGACCACGAAAATCTGCGAATACGCGAGCGCGACGCGCTGACGCAACTGATCCGGTCCGTTCAAGGCATTCTGGAAGAACACGCGCCGGATCGGGAATGCGCTGTAGTTGTCCCGCACACAGGTGTTGCCGGCCGGCAGGGTCGCCGGACAGCCGATCGCAACATTCGGGCTCACCACGGTGAGCGCCGGGTAGCCGGTCGGCGGGGCCTGTATCTGGGCGTCGATCCAGGCCGACCCTTGCTGGGAAATCTGCGCCACCAGCGTCGGCGTCGGGCCGAATGCAGCCTGGTCGGCCAGGCGCGACGCATCGTCGGCCGTCATCGCCGCAGGCGGCTGGCCCCCACCCGACGAGGGAGGAGCCGGACCGGCCCCCGTGCCGCTACCGCCTCCACCGCACGCCACGAGCCCCAGCGCCACGAGCGGCGCGAGGACGCTTGCCTTCAGGAATTCCATTCGATCGCCCATCTGCCAGCCCATTCCCGAGTTCAGACTGCCACGCACGCCGATCGCGCCTACAGGTCTGCCGTAACGCGCACCAGACTGTTCAGACTGGGTTGAAGCTGGAGTCGAACCGACCGCGGGCGTATTCATCGAGGTTCCGAGCACGATCGGGTTGGCGAAGTTGGTGTCGACCAGCACGAGATCGGCGCCGCTCCTGGTCACGAAGCCGGATATGCCGCCCTGCGGAGTGTGCACGGCCACCACCGGCATGGTCGAGGCGACGATCGGCGCGTCGGTGGCTGCCATCCCGGTCTTGACCAGGTGGATGACGTCATCGGCCGTGTTGCAGATGCCGTCCGGCCCCGGCAGGCGATAAAAATACGAAGAATTCGTCGTCGTCAGAAGATCGGGGGAGAACAAGACGCCGACGTAATCGTAGTTGGCCGCCGCGACGGCGGTTCCCGAAAGCGTGCAGGTGTCATCGATCGTGGCGGCGATTCAGCTGGAAAGCTGACGCGCCGCCGGCGCGCTGCTGGAAGTCAGATCCAGCGCGTAGATGTGGCCGTCGTTGCTCTTGTAGATCTCGATGCCCGCCGCCTGCGACAGGTTCGCCCCCGTCGTGAAATCCACGGAACCGCGCAGGATCTGTTTCTTGCCGGCATAGATGCCCATCGGTGCGGCCGAATAATTGCCGCTGGCGGCGTTCGACCCATGCGGCAAACACACCGGTCGTGCCGGTAAAGCTCACCTTGGCCGGCGGCGGACTTGAGCTGTCCCCCGATCCGCCATCGCATGCCGACAAACCCACCGTGATGACCGCGACCAGAGCGATTACAGGCAGGATGCGTCGCATGCGTTGCCTCCGATATGCGCGGAACAAACGGCCGTCACTCAAGTGATTGAGGCCCGTCCTTGGACGAAGCCGAATCGTCGACGGCTTGCAGGATCAGTTGTCCTCAACGTCGCAGCCTAGTAGTTGTTGACTGCGGTCGGCGCGGAACTGTGTAACAAAAAATCTGTAACGGAGGTGGCGTCGCTTTACCCTCCTGGTCCCGGGGGTGGACTGTGCGTCTTGATTTTTTTCATGACGCGGCGCGAGCGATGCGGCGCGAACCACCGGGGTAGCCGAACGCATTAGCGCCTGACGTTCACGCGCGGCCGCATGTTCCGTGGTCTTGTGAGAGTCGATACGCGCGGTTACATTCTCCGCGCCGTCTTGCCCCGAGCGCGACCGAAGAACAGTCCAGGCAAGCGCATCGCGACCCGCCGCCTCCCACGCCGAGCGCGTCCCGCAGCGGCAAGACCGCCCTGAAGCGGACGGTCAGGGCGCGGGCTTGCGGAACTTCAGCACGTAGTTGTCGGCTTCGCCAATCGCAATGTATTTTGCGCGGTCCTTATCTTTCAGCGCGAGCGTTGGCGGCAGCGTCCATACCCCCTCCGGCCAATCCTTGGTGTCGCGCGGATTCGCATTGATCTCCGAAGAAGCGACGAACTCGAAACCGGCTTTTTTCGCCAGTTCGATGGTGTAGTCCTGGCGCACGTAGCCGTTGTCGGCCTTGGGATCCTGGGGCAGGTCGTTGCGGCCGCGATGGTCCTCGATGCCGAGGATGCCGCCCGGCTTCAGGGCGCGGTAGAAGGCTTCGAGCACCGCCGGCGCGTAGCCGTCGCCCATCCAGTTATGCAGGTTGCGAAAGGTGACGACGAGGTCGACCGTTCCGGGCGGCGCGACCTTGTAGTGATCCTGGCCCAGTTCGGTCAGCGTGATCTTGCCGTAGACATCCGGGTCGGCAGCCAGCTTCTTGCGGAAGTTATCCTTCCCGGGCGCGGGGGCGTTCGGGTCCTTTGGCGGCGTGACGGCCACGTAATAGGTGCCGGCCCCCTTCAGGTAGGGCGCCAGGATCTCGGTCCAGTATCCGCCGCCCGGCCACACTTCGACCACTGTCATGTCGGGGCGCAGACCGAAGAATTCGAGCTCTTCCTGCGGGTGCCGGACGGCATCACGCTTGACGGACGCGGGGGCGCGCTTGGGATTGGCGATCGCAGCCTGCAGCGCAGGATCGGCCGCCCTGGCTTCCAGAGCGGGGGCAAGAGCAAGGATCAAACCGAGTTGGGCGATGGCCAGCAGCGAGGCAGTCTTCATGGCAGCTCCGACGGGGACGATTTCAGGCACGCGATCGGCCGGATTCTTGCATGAAGTCCGGGCTCCCGGCTCCCGGCCGAGGCGGATCCGTCATGCAAAAGAGGCGCTTCGTCGGAAATCGGCCGCTGCGCGATTGCATAATGCAATGGTTGCACGTTCCCCGCGAATTTGATGCGAGCCGTACACCATCCCGCTGAACCGGCCGGAAAGGTCGAGTCGCAGGGGCGCGCCTGGACGCAGGTCCGCCCGCTCAGGGAGGAGCTCGTCAGCGCCACGATCCAGGGCAGCGCCGCGGCCGCAAGCGCCCTGGGCCTTGCCTACCTGGTCACACGAGACGGGCCGAGACACGATGCGATCGCGGTGGCGGCGCTGGCGGTCTACGGAACCTCGATGTTCCTCGCCTTCCTGATGTCCGCGCTCTACCACGGGGTGCAGCACGGGCGCATCCGGCCGCTCCTGCAGAAGATCGACCACTGCACGATCTTCCTGCTGATCGCCGGAACGTACACGCCCATTGCCTTGCTGCCTCTGCGCGGTCATGGCGGCGCGACGCTGCTGGCAGCGGTCTGGATCGTCGCCACGACCGGAATCGCCATGCGCCTTGGCAGCGAACGGCTTTATCGACGCGTCGCCATCCCGCTGTACCTTGCCATGGGCTGGATGGGGCTTGCCTGGAGCGTGTCGATCTACCACGCCATAGGAGTCGTCCCGACCCTGCTGATGGTGGCCGGAGCCCTCAGCTACACGGGCGGGTTGCTGCTGTACCGCTGGCACAGCCTTCCGTTCAGCAACTGCCTGTGGCACCTGAGCGTAGTGGCCGGCAGCGCCTGGTTCTTCGCGGCGATCAATCAGTTCTCCTGCGCCGCCGTGCCCGGATAGATGTGGAAATTTTGTGGCCGCGGCGCGGGCGCATAGACTTGCGTCCGTCCATCGTGTGTGAGGGAGGCGCGCATGAGAGCACGTGCTGTCGTATGGGCGGCCGCGTTGGCCGGTCTGACCTCGATCTGCGCTCGCGCGCTCGACGCTCCGCCCGCAGCACCGATTCGACCCGTCACCGACGACTACTTCGGAACGCCGACGGTGGACAACTACCGCTATCTCGAGGACCTGAAAGATCCGCAGGTCCAGAGCTGGATGAAGGCGCAGGCCGACTACACGCGCGCCATCCTCGATGCGCTGCCTGGGCGCCAGGCGCTGCTGGAGCGCGTGCACGAGCTGGCCAACGCCGATACCCGCAGGGGCCGCTTCGTGCAGCGCGGCCAGCGCTACTTCTACCTCGTATCCGAGCCGAACGCGGCGCAGCCCAAGCTGTTTTACCGCGACGGCCTGAAGGGCGATGAACGCCTGCTGATCGATCCTGCGAGCCTCGGCAAGGGCAGCAGCACGCACCACGCGCTCGATTACTTCATGCCGTCCTGGGACGGGCGCCGCCTGGCCTACGGCATTTCGGCCGGAGGATCCGAGCAGAGCCTGCTGCATGTGCTGGAAGTGGATACGGGCAAGCCGCTGGAGGAGAGCATCGATCGCACCTCCAACAGCGTCGTTGCCTGGCGGCCGGACAATCGCTCCTTCTTCTACCTGCGCTATCGGAAGCTGACCGCCGACACGCCGGCTGCCGAGAAGCTGTACAACGGCCGCACGTACCTGCACAGCCTCGGAACGCACGTCGACGGCGACGGCGACCCCGTCGTGTTCGGCCGCGGCGTGTCGCCGCGCGTGGATGTGCCGGAGGGGCAAGGCACGTACGTCATCGTGGCGCCGGGCTGCGCGGTCGCGATCGCGGTGGCCAACCACAACATGGACGAAAACCCCTCGACCCTGTTCGCCGCTCCCCTCGCCAAGGTGACCGGCGCCGGTACGCCATGGCAGAAGATCGCGGACGTCGAGGACGGCGTGACGGACTTCACCCTGCTGAAAGACAAGCTGTACTTTCTTTCCCAGAAAGGCGCATCGCGCTTTCGCCTGCTGACCGCAGCACTGGCGCACCCGGATGTGCGCAAGCCCGAGGTGATCGTGCCGGAGGGCCGCGCGGTCCTCACCCAGTTCGCGATCGCCCGCGAAGGCCTGTATGTTCGCGAGCGGGACGGCGCGGTCTCGCACCTGCTGCGCGTGTCGCTGGACGGCAGGCAAAGTCACCCCATCGCGCTGCCGTTCGAAGGCAACGTGGGCGCGCCGGTCACCGATCCGGGCGAATCGGGCGCGCTCTACAACATTCAGAACTGGGTGCGCGCGCCCCTCGTATTCGCCTACGATCCGGCCAGCGACACGTCGAGCGATACGGGCCTGATACCTGCCTCCAAGGTGGACACATCGGAGCTGGAGGCCCGGGAGGATTTCGCAGTGAGCTACGACGGAACGCGCGTGCCCCTGTCCATCATCTACAAGAAGGGGATCCAGCTCGACCAGAGTCATCCAACCATGCTTCGAGGCTATGGAAGCTATGGGATCTCGCTGGATGCGAACTTCGATCCCACGATCCTGCCCTGGGTGGAGCGCGGGGGCGTGTTCGCGGTGGCGCACGTGCGCGGGGGCGGGGAGTACGGGGAGGACTGGCACCGGGGCGGTTTCATGCTCACGAAGAGCAACACGATTTTCGACTTCATCGCCTGCGGACAGCACCTGGTCGATGCCCGTTACGCTTCGCCCAGGCTGCTGGCGGCGGTCGGCGGCAGCGCTGGAGGCATCACCGTGGGCGGCGCGCTGACCTGGCGACCGGACCTGTTCGGCGTGATCCTCGACCTGGTCGGCATGTCCGATGCGCTTCGAGCGGAAACCGAACCCAACGGGCCGCCCAATGTGTCGGAATTCGGTTCGGTCAGGACCGAAGCGGGCTTTCACGGGCTGTACGCGATGGCCGCCTACGAGCATGTGCGCGACGGCACGCCCTACCCCGCCGTCCTGTTCAGCACCGGCGTCAACGATCCGCGCGTTGCTCCCTGGCACATGGCCAAGATGGCCGCGCGCGTGCAGGCCGCAACCACGAGCCACAAGCCGGTGCTGTTGCGCGTCGATTACGATGCCGGGCACGGAATGGGCTCCACACGCTCGCAGCGTGAAAACCTGCTGGCCGACCTGTGGTCCTTCGCGCTCTGGCAGATGGGCGATCGGCAGTTTCAACCCGCGGGCAGCCCGTAGCCGGCAGCGTCCGGCCGGTTGCCGGCTGAACCACCGCAGGGGACGTGGCACTTCCTTCGGACCGATCGATGCGATACGACGCGACGCGGGCTGCGCTGCTTCACCCGGAAGATCAGGCGACGCTGTTCTTGCCCGGCCAGGACTGGCCGATCGAGGCCGTCTGCGCCGAATGTTCCCGGCTTGCCTACGTCCGATTCGAACAGGACGAAGGCAGCAAAGCCTCGCTGGCGCAAGCGCTCGCCTGCGCCGGACTGCGCGATCCGGTGTTCTTCTCGGACCCGGGTACCGGCACGCAGGCCTTCGCGGCGATCGACACCCGGGGCGGCCGGGCGTTCATCGTGTTCCGGGGGACCCAGCCCGACGATCCATCCGATATCGGCACCGACATGCAAGCCGTCCTTGTCGATTGGCAGGGGCAAGGACAGGTGCACCTGGGCTTCCACGACGCGCTGAACGCGGTCTGGAGCCCGATCCAATCCTGGCTGCAGGCAACGACGGGCCTGCAGACCTGGGTCACCGGTCACAGCCTGGGCGCCGCGCTCGCCACGCTGGCGGCCGCCGTTCTGCCCGGGGCCAGGCTCGTGAACTTCGGGTCTCCGCGCGTCGGCAACGGCGTTTTTGCTGCGCAGTTCGATGGTCGATCCGTCAGTCGTTACGTGGACTGCTGCGACGTCGTGACGCGCCTGCCGCCGGAATTTCTCGGATACGCCCACATCCAGGGCATGATCTACATCGACCGCTTCGGCAAGGTACAGCCCCTGGCCAGCCAGGCGCTGATCGATGCCGATGTGGCTGTCGCCAGGGGTGAATACCTGGTCAACGAGAGCTGGCACTTTGGCAACGTCGGAGTTCGGGATTTCGCGGATCACGCGCCGATCAACTACGTATCCGCGGTCTTGAACGACCGGACCTGATCGGGCGGCGGCTACACACAAACGCCTGGCGGGTCCACCACACGAAAGGGGGAGAAAAACGATGGTGAATCCCGATATCAGCAGCATGGTGGCTGCCATTGGTGCTCTGGGCACGGCGTCCTTCTCGCTGGTCGATGCGACCAAGGTCGGCCCCGACGGAGGCATTTCCAATGCCGGTTTCGGCTTGATCGAGCGCGCCGTCGGGCAGCTCTTTCCGTCGGCCAGCCGCACCAGCAGCCCGGCGTCGAGCGACGAGCGCAGGCTGCTCGACAAACTGCATGGAAACTGGATCAACGGCGTGGCGCTGGCCGACCAGAAGTCGACCGCCAAGACGCTCATCAAGAGCCGCCTTTCGCCGGATACGGCCAGGACGTTCGCTGCGGGGGCGACAACCGTCGACGCCAAGACCCTGGCCGATGCCGCCGCCTTGATCGCCAAAGGCGCACCGCTGGCGCCCGAGCATAACGAAGTGCTGACAAGGTTCGATGCTTACCTGACGGCGGTGCTTGATGAAGGCTACGAGCGCGCCGACCAGCGGTATCGGAACTGGTCCCGGGTGCTGGCGATGATATTTGCGATCGTGCTGGCCGTCGTCGGCGGCCTGGCCGTCTATGCAGACGGTTCCATCGCCGATTATTTGCGCAACGGCAAGATCTGGGTGGCGGTGATTTGCGGGGTGATCGCGACGCCCCTGGCGCCGGTGTCGAAGGATCTGACCAGCGCGCTATCCGCATGCGTGAAGATCGCGCAGGCGGCTGGCAAGTAGGCTGCTCCCAGCGCCCGGGCGGCACCGACGCGCGCAGCACGCCTCGAATTGCGTGTTCCGCGCGCCGGGCGCCCCGACACGGTCACCTTACTGCTCCTGAGCCCGCGGCCTCAGGTCCTTGCCCGCGAGCGACGTCAAGCGCGACCGGAGCCTCGCGCACCTTTGCGGATTCCGCATTGGCGTGATCCCGAGCGAGGTCCAGATAGCCGACCACCGCGCCGGCCACGCTGATGACGAACACCGCCACCAGGACGAAACCGAAGCAGAAGTCGTTCTTGCCAGGATCGTACTGTGAGTACTTCACGGCGAACCTCCTTTAGTTGACAACTCACAAATTGGCCCGGGGCGTTCAACTCGCTCCGGGCGTCACCGCCGTCGACTCAAGTCGTGGCGGAAACTCGGTGCAACCTCTTGAGCAACCTTGAATCTCCTCTGAATTCCACTTCGGCTGTGCCCGTGCGCGAGCATCCGTGAGGATGCGGTGTCTCGCTGCACGTGGTCTGGCCTTGAACCGCGCACATCCCGCGCCGCCAACACCGCTTGTCGCGAGGCGGAGTGCATGGACACACCCGAAGTGCAAATGCAAGAGGCCCGGATCCTTTCGGAATCCGGGCCTCTGAAGACAGAGCTTGGAGGGTACGCGCTAGGCGACTCCCTCTCCCGGATCAAGCGGCGCATTGCCTGCATCACGCACCACGGCTCCGCACGTCAGGCCCAGCATGGCGGTACCGGTGCCCGGCGACCTGGGCATCGCCGCAATGCGCACGAACGCAGCCGAACCCTTGATGGGTTGAGTGCCGATGGAGGTGCGCCCGGATTTCATGATCAGACCTCTCAAGCTTTTGCCCGTTCGAAAGTCACACGAACAATGTAAAGAGTCTTTACTCGAAAGTCAACCCCCGCGACAATCCAACCTCGTTTCGTTGCAGGTGGACATCAAGTTGACCAATCCCACGATCACCCGAAGGCGAAACGTTCTGGCGCTGTTCCAGGGCTACGCGGAAAAAGCGCTCGCCGCAGGCGCCGCGCCCAAGGGGCTCGAGCAAGCTTTCGCGACGTCGCTTCAGATCGCCCCCAGCATGTGGAGCCAGATCAAGTCGGCGCGGCCAATCGGGGACAAGCTCGCGCGACAGATCGAGGTTCTCAGCGGCAAGCCCCGCGGCTGGATCGACCAAAGCCACGAGGCCGCTGCGCTTACCCCCGCCGAAAGGGCCTTTCTCGAGCTGTCCTTGCGGGCGTGGCGCGCGACCAACAGCGCCGGCCGCAGGAGCTTGCGGGCGTACCTGGCCGCAATCGCCGGCAGGGCGGCGCTGCCCGATCCAGAGTCACGCGCCGCGAGCGGCGCGGGCTCTTAGGCTAGGGGTAGTTCTTCAGGTACTGCAGCAGCGCAAGCGTGCGCTCCCTGACGATCGACGCGCGATAGGCTCCGCGCGAGAAGGCGGCCGAGGTGCCGAACTGGGCGAAGGTCCAGTTGTCATCGATGAACCGGAACTCGGCGTCCCTATAAGCCAGCCAGCGCTCCTGCGCCTTTTCCAGCGAGGCCCGCTCGGCGGCGCCGAGCTTCGCGGCCAGCGCCCGATAGGCCTGCCCCAGTTCGCCATCGAGGAAGCTCTGGTACTCGGCGTAGGCGGCCTCGGTCTCGCGCGTGGAGGCGGCAGCGCCGATGCGCCTCTCGAAAGCCTGCGCGCGCCCCCGAAAGTCGCCCACCAGGTCCGGGGCATCCGGATTGTCGATCGCAAAGCAGGCTGTTGCGGGAAGGCCAGCGAGGGCGGCCACCAGCGCGGCGCCCAGCCAGTGCAGCGCCGGCCGCCGCCTCATGTCACCACCCCTGATAGACGCCGGTGGTGTAGATGTTCCACTCGCACTGCCGGCGCCTGTCCAGCCCGGCCATCACATTGCCCTGCGAACGATCCCAGGCCTTCCAGGCGGCTTCCAGGCTCGGATAGCCGGTCGCCGCATCCGGATTGTTGACCAGCTTGGCCACCGACGACGTGTTGAAGGACGGCACCCCGATGTTGAAGGTCAGGATCACCATCGCATCGAACTCGTTCTGGGTCACCAGGGCAGTGATGCCGTTTTGCACGGCACTGACCGACGAAGCCAGGTCGTGCGTAAGCAGCGCGTCGGCGTCCGCCTGCTTGAAGCCGTTCTGGTAGGTGTCCCATTGATTCTGCGTAATCAGGTGGCCGTAGCCGATCGTGGCGCCCGGAACCCACACGCTGGTGGCCTTGCCGGTCTGGTCGTCGTAGGGCTGCAGGTACAGAGCCTCGACCGACTTCAGCAGGTTCGAGCCGGCCTCACTGAAGAAGAAAGCACTGGCTGGCTGGCGTACCTCGTCGGCGCTCATAGCCCTTCTCGCAAAGCGTAAGGTTACTATGCGCTGACGCTGTGTCCGATTTGCAGCAGCATTTTCTCGACCAGATCCCGTCCGGCGTCGGTTGCCAGCAGGGCCAGGGGGGCCCGCACCCCGAGTCCGGCTTGCGGATGCATCAGCCAGCGCACCGCATCCTGTTCCGATTCGAGCACCTCGAACGCCAGCGCGACGATCCTTGCCGCGCGAAGCAGGCGCAGGCTGGCCGCAGGGCTCAGGCGCCCGTTGATGGCGCGCACCCGCCACAAGATCATTTCGCTGACCCCGAGCAACTGCGCCAGCACCGCGTCCGGCACGTCGATCACCTCCCGCAGGGCGTCGGCCGACCGCACCGGCACGCCTTCGCAGACCATCCTTTCCCACTGCACTGCCAGTCCAGATTGCACGCCCAGGGCCTTTGCGCCTCCGAGCAGCCCTATTGCCGTTCTGACGGTCACGCGGTTCTCCTCAGATTCGCCCCATAGGCTCAGACGTAGGGGCCGCCCGGAAGCCGACACCCTGCCGACCACGCTCCGATCCAGGAGACTCTAGAATCGCGCCGCATGCTTACCTTTCAACAGACGATCCTGCGGCTGCAGGAATACTGGAACGACCAGGGCTGCGCGCTGCTGCAGCCGATCGACATCGAGGTCGGGGCCGGCACCTCGCACACGGCCACGTTCCTGCGCGCGATCGGGCCCGAGCCGTGGCGCGCCGGCTACGTGCAGCCGTCGCGCCGGCCCAAGGACGCGCGCTACGGCGACAACCCGAACCGACTGCATCAGCACCACCAGTACCAGGTCGTGTTGAAGCCGTCGCCTCCGGAGATCCTGGAGCTGTACCTCGGCTCGCTGCGGGCGCTCGGAATCGACATGCTGCGCAACGACATACGCTTTGTCGAGGACAACTGGGAAAACCCGACGCTGGGCGCCTGGGGCCTGGGCTGGGAAGTGTGGATGAACGGAATGGAGATCACGCAGTTCACCTACTTCCAGCAGGTCGGCGGCCTGGAGTGCAAGCCCATCACGGGCGAGATCACCTACGGCCTGGAGCGCCTGACGATGTACCTGCAAGGCGTGGACAACGTGTTCGACCTCGTCTACACGCGCTGGCGCGCCAACAATCGCCAGCGCGTACTGCGCTACGGCGACGTGTTCCACCAGAACGAGGTCGAGCAGTCCCGGTACAACTTCGAGCAGTCGGACCCGAACGTGCTGCTCGGCCAGTTCGAGCTGTTCGAATCGGAGGCGGGCCGGCTGATCCATGCGGGGCTGGCCCTGCCCGCCTACGAGTCGGTGCTGAAGGCGGGCCACACGTTCAACCTGCTCGATGCGCGCGGCGCAATCAGCGTCACCGAGCGCGCCGCCTACATCGGGCGCATCCGGGCGCTGGCCCGCGCGGTGGCGCAGAGCTACTTCGAGTCGCGCGAACGGCTGGGCTTTCCGATGCTCGGGGGAGACGAGGAATGAGCGCGGACCCTCACCCCGGCCCTCTGCCGCAAGCGGGAGAGGGAGAACGGCTCCTCGAGGTTTGCTCGCACTCCCTCCCCTCTCCCACGCCAGTGGGAAAGGGTGAACAGCTCCCCGAGGTTTGCTCGCAGTTCCTCCCCTCTCCCACGCCAGTGGGAGAGGGGCCGGGGGTGAGGGTGGTTGCATGAGCGCGCCGCTTCTGGTCGAACTGCACACCGAGGAGTTGCCGCCCAGGTCGCTCAAGGCCCTGAGCGAGGCATTCGCGCGCGAGCTGGCCGACGAGCTGGTCCGGCTCCGTCTGATCACGCAGGACATCCGCGAGCGCCAGGTATTCGGCTCGCCGCGGCGGCTTGGCGTGCTGCTGGGCCCCGTCGAAGACCACAGCGCGCCGGTGACGTTCCGCCAGAAGCTGGTACCGGTGTCGGTCGGACTGGATGCGCAGGGCCGCCCCACGACCGCGCTCACCAAGAAACTGGCCGCGCTGGGCATCGCGGCCGAGCCGTCGCAACTGGAGCGCGAATTCGACGGCAAGCAGGAGTCGCTCGTGTATTCGGGGGTGCGGGCCGGCGTGAGCCTTGCGGCGGGGCTGCAGACCGCGCTGGACCACACGCTGGCGAGGCTGCCGATCGCCAAGGCGATGAGCTACCAGCTCGCCGACGGCGTCACGACGGTGCAGTTCGTGCGGCCCGCGCACCGGCTGATCGCGCTGCACGGCAGCGAGGTGGTGCCGGTCAAGGCGCTGGGCCTGACCGCGGGGCGCGAGACTTTCGGTCACCGGTTCCATAGCCGGCAGCCGATCTCGGTACGCTCGGCCACATCGTATGCGGCGCAGCTGTACGACCCGGGCCGCGTGATCGCCTCGTTCGAGGAGCGCCGCACGCGCATGCTGGCGTCAATCGAGGCGGGCGCGCGAAAGCTCAACGCCGAGCCTGTGATGCCTGATGCGCTGATCGACGAAGTTGCGGCCCTGGTCGAGTGGCCGGTCGTGTACGAGTCCGGTTTCGAGGACGAGTTTCTCGAGGTGCCGCAGGAATGCCTGATCCTGACCATGCAGCAGAACCAGAAGTACTTCGCGCTGCAAGATGCGGACGGACGGCTGCTGAACCGGTTCCTGCTGGTGAGCAACATCCAGGCAGAAGATCCCTCTCTGATCATCGCCGGCAACGCGCGCGTGGTGCGGGCCCGCCTGGCCGATGCGCGCTTTTTCTACCAGCAGGACCGCAAGCATCCCCTGGATGCGCGCCTGCCGCAGCTTGCCAGCGTGGTCTACCACAACCGGCTGGGAAGCCAGCTCGAGCGGGTGGAACGGCTCACCACGATCGCGGTGGCCCTGGCGCGCGAGCTGGGCGCGGACTTGAGTCACGTCGAGCGCGCGGCGCGACTGGCCAAGGCCGACCTGCGTACCGAGATGGTGGCCGAGTTTCCCGAGCTGCAAGGCACGATGGGCATGTACTACGCGCGCCACGACCGCGAATCGGAGGACGTGGCGCTGGCGATCGAGCAGCATTACCGGCCCCGCTTCGCCGGCGACCGCCTGCCCTCCTCCACCGTGGGCATTTGCGTGGCGCTGGGCGACAAGCTGGAGGCGCTGGCGGGATTTTTCGGGATCGAGGAGCGGCCGACTGGTGACAAGGACCCGTACGCGCTCAGGCGCCATGCTCTGGGCGTGCTGCGGATGCTGATCGAGGCGGAACTGCCGCTGCCGCTGCCGATGTTGATGCAAGCCGCCTTCGAACCGTTCGGCGACCGCTTCGGCCCGGAGCCGCGCCAGGAGCTGGAGCGTTTCCTGTTCGACCGGCTGCGCGGCCTGCTGCAGGAGCGTGGCTATTCGACGCTGGAGGTCGAAGCGGTCGTGTCGCTGGCCCCGGGCCGGATCGACCGGCTGCCGGCCATGCTGGCGGCGGTGCGCGCGTTTTCCCAGATGAGCGAGGCCGAGAGCCTGGCCGCCGCCAACAAGCGCATCGGCAACATCCTGAAGAAGGCCCCCGCGGGCTCCAGCGGCCTCGACTCGTTCGACGCGGCGCTGCTGTTCGAGCCGGCCGAGAGGGACCTGTGGACGGCCTTCGAGCGGGTGGCGCCGCACGCAGAACGGCTGCTGGCCGATGCCGACTACAGCGGGATGCTGCGGGCGCTGGCGCCGCTGAAGGAACCGGTGGACCGCTTCTTCGACCAGGTGATGGTGATGGTCGAGGACCCGAAGCTGCGCGCCAACCGGCTCGCGCTGCTGGCGCAATTGCGGTCGCTGATGAACCGCATCGCGGACCTGTCGCTGCTCGCGGCGGCATGATGAGGCCCAGGGTGAACCGATGCGCGCATTGACCGCGCTGCGCTCCGCCGCCTACATGGTGTTTCTGACCGTGACCGTGATTCCGTACGCATTCGGGACGCTGGCCTGGTCATGGCTGCCGCAGACGCGGCGGTACTGGATGGTCACCGGCTGGCCCAGCACCGCGATCTGGGGCGCGCGCTGGATCTGCGGCATTCGCTCGCGCATCGAAGGCTGGGACAACCTGCCGCAAGGCCCGGCCATCGTGCTGTGCAAACACCAGTCGGCCTGGGAAACGCTGTGGCTTCCTTCGGCGATGCCGCGCCCGCTGTCGTTCGTGTACAAACGGGAGTTGCACTGGGTGCCGTTTTTCGGATGGGGCCTGGCTACTATCGGGATGATCAACATCGACCGCAGCAAGGGGCAAAACGCGTTCGAGCAGGTGGTCGAACAGGGCACCACGCATCTGCGCGACGGCTGGTGGATCGCAATCTTTCCCGAGGGCACGCGCACTCCGCCCGGCTCGACGCGCCGTTACAAGACGGGCGGCGCGCGCCTGGCGGTGCGCACCGGCGCCCCGGTGATTCCCATTGCGCTGAATTCGGGCGAGTGCTGGCCGCGCAAGGCGTTCCTGAAGCAGCCAGGGCTGATCACCGTGTCGATCGGCCCGCCGATCGACACAGCCGGCCGTACCGACCGTGAAATCGCGGCGCTGGTAGAGTCGTGGATCGAAACCGAAATGCGGCGCCTGGCCCCCCATCGCTACAGTGGACCGTACGAACCCGGCGCGACCTCCTCGAGCGAGCCCGAGGCCGTTTGAAACGACCTGACACCTCGATGCAGCGCGATGCCCAGACCGGCGACTGCCAGCTGAAGCTGCCGCTGGACGAGCGCGCCCCGCCGCCGGCGACGGCCCCGGACGAAGCCGGCGGCCGCGTGCGCCGCGTGTTGCTGGGCGGGCAGCACTACCACTTCCGCCTGCGCCGCTCGCGCCGCCGCACCATCGGATTCCAGATCGACGACCGCGGCCTGACCGTGTCGGCGCCGCGCTGGGTGAGCCTGCGCGCGATCGAGGAGGCGATCCTGGAGAAGGAGCGCTGGATCCGCAGCAAGCTCGCCCAGTGGCACGACTGGCGCGCGCGGCACGGAGCGCGCGTGCTGCACTGGGTCGACGGCGCCGCTCTGCCGTACCTGGGCGAAGAGCTCACGCTGCGGCTGCGCGCACCCGGCTCGGCGCCCGGAGCCGCTCGCATCGGGCGCGAGCTGTGGCTCGCGCTGGCGGCGGACGCGTCAGAGGCCCAGGTGCGCGCCGCGGTGCAGGACTGGTTCCGCGACGAAGCCACCGCAATCCTGGAAGAGCGTCTGCGCGTGTTGGCCGCGCGCGGGGGCGTGCGGCCGTTCACCTGGCGACTGTCCTCGGCCCGCACGCAGTGGGGCTCGTGCAACGAGGACGCGCGGATAAGACTCAACTGGCGGCTGCTGTTCTTCCCGATCCCGGTGATCGATTACGTGGTGGCGCACGAGCTGGCGCACCTGGCGCAGCTTAACCACGGGCCCGACTTCTGGCAGGAGGTGGAGCGGCTGCTGCCGGAATTCCAGGCGGGGCGGGATCGGATCAAGGATGAGGAGTTGACCGCGTTGCCGCTCTAGGCGCCAGAGCGCGCCCCGAGAGTCCACCAGGAAATCAATGCGGGTCGGGATCCTTCCTGGCCTGCGGCGCCGGGCGATCCTGCATCTGTTCCCACGCCGATCGACCCCGCTTCAACCGGGCTCGCATCGTCCGGCGGCGGTACCGGGGCCGCGGGCGGCGGTGACGCCTCGCGTTCCACTCGTTGTTTTTTACTTCGAACGCGAAGCCCATCTGGGCGTGGTACGCATTCTCGGACAACGCGAGGACATCGCAACGACCTTGCATGCCGAGCCGTGATCGAGGCGCGTCGCCCGTTGTCCGATAGCAGCTGTCGTTCCGCCAGCCGACCTGTTCGTCTTTAGCGCTGCGGTATCCGGCTAGACTGCTCGCCCCGGTCAGTCCACCATCCGGGCAATGCCTTGCGCCCGAACCGATCCTTCAATTACCCACCGAGGAGAGCAGCATGACCAGAAAGGCGATATTGGGGGTCGTACTGATCGCGTGCATGTCGATGGCAGGCGCAGCAGGGGCGGAATCGACTCTGGATCAGATCAAGCGCACCAAGACGATCCGCCTGGGTTACCGTGAGACCTCGATTCCATTTTCCTTCGTCGGCGACTTCCAGCTGGCTCGCGGATACAGCGTCGACCTGTGCAAGATTGTCGTTGATGACATCGCAAAACAGCTCAAGTTGGAAAAAATCGACATTCAATGGATACCTGTCACGGCAGAGAGCCGGTTCGATGCGCTGAAAAGCGGAAAAATCGATCTGGAATGCGGTAATTCCTCTCAAACGCTGTCGCGCCGGGCGGAGTTCGATTTCAGCGTCATGACTTTTGTCGATGGCGCCAGCCTGCTGTTCCGCAAGGGCGAGGTCCCGACCACGTCGGATCATCTGTCGGGGCAGCGCATCGTGGTGGTTTCAGGAAGCACGACTGAAAAAACTCTCGAAGCGCTGGGTGCGTCAGCCAAACTCAGTGCTGCGCTGATCAAAGTTCCTGACTACGATTCCGCTCTGAAGGTGCTCGGTGACAAGAAAGCGACCGCAACCGCGTTTGCCGCGGACCGAACCGTCCTGATCTCGACCGTGCTCGCCGCCGGTCGCGAAAAGGAGTTCGAACTGTCCAATGCACAATTTACCTATGAGCCTTATGGCTTGATGATGCGTCGTGACGCGGATTTCCGCCTGGCGGTCGATCGTTCCCTGGCCCGCCTTTATCGTACGGGGGATATCGGTTCGGTGTTCCAGCGATGGTTCGAGCCTCTTGGCAACCCCGGGGACGTGCTCAAGATCATGTTCCTGCTCAACGGCCTGCCGGAATAGAAGGTGTAAATGGTGTGAGATCGGATAAGAGGAGAAGGCGCGGCGCTGGGTCCGTGGCCGACCCCAGCGCCGCCGGCTTCACCGCAGGCTCAAGGTCTCCTGTCTCCAACCGGTGTCCGCCCACAGACCGAAGGCCGCGAGCTGCTGCGGTTCTGCGGCCGATTTCTCCGTGGCCAGCGTATCGGCACGCAGCACCTCGAAGCGGCGCGTGATGCGCCCCTCGGACATGGCCTCCCGCACGACGAGCAGCTTGCCGCGCTTGACCGGCGACCAACCCGCCCACTCCACATAGCCCAGGCCCGGAGCGCTCGCCTCCGGGGGAAGCACGTCGAGCTTCCAGCCCTCGGCCTCCTCGTGCCATACCCACAGCTCGCTCCATCCGTCGAGCGGCTGAACGGTGAGCGCGAGAGCGCGCCCTTCCGGCATGACCTTGACGGAGGCGGGCCAGACGGTCCCGTAGGTGCAACGCTGGGCAAGCGCGGTCGGACTCTTGGTCCAACGGTCGATCAAGCGCACGCAGGTTTGACCGGGTTCGCCGGGTTGCAGGTCGATTTGCAGCCTGCCCAGCGCTGGCGCCACATTTGCAGCGGCCCAGCGCACGGCTGCCACGCGTATGGCCGCCTCGTTGTATTCGCCCTTGTCCTCCTCGGGCAGCGCCGCCTTGTCGACCGCGGCGAGCTCGCCCACCGCGCGCAGCGCAGCCTCCTGGGGCGACTCCTGCAAGCGTGACCTGTCGAACGCGACGGCCGCCCACACGCCGGCGCGTCGCAGGCGCAGACGGTCCCGCAGCGGCCCCTCGAGCCGGCCGTTGTCCGCCGCGTCGATACCGCCGAGCAGGTCGGCGCGCTGCTGGTCCACAGCCTTACGTGCGCTCGTGGACAGGGCCGGATCGATGCATTCGTGACGGGTCAGGGCAAGGATGGCGCGGGCCCGTTGCTCCGGCGTCGCCTTTGCGCTGCCGGCGGTGCCGTCCATCGCAAGCACCTGACGGAATGCGGCGCCGTCGTAGCACAGCTGCACCGCATCGCCCCGGCCGGTGACCCCCTTGCCGGTATAGCTCACGAACTTCACGCCGTATTGCCCGGCCACATCCATGTGCGCCGAAACGGCATCGACCTTGCCCCGGGACAGCGTCGCGCCGCGCGCCAGCCGCTCGGCCATCACGCCCAGCGCATCGAACGGCTCGGCCGTGATGCTTTCGGCCGGCGCCGCCTTCAGGTAAGCGGCTGCATAGGCGACGCCCAGCGACTCGGCACCCGGTGTGTCGCGCAGGAAGCGCAGCACCGCGAGCAGCGGGGGCGCATCGGCCTCGGTCGTGCCGACAATGCGCGCCTCGCTTTCGCGGATGTAGCCGGCGCGCTCAAGGCGATGGTCGTACACCTGCAACTGGCCGGAGTGCCGGTCCCGTACCTCGAGCAGCTCGCCCTGCCACAATTGCGCGTGGACCGTGGCGCTCCTGGCAGGCGCGGCGCGCAGCGCGACGTGGTCTTGTGCGACGATGGCGAGCACGGTCATCGCGACGGCGGCGGTGGCGGCGGCCATCACTGCGCTCCCGCGACGGCGGCGTCTGCCCCCTGGGGGGCATTGCCAATCAGTCCGGCGCCGATGAACCGGCCGTCCGCCCCGGCGGGCGCGATGATCACGCGCACCTTGTCCGAGAGCTTGTCGGCGACGGTCTTCTGGATCATCAGCGGGTGGCGGCTGAGCACCTCGCCCTCGCGCGCCATCTGGTCGGCGTTGGCCTTGCCGACCTTGTCGAGCCGATAAGCCTCGGCGTCGGCCAGCTTGACCCGGGAATCGGCTTCGCCTTCGGCCTCGATCCTGCGGGCCTGGGCGCTTGCTTCGGCCTGCTTGATGCGCGCCGTCTTCTCGGCTTCCGCTTCCAGGCGGCGCTGCTCGATCTGCTTCTGCTTGAACGGCAGCACGTGCTTCATCGCCTCCTCCTGGGCCCTGGCTGCGATGATCTGCTCGCGCGCCGCCGCGTCGGCCGCGGTCTCGCGCCGGACCTTGTCGGCCTGCGCCTCCAGCTGAGTCTGCTTGACCTGCTTTTCCTTCAATTCCAGCGTGTAGCGCATCTTCTCGGCCTCCAGCTCCTGGGTGAGCAATTGATCCATGCCATGTCGATAGTCGGCGGGCAGGTCGACGGTGCCGATCTGAACGGCCTTCAGAGTGATGCCGTCGGCCGCCAGCCGGGGACGCAGCTCGCCTTCGATGCTGTGCTGGATCTCCTCGCGCTTGGTCGAGAAGATCTCGCGCACGGTGTACCGGGCGAAGGTCCGATACGCGATTTCCTTCACCTGCGGCGCCACCACCTCGGCGCTGAAGTCGGCCGGCAGGCTGCGGGCGATGCGCGTCACCTGGCCGGGATCGACCGCGAATCGAACCGCCACATCGATCCCGATCGACAGGCCTTCGACGGACTGGTAGGGGGAAGGACCGGACGCAAGGCTCCCTTCGGTCGGGCGCATCAACTGGTCGCGCAGCGAAAAGCGGCGCACGTCGTGCAGCAGCGGCAGGCGCAGCGCGGAACCCTGGTCGAGCACGCTGCTGGTGCCGCTTACCGCGTTGGTACGGACCGCGACTTCGCCCGGCTGCACGGTGATCAGCAGCGGGTGGCGAACCAGCGCCCAGACAACGAGTGCCAGCGCGCCCAGAAGGATCAGCTGTTGCCGGGCGCGCCCCAGGCCGGCCGCGGCGCCGGTCGCGCCGGCCGCGCCGAATGCAGCGGCACGGGCAAGCCGTTCTTTCAGTAGCGCGAGAAAAGCGTCCATTGAGTCGGATCCTGGAGTCGAGTCGATGAGGACTGCCATTGTTCGCGCGGCCGGGGGAACGAAAAAGCCGTGCGGCGGGGCTCTTGCCTCCGCGCGCGGAAGAAATCTTCCGTCTCGGGTCGCGGCGCCCGCGGGATAATCGCCGCCATGCCGATCGTCGCCGTCATCGAGGATGATGTTCCGACCAGCGACCAGCTCAAGGGCTGGATCGAGGCGGCTCGACCCGGCATCCAGGTGCACCAGTGGTTCGACCGCGACAGCGCCGAGCGTGCGGTTGCGCGCGAGCGCTACGCCGCCGTGGTGCTGGATATCGAACTGGGCCGCGAACGCAACGCCGGGGTCGCCATCATCAATGCGATCAACAAGCGCGGGGGCATGCCGGTGCTGGTGGTCTCGGCGATGCCGGCCGCCATCTACCGCAGCATCATGAAGGCGCTCGACGCCTGGGACTACCTGCAGAAGACCACCTTCGAACAGGGCGAGTTTGTCGAGACTTTCCTCGAAGTGCTGCGCAGGGGCGCGGCGCAGGGACAGCAGTTGCGCGACGCGAGCGAGCTGACGCTCGATCCGCTGCGGCAGGGCGCCGCACTCTGGCGCGGCCAGCGCGTGAACCTGCCGCTCACCGCGCAGCGGATACTGGCCGCGCTGGATGCCAGGCGCGGCGAGGTGGTGAGCTACGAGGAGCTGTATCGGGTGATCAAGAGCGGGCGCAACCGCGACAACGTGCGCAAGCACGTCGGGGCCATCCGCGAGGCGTTTCGCGAAATCGACCCGGCGTTCGACGGCATCGAGAACGTGCCGATGCGGGGATTCCGCTGGGTAAAGACACGGCCATGAGTTCGTGGCGCCTGCCGGCACGGGTGCCGTTTCGGCTGCGCGTCGTCTTTCGCGGCGCTTTCCTGCTGCTGGTGGGCGCCACGCTTGGCCTGGCGCTGTCCGTGCTGCAGGACGAAAAGGAGCGCGGCCGCCGCGTCTACGCCGAAGCGCTCAAGAAGACCGAGGCGCAGATCGCAGCTCGGCTGCGTCACCCCACCGGCCAGCTGGCGCTGCTCAATCCGGTTGCGGCCAATGGACGGGCGCAACCGGTGCACCCCCTGGTCCTGCCCTTCGCCGCGCTGGATTTCGACGACCGGAACAAGGCCCGCCAGGCCGTGGAAATGGCCGGGTGCGGCCTGCAGTACCCGGACGGCGCCACCTTGTGCGCCGCCGTTGGCGCCAACCCGTACGCGGGCGGCTTCGTATATCTGGTGGCGAACCTGGCCGCCGGCGAACTGGTCGCGCATGAAAGCGGCGACCTGGAGCTGGACAACGTGCACCGGGTGCTGGTGGATGTGGATTACCGGGGCAGGCAAAGCCGCTGGATTGCGCCGTACGAACGAAGCGGCGACGGGCGTGGAAGGCTCACCGGGTACGCCGGTGACGCGCCGCTCGCCAAGGGTGTTCGTCCGGTACGCGATTTCCGCGGCTGGCTCTGGCAGGAGGGCCGCTGCATCGATCCCGCCTCTGCAAAGGCTCCCTCCTTCGCCAAGGCTACGGAGGGCAAGCCGGCCGGCGAGCCTGCGGCGTGCGCGCGCCGCACCTTCGTGTCGATTCGCCTTCCGCTGGCGGTGTTCCAGGACGAACTGGGCGCACGCAGTCCGCATTGGCCACCGCCGGACCTGGACCGCATGACGGTTCGCTTGCGCCTTCTGGCGCCGGGCGGGGCGGAGCCCATCTTCGACAGCGATGCCCCCGGTGCGACGATGCCGTTCTCGCTGGCCGAGTTGCGCGACCTGTTACGGCCGGGAGAGCGCCTGACCGTGCGGCGCGCCGGCGCGGATGAGCCGCTGTTCGCGCTGCAAGGCGTCGATGCGGGCGACGAGCACGTCGCGCCCTGGGTGGACCGCTTGATCCGGGAACTGCCGGCGCAGGGATTCGATTCGCCCCCGCGGGAGCACGCGCGGGTCGACACCTCGCTCGGCCGCTTCGAGCTGGAGATTTCAGGCGACCTTCGCTCGGTGAACAGGACCCTGTCGGCGGTCACCACGCGGTTGGCCTGGACGGTCGGCGCCATGCTGCTCGCGATCGGTGCCGTCTGGGTCGCGCTCGAGTTGCTGGTCATCCGGCGCGTGGCGCTGCTCACGGCGCGCGCTGTGGCGATCTCCACCGGCGTGCGCAGCGCGCAGGACGGCGCGGGTCTGTCCGGTCTGGACCTGCCGGACCTGGGCGGCCGCGACGAGCTGGGCGTGCTGGCGCAGGGCCTGAGGGATCTGCTGCAACGGGTCAAGGAAGACGTACAGCGCGAGCAGATCCGGGCGGCGCAGGAACGGGACATGTGGCACGCGGTCGGCCACGAGATCATGGCCCCTTTGCAATCGCTGATGGCCCTGCACGGCGCCAGCGGCGATCCGAGCGCGCGCTACATCACCCGCATGCAACAGGCGGTGCGCCTGCTGTACGGCCAGGCCTCGCCGAGCGAGGCGTTCGAGGCCTCGCGGCTGGCGCTGCAACCGATGGACCTGGATGCGTTCCTGGGGCACGTCGCCGCCAACGCGCACTACATCGGCATCGAGACAGTCGACTATTCGCCGCTGGGGCGGCCCCTGATCGTGCGCGCCGACGAGCACTGCCTGGAGGACGTCGTCACGCACGTGCTGCGCAACGCGCAGCGGCACCGCAGGCCCGGAACCCCGATCGGGCTGCACGCGGAGGCGGACGCGCAAACGGCGCGCGTGACGGTGCACAACGCAGGCGCCCCGATCGCGCAGGCGCTGCTGGAGCGCATATTCGAGTACGGGGTTTCAGAGGGCAAGCCCTCCGAAGCACACAGTGCGAACGAGGGCCAGCGAGGCCAGGGGCTTTTCGTGGCGCGAACCTACATGGCCAAGATGGGCGGAACCATCGCGGCGCGCAATTGCGCCGACGGCGTCGAGTTCGTCCTGACACTGCCGCGCGTTTCCGCGTAATACGTTATAAATCAATCGTTTACAGAGCTACTGCCGCCTGGCGCAGCAAATTCGTGCGGGCTTCGAACGGGACCCGGTACGCAGACTTTGCCGACATTTTGAATGCGCCCTCGGATGGCTGCAGTTCGAGGCCATTAAATGGTAACGAGATAAACATAGCCTCGTCGGTTTCGCTTTTTGCGGCCGACGAGAAATGCCCTCTTCGAAATGGAGTTTCTCTCTGGTCATCGCGGTCGCGGTTGTCGTCCCGGCTGTGCGAGCAGGCGGCGAGGCAACGGCTTCCATGGAAGAGATCGTCGTCGTAAGCAGCACGCCCCTGGCAGGCTCGGATATCGATCGCGACCGCGTGCCGGCTGCTACCCAGTTGCTTGACTCCCAGGACGTCAATCGCACGGGTATACCCGGGCTGACGAGCGCGATTGTCTCGAATGTGCCTTCGGCCACGATCAACGATGTCGAAGGCAACCAATTTCAGCCGGATATTCTTTTTCGGGGCTTTACCGCATCCCCTGTGGCTGGTACTCCACAGGGTCTGGCGGTCTACGTGAATGGAGCTCGATTCAACGATGCGTTCGGCGATACGGTGAACTGGGATTTGATCCCTCCCTCCGCAATTAAATCCGTCGTCATCGAATCCTCCAACCCCGTTTTCGGTCTGAATGCACTCGGCGGATCCGTGAGCGTGCGACTGAAGAACGGATTCTGCGCAGATACCACCAGCGTGACGGCGTTCGGCGGCTCCTACGGGCGCGCAGCCAGCATCGTGGAATTCAGCCGTGAGATGGGTCCCTTCGCCGTGTATTTCACCGCTGACGCGACGCACGACGATGGTTTTCGTCAGACCGGTGCCTCGGATCTGTACCGCGGATATACGGATTTCGGTTGGCGTGCCGGGTCTGCCGAGGTTCACCTGGACCTGACTGCCGCGCATGACACGCTCGGCAATCCGGGTGCCACGCCGATACAGGCATTGGCGGCCAGCATCTCCAACATTTTCACGGCGCCCAATACCGTCGACAACAAGTACGTGGCCGTGGACTTGAACGGTACGGACAAATTGAGCGACACGGCGTCCCTCCAGGGTGTCGGCTACTTTCACAATTTCCGTCAACAAGTGCCGAACGGGATCACGGAACAAGTTGGCCCGTGCAGCGACGGCAGCGGTTTGCTTTGCAATGGCGATGGTACGGTCGTCACGACGACCGGCGGCCAGAACGTGACGGATTTTTTGCATGGTGGGCCATATTCCGGACTCAGCGTGCAACAGCTGCAGAGCCATGCCTACGGCGCGACGCTGCAAGCGACGGACCATAGGAGCATCGGGGGCTTGTTGAACCACCTGGTCGCCGGCGTGAGTTTCGATGGCTCGGACAGCACATTCTCCGGAGCACAGAAAATCGGCGGGTTCGATCCGTACTCTCGCGAGTTCATCGGCCCGGGCGTCATCCAGGATCAGCCGAGCGAGGGCGTCAACCCGGTACGCGTGCTCAGCACCAGCCGCTTCTTTGGGATATTCGCGTCCGAAGTGCTCCCTCTGGGTCGGGACTTCGACCTGTCGTTGAGCGCTCGCTTCAACGACGCCCAGATCAGCCTGGAGGACGAGCTCGGCGGGCCGGTCAATGGTCAACATTCATACAACCGTTTGAACCCGAGCGCGGGTCTGACCTATCGAATCGCTCCCTGGGGACAGATCTATGGCAGTTATTCGGAAACCAACCGGGCACCCACGCCTCAAGAGCTCTCCTGTGCGAGCGCGGCATACCCGTGCAGTCTGCTGAATTTTTTCGTCGGCGATCCAAACCTCAATCAGGTCGTGGCGCGTACCGTCGAACTGGGCGTGCGCGGAAAGTTCGCGGATGCGATCGGCGGCCGGTTGACCTGGAACGTCGACGCATATCACACCCGGAACACGAACGACATCATTTACGAATCGACTGTCGACAATCCGAACCTGGCCTTCTACACCAATGCGGGAAAGACCTTGCGACAGGGAATCGAAGCCAATTTGCGTTACGACTACGGGCGGCTGCAACTAAGAGCGGGCTATGCATTCACGGATGCAACCTTCCGTACGCCCCTGGATTTGAACAGCGGGAACAATCCAGCCGCCGACGCCAATGGCCAGATTCAGGTCATGCCGGGGAATCGGATACCCGGCATACCGAAAAATCGCGCCAACCTGATTCTGGATTATTCGCTGACGGATCGGTGGACATTCGGTAGCGAAGCGGTTGTCCAAAGCAATGCTTACCGATATGGTGACGAAGCCAACCTGACTTCGCCGGTGGGCGGATATATGGTCGTAGACCTGAACGCGGCCTACCGACCGATCGATCATGTCACTTTGTTCGCCGTGGTCAACAACGTATTCAACAAACGATACGACACGTATGGATCATTCGGACCGGTCGGCGACGTGCCATGGCCGAACATTGCGGGAGGCGTCACCGACCCGCGCACGGCAAGCCCGGGAATGCCGATCGCCGTTTACGGTGGCGTGCGAGTAACGTTCTAGAGACCCATGCCCGATTCTCCGAACCCAGCCCAGCTGCAGCAGGTGGCTGCGTTACTCGAGCTGGCCACCGATCGGCTCAGGGCCGGGCGACCGGCCGACGCGATCGCGCCATTGCACGAAGCAGCGCTGCTGCAGCCGTCCAATCCCATCATCCAGCACGATCTTGGCCTTGCCTGCCTGGAGGTCGGCAGGGTGACGGAAGCCATCGCGGCATTGCGACAGGCGGCCGTCATCGATCCGCGCTTCGCCGATGCTCATTTTCACCTTGGGATCGCACTGGAGAAGCTGGGCGACATCGGCGCAGCCATCCTGGCCTACGACCGCGCCACCGAGCTGGTTCCCTCGATGACCGAGGCGTGGTTCCGCGCCGGCGCCCTGGTCTACGTGCTGGGCCATCGGGACGAGGCGATCGGCTGTTTCCGCCGGGCGGCGGAAACCGGGCCCAAGACCAGCTTCGGCCGCCTCGGCAAGGCGCGGGCGCTGCTGACCGAGAATCGCGACCAAGAAGCCGAAAAGGTCTTGAGAAAGACGCTGGCGATCGATCCGGCCAACGCGCTGGCGCACGACCTGCTGGGGAACCTGCTCTCCGAGCACGGCCACTTCGACGAGGCCCGCGCCTGTTTCGAGCGCGCGATCGCGATTGCACCGCTGCTGGCGGGAAGCTACTACGACCTGGTCCGGTGTCGCCCTGTTACAGCCGACGACGCCGGCCTGATGCAACAGATGCAAACCGCGCTCGCCACGCCGGCGCTGGAAGCGGGCCAGCGTCATCGACTTCACCTCGCGCTCGGCAAGGCGGCCGACGATTTGGGCGACTACGCCCTGGCAATGCAGCATCTCGACGCCGCTGACGCAGTGCGCCGGGCCTCTTCGTCGTTCGACCCGACCGCGTTCGCCGTCGAGATCGACCGCCTGATCGCACGCTGCACGCCGGAATTGATGGCGCGGGCGCCGCAACTCGGCCGTCAGGAGGCAACGCCCGTGCTGATCATCGGCATGCCACGGTCCGGTACCACGCTCGCCGAACAGATCGTCTCGAGCCACCCCGAGGTCGGCGCCGGTGGCGAGTTGAATTTCTGGAACGAGCGCGGGGCGGCCTGGCACGCGCAAGGCACGGCGGCGCAGGCTTCCGGGGCGCAGTTTCTCGCCAGCGCGGCAGCAGACTATCTGGGCCTGCTGCGCGAGGTCGCGCCGCGCAAGACGCGGGTCACCGACAAGATGCCATTTAACTTCCTATGGGCCGGGCTGATCCACCTCGCGTTCCCGCGCGCGCTCATCATCCATTGCCGCCGCAACGCGGTCGACACGGCGCTGTCGATCCACCAGACCAATTTCCATCCGGGCCTGCCGCTTCCGACCGGCGGCCCCGAACTGGTCGACTATTTTCGTGGCTACCGACGGCTGACCGACCACTGGCGCAGCGTGCTGCCGCCGGATCGCTTCATCGAGGTCGATTACGAGGAACTGACGCGCGACCCCGAGCCGATGATCCGGCGGATCGTCGCGGCCTGCGGCCTGGCATGGAACGACGCGTGTCTGCGCCCCGAACACAATCCCCGGGCCGTGAGGACCCCGAGCAAGTGGCAGACCCGACAGCCGATATACCGCAATTCGGTCGCGCGCTGGCGACGCTACGAACCGTGGCTGGGGCCGCTGCGCGCGCTGCTCGACGAAGACTTGGAGGCGGACGCGGGTATCGCCCGGTCGTGACGCGAGCGTTACAAGTCACGAAAAGGAATCCAGACGCATCGCGGATTTCTGCCGACCGTCATCACTCCGTTACTGCCCGTCTGTAGCTTCACCGCGCACGCGATTCGAGTGCCAATTCGATAGCGCGGGGGCGGCGCAAGCCGCAGTTCCGATCACTCAGTGGCGCGGCCAAACTGCGGCTGCGTCTAAGGAACTTCAAAGGGGGCTAGAACAATGTCCAGAAAAAAATCTCGAATCAATCGCTTGCGTCCTCTCGCCGGCCTGCTCGCGGCGGGGTTCGCCGTTCCCGCGTTCGCTGGTCCGTCGGAGCCATACCCGACGTACGTCACCGGTCCTCAGGAGGTCGGCTGCGACAAGTCGATGGCCCCGGGTTGCACCTGGGTCGTGGGCAGCGGCCAGGTCATCACCCCGGCGGGCACTCAAGTCGACCTCGGCATCCGGGTCCGCGCCAAGTCTGTCGCGCTGAACCCGAATGAGAGCACTCACACGGCTGCGGTCCTCACGGAGGGCCAGGGCGTCGAAGTCTTCGACACGCGCACCGGCCAGGTCCTGCAGACGTACGCGACGGCGGGGGGAGCTGATCCTTACGGCAGCTACAGTGGCATCACCTATTCGGCGGACGGCAAGTACCTGTTGTTCAGCCAGGCCAGCAGCTACGTTGCCATCGCCAACGTCTCCGCCGGAGGCCTGCTCAGCGACAAGGGGCATGTCAGCGTGCCGCCCAACAATTCCTTCATCAACTGCTTCCCGAACAGCCCGATCGGCGATTACGGACGCGCCTGCGGCACGTTCTATACGACGTATACGTCCTATCCGGGCGGCGTCGCGTTCTCGAAGGATGGCAAGAGCGCCTATGCGCTGCTCAATCAGAACAACACGCTCGCCAGGATCGACCTGACCGCGACGCCGCCGGTGCAGGGCACGCAGATCCGCGTCGGCAACGCGCCGCACAGCATCCTGGTGGACCGCGCCGGCACGACCGCTTACATCAGCAACGAGGGGGGCCGGGCCGCCACGGCGACGGACTTCCAGATCTACTCGGCCGGCACGCCGATCGTCGCCGACCCGTTCGTCGGCTCCGCCACGACCGGTACGGTTTCCGTGGTCGACCTGAAATCGATGCAGGTGACCAAGACGATCTCGACCGGCCTGCACCCGACCGGGATGGCGTTCTTCGGACGGGCCCTGCTGGTCGCCAACGCCTATAGCGACACCATCTCGGTCATCGACACCTCCACCAACGAGGTGGTGCGGACGATCGACGTCGGGCTGCCGATCTCGGTTCCGGGCCAGGACCATGCCTATGGTGCTGCGCCGAACTCAATCGCCGTCGACGCCCAGAACGGCATCGCCTACGTCGCGCTGTACAACGCCAATGCGATCGGGGTCGTCGATCTGAGCGACGATGCGAAGAACGCGGTCCTGGGCATGATCCCGGTGGCCTATGCCCCGAGTTCGGTGCTGCTCGACAGGGTCAACCGCGCGCTGATCGTTGCCAACGACAAGGGCATCGGTGCGCGCAATTCGACCGAAACCGACCATGGCGTCACGAGCCTGAACACCCACCAGGACAACGGCACCGTCAGCATCGTCCCCGTGCCGGATGCCCGGACCCTGGAGGCGATGACCGAGCAGGTTTACCAGAACAACCACTGGGACCTGACGCAGAACATCAAGGCCGCCGGACATGGCGAAGGCGAGGGCGAACCGCAGGCGATCCCGGCCCGGATCGGCGATCCTTCGCCGATCAAGCACGTGTTCGTGATCGTCCGTGAAAACCGCACCTACGATCAGATCCTGGGCGACGTGACCGCCGGCAATGGCGACACCTCGCTGGCGGTGTTCGGCGGCACGGCCACGCCGAACGCGCATGCGCTGGTGAAGCGCTTCCCGCTGTTCGACAATTTCTACGACCCGAGCCGCCAGTCGGCCGACGGTCACCAGTGGATCTCCGAGGGCATGGCGCCCTACGCCGACGACATCCAGTCGCCGTACTGGATACGCAGCTATCCGGGCGGCAACGCCGGAGACGCGATGGCCTACACCAGCAAGGGCTTCTTCTGGTCGAATGCGGCGAAGGCCGGCCTGTCGGTCAAGATCTACGGCGAGTACGTGGAAAACGACTTCTTCAACAACCCCGATGGCACGCATAACGAGCCGAGCTGGGGCCAGTTCTACGACGACGCGCTGAAATTCGAGGCGTCCTTCGACATCACCAAGCCTGCCAATCCGACGCTGTACTACCAGAACACGGTCCAGGCGGAGTCGTCCATGCCGGTCGTTTCGGACTACCTGATCAAGAACTTCCCGCAATTCGATCTGAACATTCCCGACCAGTTCCGGGTCGACCTGTGGGTGCAGGACTTCAAGAAGGATCTCGACGGCCGGCAAGGTGCCGACGTTGAGCATCCTGTGGATCATGGACGACCACACGGGCGGCCCGCCGAACGCGGCTGCCGAGCAGGCGGACAACGACCTCGCCGTCGGCCGCATCATCGACTACATCAGCCACAGCACGGTCTGGTCATCGTCCGCGATCTTTATCGAGGAAGACGACGCGCAGAACGGCGTTGATCACGTCGACGGCCACCGCAGCCCGGGCTACGTCGTCAGCCCGTATGCGGTGCAGGACGGGCCCACCGACCACACCTACTACACGCAGGTCAACATGACCCGCACGATCGAGCAGATCCTCGGCCTGCCGCCGATGAACCAGTTCGACCTCGTGGCCTCGCCGATGCGGACCGACTTCGTCAAGGGAAAGCCGCCGAAGTCGAACTTCGACGCCGTTCAACCACCTGCCGAACGAGATCCCGCTGAATGTGGACGCAGTGGCAATATCATCGCGACGACCAAGGCGGGCGCGACCGTCGCACGAGCGCCCGAGCAGCAATCCGGTCGAGCGCCTGAAGGCGGCCGGGTTCAGAAGAAGCGGGAGATCTTCGCCGGCAAGGCGACCAAGCCCGACGCCGAGGACCCGAACACGTCAATCATCTGAACTGGTACGAGGCGACCGGTTTTGACGCGGCCCTATCCCGGCGAGACCACGGTTCGCCCGCCGAGCGACTTCAAGATCAGCTCGGCGCCCCGCGTCGCCGACCAGGACGACTGAGCTCGACGACCAAGCCACGTTCTAGTTGTGACGGCCCTCTCTCCGGCAACCGGGGAGAGGGTTTTTTTATCGCTCCATCAATCCACAGGCAGGTAGTTCAAGGTCTCACTTCTTTCCAGCCAGCGCCCGGATCGAACGCCGTCATCCCGGCGCCAATCTGCGCGGAGTTCTCTCCGAGGTTCTTCTCGTACACCTGCCCGTTGTGGTTGATGATGAAAGTCATCACGCCGCTTTCCCCGTGCACATCGGGATACGCGACCATCGCGAAGCCGGCGATCATGCGGCCGTTGATCAGGTAGCCGTATGCGCCGCCCGGTGCACTCTCGCCCTGGCGATTGAGAATGTGGAAGTGATAGCCCCGGTACGCATCGCCCGCCTTGTGCCCCTTCAGATACGGCGCACTTCCGGCAATCAGGGGCCCGATTGGACTTACTTCTTCGCCCTTGCTTTCGTCGGCATCCCAGTAAAGGCCGTCCTGCCTGCCGGGCGTGCTGGCGAGCTTCTGGGCGTACTGGAGCACCCCATCGCCCGCGCGGTCGCGCGAGGCATACTGCCGCTGCGCATCCAGATAGACGCGCAGCACCATGATCGCGTTGCGCTCGTTCGCTCCAATGCGGCGATTGAAAATTTCCTGCTCGCCCTCCTCCGTCGCGAAGCGCCAGCGCGCTCCGTCCCGCACCAGGGGAATCGGCGCCGGCCATGCCTCATCCCCGATAAACAACGTGCGGCGGTCCGGTCCCGCTTCCTCGAGGTGGCGGTACGTCTGCATGTGGGCGAGCGCCTCCGCGCGGCTCGCGGAGTTTGCGGCCTGGTCGGGCGTCACCACGAGATTCCTGTGCTGCTCGCCAAAAATGGCCAGCATCGCCGCATCGTCATCCGCCTTGAGCGCGGCCATCAGCGCATCCACGGCTTCTTCGGGCGTTGCAAAGGTTTTCTGCTCCGCGCCCGCCGTCACCAGCGGAAGCAGCACCAGCGCCGCCAACGCCACAAGACGCATGACGGAAGCCGCCCGGAAGGCATTCATGGAGGTTCTCACCTGGTCGATCGAGTGTGCGAGATTCATCGGGAGCTCCCTAGCGGCGACCGCCGCCGCCGCTCGGCCTTGACCGTGCGCCTGAGCCCGACATGGAACCGAGGCTTGCGGACCCGCGCGAGCTGTCCATCTGTGTTTGACGTCCGGATCCGTAGCCACCGAAAGCGCTGCCGCCTGCCGCAGCGTTCTGACTGGCCCCCGCACCACCAGACGAGGTACGCGGCGATGCACTGCCTGTCCCTGCCGGGTTGCGCGTTGCCGCACTGTTTGCCACCCCGCCTGCCATAGCGTTCTGACTGGCCCCCGTACCTCCAGACGGAGTGCGCGGCGATCCACTGGCTGTCCCTGTGGGGTTGCGCGCTGCCGCACTGTTCGCCACCCCGCCCGCCGTGGCCGGCATCGTTTTGGCGGAAGGCGCAGCGCCACCCGCGGAACCCATGCCACCGCCTTGCCCGGCACTTGGATAACCGACACGCGTGCTCGAGGCGGATCGCGCAGCCGTGCCGCTCACCTGTCCCGGCTGCTTGTTGGACTTCCATGCCGTCGAATTGGCCGGCAGCGTGCTCCCCTGGCCACGATTGACGTTGACGTTGCCCGTGTTGACGTAGGTATTGCGGTTGATGGTGACACTGTTGTTGCTGCCACCCCAGCTGGTGCCGTAGTAGTTTCCATGCCACGCCGCACCTATTGCGGCACCCCAGATGACTCCCGTCGCGAACGCGGCGCCCGGAGGATACGGGTAGTAGTACACCGGATAAGGCGTCGGGTAATAGGCGTACACGGGCACCGTGCTGTAGACGACCACGGTGGTCGGGTTGTACTGCGGGACGTAGATCACCTGCGGATCGGAAGGGACGATCTTGATAACCTCCTTTTCCACGACGATGACTTGCTTGTCGTCGGTCTTCAGGTTCCCCGCCGACTGCGTCCTGCGCCGGAAACTCTGGATCGCGTCGAGCACCGCGCCCTGGTCTTCCACGACGGCCTCGCCGAGCGAGGTCGTCCAGTCCAGATCATTGCTCATCATCTTCACGATGTCGGGGTAGTTGAGCAGGGACTTGATCGCATCGTCCCATTTTTCGTCGACCGGCAATTTGGGATCCGCTTTGCGCTTTTCCAGAAAGCGCTCCGCCAGCACCAATTGCACCGGGTTGGTCGCGCCGGGCAGGACGATGGCGATCAGGTCATCGGGATACAGTGCGATCGGGCCAACGAGTTGTTCCAGGTACGTGGCGGACAGCGCCGGGGCCGCACCCCCTGCGGCCGCGGGCGCCTGTGCAATCGCTGGCGCGGCAAACGTGACTGCCACGCTCGCGGCAACAAGAGCGGGCCACTTGCGCCAGACGCCTGTGCCGGCTGTATCGAATCGATGGATACGCATTGGTGCTGACTCCCGATGGCGCGCCCGCCCCAGCGCCCGAGACCCGCGGAGAAATTGACGCGCCCGCAATACCTGAGGCAGAGCCGCAGGACCCTACTAGAACCCACTCGGCTCAGCTATCCAGAAACGGTACATTCCATATAAATCAAACGCTTAAGCGGATGATTCAGCGTCATCCGAGTCTGTTTTCGGCAGCCCCGCGGCGTCCGCCGGCAAACCCCATAAGCCCGGTCCGGAGGCGTTTCAGAACGTTTAAGACCCGCTTCAGTCCGCTCAAGGACTGAAAGGCATCGCCAGCCGCAAAGTACGCCCATCGATTCGGTGCAACCGCACCGGACAAATCCAGGAGACAGACGATGAACGCCAACCAGTACTCGACCCGCCAGAACCGTCCGAACCAGGTGTTCGCCGCCGGCGCCGCCGCGCTCGTCTCCACGCTGGTGCTGAGCAGCGTGCTCTGGCTGTTCGCCGCCGGCGTTCCGAGCGCCACGGCGAATGCGGACTTGGTGGTTCAGCAGCACTCCGCCCCGCGCGCCTGAGCGGTCGCGGCGACATGCGACCTCTTGCGGACTTTCGCTTCCGGCGTGCGAAGTGCCGGTCCTGGCCAGGCCGGGTCAGTCACACGGAATCGGCGCTTGGTCGGAAGTCGATGGCGAGAAATCGGGCCGACACCTAAATTGGCACTATCGAAACGACGTACGCCCCGCTGGAGGCCGGTATGCGAGCCAAGAGATCTCGAGCTGTCCGTGCCTTCCTGCATTGCGCCCTATTCGATTAACGGTGAACCAAATGAACGCAACGATCCAACCTGCCACTGACACCACGGCGCTCGAAGCGTCCAGCGCCGAATGCGCGGACTTCGACGTGACCGGATTTGACCTGATCAGCCAACTTGACGCGATCAGGCTTGCCCCGGTCGCCGAAGCGGGCGGGAAAAAGCTTTTCTGTCGTCTGCCCTCGCCTCTTAAGTTGGCCTTGCTCGAGCGCCTGGCAGCCGGCGGTCGATCGGCAGCCGCGGGTCACTCCAATACAATTTGACGCAGGGCGGATAGGAGTCCGCCCACCCGTACGCAAACCATCGCGCCTTGACCGTTACCGAAGAAAAGCTGCGGCGCTACGCCGTGGCCCGCTCGCTGTTCCGGCCGACGACGCTCGGTCGGGCCATCAACAAGCTCGGCTTCGTGCAGGCGGACCCGATCCGGGCCCCGGCCCGTGCCCAGGACTTGATGTTGCGCCATCGCGTGACCGGCTATCGGGCAGGAGACCTCGAGCGGCGCTATCCGCGCCTCGCCCTGGAGGAGGATTTTTTCGTCAACTACGGGTTCCTGCCGCGCGCATACAGCGAATTGATGCATCCGCGCACACCGCGACATTCGTGGGCGACTCGGCGCCGAAAGCAGGCCGAGGCCGTGCTGGCCTTTGTCCTGGAGCGCGGCGCGGCGCATCCGCGCGAGGTCGATTTGCACTTCGCGCACGGCAAGGCGATGAACTGGTTCGGCGGATCATCCAACGTCAGCACGAAATTGCTCGAGGAGATGCATTACCGCGGCTGGCTGCGCGTGGCGCGCCGGGACGGCGGCACACGCGTGTACGCGGTGCGCAACACCGACGCATCGCCTCCGGACAACGCGACGGCCGATGCAAGAATGGATGCACTCGTCGATCTGGCGGTCGACCAGTACGCTCCGCTGCCAGCAAGCGGGCTGGGGCATCTGTTGTATCTTCTTGGCGGCGGCACGCCGCAATGGGCGGGGCGCCGCGCCGCAGCGGCCCTCGCCCGCGCCAAGCAGCGACTTGGGCACTCGCTCGTCGGCGGCGTGGCGTGGTACTGGCCGGCAACAGAAGATCCCGCCTCGCGCCGCTGGCGCCCCGACGAGAGCGTGCGTCTGCTCACACCGTTCGATCCGATCGTCCACGACCGCCGGCGGTTCGAGATGTTCTGGGGTTGGCCCTATCGCTTCGAGGCGTACACGCCGGCGCCGAAACGCAAGCTGGGGTACTACGCACTGCCGTTGCTGTGGCACGACCGCGTGATCGGCTGGGGAAACCTCGCCGTCGTCGACGGCACCCTGCGCTGCTCGTTCGGCTACAGCAGTGGGGGTGAACCCACGGATGCAGCGTTCCGCAGGGAACTTGAGGCCGAAGTGGCACGGATGCGCGCCTTCCTCGGAATGGAGCGCGGATAGGCTGCCCGCCGCACACACCCTCTGCCGACTGCGGCAGAATTGGTATCTCGGCCGCTTGCGGCGAAGGTCCCGACGGAATGAGACGATGAATACGATCCGAGTGCGCCGTGCCGGTCCCGAAGACGCGCCAGCTTTTGCCCGCATGATGGCTGACGAAGACGTGTTCGGTCAGCTGCTGCAATTGCCATTCCCTGACCCCGCGGTCTGGCGCAAGCGGTTGGAAGCGGCCTCGGACCCCGGCCGCGCCGACATCCACCTGGTTGCCGAGCTCGACGGCGAGGCGGTCGGCACTGCTGGGATGCATTCGGCGGCGCCGAACCTTCGGCGCCAACACGCGCTGGCCCTGGGCATCAGCGTCGCCAAGCCGGCGCAGGGGCGCGGCGTTGGCACTGCTCTGATGGAAGCGCTGATCGATTACGCCGATCGCTGGGCTGGCGTGCTGCGAATCGAGCTCACCGTCTGGGTGGACAATGAGCGCGCGATCAGGTTTTATCAGAGATTCGGTTTCGAAACCGAAGGGCGGCTGCGCGCGTATGGCCTGCGCGATGGCCGTTACGACGACGTGCTGACAATGGCGCGGCTCCATCCCCGGCCACCAGTGCTGCTAAAGAGTTGAATGCGGGAGAGGCGGCAACTTCGTCAAAGGCTAGACCGAGCTCTGCATTGCCGCGACGATGCGCGCGGTATTGGGCAGTGGATCATCGACTTGAATAGACTTTCTCGCCCGCCACCCAGGTCTGTTCAACGCGAATCTTCCAGAGCTCCGCTGGCGCAATCTTGAACATACCCTGATAAGCGTGCTCGCGATCTGCGCACGAATCTCGCCCTTCCTGCTGCAGGGGTTGAAGGACGTTTCCTCGGTCATGAAACCTTTCACTCTTCCATACATGTAGACGTTATCAAAGAAGATCAGCCTCGCTTTCGCCCTTTTGCAGGCTTCGATGGCGTTGCTCATGATTCGAGGCGCCGCACCTCCGCCCCCACAAATATTTCAAAAACAATCCTTGACATCCCCATCACTATTCACTACCGTTTGGTTGTGGATTCGTTCGACTCAACCTTCGCTGCACTTGCTGACCCGACCCGCCGCGCCATGGTCATCAAACTGACCCTCGGACCGGCCTCTATTCACGATCTCACCGAGCCCTTCTCGCTCTCGCAGCAGATGATCTCCAAGCACGTAGCCTGCCTGGTGCGCGCAAAGATCGTGTTCAAACAAAGACGCGGGCGAGAAAGCATCTGCACGCTACGCCCTACCGCCATCAAGGCTGTCGCCGACTGGGCGCTCGATTTCCGGCGACTCTGGGAAGAGAGCTTCGAAAAACTCGATGCGGTCCTGCAGGAAATGAAAAACGAGGAGAGAACCCGTGGCAAATCAAGCAACCAATGAAGCCGGAGTCCAGTCATTCATCCGCGTCTTCGACGCGCCACGCGCGCTCGTGTGGAGGGCCTGGACAACCCCCGAGTACGTCATGAAATGGTGGGGCCCCAAAGGCTTCACCTCGCCCGTCTGCCGCATCGATCTGCGCGTTGGCGGCCGCTTCACCTACTCAATGCGAACCCCCGACGGTCAAGTCTTCTACAATGGCGGCGAATTCCGCGAGATCGTCGCCCTCGAAAAGATCGTCTGGCTCTGGTACTTCGCCGACGCCGACGGCAATCGCGTGAGCCCCGCCCTCTACGGCTTTCCCGACGAGGACCGAGAAGGCAACATCGACGAAATCCTCTTCGAGGACTACGGCAACGGCCAGACCAAACTGACCTTTACGCGCAACGACCCCACCGCCACCAAGGAAGAGCAGGAAGGCGCAGCCGCAGGCTTCGGCCAGATCCTCGACAAGCTCGCGGAAGTCGTCGCCGAGCTCGTCCAGACCGCATAACCGGCAAAAAGCAAGGCGACCGTCGAGCGTCTGTCTCGGCGGCCGCAAATTTCGCAACGCCGCCCGGCCGCTACCGTGCCAAGTCCGCGCCCTCCACCACAGTTCAGATCTGCCCCACGTCCGGAAGAAGGGCTACGCGCAGCGATGCCCCAACTCGATGCAGTGCTTGCTGAACGAAGCGCGTCCGCTGCGCACGCCTACCAGCCTGTCGGACTTTGCGGCGGGTCTGCGGCGGGTGCCGACCCAAAGGTGCCGGACATGATCGACCGCTTCCGGGCAATACAACGTGATATGCGAACTCCGTGAGCAGAACGAAAAGACCCGGTTGCTGGACTGGTGCTGCTCAGGTCGACAACAGCGCGAGACTAAGAACGGCAGCGCCTGCGCCAAGCACGATCGAGTACAACAGCGCGACAGCGCCACCGCGTAGCAGCGTATAGATCCAGCGCCCGCCATAGACTTGATGCATAGCACATATCCCGTAGGCGATCGAAACCAGCGGCAACCAATCCCCAATGAACCCGGGAAGAAACGCGGAGACCAGGGCGACCAGGAACCAGAAACTGTGCACGTGCAGCGCGAAAACCAGGTGTTCGCCGTAATACATGTGGCGATTGCGGTACGCGGCTTTCAACAGCAAGGCAAAGATGGGGAGCACGAGGAACATCGCATAGGAAACGCTGTGCCAGAAGCGCTCCGCGAATCGATCCATGAATCCCTGCGGGTCTTCCTGGAGCTTGACCAGGCCGCGTGCCTGCCAGCGCTCGAGGAAAGAACACGCAGCGTCTTTTTCCAGACATCGCGCGAAATTTTCTTTTTTCAGATCCGCCAGATCGCCGGAATCAATTCGGAAGATTTTCACCTCGGATTGGTGGCCGGCAACTACATGATTGCTGAACTGCGCAACAGCGAAAAGCAGAAAACTCGCCGTCAGGTAGAGTCGGACCGGGATGATGTATTTCTGGCGGCGCCCGGCGAGGTACTCAACGGTAAGCCGCCCCGGCCGCAGAACGAGCAAGGCCAAGGTGCGCCAGAGTTTTCCCTCGGCGGCGACGTAATGCGAAGCCAGTTCGTGCGCAAACTCCCGGACCGAAAGCGGATGCAGGGATGTCCCCTGGCCGCAGTCGGGACAATAGTTGCTGGCCACGGCTGCGCCGCAGTTGCGGCAAGCGCTCGCGCGGGAGGTGGTCTGCGTCATGGATCGCCAACAGAGCCGTCAATGCGTTTTGTCAGTTTCCCTCGCATCGTTCACCAGTGTTTCCGTAACGATCAAATTCACTTCCCAAGTCTTACCCCCGTCAGCCGAGAATGCCTGATCAAAACGGGCCGATTTCGGCGTGACGTCTGAGATGCCAAATATCCGCTGCGTCGGTAGTGCCGTTATCCTGTTGGTGCTTCAGCTAGCGCCGCGCTAGCGGGGCGGTCCGCCGCGCACGTAGATCACGTGGTAGATCAGGCCGACAAGCACGCTGCCGCCGACCAGGTTGCCGCAAATCACCGGCACGAGATTGTGCAGCAGGCCGGACCAGCCGAACGGCGTGACGTCGGGCGCAGTCACGCCGGCGGACTCCAGCATCATGCCTAAAGGCACGATGTACATGTTCGCAATGCTGTGCTCGAACCCCGCGGCGACGAAGGCCGAGATCGGAAGGACGATCGCGAAGATACGGTCGACGACGCTGCGCCCCGCCGTGGCCAACCAGACGGCGAGGCAAACGAGCACATTGCACAGGACGCCGTTAAAGAAGGCCCGCAGCGGCGGCAGGCTGCACTTGGCCGAAGCGATCTTCAGGTACTGCTGCGCCACCAGTCCGCCGTTCATCTCGGTGTGACCCGACAGAAAGACGATTACCGCGAGGCCGGCGGCGCCGACGAAGTTGGAAGCGCACACGATCGCCCAATTGCGAAGCAGCTCGCGCGTCGAGATCCTGCCGTCGGCCCACGCCATGGCCAGCAGGTTGTTGCCGGTGAACAGCTCTGCGCCCGCTACGATGACGAGGACCAGCCCGAGCGAAAAGACAACGCCGCCAAGGACCCGTTTCGCCGCGAAGCCGAGGCCCGGGTCCGCGGCAACGATGACGTAGTAGAGCGCACCGAGGCCGATGAACGCTCCAGCCAGCACTCCGAGCATCACCATCGTCGGCAGCGGAAGGCGCGCCTTGGCGACGCCGATCGTTTCGATCCGCTCCGCAACCTCGCGCGGCGAAAAAGCGTCGGAACCAAAGATCTCCACCATGCCGTTCCCCCGCTGAATCCTGTCGCGTCTGGCCGATTGCACGCAATAGTAGCCCGCCCCAAACGGACATCCGCCGCAAACCGAGGGTCATCGCACCGGCTTGTGACGCCGATTTCAAAGTTCCCGGACCTCGGCGCATTCGCTCGGTCCGGATCCTCAGGGCACGTCCCAATGCGCAGGTCCTTACGATGAGTGATACTTCGGCTTCTTTAGCAGTTCCTGCAAGGATCTGCGCACCTCTGCTTGTAGGGGCGGCGCGACGACTGATCGCGAGAGACAGATCACGTTCACACCAACGATGATTGAACCCAATCCGATTCGACGCCAAGCCAGGAGGGCATGACGTCGCGTCCTGTCCGCTGAGCGTCGGCGGTCACGGATGTCCGCAGTTCGGCACCGGAAATCGTAAGTCGGCTTTCGCGTCGCGTAAATGCGGGCCGGCGGTCTCCGAAGACCGGCCGTCAATGCGGCTGGCCGCCTTCACACGCCCTTGTAGTTCAGCACCGGGCGAAGCACCCGCACGATCTTCACCAAGTCGCGCTGCGCGCGCAGCACCGCCCGTATATCTTTGTAGGCGGACGGGGCCTCGTCGCGCAGCCGGTCGGCCTTGCGCCAGTCGTACCAGATGCCATGCATCTGCTGGCGCAGCACGGCTTCGCTTATGCGCTGGCGCGCCGCCGCCCGGCTCATAATGCGGCCCGCGCCGTGGGCGGAGGAGCGCAGCGCCTCGGCACAGCCGCGCCCCTCGACGTGGAAGCTGGAGCTTCCCATCGACCCGGGAAGCACGCCAGCCGCGCCGTCCTGCGCGCTCATCGCCCCCTTGCGATGGACCCACAAGTCGCGACCGCCGTGCCGTTCGCAGGCCACGTGGTTGTGGTCGCTGCAGATTTCGCTGTCCGCGCGCGCCGCGCCCCCGAGTTCGTCGGCAACGGCCCGCGCGACCCGGTGCGCCATCGCGCGGCGGTTCGCGTGGGCAAACCGGCGCGCCCAGGCGACGTCGTGCAGATAGGTCTGCCCGGCCTCGCTCCCCGCGTCGAGCGCCTTCCATCCGCCCCTGACCGGCACGGCCCCTTCCTTCAGGTGGCGATCGCGGATCTGCGGCCCGAGGCCGCGCGAGCCGCTGTGCACCATCAACCACAACTGGCCGTCCTGGTCCTCCTGCAGTTCGATGAAATGATTGCCGACTTCTCGCGCCGCGTGGGCTTGCGGAATCGTTCGAAGTCGTTGACCGCCAGCGTCAGCTGCTTCTTCAACGTTCAACCTCTCAGAATTCGATGACCCCGGCAATGTTGTCGGTCAGACAGCCGGTTGGCGACGGTTTTGCGGACATTCCCTAGCATCACGGGTTCTTCTACGGAGCAACGTCGGAACTTGCACCAAGTATGCGCCTCTTGGCGGAATAGCCCATCGCTTCGGCGTTGGCCAGACTGCATGAGCCGCATGCACCTGGCCGAGTCCGCCGGGCGGCGACCTCAGTTCTCCCATGTTGCCAAGGGCCGCTGGCTGGCGCAATGCCGACCTCCGAGGCTCCGATGGCCGCTTCGACTACAGCGTCGCCTTCTGGCCATCGCTTTGCCGCAATGCGCGCTCCCGAAGCACGGCCCGCCAGCGCTCGGCTGCCTGTGCGGTCGTGACGCCGCCGGCGGTCAACTCCCGACGCAGCCAGCCACGCTCGCCGACCTGCGCCTGAGCGGCCATGGCGCGGCGCAGTCGCGCCAGTGAGTCGCAACCGAGCAGATCCTCCTGTCCGGATTTCTCGTGCATCTGAGCCATCTGCCATCGCAACGCATCGGCTTCGTCCTGCAGACCGGCGAGGCGCGGGTCCGCCCAACCGACTCGTTCCGCCAGCCTCGCCCCGATCGATACTTCAACTGCGGTCCGGCTGTGTTCGATCAACGTTGCGGCCAGATCACCGCAGGTCTGGACGCGGTCCTGGTCCGCCTGCGCCGCGGTGCTGCAGTACTTCATCAATCCCTGAGGATTGAGAATCGGGAGGGCAGCCTGGATTCCGAGCAATCGAATGGCGAGCCCGACCTGAATGGCCGGCGGCTGCGCCGCCAAGGCGTCGGAGGCGAGCAATTCCGAGATCTGGTCCCAATGCGGATCGCTGTATCGGGCCTTCGAGGCACGGATCAACGCCGCCTCCAGGGTGCTCCGATCACCTCGCTGCTGCGCGTCGTCGGCAAGGCTCAGCCAGGGCACCGCGTTGTCGGGTTCAATCCTGGCCCATTGTGCGTAGCTCAACAAGGCGCAATCGCCGCCCGCGGCTGCGTCTATGTCACGGCGACACGAAAACATGGCGAGGGCATAGGCATCGGCGTCGGAGGTCGTCGTCGCAAGCCGCACCAGAGCCTGGCCTTCGGCGGCATTTTCGGGCTCCAACATCTGCAGGTATAGGCCCAGGGCGCGCTCACGGTCGCTGGGCCCCACCGCCAGAGCCGACGCAAGTTTGCCGAAGGCCGCATCTGCCGCAGCACCAATGTCCCGCGGGATCTGCGGAATGCCGTTGTCCACCGCGACGGGACCGTAGCCGCACAGCTCAGCGCCCGTCGGCTCAGGCCGTGGCAGTGGCGCCGGCGCCGGCAACGTAAGTGGCGCGACCAGGTACTGCGGTCCGGGAGGCGCCGCCACCCGGTCAGCGGGTAACGCTTTCCCGGGTTGCGACCCTGACCACCAGGCCGCCGCGAGCATCGCCAGCACCACTGCCGCGGCCGCCGCAAAGCGACTTGGGCGGTTCCGCACGAAGCGAACCAGGGCGTCTGTCCAAGTCGCAATTCCCATGTCCCGCTCGTAGACTCGAAGAGCTACGCTTCGATCGGTCGTGGCGTGTCTCGCTCGCCTATCTTGCCGCAAAATGCAACACGCTCGCAACGTACCCGTCCGAACTGCGTACATCCTGCCGTAACGGCCACGCGTTAACCCGCACGAACACAAGGAGGCGTCGATGAGAACGCTGAGCACCATGCTTCGGTTCGGGAGCCCTTGGCAATCGCTGCTCCGGGCAATCTGGAGGTCGACCATGGCCCTGGTGGTCTGGTCAACCATCCTTGTGCCCGCGTCCTTGACGGCCGCGATGGGCCCGGCCCAGGCACCGGGACCCACGAGTCCGGGCGAACTGCGGGACGAGTGGGTGAAGGACCTGCGCTCGAAGCAACTCGAACACATCCTCACCCTGTACGCGCCCAATGCCGTGTTCCTTCAGCCGAGTGGCGCACGCGTTTCAGGCGAGGCCGCGCTGCACGACCTCTTCAAGAACATCATGGCGTCGTTCGACAGCGAGCTGACGCTGCACGTCGTGAACACAGGCGCCTCGGGCAATCTTGTCTACGAGGACGGCGATTACGAGGAAACCCTCGTGCCGGTGGCCGGCGGCCCGAAGATCGAGATGCACGCGACCTACCTCACGGTGTACCGGCGCCAGAGCGACGGCACATGGCGCATCGTCGAGCACATGTGGAGCGGGGTCGAGCCGACGTCCCACTAGCTGTCCGACCTGATTGGCGGCAGGCACTGTCCGGCGTAACCTGCACCGCAAAGGTGAAGCGAGCTGGAGGAACCCCATGCCCGTACCCCCACCCGACCTTCTGGCCAGGCCATTGCGACTGGCGTGCGAGCGCATCATGGCGGAGCCCGCCCGCGTGCTATTTCGCGCGTGGACCGAGCAGTTCGACCGCTGGTTCGCCGCGCCGGGGTCGGTGCTGATGAAGGGCGCGGTCGACACGGCGTTTTTCTTCGAGACCCACTTCGAAGGCGCGCGCCATCCCCACTACGGCCGGTTCCTTGCCCTGGAGCGCGATCGCCGGGTTGAACTGACGTGGGTCACCGCCGCGACCCGGGGCGCCGAGACGGTGGTGTCGGTCCAACTCACGCCGATCGACGGCGGCACGCTGCTGCAGCTCACGCATGCGGGCTTTCCCGACGAGGAATCGAAGAACCGGCATGAGCTGGCCTGGCCCATGGTCTTGGAGGACCTGGACCGACAAGTGAAGGATTGAAGGATCGACGCCTGTGGCGCGACGATCTGGATGAGGTCGCATCCTGATTGACGCGCGGCAGACGCCCGCGCCGGGCCGGCACGGCCGACTCACAGCGCGCGAAGCCTGCCCGTATGGAGGTGAACCACCTCGATCCCCCGGGTCCGGGCCAGTTGAACCATGTCGGCGGTGCCGTCCTGCCCGCCGTCGGGCTCACCATCCCACAGCGCGACTACCTTCACCTTGGCCACGCCGTGAAGCAGCGCGTTGCACAGCATCCACGCGTTGTTGCGCTGCCACGGCCCATAGTGCGGCCGGTCCCGCAGCCAACGCGGCATCTCCTTGGAGTCCCCCAAGATGCGCACACTCTGCTTGGTATCGCCCGGACACAGGCGGTAGAAGCGCTCGACCCAGCTGCCCCCGCCCGCCGCCACCAGGTCGGGTACATGGACCTCCGGTGGCATCGAGAGGTAAAGGCGCGCAAACACCACGGGCTTGAACTCGGCGCAAACCTCGTGGAAGAGGATGTCGCCCCCGCAAGCGCCACCGGCGATCGCGAGCACCGGCCCGTTCGCCGCTTTGACTTCCTGCTCGACCACCCCGTGCATCCACTCGCGAACGGCTCTTTCGGCATCGGCAGGAAATCGTGGCCTGCTACGCCCCGGTTCGTCGATCATGTGACCGGTGAAAAGCAGGACGCGGGCGTAGGGAGGGCGACCCGATCGGATCGTCGTCCCGTCGAGCGTGTGTTCGATCTCAACAAGCTGTGCCAGGGCGGCGGCCGGGCCCGCACCGAGCAGTCCGAGTCGATCGAAAATGCGCAATTCCTGGCGCACCGACTCGAAATCGAAGGTGGGCTCGTCGGTCAGCGCCTGGCAGTAAGCGCGTGCGACCCGGGCCGGCGCCCCTCCCGCCAGACAGTGCAGCTCGGCCAGGCCGATCTCGGCGTCTATGTCGCGTTCGCCCTGCGCCACGCGTGCCTTGGCCGCCTCGAGCGCGCAGCGGACCACGACCTCCAGGTCCTTGCGACGATCCTGCAGGTCGCGCAGCTTGTCCTTCGCCTCCTGATCGGTGTCGAACAGATTGGCCCAATCGCCCGCCAGCTCAGCGACGCTCGCCAGTTCGGTCCTGACCACGAGCAGCGCGAGAGCGTTCAGGCCCGCAGCCCCATTGTTCAGGTTGCCCTTGAAGGCCTCCTCGTAGTCCTGGCAGGCGGACGTCAAGCAGCTCGAGACCAGCGCAGCCTTGCGGCGCTCGTTCAGCCCTTCGATGCCTTGCCAGTCCTCAATCCAGTGTGTCTTGTGATTGCGGCCACGCAGCGCAAAGAGCTCGGCACGCTTGTCCGGCTCCAGCGCAGGCAGGCCCAGCACCCGCTCCAGCGCCCTTTCGGAGTTGGCCGCGTCGCCCAGGCGCTCATAGATGCCGGCCAGCAGACCCCAGGCTTCCGTGTCGTCTTCCTTGATCGCCGCGACGCGCTCCCACACGGACTTTGCGCTCGCATTGAACTGCAGCGAGTAAACCTCGCGGCCGATCTGCCTTAGCCCTTCGAACTCCCATTCCAGACCTGTCACTTCGCCGGCCAGCAGGTCAAGGTCGCCATTGCGTCTTTGCTTCGCGGCCCGCATCACCTCCTCGGTGAACTCCCGAGGCACGTCCAGAAAGCGTGTCCAGTCCTGCGCCTGCACGCCCGCGACCAGCTTGAACACCGGGCTGTCGGCGCGGTCGCTGGCGACCGTCTGACGCAAGCCCTCGATCAGCCGCGGCAGCGCGGCCTGCGGGTCGGCGGCGTCGTATTCCAGGTAGCGATCGGTGCGCAAGTCAAACGGTACCTCGTCCTTTTTGCAACGGATCAGGAAGGTGTGCCGGTCACGCAAGGCGTGGCGCACGCCGAGCTCGTAAAAGACGTTGGCGTTGTGGATCGATACGTCGGCGATGACCAGGTCGTACCTGAGCAGCAGCGCGAACATGTCTTCGCGAATGTTGCCCTGGTGAACCAGCACCTCCGTCGTAGACCCATTCGCGCCGATGGCGCGCAAGGCAGGCCCGATCAGCACCTGGTCGACCTGATCGAAATCGATGCCTTCCTTCTGGCCGAATGGACGGACGATGAACGCTCGCATGAGTTGTCCCTGTCAAATCAGCCGGGAACGCGCATCGATCCCAAGGAGACCGAAAACTGCGCACTATCGTGCCACATCGGCTGTGCCGCGGCGTTCTACCTCGGCACGCTCTCGCGTGGGGGCTCCGGGCGCGTCGGCACCGGTGCGCCCGCGGGCGGCGGCTTTGATCCCGGCTGCCCGCTTACCGCCTGCGTCACATTGGCTACCCACCGCTCATGCTCGGTCGAGACAAGGTCTTCGACGCGCATCGCCAGGGTGGCGAGCCGAGCGTCCATGTCCAGGCCTTGATAAGGCCCCGTCCCGGCCAGGAAGAGATATTTGTCCCGCTTCAGGCGCTCAGCCATGGACCGGTATTCAATCCAGAGCCTCGAATATTGATTGAGCTGCTGGACCGCCTCCAGCACCGCGATCACCGCACCGGCGCCCGCCGCCAACCACCGCCCCCACTGGTGCTCCATGAGCGCAAGCAGCGGAATCGCCGAGGCCAGGATAATCTGGCTCATCTTGATCCGGTGGTAGCAGCGTTGGTTATATGCGCTCTTTTCGCTATACCAGGTCCGCTGATCTTCAAGCCGCTTCCAGCCAGGATGCGCGCTGATTTCATCCGGAAGCTTGCCATCGGGCAGCCAGTTCATCGGGTCATCACCCTTCCAAGGCGTGTCGAATCAACGGGGTCAATGCCACCCTTCGGTCACCGCAAGTCTGCGACGGGCACATTATCACCGTCTGGCGGGATTTTCGTGATCCAGTGAGGCGCAAACAGCGTGGCAGACGCGCCGCGCAAGTCGTAGTAGCCTGCGGCGACAAGCTTGAGCCATGCAAAACGACAAGGGTGAAGGACTCACGGAGGCGCCGATGAGACTGCTGCACACGATGCTTCGGGTTGGAAGCCTTCAGCGATCGATCGACTTCTACACGCTGGCACTGGGCATGCACCTGCTGCGCACGACCGACCGTCCCGAGCAGAAGTACACGCTGGCCTTCGTCGGCTACGGCGATGAGAGAGAGCACGCGGTGCTCGAGCTCACGTATAACTACGGAGTCGACCGCTACGACCTGGGCGCGGGCTTCGGGCACGTGGCGATCGGCGTGCCGGACGTCGCCGCAGCGTGCCGGCAGGTGCGCGACGTGGGCGGGCTTGTCACGCGCGAGCCCGGGCCGGTGAAGGGCGGGAGCACGGTGATCGCGTTTGTGCAGGATCCGGATGGGTACAAGATCGAGTTGATTCAGGGCGAGTAAAACCCACCTGGCGGCGGCGGATGTCGACGGCGCGACGGCGGCGACGTTGTTCGAACTCGTGAACATCATCACCGACTCGATGATCTTTCAGCCGCGCCGCGTGGAAAAGCTTCTCGACAAGATCCCGCCCGAGAAGAGGGCGCGCATCGAGCAGCGCGACGCGAAAGCGAAGCGTGACCGGAGCTGATTCGCGCCCCGTGGCCGCCTCGGCGGACCGTAGATCCTGCGAACGTCCTGCGATGCACACCGCGTCTACAACCGTGCGTTGCGGTCCGCCTAAAAGCCCGCCGATAACTGCGGGCTGTCGAACCTAGTAGCTGTTGAGCTGAACGTGTTTCGTGATGCGCTGATCCCCGCGTAACAGCACCAGATCAACCTCCTGACCTTGGTGCTCCTTGATCTGCTTCAGGAAGTCCTCTGGCCCGCCTGGAGGCTGACCTGCTATCGAAAGAACGTAGTCGCCCGGGAGAATGTCGGCCTTGAACGCGGGGGAACCATCCACGACAAGATCAACGCTCACAGCGGAATTGGTTTGGAGCTTCTGCCGCTCGGCATCATCGAGGGGCTTCGGATAAAGCCCCAACCGCTGCTTTATGCGAACGGATGACAAATGTTTCCGGACGAGGACGAACGAAATCCACCCAAGCCGACAATTGGAGCTCATCGAACGGTCTAGAGTTGACCGTCAAATTGCAGCCCAACTCAGGAGATGGATACGGACGGCATGGTGCCTCATGTCGTCGATCAAACCTTTGTAGAGTTGCCGTAGAAGATGGTTGAACTTACGGAAGCGGAATTGAGCCAAGTCGGTGCTGGTATTTTCGAGCCAGGGCTGGTCGATGTTGACAAGTAGTGCGCCCTTGCCCTGACTCTTTTTGTCTGACGTTCCCTCGCTTCAAGATTACTGATCCTCAGGAGGATTTCAAGCTCTACGGATTTGTTGACCGCGCCCCGACCTCTCTCCCGCGGAGTGGGAGAGAGGTGCCGCGGGTCGTAGCTTTCGAAGAATCGCTAGCCTTCCGCAGGCAGTGGTGGGTTGATCGGTTCGGCAACCTCAACCTCCAGCAAATCGCTCCGATCCTTAAGCCCCACCCCGGTCAGTTTCATCCGCCGCGCCTCCCGGCACAGCCAGATCAGCTTGTGCGCGGCCCGTGGATAGGTTAGCCCCTGGGGCCGGATATTCGAGATGCAGTTGCGCTCGGCGTCCGACCGACCCACGCGTGGTGTCCAGGTCAAATAGATCCCCAGGCTGTCCGGGGAACTGAGGCCCGGGCGCTCGCCGATCAGGATGGCCACCATCCCGGCGCGCAGGCGCTCGCCGATCTCGTCGCCCAGCGCTACGCGGGCCTGGGTCGCGATCACGACCGGCGCGAGGCGCCAATCGGGCGGGGCCGCGCCGAGGATCTCCCGCAGCAGCGCCGGTGCATGACGCTGCACCGCCAGCGACGACAGACCGTCGCCCACCACCAGCGCGAGGTCGCACCCATTTCCGGCCGCCTCTTCCAGTGCCCGCGCATCCTCCGGGTTCAGGCGCCGCCCCAGGTCCGGGCGCATCAGGTAGGTCGAGCGATCGGGCACACGGCTCGCCACCCGTAAAGTTGTGACACCCAACGCGATGATGTCACGCCCCAGCTGTTGGACGTCGAGGCCGATCTGCACCGCGTCGCGCGCCTTGGCGTGGTCCCAGCCGAAACGCAGCACCTCCCCGGTGGGCAGGCCGGCGCCGACGCGGCCCAGAGCCAGGCGGGCCGGGGTCAGCGCGCGCAGCGCGCCCCAGCAGTCGATCTGCTCGATGGCCCGGTTCGGGCCGGCAACTTCCCGATCGCCCGCGTCGGCAACGGGCGGCTGTGGCCGACTGGCTGCAACCGGCCCTGCGCGTCCGTGATCCCCGTCTTCCGCATCCATTGGTCGAATTCCGATGCTCGCTTGAGATCCATCAGGTTGCGCCCCTGCAACGGCATGCTCCGATCGTTCATCACGTCGTCGGGGCCCGGCCCTGCCATGATATAGAGAGTCGATTGCCACTTGCGCCGCGTACCGACATGGGAACGCTCCCGCTTCGTTTGAACCCGGGCTTGGACCTGCGGCGGGGGCTGGAGGACGCAGTGGCCGGCAGGAAATGCAGCGCCGCGTTCGTGCCCTCAGGCACCGGGAGCCTGGCGCAGGCCCGCCTGCGGGTGCAGCGCAAGGTCATGCCGCGGGACCCGTGATGTACGACGTCCTGATCGCCGGCCTCGGTGCGATGGGCAGCGCAGCAGCGTCCGAACTGGCGCGTCGGGGCGTGCGGGTGCTGGGACTGGACCGGTTCACGCCGCCGCATTCACTCGGCTCCTCGCACGGGGAAAGTCGAATCTTCCGCGAGGCGTATTTCGAGCATCCGGTTTACGTTCCGATGCTGCAGCGCTCCTACGAGCTCTGGCGTGCCCTGGAAAAAGCGTCCGACACCAGGCTACTGCTGCAAACCGGCGGCTTGATGATCGGTCGGCCCGACAGCGCGCTCGTCGAAGGGGCGCGCCGAAGCGCCGAGCTTCACGGGCTGCGGCACGCGATGCTGACCGCCGCGGAGGCGAGCGCCCGTTTCCCGGCCTTGCATCCCGAAAAGGACATGGTTGCCGTCTGGGAGCCGCGTGCCGGGGTTCTGTTTCCGGAAGCCTGCGTCCGCGCCCATTTGACGCAGGCTCGCCGTAACGGCGCGCAACTGCGTTTCGACGAGCCGGTCCGGCACTGGGAGGCGGGCCGCGATCACGTTCTTGTCTACACATCCCACGGTGAATACCGGGCACGGCAACTGATCGTGACCGCGGGAGCATGGGTCGGGTCCCTGCTGCCCGGTCTGCAATTGCCGTTCTCGGTCGAACGGCAGGTGTTGCATTGGTTCGACCCCGCGAGCGAGGCCGGCTCATTCGCTCCGGGGCGCTGTCCCATCCACCTCTGGCAGTTCGATGCAGGCCGTTTCTTCTACGGCTTCCCGGATCTGGGCACGGGCGTGAAGGTGGCCTTCCATCACGATGGGGAAGCGACCACGGCCGACGGCATTCGGCGCGAGGTGGCACAGCAGGAGGTCGACGCAGTGCGTGCCGTTCTACGACGTTTCGTCCCGGCCGCAGACGGACCGCTGCGCGTGTCCGTCGTCTGCCCGTACACGAACACGCCCGACCAGCACTTCCGGATCGACCGCCATCCGGCTCAGCCGCGCGTCTGGGTTGCCAGCCCGTGTTCCGGACACGGCTTCAAGTTTGCCCCGGTGGTGGCGGAAGTCCTGGCCGACCTGGTGCAGGGTAAACCGCAGCGCTTTGACCTGGGTTTGTTCCGCTGGCGCTGATGCCGTACCTGGCCGCAAAGCGGCCGTGAGCAGGATTTCTCGTTTCACAAGAGCCGTATTCGCGTGCAGCTGGTCAGGTATTCAGGACAAATCCGCGACGCGACCTGCAACTAAAGGGGCGCATGATCATCCATCGAGCGCTGGAGGCTGGATTCGTGGTCGAACGGAGAGCGCCGACTTCACTGAGGCAATCAACCGGGCGCCGCGCATTGCACGCGGTGTCCGACCCGAACCAAGGAGACATCCATGATTACGATCACCCGCACTGCATCGATTGCACCCGGCAAGACAGGCGAGGCCATGGTCTTCGGCCATCAAGTCGCAAAGTACATCAAGGACAAACACGGCACGACGCTCGAAGTGCTGATGCCGATCGGTGGAAATCCCGCCCGCATCGCGTGGTTCACCCGCTATGAGAGCCTGGGGCAATGGGAAAGCCTGACGACCAAGCTGATGGCCGACAACGACTACATGGGTCTGGTGTCGAAACACAGCCACCTTTTCCTGGCCGGCTCGGTGAAAGATCACATCTGGCGCACGGCGTGAGGCCGCGAACGCGCCAGCCGATGAGTCACTGTGCAATCGCCAACCAGGTTGGCGAATCGCTTACGTACAGATACATCGCGATTGCCTGCCCTGCGATCATCACGGGCAGGCCATAAAGGGATCGGCTCAGCGAGGCCGATCCACCTTCCGGCGCAACTCGGCGCGCTCCGCGGCGCTGAGCACACGCGGGGGGACGACGGGCTGACCGCTCGGGTCGAAGAACAAAGAACGCCTGCTGTCGCCGCGCAGCTTCCACTTCAGCATGAGTCCGGCGAATCGAAGAGCAACAAGCGGGAGGGGCACCCTATCGGCGGGAATCCCGGCCGTGTCTCCTTGCGCAAATTTGCGAAATGCGCGCAGCTGAATGGGCCCAAGCGCAGCGTCCAGAGAGCCGTCCCCAGGCGGCGTTTGAATGCAAAGGTGAACCATACCGACGAACGGCACCTTGTTCGTGGCGAGCGTATTGGCGATCGGAGTGTTGCAGCAGCCGGCGTACCAGCGCAGCATCCCTCGCGGTGTCAGGCGCATGCACGCCAGCCGGTCCGCGCCGGCCGCAATTTCAAGATTCGCCTGCGACATCTGAAAGATTTCGGTACCGCCATGCGCGTCGAGGACGTCGGCTGCGCGATGGAGAAAATGGGCGAATGTCTGGCAATCATCGCAGTGGCAGACAACATGGTTGCCCGCTCTGGCTGACACTGCGTGCGCCACACCCTGCAGGGCACCGCAGGTACATCGGACGGTCAGATCCCTGGGCATGGATTTAGCTGTGCCCTGAAGACAAGCCCTGACAGCTTCTCCGCCTCTGCTTCAAGCGCACGACGAATGTGCATTTGCACAGAGGCGACAGTCCGTTTCCAGTCAGCCTATTTCTTCGACGCCGGCGGCGGCACACCGGGAGCGAGAGGCGCATCCGCGTTCCAGGTATCGCGGATGTAGAGCCACTTGCCTTCGCTCTTGCGAGAGACCGAGAGAAACTTGCCGGTTTCGATGACGGCGCCCTTCACCGTCACCTTGTATGTACCGGATTCCCAACCCATGTCGCCAGAGACGCCGACGTCGGTTCTTGAAGGAACAACAAAGACCGCCCCGGCCGCTTTCGAACCTGCGATGTCCTTCGTGAAAAATGCCAGGATTGCCGGCCGGCCACTCACGCCAGAGGCGCCCGGAGGCAGCAGGAGCGCGTCCTCAGCGTACAGCGCTGCCACCGCTTTGGCGTCGCCGCCGTTGTATGCCTTCACCCAGCCAGCCGTTTGTGCGCGGATGGCAGCCTCGTCCGCACCCAAGGGTGGGGCCGCGTGCGCAAGACCCGCCATTGAGCTCACGAACGCGGCGAATCCGAGCGCAAGCCAGGACGTATTCTTGGACCGAATCATCTGTTTCCTTCTTGTTGGTTATCCAATGGCGAGCCTCGAAAGAAAGGCCACGCGCACTCGCTGAAACAAGCAGTTTACCTGCCAACATGATCACAACATTTGCGGGGGCGTGAAGCCTTCCACCGCCCCTTATGCCCCCCAGGTTGCGAAGGGGCCCCAACTCTTGCAAGTGCGCGTGGTCAACCTCAGCCTCAGTCATCAGCAGTTCTATCTGATCGACCCCAACGGGGGCACGTTGGCAATAGAGGCCGATGGCGGGCCGGGAGGACGGGGAGGTTCCGGTGGAATCGGCGGTCGAGGAGGATCCGGAGGAAGCGGGTCACCGCCCGGGTTCTCCGGGACAAGCGGACGCGACGGGATGAGCGGCTCGCCGGGCCCAGGTGGTGCTCCTGGAACAATTGTCGTGTCCGTCGACCCGAAGGCAATGGCCTTCTGGGACAGGTTTCTCCTTTCAAACAAAAGCGGCGACGGAGCGGCCGGGCCGGCGCTGAACGTTCGGACCGAGGCTGTTTCTGCGATCTGGTGAAAAGGCTCGGAGCAACATCGATCTGCAGGAGGGGGCTGCCCGGCGCCGACCTGATCGGTGCATCTCACCCTCGATGCCCAGGCTGGCTGGCATGGCGGACGCGAGTGAAAGCGGCGCACGTGTGCACCTTGTGAGGCCGCCCTTTACTATCATTGAGCTTCGCGCGTGCTGGGCCGGCCCGCCGGGCGATGCTCCGCGGTTCCCGACGGCTCGATCATCGTCCCCGCGCCCATCGCGCGGGTGCGGACTGGCGCGGCACGGTTACATCGGCTTCTGCTGGCGTGAATTACGCACGAACTTACTGGGTGTCGGAAACCGCGGGCGTACTGGACTTGCCCGGCGAGGCCACGCTCGAGCGGCAGCGCCGGATCTGGTGGCTCGCAAACGAGTTTCGCAAGCGACCCGGCGTCCGGGAAGTCGTTCCGGGCATGAACAACCTGACGGTCGTGGTCGATCCGCAGGCAGCGAGTACCGAGCACCTGCTGGAAGAAATGCAGGCCGGTTGGAAGCGATCGACCGCGACCGGTCTGCATAGGCACGAGATCCGGATTCCCGTGCAATATGGCGGCCAGGCCGGTTGGGACCTGGACGAAGTTGCGCGGCATACGGGCCTGTCGCACGCGCAGATCATCGAGCTGCACTCGGCGGCCACGTACACGGTGTTTTTCCTGGGCTTTCTGCCCGGATTCGCCTACCTCGGCGGCATGAACCCCAGTCTGGCGACGCCGCGCCGCAGCGAGCCGCGCCTGCAGGTTCCCGCCGGATCGGTGGCCATTGGCGGCAATCAAACCGGGGTCTATCCGCTGGCCTCGCCTGGCGGATGGCAGATCATCGGATCGACCTCCCTGAAGCTGTTCGACCTGGACCGTGACCCACCGGCGCTCCTGCTTCCCGGGGATGCTGTGCGCTTCGTGGCAGCGCGAGGCGGCGATTGATCACGGTGCTGAAACCGGGGCTGCAGGCCAGCGTCCAGGATCTGGGCCGGCCCGGTTTGCGGCATCTTGGCGTGGGTCTTTCGGGTGCGATGGACCGGCTCTCGCTGGCGGTCGGAAATTGTATCGTCGGTAACCCGACCGACGCGGCCTGCCTGGAATTGACTGCGCCCCCTGCGCGGATCCGCTTCGAATCGTCGTGCGCGATCGCCCTGACCGGCGCGGACTGCAGCGCGCATCTGGATGAAGTGCCGCTAGGACGCGGGCGCCGGATTCCGGTCGGCGCCGGGCAGACGCTCGACATCACGGCGCCTCGGGCAGGGATTCATGCCTACGTCTGCATTTCGGGCGGCATCGATGTTGCTCCCGTTCTCGGATCACGCAGCACCGATCTGCAGGCAGGGCTGGGCGGACTCGACGGGCGCCCGCTGCGCCCCGGTGACACATTGAAGATGCGTGCGATGGGGCCGGCCCCGGCGAAGACGGTGGCGCGATCGGATCCGGATCAGGGCGCTGCGGGTCGCGTCGCGGTGCTGCTGCCGGAAATGAAGGGGGTGATTCGCGTCATGCGGGGACCGGAGTTCGATGAATTCGATGTGGCGGCGCGCGACGCCCTCATGCAGTCGCTCTGGACTGTGACTCCCCAGAGCAACCGGATGGGCTACCGGCTGCTGGGTGCGGCGCTCCTGCGGCGTACGACGAGGCAGCTGAATTCGCACGCCGTTTTTCCCGGTGTGATCCAGGTGCCCGATGGCGGCGCACCGATCGTCCTGATGGCCGACGCCCAGGCCACCGGTGGTTATCCCAAGATCGCAACCGTCATCGCGGCCGACCTGTGGCGCATGGCGCAGGTTCGCCCGGGCAACACCATCGGCTTCGAACTGGTGACGCGTGCACAGGCGCACCTGGCCTGGCAAAAACAGCAGCAATACCTCATGCGCCTGCAGGAGGGGCTGAATGCCCATTGATCTGAATGCCGATCTTGGCGAGGGAAGCGCCGACGACATACCGATGCTCGAGCATGTGTCCTCGATCAACATCGCCTGCGGTTGGCATGCCGGCAGTGCCGATGAGATGCTCACACTGGTGACTGCAGCGTTGCAACGCGGGATCGCCATCGGCGCGCACCCGGGCTACCCGGACCGGGAACACTTCGGGCGCGTGGAAATGCGGCTGACGCCGTCCTCCGTGCGATCGGCGATCCTCTACCAGGTCGGCGCGCTGGAAGGGATCGTCCGCGCCCAGGGAGGATCGCTGGCCCACGTGAAACCCCATGGCGCCCTTTACAACCAGGCCGCGCGCGACGCCGACCTCGCCGCCTGCATCGCGCGGGCAATTCGCGACTTCGATCCCGACCTGAAAGTGATGGGATTGGCCCGCAGCGTGCTGATCGATGCGCTGCGTGCCGAGGGGCTCACGGCCCTGGAAGAGGGTTTCGCGGACCGCGCCTATACCGCCGATGGCCACCTCGTCCAGCGCGACAGTCCCGGCGCCCTGATTCTCGATGAGGGTGCGATGCTGGCCCAGGTACTGTCCATGGTGAAGGATGGCAGGGTGCGCACGCGTGACGGGACCGATTGCCCGATGCACATCGATACGATCTGCCTGCATGGCGACGGCGCGCACGCGCTGGCGTTCGCCCGGAGCATCCGCGCTCGCTTGCGGCAGGAGGCAATCCCCGTCGCGCCTTGCTGAGCCGGAATCGAACAACTATCCGGCAGGCCGCTCGACCTCGAGAAGCTCAGTGCCGCGCGTGTTCCATGGCCTCGGTGACACGGCGCACCAGGTCCTGCCCCGCAAATGAAGTCAGATCGCGTGCGATGGTCGCGCTCAGGATCCGCCTGGCGCCGTCGCCCAGGTGCGATTTGAGTTCCCCGAGAAACGGGTCGGAGGCGATCAGCACCAACCCGGCACAGCGCCCCTGCGTGACCGCGTCCTCCAGGTAGCGCGACACCTCGAGCGCAAAGACCGCGTGCTCTTTCTGGCGAGGCTCGGTGCGCGGCTGGAACGCTGTCCGCAAGCCCCCGCGGTCGCCGTGGGACTTCTGCGCGTGGCCTTCCCGGTCGGAGGTCAGTTCGCTTCCCTTCTCGCGGCTTTGGGGATGCACCAGATCCGCCAGTTCCTCCAACCGGCCCTCTTCCGGTTCACGCTCGAGGATGCGTGCACGCGAGGCGTTCGCCAAAACGATCCATGTGTCTTTCATCCGGAACTCCAGAAGTTCAGCTGGACAGAATAATCCGATCGGGCGCGCAGGGCAGCCGAGCCGCACGGGTGATATTGACCCAACGCATAATCCGAGTGGGCAACCGGGCGTCGAAACGTCGGCTCATTGGACATCACTTCGGCGGCTGGCGCGCCAGTTGCCGATCGCCCAGGCGGCCGTGCCGGCGGCGACGAGTCCGCCAAAGATCCATAGTTGGACGTCGTGCAGCGACCCGAGCAACCGCTGCAGTGCCGCGCCGAACACCCACCCCGCGCCGGCCACGACGATCGCCCAGATCACCGCACTGATCCCGTTGAACGCTGCGAAGCGCCAGGCGCCGACCTTCGAGCTGCCAATCAATATCGGTCCGGCGATCCTCAGTCCGTAGGCGAATCGCACGAGCAGAATGACCCAGTCGCAATAGCGCTCGATCAGTCGTTGCACGCGCGCCGCGTGGCGCCCGATCGACGGCCAGCGCGTGATGACCTGCGGACCGAAGACCCGCCCGATCCAGAAGTAGGTCTGATCGCCGGCCCAACCGCACGCCGCGGCAATCCCGATCACGGTGGTGAAGTCCAGGTCGCCCAGGCGGCAGGCGAATCCAGCGAGCACGAGGACGGTTTCTCCCTCGAGAAAGCAGAACACCGCCACGGCCCAGTAGCCGTACTGGTGGATCAGGTGGTCAATGTCCATCCGCAAACCGCACGGCTTCTCCCGGCGTCGACCCGGATCATCGTAGGGCGCAGCACAGGTTGTCGCAATAGGCCACGATTGACGTCGCGCAGACGGAAGCGTCGCCTTGCCGCAGGCCCGTCACGACATCGAAACGATCAGGCGCGCAAGCTCGGTAAGATCGGCCATGGCCGGCACGATCGCGTCCTTTTCCAACAGCTATGCCCGTCTGCCGGGGCGTTTCTTCGCCCGGGTGGATCCGACTCCGGTGGCCAAGCCACGCCTGGTCGCGCTGAATCGGCCGCTCGCGCAGGACCTGGGTCTGGACATCGACGCGGTCGAAGGCGACGCGCTCGCACAGATCCTCGCCGGTAACGTCATTCCCGGCGGTGCCGAGCCGATCTGCATGGCCTACGCGGGGCACCAGTTCGGCCGTTTCGTTCCGCAGCTGGGCGATGGCCGCGCCATCCTGATCGGCGAGGTGTTCGACCGCTCCGACGTTCGGTGCGACATCCAGCTCAAGGGTGCAGGACGCACGCCCTTTTCGCGCCGCGGCGACGGCCGCGCGGCGCTGGGGCCGGTGCTGCGCGAATACCTTGTCAGCGAAGCGATGCACGCGCTGGGCATCCCGGCCACGCGCGCGCTGGCGGCGGTCACCACCGGCGAGCCCGTCTTTCGGGAAACCGCCTTGCCCGGGGCGATTTTCACCCGCGTGGCCGCGAGCCACGTCCGGGTGGGCACTTTCGAGTACTTCGCCGCGCGCGGGGATGACGAAGCGGTCCGGCGGCTGTCGGACTATGTCCTGGATCGGCACTACCCAGAGGCGAAGGACGCGCAGCGCCCCTGCCTGGCGTTGCTGCAGGCCGTCGCGCGGCGCCAGGCAGCACTCGTGGCGGGCTGGATGCAGGTCGGTTTCGTCCATGGCGTGATGAACACCGACAACATGGCGGTCTCGGGCGAGACCATCGACTTCGGCCCCTGCGCGTTCATCGAGGCCTATGACCCTGCGGCCGTGTTCAGTTCGATCGATGACCTCGGCCGTTACGCCTTCGGCAATCAGGCACGCGCCGCGCAATGGAACATCGCCCGGCTCGCCGAAGCGCTGCTTGCGCTGATCGATCCCGACGAAAAACGCGCCATCGAGCTCGCCCAGGCGGTGATCAGCGAGTTCCCGGCCTGGTACGAGAGCGAGTGGATCGCCGGAATGCGCAGCAAGCTCGGCCTGAGTCTCGCGCAGGACGGCGACCGGGAGTTGATCCGGGCACTGCTCGATGCCATGCATGCGAACCAGGCCGATTTCACCCTGACCTTCCGGCGGATGTGCGACGCCGCGGCCAACGGGGACGATGCGGGGCCGCGCGCGCTGTTCGCCGACCCCGATGTCTACGATCGATGGACGGTGCTGTGGCGCCACCGCCTCCAGAGCGAGCAGGGGGCGCCCGCGCAACGCGCGCAGGCCATGCGCCGGGTGAACCCTGCGTTCATCCCGCGCAATCACCGCGTCCAGCAGGCACTCAGCGCGGCCGTGGAGCGGGCAGACTTCGCGCCCTTTTCGGAACTGCTGGCAGTTCTTTCGCAACCCTACGAAGAGCAGAGCGCGTATCTGGCGTACGCCGTGCCGGCACGGGCCGACGAGCGCGTGCTTCAGACGTTTTGCGGGACGTGAGGGATCGGATCGGACACTGAATACCCTCACCCCGGCCCTCCCGCTAGCGAGATAGGGAGAACACCGCGGACTCTAGTGCGTTCGGATCTGCAGTTCGCGGCGTGGGTAGTCGATGATCAGCGCGTCGAGGAGTCCGAGCACATCCATTCCCAACATGACCGTCGGTGTCCGCGTCATGCGCCAGCGCTGGAAAATATAAAGGTCGCTGACCGTGACCTCGATGGGGCTGATCCGCATCCCCCCGAGCACCATCTCGGGAATCAGCATGCTGTCGCCGCGTTGCACATCTGACGTGACGCCGGTGATCTGCGCGGCCTTCACGTCTTCCGGTCGCAGTCGACGGCGAAGTTTCCGTCGCAGTGCCTCGTTCGCGACACTGCCCTGACCCCCGGTGTCGATGATGACGCGCACCGTAATGCCGCCCACTGTCGCGTCGTCCACCACGAGCAATCCGTCCCTGATGTCCACCGGTATCGTTATGAATCCCGGCGGTGCCCGCTCTCGATGGGACCGCTGTACCGAGATTCGATCCTGGCCGAAATCGATGCGGATCCGCTGGTCGAGAAAACCCTCGGAGCCCATGACGCCATCGGCCCCGCCCAAAGCGTCGGCCACGATCGGCAGTCGTTTGTCACGCAGATTGACATCTCCGACGACCATGCTTTCGACCGCAATTGCAGAAACGACGCGTGACCCTGTCGCCCCGCTCAGCACCACGGAGTCGGCTGTCGGCAGCGCGATGCCCAGGGCAGCAGCAACGTCCGCGTTGACCGCGGACTGGCTGGCGCCGGTGTCGAACACGAGTCGAAATGGTCCCTTGTCATTGATAAGGACCGGCACCCAGATACGGCCGATCCGGTCAAACTGCGTGGGCGCCACGTAGCGCGGTTCGGGCGCCGCGACAACAATCTGCGGAAGGTCGCCGACCGGGGGAGCAGGACCCTGTGGCTCGGCTTCGCTGCGCGCCGGACAGTTCACGGTGAAAAGCATCATTGCCGCGCAACAGCGCGAAGCCACCCGATTCGCGTATGGCGGACATGTCATCGTGCGCACTTGACACCCGCATCGAAAATGTTCTACCGCGCCCTCAATGCCGACTTCTTCAGCCTCTCACGATCTTGCCAAGCTCTCGCCGGTCGCGCTTGGTCGGTCTGCCCTTGATCGATTGCGCCGGCTCGGCAGCTCGCTGTTGCTCGCGCCGGTTGCGGCTTGCGATGCTGTCAGCAGTCTCCAGGTACAACTCGCGCGCAACACTCGCCGGGCCGCGTTGCGTCGACAGGGCCCGTACCACGACCTGCAGCCTCTGCTCGCCAACCTGAACGTCAAGCATCTCGCCGACCTTCGCTTCGTGCGCGGGCTTCACCCGCTCGCCTTCGATGCGTACCCGGCCCAGATCGATCGCCTGGCTGGCCAGCGAGCGCGTCTTGAAAAAACGCGCCGCCCAGAGCCACTTGTCCAGACGAACTCGATCGGTACCGGCGACCATCCCGCAATGCTATGCCGATCCACTCATCCGCACTGCGTCGGCCTCTGGCGGCGTCCGGCTTACCCGCCGGATCGGGCGCTCCTGCGTACCGCCGCGACAAAGATCCAGACGATGAAGAGCGGGATCAACAGCGGCAGCAGAAAAGGAAAGGTGAACCACGCCGCCAACAGGCCGACCAGCACCAGTGCACCCAGGACGATCAGTCCCACTCCGACGAACACGAAAGCAAGCAGGATCGCCACACAGAAGAGCGCGACGATCGCCACCAGCACACCCCAACCTTCGGCGGCGAGTTTTACCGGCCCGGCGAGCTTCTGCCCGTTCACTACGATGGCAATGTCACTCGACTGAAGCAGTACCGCGGCGAGTAGCGCAAGAAGCAGAATCACCAGCACAATCGCGATGCTCTTCATCATGCGTGTTCTCCTCGACAAAAATCCCTAGCAATCAAAGGGTTGTCCCCCAGCTGCACCACAAGCGTGCTCGACGACCGCTACCGACCTCTCGCGGACGTTCGGTTCTCGCGTGCGAGCGGCCGGTCCTCGCCTGCGGCGGTCGGTCACACGAAATCGGCGCTTGGTCGCAAGCCGATGGCGAGGCGTCGCGCCGATGACTACATTGGCACCATCGACACGGCGTATGCCCCGCTGAATGCACGACCCTCGAAACGTCCAGCGCCGAACGCGCCGCATCGGGAGACACAAGCCTAACGTCACCGCAGGAGATCGCCATGAATGAACCTTACAGACAATCGCCGCGTTCCAGTGCCGCAGGTCTTGCCACCGGATCCATCCTGGCGATGATCGTTGCCATGGCCATCTCTACCGCAGCGCACGCCGATCCATCGGCGGTCGCCGAGTACCGGTGCGCCACTCCCGGGCTGCTGACCCTCTGGGAAAAGCGCGCGTGCGACCTTGCCCGCCAGAACACGCCGGATGAGTTCATCCATTTCGTCCACAGCATCAACCGGATTGGCGCAGGACTGAACATCTACGCCTACGTTACCGACGCGGACGGCCGGCGTTGGGAATTGGCCAGCCAAAAGGCGCGTCTTGAACCGCTTGGCAGTGCAGATGCGGGCAGTTCGGCCGCGGGTACCGAAAGGGCAAACTGACGATCGGCAATGCCCCCGCTCTCCGCCCCCCGGTGAGCGGGTGCGTCGACGAAGGGCGGCTGCCGAGCGATCGGCAGCCGCTTCCTTCCGACGTGTCCACGCGTGGCGATCTGGCGACCCCGCCCTGCCCGGTCGATGTGGAACCTTGTTGCCGCCCAGGTGTTCAGGGCGATTCACGTCGAGTCTTGTCGATGACACCATCGAGCGTGGCAACCACGACATCGACCCTGACGTCTTTGATGGTCAGGTGGCGACGCTGTGCAGCCCGCCGTGTCATATTGCCGAAGCGCAAGCGAGCGAGACTCGTTCTCGCACTGGGGGCGATGAACGGGCAGACGATAGCGCCCCGTCCGGAACAGCGCGTTCGACGGTCAACCGGGGGGGAAACGCCATGGCGAGCGAAAAGAGCACGGACAAACCGGAGCGCGAACCGGCATCGACCCATCCCGAAGAACCTCCCGCCTTGCCATCCCGACGTGGCTTCCTGTTGCGCGCGGGCGCGTCCGGCCTCGCGGTTGCAGCTGCACCCCTGACCGGCGTTCGGAACGCTTCGGCCGCCGCACCCGATGGGACGCCGGAACAGATTCACCTGACCTGGGGCGAGGACCCATCCTCCGAGGTCGTGGTCTCCTGGGCCTCGCTCGGGCAGGCGGTCAATCCGCGGGTCCTGTATGGCGCGGATGCGTCCCTCGGAAAGACCGCGCACGGCGTGCTGCGAACCTATACCGACGGACTGAACGGGGAGACCGTGTTCGCCTATCACGCGCGGCTGCGCGGGCTGGAGCACGGCTCGACAGTGCATTACGCGGTCACCGCGGACAACGACAGCAACGGCGCTCAGCCCTTTGCATCGAGCTTCAAGACGGCGCCGCGCGGCCGGGTCCCGTTGCGCTGGACCAGCTTCGGGGACCTCGCGACCCCGAACGCCGCATGGGTCCTGTCCTCCCCGCAGTCGCGCTTTGCGGTTCAGGTCGTGGAGCGCTTTCAGCCGCTGTTCCACCTGCTCAATGGCGACCTGTGCTACGCGAACCTGAACCCGACTGCGCAGCCCTCGGTGTGGCGGGATTTCGGCAACAACAACCAGGCGTCCGCCGCCAATCGTCCGTGGATGCCGTGCCTGGGCAATCACGAATGCGAGTTCAACAATGGCGAGCAGGGTTTCGCGTCCTACCTGGCGCGCTACACGCTGCCTGACAACGACACCGCCTTTCCCGGTCGCTGGTACAGCTTCCGCGCGGGCTCGGCCCTGTTCATCTCGCTCGACGCCGACGATGTGATCTACCAGGACGGCGCCGCGTTCGTGGGCGGGCCGAGCCCGCTGGTCCCGGCCGCCAGCACCGGCAACCCGGCCATCGAGCCGGGCACCTCTTTTTACATCCGCGGCTACAGCGGTGGCGTGCAGACGCGCTGGCTGGAGCAAACCCTGCGCGAAGCCGCCGACGACCACGATGTCGACTGGATCATCGTTCAGATGCACCAGGACGCGCTGACGTCGTCGAAGGTCGGCAACGGCTCGGACAAGGGTATCCGCGAGGCCTGGTTACCGCTGTTCGACAAGTACGGAGTCGACCTGGTGCTGTGCGGCCACGACCACGACTACGAACGCAGCTACCCGGTGCGCGGCTGCAACCACGATGCGGGTACCGACGTCACCACGGGCGCGGTGGTCGATACCTTGCAGCCCAACCCGGTCGTCACCTCGGATCCCACCAATGCGACCTTCGACACCGGGCTGGGCACCATCCACCTGATACTGGGCGGTGGCGGCACCAGCGCACCGCTCGACGTCTACGGCGTGGATTCCGCCAATGGCAAACCCCAGGCCAAAGTGTTCACCAAGCCCAACCGACCGGTTCCCGGCAGCACAGCCGGAACCTTCGTCCGCCAGGCTGCCGACGCCGTCGAGGACGCCATCTGGTCCGCCCGGCGCGACACCGGTACCGGATACGGCATTGCGGTGTTCGACCTCGACCCGGGTTCGGCGGGCGACAAGACCACCATCACGGTGAGCTACCACCACGCCCCGGGAGCGGACAAGACGCCGACCGCCGACTACGAGCTGTTCGAGCAAATCATCCTCGCCAAGGATCGACGCAGCGCAGATCGGGAAAGCCGCGACTGAGGCGGCACGCCCTCGGGAACGACTGCGCGGCCAAATTCGTCCGCTGCCGGGCTTACACCACAGCCCTGCTCTTACTCCGGCAGATTCATCTTGTGCAGGAGCGCCTTGAAGCGCGGGTCGGGATGGAGAATCTTCAACATCGGCTCGAGAGTTCCACCCCACGAGTGTCCAAAGAGCACAAACTGCGCGACTCCCAGTGCGCGCCGCACCTCTTCGACCAGGAAATGAAGACGGCGGCCACTTTCGTCGCCGCCGCCAGTGGAATCTGACTGCTTCCGCTAGGCAGCAGGCACAGGCTGATGCGCCCCAGGCAGACGCGATTCCATTTCGCAGGCCAGCGTGTACATCGCGCCTGCGCCCAAGCCTGCGGCCAGGGTCACCAGAATTGCATAGAATCCGTGAAGAATCGTCTGCACGCGCTCGGCCGCGTCCGGAACTGCAAGATAGGCGTGGGAAACGACCAGCAGCGTTCCGAGTACCGCGATGGCCGCGACGAACCACTCGAACGATCGGACCGCGAACCTGGGGCGCGCGAGAGAAGCGAGAACGTTTGCCATGTGGGCTCCTGTAGGTTGGTGTGTAAACGGTGCGTAGTGCATGGGTTGCACTGTACGGAGCCAAGCTGAATCGAGGCTGAACCAGGCGCGCGCCTGGCCCCCTATGCGCTCGCCATAAGCGAACCTTCAGGATCGAGAGGTCCGCCCGGACAACAGCCGCCACGGATCACTCGAGAGAAGCACCTCGGGCGTCTACGATGCCCACAATTTCATCGGCTGGCCTTGGGCTGGTAGTCCTTGTGTCCGGCCTGCCACAGCGCGAACGCGAACTGGTTCGCAAAGTTGCGGTATGTCACGGACTTCTCCTCGGTGAAGTGCCCATTGTCGTAGTTCACCAGCATGAGCACCGGTCGCCCGGAAGTAGATGCCTGCTGGACGGCGGCGACGAACTTGCCAGGCTCCCAGGGAACCACGCGCGGATCGTTCCAACCCCCAACGCCGAGAATGGCCGGGTAGTGGATCCCGGGCATCACGTGCTGGAGGCCGTCCATCTCGTAAAGTGCCTGCGCCTCGACGGGATCCTGCACCGTCCCGAACTCGGGACTTCGAGTGTTGTTTTCGGGGTATGCGGGACGGCCTTGGTCGGATCGTGCTGGAGCCCGAAGAATCAAAGGCCCGCAAGCCACGAAGACGTCGCAAAACGCGAAAAGCCCGGTCACAGCACCACAAATTTCCCGACAGCGAACCTTGCCGGGGGGCAGAATTTGTGCGTGACGCTGCTTAATCAAAGCGCCGTCCACCTGCAGTGCGCACACGACGAACGGTGCGCGGCACGTGGCCAGTGCACCGTTCGCCATGTTTGATCGCTGCAGAAAGCTCGAGATCAACCAGGCTTTGGCGCGCTGCCTGCGCCTAGCGGCCTTAATCGTTGTGCCGCTCGGCGTCGCGCCAGCCATGGCGGGCTCCGAAAGGCGGGCGGCTGCGATGCCGTTCGGCGATCAGATCACTGCCTATGCCTTGACACTGATCGGTCACCCCTATCGGCCGCGCGGCGTTCGCCCCGAAACGGGCTTTGACTGCAGCGGGCTGGTGCAGCACGTCTTCGCGCGCACGCAGGGAATCGAACTGCCGCGAACTGCTCAAGACATGGCGCGCGTTGGTCGCCGCGTGGCGCGGGACGATCTGAAGCCGGGCGATCTCGTGTTCTATAACACACAGGGCAGGACGTTTTCCCACGTGGGCATCTATATCGGCGGCGGGAGGTTCGTGCACGCGCCCAGCAGCGGCGGCCGGGTGTGCGTTGTCGACATGGAAGACACGTACTGGAGGCGTCACTACACTGGCGGCCGCAGAGTGCTCGACCACGCCAAGATGACGGCGGTCTCTCATCCCAAAACCTGATGTAGAGGGTTTCATTCAATTGGTCGTGTAGCTGAATTTCTGCCCGGCGATAGCCGCCTCATACATCCCATCAATCCATCCGCTCGAATTTGGCGGCGCGCGACTGATCCGGCGCATGAACTCGCCGTCGAACTGCTCCTGGGCGAAGACGAAGTCGAGGTGTACATGGCAACGCCCGCTCAGTCCTTCCCCAGTGCCAATCGCAGACCCAGCGCGACCAGCATCCCGCCGCTAACCCGCTGAACCGTCCGCTGCACACGGCTGGCGCGGCCCAGGCGCATGAGCACACCGCTGGCCAGCAGCACGGCAATGACGTCCCCCAGCGCGAACATCAGGTTCACGATGCTGCCCAGGATCATGAATTGCGCCCACACGGGCAGACTTGCCGTGGGATCGGTGAACTGCGGCAGGAATGCGAGGAAGAACATCGCAGTCTTCGGGTTCAGCATCTCGACGGTGATGCCCTCGACGAATGCGCGCCGGCCTGTCTTGCGTGCGACGACCGGAACATCGTCGATCCCGGCTGCCTTCGCGCGAATCATTGAGACGCCGAGCCAGACAAGGTAGGTCGCCCCGAACAGCTTGACAAGCGTGTACAGCGTGGGGACCACATGGAACACCACCGACAGGCCAGCAGCGGCGGCGATGACATGCAGGTAGCCTCCCAGCGCCAGACCCAAGGTCCCCATCAACCCGACCGCGCGCCCTCCAGCCATGGCCTGCGCTGCGGCGTAGAGGATGCCGGGTCCCGGAATGAACGCGAAAATTGCGCCGGCGGCAAAAAAGGCCACCAGCAGTTCAGTCGCAGGCATACGAAGACTCCAGCGTTCTTGGGGCAGCGCGTTCCGGGTCTGACAAGACCGTTCGACGCGGACAGGACAGACGTATTGTCCGCCATCGACGGATCGCGTCGGCGGCGTGAGGCGCCAACTAGTGAGCCGCCGCCGTCGTTCCGTCCGACCAGCGGGACACCGGCACCATGAAAATCGTCTGGGGCTCCGGTACCTCGCGGTCGTCGAGGACCACCGGAGACCCTGGCAGGTTTGCTCCCCAGCTTGCGCCTGCGACTTTTGGCACGTGGAACATGAGGTGCGGGTGCCAATGGTCGTCGGCATCACTCAGGTACCCATCCTTCGACATCATGAAGGACATCGCGTCCGGCTCGGGTGAGGGGAGCTCGTTGCGCGCCAGCGCGGCGCGAACCTCGTCGAGAATCCTTTCCTTCGAGTCTCCGGCGAGTGCGAGCTTCGTCCGCCGGAGCGTGTACGCGAGGATGGACGCGGACGCTGCCGGGTTGTAGCAAACAGGTCCCCTGATCTTCGGATTCCAGAAATCGGGGCTCTCGAACGGTGCCATCCACGACCTCTCCACGAGACAGGTGAATCCGTTGGTGCCGCGGACGGCGGTCTGGTAACCCTGCGAATCGAGAGTCAGGACCGTGGCCTTGTCGGAGATCGCGGCCGGCGCGGCACTGCGCGCGAGTGCGATCTCGGAACCGGGAGGCATCAGGTATTGCTCGAGAGGCGCCATCCGCTCGTACGGGGTCGCATCGGCCGCCGCGAAGCCCGCCAGCGCCGATAGCACCACTGCCCGCGTGCAGGCTCCGGCCCATCGAGCCAGGTGTCTTGTCTTCATGCGGACGCTCCTTTCGGGTATGCCTTGCTATCACCTGCCGCATGGTTCGTCAAACCTCATTCGAACGGCGAGTCGCGCGATCAAGCGGGAACGTACGTCAACCTAATCACGTCCTCACCAACGAGATCGCTGGTCACAAGGCGAAGCGGCGGCCGCGGGCCGGAGAAGAATGGCTTGCCGCGACCAAGCACGATGGGGTGGAGATAGAGTCGATACTCATCAATGAGACCCAGGGCGGTTAGGCTTCCTGCCAACTCCGGTCCGGCAACTTCAATCTCACCAACTAACTGAGCCTTTAGCCCACGTATCACCTTCTCGATGCCATCCTCGACAAGCGTGGCGTTGGGCCCGACCGACTTCAACAGGCGCGACACAACCCACTTCGGCTGGCTCCGCCACGCCGCCGCGAAGTCGCGTTCCGCCGCGCCCACTCCGGACGGTCATCGTCCCAATAACGCATTACCTCGTACATGCGGCGACCGTACGCACTGCCCGTCAGGTCGCGCACTTGCTCTATGAAGTGACGAAAGAGCGCAGGGCTTGGCCTCATTTCAAGGTGGTCGACGTAACCGTCCAGAAACTGGTTCATTTTAAAGACGAGCTTCGCCATGCTACAAAATCTCCACGCCAGGTTCTCCGGAATAGCTTGAGGCGACGTTTCGCAGAAACGAGATTGGACACGATCTGCGCGCCGCTTTGTCGGTGCGACCATTAACCAGAGGACCGCTGTTGGTCGACTGCGGCGGTAAGGCATGTCCGCAGTTCCGCGGACTTCCGGCGTCCACGACTATCGCTGAGCATCAGCAGGATATGCGCGGTCAGCTTCCTTAGCTATGACTCTGAGAGCCTTGTCCCTCGTCCATAGATGCGCGCCTCCGAGAATCGTTGCCGCAAGAAGGTGAACGTCGATATAGCCGATGCCTCGCCCCATAAGGCGGCGGTTCTCTATAAAGAAAGACGCTTCTTCCTCTGTGGCCGTCGCCAGCCGCGGCAGCGATCGCAGCAAACCCAGGATTTCCGCGCGGTTGCGCAGGCTGCCACAAGCCAGTTCGCCGACGACGAAATCGTGGCTACACACCTGATCGGTTTCCAGTAACGACGCCATCGCTGGGTCGCCGATTCGAAGGTAGTCGACCCAGACCGACGTATCGACCAATATCACGGCTTGGCTTCGCGCCGCCGACGTATGGACTTTACTTTCGGTTCACTGCCACCCAGCTTGGCCAATCGCCGGGCGCTTTCCCGTTGGATGAGCGCGCCAAGTGCTTCCTTGAGCAATGCACTGCGTTCCTGGACACCGGAGAGCAACTGCGCCCGACTGACAAGTGCGTCGTCGAGCGTAACGGTGGTGCGCATGAGTTGCTCCGAGCGGATTTGCATCAAATATAGCATCATTTGATGCGATTCGTGATGCCAAGTCACCCACCATGACCGAGGCGGGCACCTCCTTTTGCATCCGCGGCCATATCGGTGGCGTGCAGACGCACTGGCTGGAGGCAACCAAGGATCGACGCAGCGCGGATCGGGAAGGCCGCTAACAACAGCGGCCCGGGCTAACCGACGGTCGAGCTTTTTTTCAGACCGGCTTCATCCCGCCCATCCGCATTGACCGCGGTCTGGGGCTGGGATGCTCGGAGCCTCTGCTGTTCGACCAGGTCGCGCAGCGACACTGAATCCAGATAGTTGACCATCTGGCGATTCAGGCTGGCCCAAAGCTCGTTTGTCTTGCAAAGCTGGTCCGTGTCGGGGATCTCCTCGCCACCGCGCTGCGTCGGCTCCAGCCCCTCGTCGACCGCGAAGATGATGTCCGCGACGCTGACCGATTCCATCGGCTTGGCGAGCCGGTATCCGCCACCCGGACCGCGGGTACTTTCAACCAGCCGGTGCCGGCGCAACTTGGCAAACAGCTGCTCCAAGTAGGACAGGGAGATTCTCTGGCGTTGCCCGATGCCCGCGAGGGTTACCGGGCCTCGGTGCTCGCGCAACCCAAGATCGATCATCGCGGTTATGGCGAATCGTCCTCTTGTCGTGAGTCGCATCGGAGTTGCCCCCCTCATGGGAGATTTGTCCCCGATTATTATGACCAGCCTTGACGATGCCAACTAGGCCGAGAACACGTTAGTCGCGAACGTCTCGACGCCTTCACCTGTCACGTCGACCTGCCATAGGCATTGACCTTGCCGATGCGGAAGACCTTGCCGATCGCCGCGATGATGCGCTCGGCCAGCGCCTTCACGTGTGCGGGCGTGCGCTCGAGCGCCGACAGCACGATGAATTCGTCACCGCCCCAGCGTGCTACGACATCGCCCCACCCAGACACTTGCGGATCCGGTCAGCCGCTTCGGCGAGCAGTGCATCGCCGGCCTCGTGGTTCAGGCCGTCGTTTACGTTCTTGAAACGGTCCAGGTCGATGAACAGCACGGCAAACGGCACCGGCTGCATTTCAGCGTGAGCAATGCGCCGATCGATCAGCTCGCTGGTGCCAAGGCGCTTGGGCAATTGCGTCAGGCTGTCCTGGCGGGCTTCGAAGCGCGGTTGCCCTTCCCGCTCCCGAATCATCGCCGCCATGCGGTTGAAGGACTGCGCCAGCTGGCCGATCTCGTCGTCACGCCCCACCCGGATCGGGCTCTCGAAGTCCCCTTCGGCCCTGCGATACCTGCGCCTTGTATCTGAAACTGGAGTACATCGGGACCGCAAGCGAAGCAAGGATCGCGGACAGCGTCACGGCCAGCATGAGCTCCGTCAGGGTGAAGCCGGACGAGGAATGCTGGCCCAGGCGCACGCGCGCCCGCCCGGGACGCGCGTGGTCGCAGAAGCCCCGTGCGAAGACAGCCAAAGTTGCCCCTCGTTCTCTTGCCGCGCGCGATCCGCGACGGTTTCAAGCCCATCGCGGGAGCTTGTTGCGGCCGGATGCAGCCGCGCTAGCCGAGCTCGTTCTTCACCACGACACCTGCCCGGACGATCGTCCGCAGGAACCGGCCGTCAGCGGCCATCAGCGAGATGTCCTTAAGTGGGTCGCCCTCGACCACGAGCAGGTCGGCATGCGCGCCCGGCGCGACGCAGCCGATCTGCCCTTGCATCAGCATCATCTCGGCGGGCACCGAGGTCGCCTGACGCAGGATCTCGACGGGCGTGAACACCTCGCTGCGCAGCGTGAACTCGCGGCACTGCTGCGTGTAGGTGCTGCCAAGCAGGTCGGTGCCGAAGCAGACCTTCACGCCCGCTCTTCGCATCGCGTCCATGCCTGAGAGCGCCTGCTTGAACACGACTTCGACCTTCTCCTGGCTCTCGGGCGGAAAGCCCAGCTGACGCCCCATTTCCTTCAGGGCGAAACACACCGCCATCGTGGGCACGATGAACGCCCCCCGGGCGGCAACGGAGCGGGCGGTCTCGTCGTCGATGAGCGTGCCGTGCTCGATGCTGCGCACGCCGAATTCGGCGCATCGGCGCACCGCATCGGCCGGGTGACAGTGAGCGGCGACATAGGTGCGCCGCTCGGCGCACTCATTGACGATGGCGCGGATCTCATCCTCGCGGTACTGGTTCATCCAGATCGGGTCCGTCGGCGAGGCCACGCCGCCAGAGGCCATGATCTTGATGCAGTGCGCTCCCTGGCGCAGTTCCTCACGGGCGGCGACGATGCAGGCATCAACGCCATCGGCCAGGACCGCGAAGGCGTTGGCCAGCGGCGAGTCGCCGCAGGCGCAGGCCGACTGGTAGCGCGGTCGCTCATGGATCTGGCGCAGGTCGCCATGCCCGCCCGTCATCGACAGGATCTTTCCCGCGTACAGGTAACGCGGCCCGGTGATCAGGCCGTCGGCAACAGCGCGGTAGAGCGAATAGTTGCCGCCGCCGATATCGCGCACGGTCGTGAACCCGCAGCGCAGCGCGTGGCCGAGCATGCGCACCGCATGCGCGGTGCGGTAGGCCTCGCCGAGCGCCTCGACCTTTTGCACTGCCACATCGCTCGCGAAGGCGTGCACGTGCGCGTCGATCAGGCCGGGCATCAACGTGCGCCCGCCCACATCGATCACCTGCGCGCCGCCCGTATCCAGGCCGTGCGCCGAGACTTCCTCGATATGGCCGTCCACGACGAGGACCTGCATACCGTCGGGACATTCGGCGTGCGTGCCGTCGAATAGCCGCGCGTTCTTCAGGAGCAATCTGGTCATGAGCGTTTCCCAAGAGCGCCGAGCGCCAGCTGGCGCGGATCGAATCTCAATCCGCCCGAAGCCCGACCCGTTCGATTCCACGGCCCGGCTCCAATTGAACCGGGAACACTCGAATTCGGCAAGAAATCCGCAAACCCACTCCCGCGCGACTGCGGTCAAATACACCCATCCCAGGCCGCAATGCCGGCGCGGCGAGCCTCGCCAATCAGGCCCGAATCCGGACTCCGACTTGCGTCGATCCTAACGTCACCGCAGGAAATGCCATGAGCATGCGCTTAGTTGAGTCGCCGCGCTTCAGCCCCACCGGCCTAGTCACCGGATCGATCCTGGCCCTGATCCTCGCGATGATCCTCTCGCTCGTCTTCGGAATCCATCCCGCCGAGGCCAAACCCGGCGCGAAGGTGACGCGCGTCCATGACGCTTCGCGCCTCTGATTGCGCATCCCCTATCGCTTTGTAAGCTCGATAGGCGCCGATCGGATAGCGCGTCGGTCTCGTACGGACGGTCGGCGGCCGGGCCAGGCCCCGGCGACGTGCGTTCACGCCCGCCCGCCTTAAGGAGTCAACGCTCGGGGACCGATACGGTTTCTTGGCATGGGCGGCGGCGCGTACGCCGGCACACAATCGGGATGGCGAGCCTGCCCGCGCATCCAAAGGCTGCGCGCTGCCCCGGCACAGACCAAGCGCACGGGTGCGCAGCGGGGCGGACGCGACGATAACGAGGAGACACCGTGGGTTCGATCGCCGCGGCTTCGGCGCCCCCCGGGCTGCACTGGCACAGCGGCCTGGATTCGAAACACTGGCGCGTACTGACCGCCAGTTTTCTGGGGTGGGTCTTCGACGGCTACGAGGCTTATGCGCTTTTCATCGTGATGCCGTTCGTCCTGGGGTCGATGCTCACGCCCGACCAGGCCGGCAGCAAGGCGGTGGGGGCCGGTGTGGCGATCGGCGCCACGCTGCTCGGCTGGGGCCTGGGCGGCATGATGGGGGGCGTGCTGGCGGACTACGTCGGCCGCAAGCGCATGATGATGTACTCGGTGTTCTTCTATGCCCTGTTCTCCGGGTTCACCGCGCTGGCGACGAGTTTCTGGGTCTTTTGCTCGCTGCGCTTCATTACCGGCTTTGCGATGGGCAGCGAATGGTGCACCGGCGTCGCGCTGCTGGCCGAGACCTGGCCCAATCGTGCGCGACCCAAAGGGGCCGGCTTCCTTCAATCGGGCTTCGGCTTCGGCACCTTGATCGCCTCCCTGGTGTGGCTGGTGTTGAGCCAGACGCAACCGCTCGGGGCCGACACCTGGCGCCTCGTCTTCGTGATCGGAGCCCTGCCCGCATTGTTTTGCCTGTACATCCGCTGCGCCGTGGGCGAGTCGAAAAGGTGGCTCGAGGCCATCCGCCAGCAGCGCTGGGCCGCGACGGAAGAAGGCGCCCGCGCAGGCGGCGCATCGGGCAGCGGCAGGCGGCCCTTCACGCTCGCCGAGATCTTCCGGGAACCCGAAAGCCGCCGGCGCACGCTGCTGACCTTCCTGATGTCGCTGGCCACCACCGTCGGCTAATGGGCCATTTCGAGCTGGCTTCCCGCGTACGCGACCAGCATGGCCAAGGCGGCGGGGGCCGTGAACCCCGCCCAGTGGGGCGTGCGCGCCGCGCTGCTGTACACCGGCGGAGCCGTCGTGGCCTACCTGCTCTCGGGCTTCGTGGCGGACGCGATCGGGCGCCGGCTCTACCTTTTCTTCACCTATCTGGGGGCGCTGATCACCACCGCGTTCACCTACCTGTGCGCAGGTTCGCTCGATACCCTGCTCCTGGCGTCGTTCATCAACGGCTTTTTCACGCTCGGGTGCGCCTATTCCTGGATGGCGATCTACCCGGCAGAGCTCTACACGTCCAGCGTGCGGGCTACCGCTGCGGCATTCATATTCAACGCGGCAAGGTTGCTGGCGTGGGTGTTCCCGATCGCAGCGGGCACGCTGATCCAGACCTTCGGCAGCATCCCGCGCGCCGCGATGCCGCTGGCGTCGATCTACCTGCTCGGCCTGGTGGTTCCCTGGTTCGTGCCCGAGACGCGCGGCAAGCCGCTGCCGGAGTGACCGGAGCAAACAAGATCCCGAAGGCGGCGCAAGGTCGATTACACGCTAGCTAGAGGGCGAATCGTTGTTTAACATATGAAACTTCAGACTTCAGACGCGCTCCTGCAGCGCGGCGCGAAAAGCAGGCATGAGGACGGATGGACCATTGCGGCAGGGCGGGCTCGCGGCCCTGCTGGTTGCACTTTTATCGTCGTGCTCGCTGTCCCAGCAGCACGGCACGCTCACGGTTGCCGCCGAGCGAGCCGATTCACTTAAGTCCGGTGAACTGTCGCACTTCGGCATCGCATTCGTCACGCCCTCGACCGTGACGGGGCAGGAGGAGGACCGGGCCGCGCTGTGCCTCATCTTCTCCCAGATCCTCGAAGAACTGCGCCCAGGAACGCATGTCGTACCTCTGACCGAGACCTTGAGCAGCATCAATCGGGCCGGACTTGCCGACGACTACAAGCGGATGATGACCAATTACCACGGCGCAGACCTGCTGGATCGCGCCTCCCTGGCAGAGGTGAGCAAGGCAACCGGGGTCCGGTATATCGCCCAGCTCAAGATGGCAAGCTTTCAGCAGGAGTCGCAGGATCGATTTGGGTTTTTCGGCCTGCACATGGTCGATACCAAGAAGGCGAATATCCGGCTTTCCTTGCAGATCTGGAATGGCGAAGATGGCAGCATCGCCTGGGAAGGCGTACAGGAGCTTTACCTGGCGAGCGAAACGATAAAGGCAGACCCGATTTCTTTTCGCTCAGTGGTGGAGACCTCGGCCCGCACGCTTATCGCCAGGATTCCTTGAATCGGCGGCAACGCCGCAGGCTTCGGGTTTCAGCGGCCTGGCATTCAATCCGGTCACCGGCGCGTTGATCTTGTGCGACTTCGGCGCCGGGCAGCTTCTCAAAGTCGACCCGGTCACCGGAGCCTCGTCGGTCTTCATGAAGGCGCCGAACGCCGCCAGCTCGGGGCTCAACGCCCTGACCTTCGATTCCGAGGGCAACGTCTACGCGAGCGATTCATTTCAGGGTGTGATCTGGAAGACCGGCCCGGCCGGTACCGGCACCAGCGGAGTACCCGAGGCCTGGGCTTCGTCGGCCCTGCTCGGGCCCGGCACGGGGTTGACGCCGCCCTTCGACGCCAATGGCATCGAGTTCAATCATGCCGGCACCGTCATGTACGTCGCGAACACGGCGTCGCACCAGATCATCCGCATCCCCGTCAACCCGGACGGCAGCGCCGGCGCGGCCGCCCTGTTCATCACCGATTCGGCCTGGACGCTGCAGGTCAAGCACTATTCGATCTCGAGCCTGCCTGCGGTCATCCCGGACCTGAACTCCGACTGAGCCCGCTGGTGTCCCGCGCGTCGGCCGACCGGGCCCGGCGCGCGCGTTCGATCCAGGCGTAGGCCGGAATGCACGCGGCCACGAAGATCGCGGCCTTCATTGCGGAGCGCCAGTCCTGCACGAGCGCTGCGATCAGGAACGCGATCGAGCCGAGCAGGACCACCGACGTGGAGAACGGGAAGCCGAATGCCCGGTACGGCCTGGGCAGCGCGGGCTGTCGATATCGCAGCACGAAAACCGCCAGGAACGCCGAGATGTAGTACAGCAGGATCAGCACGGCGAACAGCGCGATGATCTGGTTGAAACTGCCCGTCAGAACCATCAGCGCGCTGGCGAGCGTCGTCGCCGCCAGCGCAACGCGCGGCGTGCCGCCGCGGCTCACGTCCGCCGCCCTGGTGGAGATCCACCCGTCCCGGCCGATCGCGAACAGGATTCGCGGCGTCGTGAGCATCACGCTGTTGAGAAGGCTGAGCACCGTGAGCAGCGACGTCACGGTGATCAGCTCCGCGCCCCCGCGCGGCAGCACGATCCGCGCCGCGTCGGCTGCAGGCAGTTCCGAGGCCGCCAGCACCTGCATGGGCAGCACGCGCAGCAACGCGAGATTGATCATCAGGTACAGCGCGACCACGAGCACCGTGCCGCCGATGATGGCCCGCGGCAGCGTGCGCGCGGCGTCGGCATTTTCCTCCGCCATGTAGATCGGCGCGTACCAGCCATCGTAGGCGGTGAGTATCGAGCGCAGCGCCGGAACGGCCGCGGCGAGCATCGCCATCGACATCGGGGGCTGGGAAGCCGCGCTGGGCGCGGCCGGCGCCGCGCTCGAAGCGGCCGGTGCGGCGAGCAAGCAGCCGACCACCAGGATCAGAAGCAGCAGCCCGATCGCCGCGCTGATCGATGCCGTGACGGAACTGCCGATCCGCAAACCCGCCCAGTGCAGGCCCGTGAAGAGGGCAAGAACCAGGATGCCGATCGAGCGATCGTGCGGCGCCGCCGGCGGCCACAGCGCGCCGACGAAAGCGACGACCGTCACGGCCGCAAAGGCCAGGCTCGCCACGCTGCTGAGCCAATCGATCCAGCCGATCACGAAAGCGGCGCGCTCGCCGAAAGCGTGCCGTGCATAGACACGAAATCCACCCGCTTCCGGAAACATCGCGGCCAGCTCGGACACCGCCACCGCGCCCATCAGCGCATAGAGGCCCCCCAGGACCCAGCAGGCCATGATGAGCGTGCGATCCCCGACCGCGGCCGCGACCGCTCCGGGCAGTCGCAGGATCCCCACGCCAACCATCGTGCCGAAAACGATCGCCAAGCCGAAGCCCAGCCCGAGGATGCGCCGCAGGGGACGCACGGTACCCGTCGCGACTGGCACGGCCATGGTCGGATTCCTGTTGTCCGGATGCGGTGGTTCGATTTCGGCGCTCTGGGTGGGCGCGGGTGAGTTTACGGATCGACTCACAGCCGACCCACCCGCCGTATTTCACTTTCGACCTGGCCAGTATTGCGACGGCCCGTTGTACGATCTACTCTAGCTTGGATTGGCGGCGGTGAGACACGGAGGCTGGTTGATGAAAGCAATTCTTGGCGCGCTGGCCGTGGGGGTCTGTGCTGCGTCGGCCGTCGCGCACGACCATGAGAATTACCGGGACACGGTTGAAACGCTGGGGAAGATCGAATTTACGACATCCTGTCCGGCGCAGATCCAGGTCAGCTTCGAGAGGGGGGTTGCGCTGCTTCACTCCTTTGAATACGACCGGGCAGCAAGCCGCTTTGCAGAGGTGTCCAGGGCCGACCCGGAATGCGCAATGGCCTACTGGGGTTCGGCGATGTCGCTGTATCACCAGATCTGGGACGACCCGTCGGAAGCCGACCTGGCGGCAGGTTGGCAGTTTGTTCAAAAGGCCGCATCGGCGACCGAGAAATCCCCACGTGAGATCGCCTGGATCGAGGCGCTGGCTGTGTTCTACAAGCCGGGCACCCGAACCGTCGAGCAGCGCACGGTCCAGTACTCGGAGGCCATGAGCAATCTGCACACGGCCTACCCGTCGGACATCGAGGCCGCCGCGTTCTATGCGCTATCGCTTTTGGCAGCGCAGCCACCGTCCGATACGGAGCTGATCTATTCGAAGAAGGCCGTGGCGATCCTGAACGGAGCGCTCGAAAAGCGCCCCGACCACCCCGGGATCGCCCATTACCTGATCCACGCGTGCGACAGTCCCGCGCTGGCGCAGCAGGGCGTGGCCGCCGCGCGGCGTTATGCCGAAATCGCCCCCGCATCTGCGCACGCCCTGCACATGCCGTCGCACATCTTCACACGCCTTGGACTGTGGAACGACGACATCGCGTCCAACCTCAAGGCCAAGGAAGCGGCCGAACGCGACGGCTCCGGCGCGGAGTACCGCCTGCACCCGATGCACTTCCTGGAGTATGCGTACCTGCAGACCGCACAGGACGACAAGGCGAGGGCCATCGAAGCCGATGCCGTTTCGGGCACCTCGACGGGCTACGGCCACGGCAACGAAAAGTACTATTACTACGTCCAGGCGCAGTTTCCGGCCTTGCTCGCCCTGGAAACGCGGAACTGGAAGGACGCCGAAGCGCTGCGGCCGTTCGCGAGCGCGGAGCCCGGTTACCGGGCCATCACTTTTTGGGCCCAGGCAATCGGCGCGGGGCACCTGCGCGATGTTTCCGCCGCCAAGGCCGCGGTCGACAGTCTCGACCAGGACAGTGCTGCGTACCGGAAGACGCACCCGGACACGCCGATTCCACCGGTGGATGTGAGAAAGAATGAAGCCTATGCATGGCTTGCCTTCGCCAAGGGCCACGAGGCCTCCGCCTTCGAGCTGCTTCGCGCGGCCATTGCCTACCAGGATCAGGTCGGCAAGGGCGAGGTCGATCCACCTGCGCGAGAGATGTACGGCGACATGCTGATCGAGCTCAACCGCCCTGGCGAGGCGCTGGAACAGTACCGGCTATCGCTCAAGTCGGATCCGAACCGCTTCAACGGCCTCTCTGGTGCTGGTCGCTCTGCGGAAGCGCTGGGGCAGGCAGGTGTCGCGACCTCCTATTACCGCCAATTGATCGCCAACTGTGAAGCAGCGCCGGGTGGGAGCCGGGCGGAACTTCGGCATGCGCGCCAGTACCTCGCGCAGGCAGGCGCGTCCGGCCCGCACTGATCGCGTTGCAGCACTTCCACCTGTAGTGCACTAGTCCACTGTCCCATTGAAATAGCACCCCCGTTGTGATGTAATCCGGGGATGGGAAAAATGAATCTGAGTGAAGCGGAACAGGAGCAGCTGGTGTCGATGACGCGCAGCCGGACGGTCGGGGCGGCGTACGCACGTCGGGCCAGGCTGATTCTGATGCTTGAAAACGGCGACTCGCGCGACACGGTCATGGAGCGGCTGGGCTGTGATTCGCGCTACATCTCGCGCTGGTCGAAGCGTTTTATGACTGAGCGCCTGGCGGGGATGTACGCCCGCCATCCGGGCCGAGCGCCGAAGCAGCCGGTGGCCAAGCTGGAGGCGCGGGTTCTGAACTACACGCTCAAGCGCAAGCCGGCGGATGGCTCGACGCACTGGAGCACCCGCAAGCTGGCGGCCGAGCTGGGCGACGTGTCGTCCTCGGCGATCCAGCGGATCTGGAGCAAGCACGGGGTGCAGCCGCATCGGCTCAAGCGGCACATGATCTCCAACGATCCGGATTTCGAGACCAAGGCCGCTGATGTGATTGGCCTGTACCTGAACCCGCCGGCCCATGCCGTGGTGTTTTGCGTCGACGAGAAGACGGCGATTCAGGCACTGGACCGCAAGGACCGGATGCTGCCGCTGGCGCCGGGACGGGCCGAAAGCCACGGCTTCGAATACAAACGCAATGGAACGTTGAGCCTGTTCGCCGCACTGGATACGGCCACCGGCACGGTCTTGGGTAAGACGGCACCGCGCCACACCAGCGAGCAGTTCGTCGCCTTCCTGACCGACATCGTGGCCAGTCAGCCGCGCGGCAAGCACATCCACGTCATCTGCGACAACGTCAGCAGCCACAAAACCGATCGGGTCGCCGCCTTCCTGGCTCAACATCGCCGCGTGCAGATCCACTACACCCCCACCTATTCTTCCTGGCTGAACCAAGTGGAAAACTGGTTCTCCCGCATCCAGCGCGACGTCATCAGCCGGGGCATCTTCACCTCCACCCGCGACTTGGACAAGAAACTGATGCGCTACATCAGCGCGCACAACGACGACCCCAAACCGATCAAGTGGAAGTACGCCGATGTGTCGAATCGAATCCAGCCAGTGCCATTTCATTGAATCAGTGGACTAGTGCACCCGTGCTGGCCCGGGTCTCGCTGGTCATCTTGAATTCACCTAGTTTGGAAATTTGAGCTGGCGCTCGATCTCCTGGAAGCGAGATTCCTTGCGAAGCGGGTCAAGAACGGCGGCTGATTTGACCAAGACCAAGCCCGAATCCTTCAGCCGGTAGGCGGTATCGAGCCATTCCAGCGCCTGAGGGAAGTCTCCCCATTGTGCATAAATCATTGCAATCTGAATCGCTCCGGAGTTACCCGGGCGCACCTCTTGCATCCTTCATATCTGATGATTTTTCCGACACCTTCTCACCTGCAGCACCGATCCAAGCCAGCTTGCGGCACGCACGGCTGGAGCGTGAAATGACAAACTATAAATCGCCAGTGTCGAGCCCCGACGGCCGGCATGGCTACCCATCCTACCTGGCGATTCGGGTTGCGTCGAAGTTCCGCTCTTACGACAGCCGAGGCCCCTATGGGTCGGGTCGTCCACGCCCAAGGCGAAATCATCGCTGAGAAGTCCTTGGTCACGAGCAACCGATTGCAGATCAAGGTCTCAACGCGTTCAACGGCACTGGTTCGCCAGGTGTGGCGAGCGTCCTTCCCCCGGGGATCGACAAACGCGTCCGGAAGCTCTTGTGCCCGAGGCAGTCGAGTCGCGGCAGGACAGGTCAGCCCTGAATCGAGGCAGCCGGGTCGGATGGCCAAGTGCGCACGCAACACCAAGACGACATTTGGGATCAAAAGACGACGTTGCCTGAGGCCACTGCCCATCCCTGATTTTGGCTCTGGAGGGCCTCCTGTCTGCGCCAGAAGATGACGATAATCCGGACCACAAGCAGGTTAGTCACGCCTATTTCAGGGAGGCAGGATGCCGGATGATCTGAAATGCGCGCCGGGATCGGTGCGACGCTTCTCGTCGCTTTTCGGGGCGGCCTGCGCCTGCGCCTTGGGCCCGTTCTGTACGGGTGCCGGTGCCGACGAAGGCATGTGGACCTTCGATCATTTCCCTTCGGCCACGGTCGGCTCCCGCTACGGCTTTGCCCCGGACGCGTCCTGGCTCGACCGGGTCCGCAACTCCGCGCTCCGGCTGACGAGTGGCTGCTCGGCCTCGATCGTCTCGAAAGACGGGCTCGTTCTGACCAATCACCACTGCGTGGTGCGATGCGCCCACGCGCTGTCCTCGCCGCAGCACGATCTGGTCGCCGAAGGCTTTACCGCGGCCGGGCGCAGCGAGGAAAAGCTCTGCCCGGGCATGCAGGCGGAGATCGTCGGCTCGATCAGCGACGTGACCGACGAGGTGCAGGCTGCGATCAAGGCGGCCGGCGCCATGGACATCATCAAGGCGCGCAATGCCGCGATGGTGTCGGTCGAGGATCGCAGCTGCCACGGAGAGACGCAGACGCGCTGCCAGGTCGTCTCGCTCTACCAGGGCGGCCAGTACAAGCTGTACAAGTACCGCAAGTACTCCGATGTGCGGCTGGTGTTCGCCCCGGAGTTTTCCGTTTCGTTCTTCGGCGGCGACCCCGACAACTTCAACTTCCCGCGCTATTGCCTGGACAGCGCCTTCGTCCGGGTCTACGAGAACGGCCAACCAGCCAGCACGCCGACGCACCTCACTTGGCGCCGTAGCGCGCCGGAGGCCGGCGAGCTAGTCTTCGTAGCCGGCAATCCGGGCTCGACCAGCCGCCTCGATACGGTGGCGCAGCTTGTCCAGGTGCGCGACTGGCAATTGCCGATCCGCCAGCTGCTGCTGTCTGAGCTGCGCGGCCGACTGATCGCCTTTTCCCAGCGGGGTGCGGAACAGAACCGCATTGCAACCGATACGCTGTTCCTGGTCGAGAACTCATTCAAGGCGTATTACGGGCGCGAGCGCGCGCTGCTAGACCCGGAGTTTTTCGCACAGAAAGCCGATCAAGAGCGTGACCTGCACGCGAAGATTGCCGCCGACCCCAAGCTCGCCGCTGCCACCGGCGATCCGTGGGCCGACATTGCGAAGGCGACCGCGCTCTATCGGCAGATGCTTTTGCCCCACCGCTTCCTGGAAGTCGGGGCCGGGTTGGGCTCGGAGCTCTATCGCTACGCCCGCGCGCTGGTGCGCGCCGGCGCGGAACGCAGCAAGCCCAGTGCAGAACGCCTGCCCGAGTACTCGGACAGCAAGCTCGCGCTGCTGCAGAAGGAGTTATTCGATGCGCGTCCGATCTACCCGGAGCTGGAGAGCATCGAGCTGCAGATGTGGCTTTCGAAGACGCGCGAGTACCTGACGGTCGACAACGCCCTGGTGCGGCATTTACTCGGCAAGCAGTCGCCCGAGGAGCTAACCGACCGGCTCGTGCAGGGGACCCGGCTGGCCGATCCGAAGGTGCGCAAGGCCTTGTGGGAAGGCGGGCAGGCCGCGATCGATGCCTCGGACGATGTGCTGATCCGTTTCGTGGCCGCGCACGACGCCGACGCGCGCGCGGTGCGCCTTCGCGTCGAGCAGCAGGTCGAAGGGCCGGTCACGCGCGCCGAAGAGCGCATCGCGCGCGCCCGCTTCGCGATCTACGGCGACAGCGTGTATCCGGACGCCACCTTCACGCTGCGGCTGTCTTACGGTCGCGTAGACGGATGGAGCTATGAGGGCGACACGGTGGCGCCCTTCACGAACTTCGCTGGTTTGTACGACCGCGCCACCGGCGCCGAACCGTACCGGCTGCCGCAGCGCTGGCTCGACGCCAAGGCCAAGCTCGACCTGTCGACGCCGCTGGACGTCAGTACGACCAACGACATCATCGGCGGCAACTCGGGCTCTCCGCTGATCGACGCGCAGGGCCGAGTGGTGGCCGCGATCTTCGACGGCAATATCCATTCGCTGGGCGGCGATTTCGGCTACGACGGCCGCACCAACCGCGCAATCGCGGTGCTCACGCCGGCCATCAGCGCGGCCTTGCGCCACGTCTACGGTCTGCCTGCCCTGGCCGACGAGCTGGAAGCTGAAGCGCAGTAACGGCAGCTGACGGCATGAATCTCGCTCGAGGTGTCCGATGAGCTTTGACCCAACCTCGGCTGCCCTCGTCGCTCAGTTGGAGGGACGGATCGCCGAACTGCAGGCGCAGCTTCACCGTGTTCAGATGGACTGCAAAGAGGCCATTAGGCGTGCCGAACGCGCGGAAGCCGAAGCCGCGCAGTACAGGAAAGACGCGCCCCGTCCGATCGCCGAGTCTCAAGTCGGAGGTGAGATGATGGAATATAAGGCCCGATGCCATTGTGGCCGCGTCCGATTTTCGTTCCGCAGCTCTGAGATTAAAACTGCAAAGCGCTGCAACTGTTCCCTCTGTATGCGCAGGGGCGCGGTGTTGTCATGGACCTACATCCCGGCCGCCGACTTCACCCCACACCACGACCTGCGCGACATGAGCGTGTATCTGTGGAACGAGAAGATCTTGAACAACTACTTCTGTAGGACCTGCGGGATTTTTACGTACATTGGCGACGGCGAGAATGCTAGAGATGGTTACCGCGTCAATCTAGGTTGCGTCGAAGGCCTGGATCCACTCTCCCTCGATATCAGCATCGTCGACGGCAAAGCGTTGCCGGTAATCGAACGGCCTGACTAGCGGAGCGATCTGCCGCGATCTGCTCGCCGGGAAGCGGACGTCTGTCGTTGTCGCCTTGGGTCGATCTCCGAAACGGTGCCCGGTTGCGGTGATCTGACCGAGCGACCGAGTCATAGCAATGTGACCGGGTGCGATCCGGGCGAGCGAGCCAAAGATCACGGTGGAGTTCGTGAGGGGAGGACACGGCCTCCCCTTTTGAACGACCGGTTGAGCCACTTCAGCGGGTACTAGATTTCTCGAGCGCGAAAGCGCCTCGGCTCGATGTTTCGCCGTGAAACTCCGCGGCCCCCACCGGTCATTGCTTCGTCACCAGCACGCCGTATGCGCTGGTCGTCAGCGTGAACCCCGCTGTGTGGCTCGTAAACGATCCGCTGAGCGAACCGGCCGTCAGAGCGGTGTACTTCGCGCCCGACGCCGGGGGATGCTTGGGGTTGACCTCCACGTTGAGGGCACCTGACAGCGTCGCGTTCTGCTTCACATTGAGCGTACTGTTGCCAAACGACTCGGTCAGGGCCGCGCCAGCCCCCTGGCTGTAGTTGCCCACCACCGTCAGGATGCCCGGCGACACGGTGCCGTTGTTCGTGATCGAACACTGGACCGTTCCGCTTGCCGAGAGCGTCCCTCCCGATTCGACAATGACCGAGGTGGCGCTTAGTACTACTGTGTCATTAAGTGTTTGTTAGAGAGCCGGCTATTTCCGCAGCACGGGCACTGGATCAGGGTTCTTGCGACGGCGCGCGCCAGCCGGAAGCGACACGTCGCGATTGACCACGGCACGTGGCGCTGCATCGGCGCCAGACCCGCGCGGGCGGTAGTCGGTAGATAGGGCAGGCGTTTTGAATCGAGCGGAGTTTTTTTTAGCGCCGCTGAGGCGCTCCAGCATCAAGAACCCGTAGGCGGCAATGCACAAACTGGCGTGATGATGGAATCCTCTCCAGTTTCGACCCTCGAAGTGTCCCAGGCCAAGCTCCTGCTTGAGTTCCTGGTAGTCGCGCTCGATGCGCCAGCGCCCCATCACGGTGTCGACCATCGGTTGCCACGGTATGTCCTGAGGCAGGTTGCTCAACCAGTAGTGGGCAGGCTCCTCGGCGTCGCGCGCCCACTCGATGATCAACCACTCCTCGGCCCGTGGCCGGTCACGGTGTGCAGCCCTGACACGCACGCGCGCAAAGCGCGAACTCAGCGGCTCCGACGCACCTTGGCGCCAAGTCACCGTGCGCCAGTTCCTCGCTGGCAGCGCTCGCGCCAGGTCCGCTACCGAGATCGGCTGATGGTCCGCGTCGCGCAACTGCCGGCGGCGCCGTCTGCCGTCCTCGCCCTCTGGGTCGGCTTCGGCGGCCGGTTGGTGCTCGCCCCACCACACTGTGGTCCCCGGCCGAACGCCCACCGCGTAGCTCAAACCATGCGCGGCCAGCTTCTCGCGCCACGCGGTCTCATCACCGTAAGCCGCGTCGGCCAGCACCGTGCCGCGCGGGTATCCCGCCTGCAATGCGGACTCGATCTGTCGCCACGCCAGGTCCGGCTTGGTCGCAAAGCTCACCTGTTCGGGCACTCCCACCTTGCGCCGGCGCGCTTCGTCGTCGGCCCATTCGCGCGGAAGGTACAAACGAAACGCCAGCGGAAGACTGCCTTCGCTCGTCGCAAGAGTCAGCGTCACCGCCACCCGACAGTTATCTTGCTTGCCCGTCTGTCCACAGTATTGGTGCGATACACCCACCGAATGCTCGCCCTTCTTCGGGAAACCCGTGTCGTCCAAAATCCACCACACTGGTTCGTCGTCGCGCACCAGTTTGGGCAACACCTCATTGGCAGCCGCGGCCAACAGCGCTTCGTCGCTCCAATCGGCCTCGGCAACCAGGTGATGCATCGACTGATGCGCCGAGCGAACGCGCTGCGGCTGCACCCGGGCCGCCATCGGCTCAACGCTCTTGCGCCCGCCGGGCAACACCAATCCCTTCAGGTACCAGTGCCCAGGTTGCAGTCGATCGGCGTGCTGCATCGTCGCCACCATCACCTCGCAGTACCTCTCAAACCGCGCTTCCAGACTCATCGCCATGGCGCCCCTCAGAAAGTACTTGAAGAAGCCGCCATAATGCCTTATCTTTTAACACAGTCGTGTTAGCAAGCTGCCCACTGTCGCCGCGGCTCCAGACGGTACTGTGAACGTACCGCTGACCGTCAGTGATCCCGCGCCCGCCGTGCATCCCGATGCCAGTGTGAACGTACCGCTTACCGTCAGTGAGGATCCCACGTTGACGGACCCTTGGCAGGTGAGGTCGTCCAGCGCGAGCGCAGGACATCGAGCACGGCGTAAGAGTCCACCGAGGTGAGCGTCGCCAACGGATTCTTGCCGGACGCGTCCTGCAGGGAGCCCCCGCTGCTGATCGATAGCACGGTGTAGTAGGCCCCGCCCGACCCCCCCGTGATTTGTGAGATGTCGCTCGGGACGATCAGCAGCCCGGTGTCGTCTACGAGCCAGTTGCCGCCGCTCAGTGTTCCGTTTTGCAGCTGGACCGGATTGTCCGCCAGTTGCAAGGTCCCCGTGGCGCCAACGTACACGGTGCCGGTGGTGTTCGAGAACGCGGGGCTCGTAATGGAGCTGCTGTTATAAATGTTGATGTCACCAAAATTCGACGGATCGGTCATCTCGATCGACGCTGCAGACAACGCGGCCCCATAAAGTTGGATGAGTCCCTGGTTGTTCAGCGAGGTCGCAACCGAGAAGCTGGTGCCGGCTTTCCCCGATTCGATGATGAGGTTCCCTCCCTGGCTTATCTGAAGCGAGTGGATCGAGATCGGCGGCGTTGCGTTGGCCGTCGTGAGGAGCGGAATGCAGACGTTGCTCGTCGGGCCTGGCACCTTGCGAGGGCTCCAGTTCGAGGCCGTGCTCCACAGGCCGTTACCCCCATTCCCGGTCTAGGTGGCGCTGCAGGTCTGTGCCTGCGCCAAGTTGCCCCAAGTGACAGCGACCGCCAGCAAGGTGCCTGCGCGCCAAAGCGTCTTCACGTTGTACGTTTTTTTCATAAACATGTCCTTCGTCGTTGGTTGGGCGCGTCCGGCTTATCAGGGCCGAGGCAGGTATCGATCGAGAAGATCGTTTCCTCGGCTCCACCGGTCGGATGTCGTATGTCCGAGCTTGTTAGTCGCCTCAAACTGCTCCGTCAATGGGGCGTTACCTGCTAACCGGTCTCTACCGCGCAAACACGAAAAGTTTTCTACTTTGTTGAACCGGGAAGAGCTTGGCGGGAATACACGATGTTTTGCCGGTCGGCCGCTTTGCACCGGCCGCTACGTCTGGAGTCGGGCGGCTTTTCGAAAATGAGTCGGGTATCGGTGCGGCGCCGCTTGGTCGCCTCTGAGGGAACGAGCGGTTATCGATCGCGGCGACAAATGCCGGAAGCCTCGACCTAGGTCTAATTTACAAGGAGTCCCAGAAGGCTTACGGTCGCCCCCCAAAGGGGGATCCATGTATGAACACTCGCTCACTGAGACTGTCGAAGTCGGCGCTCCTGTTGCTCTTGTCAGTGTCAGGTGCCGTTGCAATCATCGCTCCCGCAGCCGGGGAGGATGACTCGGCCGAAGGCCCCCGCACAGTACCGCGAGCGGTGTGCGGTCCGGAAGACAATCCTGAAACCGGGCTGCAAGGACAGGTGCCTGCCGCGCTGCGAGCGGCGGGGTTCCAGGGATTCAACTGCAACCTGAAGCTGATCGCGCAGAGCCGCAACGACGGCGGCAACTGGCAGTCGACCGAATTCAAGGAAAGACGGCAAGCTGCCGAGGATGGCGACGACGGCGAGGGAAAGGCGCTTCACACGTGCGCCTACTATGGGTCGCAGTCTCCGGCACTGAGCCCGTCGAGTCGCAATCCGGCGACCTATGGAACACGCGTGGTCGATGTCACGAGTGCGAAGAATCCAACCCTGACGGGCTATCTTCAGACGACATCGATGCTCGATCCCTGGGAGTCGCTGAAGGTCAACGAGCGTCGCCAGCTGCTGGTCTCGGACCAGGGAACGAACGGTGGCGGCGGCCCGGCGGTGGATATCTACGATCTCTCGCAGGACTGTCGCGCTCCCCAACTGCTCGCCTCCATCGCGGTGGGTACCGGCACCGATGGCGGCCCGGTGGCGGCGGTCAAGCCGATCGGACACGAAGGGGCGTTGGCTCCGGACGGTTTGACGTACTACATCGGTGATACGACGAACCGCTCGTACCACGCGGTGGATCTGACCGACCCGACACAGCCGAAGTACATCGTGACATTCGACATGAAGACCCTCGGGCTCGCGGCACACGGCCTTTCCGTCAGCAACGATGGCAATCGCGTCTATGGCGTGTCACCCGGCTTTCCGCCTTCCATCGCGAGCCTGACCGATCCGACTGTCGCGCCGACCAATGGCTTCGTGATTCTGGATACGAGTGAGGTGCAGGCGCGGCTGCCTAATCCCCAGATCAAGGTCATCAGCAAGTTTCTGTTCAAGGACGGTTCCGTCGCACAGCACACCATCCCCGTGAACATCAGGGGCAGGCCGTACATCATTCACGTGGACGAGGGGGGCAGCGGGGGGATCTTCTACGCCGGATGGGCAGGAGCGTGCGCGGCTGGTTTCCCGCCATTCCCGATGGCCCGCATCGTCGACATCGGCGACGAGACGAATCCGAGACAGGTCTCCGAGTTGCGCCTGGAAATCAACGCGCCTGGCAAGTGCGAAAGCGTGCTGCCTGACCTGGTGGGCCTTTCGATCTTCACGTACGGCACCCATTACTGCAGCGTCGATAACCGCAACAACGCGACGACCCTGGCGTGTGGCATGTTCAACTCGGGCATCCGCGTGTTCGACATCCGCGACCCGCGTCGACCCAGGGAGATCGCATACTTCTATCCTGCCGGTGCAACGACGCTGAGCGGCGGGTCCAATCACCCACTGGGGAACAACTTCGTACCCGGAGGCCCTGACTGGTGCTCGGCGCAGGTCCATCTCGATGCCGAGCGCGGCACGCTCTGGACGACCTGCCAGGACAATGGCTTGCTGATGCTGAAGTTCGAGCGAGGTGTATGGCCGTTCGAAGATTCCACCACGCCACCCGGCTTGCAGAACTAGCGAGCACTTCTTACATTGCCCACCAACGGCCCTGTGGCATCCGCAGGGCCGTTTCTGTATCTGAGCCACCCGGATACTCGAATGTGGATTCGAATCCGCGTTGACGGTGAATTTCGTGATGACTAAACTCTTTCGAGTCGGACAATCGATATCCGACAGCGGTGCCGATTAAAAAAAACGCGGAGCCCATCGGCATCAAGTCCTCGCATGGATGATGTTTAGACAACTCGATCGACGTCACCATAACAAGGAGGAAACAATGAGCCTGAGTTCAAGCCCTATCGGGGCGGGACGGGGTCGCCTGACGGGCGCTCTGGCAACCGTGTGCGCGGTGGCAGTTCTGTTGGGCATGGCGGTCCAGGGCGTCGCCAGCCCGGATGAATCGCGCGTTCCCTGGACGGGTCCCGTCCCGAGAGCCCACTGCGGGGCCGGCGATCATACGGAGAGCGGGTTGCAAGGTCAGACCACCCTCGCCGAGCGGCTGGGCGGCGCGGCCGCCCGTGGGTTCAACTGCAACCTTGAACTGGTCGGCCAATTTCAAGGCGAAGGTGCGTACCACGCGCAAGCCTGGACGGACGTGTGCTCCTATTACAGCACCGCCGACAGTCCACTCCAGGTGCACCCGGGCGTGGCCGTCATCGATGTGTCGGATCCCAGCGCCCCGAAGGCCACTGCTTACTTGAACGCGCCGTCCATGCTGCAGACATGGGAATCGCTGAAGGTCAGCGAGGAGCGCAAACTCATTGCCGCCGTCGAATCGGAAGGCGGCGCGGGCATCAACCCGGGCTTCGCGGTATATGACATCTCCGACTGCCGCAATCCGGTCTTGCAGGCGGCCATCGATCTGCCGGTCCCGAAAAATACGATCAGGGGCCACGCGGGCGCGATCGCGCCCGATGGACGCACGTACTACGGTTCGTACTATCCCGTGAGCCTCTATGTCATCGACATCGCCGATCCCACGGATCCGAAGCTGATGCTCAACTGGATCCCGCCTGGAGGAGTCGGGGCGCCGCACGATCTGTCGATCAGCGACGACGGCACTCGCGCCTA
>CAVTZO010000003.1:0-72075 GCA_963739145.1 uncultured beta proteobacterium
GCGCCGAGAAGGTCGGCGATCGCAGCACGGTTATGCGGGTAGGGGACGCGCCCGTTCAGCCAGCGCCTGACCGTCTTGGGGTCTACGCCCAGGCGGGCGGAGAGGTCATCTTCGCGAAGGCCCGCTTGCAGCATGACCCGGCGTAGTAGCTCGTTCACCTTCCGGTCCTCTGATTGCGGCAACACCACCGACCGTAGCAGAAGACGTCCCTAGAAGTCCCTAGCCGTTGTTTAGAAGTTCCACCTAGCGCGCCAGGCTGATCACCTAGCGCGAAAGGCAAGCGAGGCAATCGTCGGCAGGACGAAGGGCCTCCCTCTTCGACGACAGGGATTCGCGAATGACGCAGCAGTCCGAGGCTGACGATGGGCGAGATGATGCCGCCACGGATGCGGTTGGTCATGGCATCCACGAGAGCAGGCAGGGCTCAAGCGGAGCCGGGGATGACCCAGGGAATGCCCGCGACGTAGAGTCGGCGCTGACACGGCAGCCCTGGTTGCATCTGAACGACGCCATGCGGGCGTGGATGCGGACTGATCTAGCCCGGCTGGAGTCCGCGTTCCCGGCGTTCTCATTCGCGATCTGCAGTGGATGGCACGGCCCGAGGTTCGAGGCATGGCGCGACACCACCCGGGGCGGCTTGTACGCCATCATTACCGACGACCCTGATGAGCTGTGGCGCGAGTTGGATATGGCCCCGCGGTGACCGGGACGCGACGTAGTTTCGGCGCAGGTGACGAACTGGAGGCGCCGCGGCCGACTCCGAACGAACGCGGGGTGGTAGGGCCAGCGCTGTTCGATCCAAACAGGCCCAGCATTGCCCGTGTCTACGACTACTGGCTCGGTGGTAAAGATAGCTACCCGGCCGACCGCGCTGAAGCCGAGCGGCTGATTGCGGTCTACCCGCAGCTTCCGTTGCTCGCCCGGCAGAGCAGGCTGTTCCTAGCCAGAGCCGTCCAATGGCTGGCGAAGCAAGGCGTCACTCAATTCCTTGATCTCGGCTGCGGATTGCCCACGGGGCAGAACACGCATGAGATCGCCCAGGCGGTACACCTCGACTGCCGCGTGGTGTACGTCGACGCCGACCCTATCGTGGTCTTGCATGCCCAGGCCCTCCTGCGTGGTCCCGGCGTTACCGCGATCCGCGGGGACATGGCCGAGCCAGGTGCCATCCTCGCCGACCTTCGCGCACGACACCTGATCAACCTGGCCGAGCCGACGGCGGTCATCCTCGCGATGGTGCTCCACTTCTTCGACGCCGCCATCGCCCACAACATTGTGGCCAGCTTCGCTCGAGCCGTAACGCCGGGCAGCTACTTCGTGCTCTCGCTGGGATCCGCGGATGAGAAGACCGGAGACGCTCTGGCCCGGGAATACCAGGCGAGCACGCTTTACAACCATTCCCCCGCGCAGATCGCCGCGTTCCTTGAGGACTTGGAGCCGATTCCACCAGGGGTGACCGACGCTGTGGCATGGATGCCCGGATCGCCAGGCCAACCGCCACCGGCGCAGTCAGGTGGGCACATCCTGGTGGGCGTAGCCAGAAAGCCTGAGGCAGGGACCCAAGCATTCCTGCCGGTATGACGAGCGCTCCGACCTTGCGTGTCAGCAGCCGATCCTGTCGAGGCTGTTGAATGTGTGACGCATGAAAACTCCAGGGGCGTTTCAGACGTCTCCAGACGGCACATCACGTCCGTGAACGTCCCAGGCTGCGTGCGTAGCCTGAGGTTATGCACTCCCTTCCCGCCTGGGCCGAAGGCCTCGCCCGCAACCTCCTAGAGGACCCACTTCCCCGGCGCTGGTCGCATGTCCAAGGCGTGGCCGCCCGCGCACGCAGCCTCGAGCCCACCTTCGCCGCCGATAAAGAACTGCTCGAGGCGGCCGCGTGGCTGCACGACATTGGCTACGTCCCCGAGCTGGCCAGGACAGGGTTGCACGGCCTAGACGGCGCCCGCTACCTCCGCGATGTGCAGTACGCCGACCCGATGCTGTGCCGCCTCGTCGCCCATCACTCCTGCGCCATCATCGAGGCCGATGAGCGAGGACTCGCGGATGTCCTCCGACGGGAGTTCGCAGCTCCGCCGCAGCCCCTCGCCGACGCGCTCACCTGCTGCGACATGACCACCACCCCAGACGGCGAACCCACGAACGTCGACCGTCGCCTAGCCGAAATCCACCACCGCTACGGGTCAGCTCACCTCGTCAGCCGGTCAATCCGCCGTGCGACCCCGCTGATCCTGCAAGCCGTGGGCGAGGTTCACGGGAGAGCGGCCAGCACTTCATAGAGTTGGCCCCTTGCTATCGGCCTATTTATCAGAATGCGGATCGTCGTCAGCGAGTGGCCGTCGGCGGCCAGACGTCGCTGCCGTGGCGGACTATCACGGTGCGTGATCGATTCGGTCGTCCGCGGGCGCCGAGTTCGCGCCGATCGCCGAATATTTGCGACCGCGAGAGCGGGCGGCCGACTGGGTGACGGCACCCAGATCGGCCAGTTCTGGTCCTGGCATGGCCGGTTCGCGGCCCTGGCCGACGTGGTGCTCACCTTGGTCTTCCAGGTCAGCCACCAGCGCATGTTCTGGTGCGGGTCGGCCCGGTTGCGGTCAGCGGGCTGGCGGGACGGCGGGGTGCTCGTCGAAGAAGCGGATGAACTCGGCGCTGGCGTCCGGCCCGCGGGGGTCGGTGTAGGAGCCGTGCGGGATACCACCGGACCAGGCATGGCCGCCCTGGTGGATGGTCCAGCGCTCGGCCAGGGTCGCGCCCGCGGGGTCCTGGTAGCAGGTCCGGGTGTAGGCATGCCCGCCGGGCACCTGCCCTCTGGTCACTGTGGCCGGCAGGGTGCCCGTGCGGCGGTCTGGGCTGGCCGCGGCCAGGGCGTGGTCGATGAGGCCGGCGGCGTTGGCGGGGGCCACGATCGCATCCCGGTCACCATGGAAGATGATCAGCGGGAGCGGGCGGGCCGGGGGCCGGGCGGCTGTGCGGGGCCGTGGTTCATCGCCGCGAACGCGGAGGCCATGTCGCCGGCGGCGGCGTAGGGCAGCCCGGAGTGCACGCCGACGGCGGCGTAGAGATCGGGGTAGGCCGCGGCCATCACCGCGGCCATCGCGCCCCCGGCGGAGAACCCGGCCACGTACATCCGGGTGGCGTCTGCCGCGTAGCGATCGGTGACCTGGCGGGTGATCCCGGCGATCAGCGACGGCTCGCCGGCGTCGCGGCGCTGGTGACCGGGGACAAACCAGTTCCAGTACCTGCCTGCGTTCGCCGAGGCGGGTTGTTCAGGGTAGGCGACGAGGAATGCCTGACGCTCGGCGAGGTCGTTCATGCCGGTGGCGGCGGCGAAGGTCGCGGCGTCTTGGGTGCCGCCGTGCAGCATCACGACCAGGGGCAGGGGGCTGCCGGTGTGGCCGGCGGGAACGTAGAGCCGGTAGCCGCGGGTGCCGGCGGCGTTGGTGTAGGAGAAGGCGTCAAACCGGCCCGCCGGCTGCTTCATGGCCGGAGCCGCGGGCCGGTGCGGCCGGCGCAGATCCCGGGCGCCTCGGCTGGGGAGAGTGCGGCGGCGGGTAACCCAGCCGGAATGGACCTGCCCCAGTTGTGTCCCCTGCCCGGCTTGCAGCGCTGGCGGGGGAGCGGGATAGCGGCCGGGCGTGCCGCCGGTCTCCTGCCCGGCGGAGGGCGCATCCGGCGGCCGTCGTGTCACCGCCGGGCTGGCCAGGGTTTGCTGGATCAGCGCGGTTGCCTCGATGAGGCGGCCCTGGCGGGTCAGGCGGGTGGCCTCAGCCATCGCCGCCATCTGGCGTGCGTGCATGGCGGTTTCCCTTCTCGTGGGTGTCTTCGCCGGTCTGCTGGCGGGACGGCCTGGACGTTGCCGGGGCGGCGGTCCGGGCAGCCGTGTGATCGCGGCGGGTCAGGCGGTGCGGGGCGCCAGGGCGGCCTTGACTGCGGTGGGGGCCCGGAAGGCGCCGAGCACCTCCACCGAGGCAATCGTGGCCAGGGCCAGCTGCGGGGAGACATCGGCGGCGATGCTCGCCAGCCCGAGCACCCGGATATGGATCATCTGCCCGGCGTCGCGGATTTCCTCCAGGTCGCGACGGGTGTAGTGGCAGCTGCCCAGGGTGAGGGTGCGCCGGGCCGCTGTCTGGTCGAGCGCCTCGCCCCGGGTGGCGAGCTGGGTGCGGATGGCCGTGCGGATATCCTGCTCGATTACATCCTGATTCCGGGCCTGCTTTATATCGTCAGTGCCATTGCGCTGGGGCCGATATTTCCGGGCGTTCCCGGGTGGGCCTGGCTGGTCGCGTTCATCGGGTTCAACGCGATCGTCAACCTGGCCGGAATCCGATTCACGGCGCGCGCCAACCTGTACATGCTTGCGGTGCAACTGGTTGCGCTGGCCCTGTTCATCGTGGTCGGCCTGGTCGCCCTTTACCACGGGCACGGCGCCGGCCGGCTCACCTGGAGGCCCGTGTACGACCCCGCCGCCTTCTCGCTGGGCACGATCGCCAGCGCCACCTCGATCGCGGTGTTGTCCTTCCTCGGCTTCGACGCCATCTCGACCCTCTCGGAGGAAACCCGCGGTGGGGAGAAGTCCGTCGGCAGGGCGACGCTGCTGGCGCTGCTGCTGGTCGGGGCGCTGTTCCTGCTCCAGACGTGGATCGCCACCGACCTGGCGCAGGGCATGCAATTCTCGTCGCCGGCGACCGCTTTCTACGAGATCTGCCGGGTTGCAGGCGGCCCCTGGCTGGAGCGCATCACGCTGGGCGCGGTCGTGCTCTCGAGCGGCATCGCCAATGCGATGGCGGCACAGGCAGCCACCTCGCGCGTCCTTTTCGCGATGGCACGCGACCGCAAACTTCCCGCGGTGCTGGCAAAGGTGCACCCCCGCTTCGGAACCCCCTACGTCAGCACCGTGGTGGTCGCCGCAATCTCGCTCGTGGTCGGTTTGTGGTTTTCCAGTCGCCTGGACGACCTGAGCCGGATCGTCAATTTCGGGGCGCTGACCGGCTTCCTGCTGCTGCACCTGTCGGTGATCAACCACTGCTTCGTACGCCAGCGCAGCGGGCGCTGGCTGCATCACCTGATCTTCCCGCTGGCGGGGCTGCTGGTGATCGCCTACGTGCTCTACGAGATGGACACCACCGCCAAGATCATGGGCGCGTACTGGATCGGGGTTGGAATCGTCTACTACGCACTGCTCTCGCTCGTGCTGAAACGGCCGACCGCGCTCGAGGTTGACGCCCACAGCTAGCAGCCCGGCGGGCGATGCCGGGATACCACGCGTGCGAAGTGCTCGATGTCCAGTTCATCGTTGTAGACATGCGTCGAAATGCGCATCGCGTCGCCGCGCACCGAGACATGGATGCGGCTCGCCTGCAGCGCGCCGCGCAATGCGTCCAGATTGGTTGCGGGGGGCGGACGCAAGCCGAACATGTGCGCGGCGTGGCCGCCATCCTCGGGGGCCAGGTACCCGGCCGACAGCACGCACTGAGCGAGCTTTTTCGACACCTCGCCGCAGTAGCGGCGCACGCGCGCCACCTCCCATTCGCGAAAAAGTTCCAGGGCCGCAGTCAGCATCCCGACTGAGGCCAGGTTGGCGCGGACGCTGCTGTCGTAACGGCGCATTCCGGCCGCATAGTCGTCGTCGTATTCGACCAGGCGCGAAAAATCCTCGCTGCCCCGGCGCATCAGCCAGCTTTCCTCCAGGGGCGAGCCGTCGGCCAACCGGTCGCTGAAGCACGCGAACCCGAGCCCGTAGTACGACAGCAGGGACTTGTAGGGGTGCGCCACCAGCGCGTCGGCCAGGATCGCACCGGCATGCAGCGGCTCGATTCCGATCGTCTGCGTCGCGTCCACCACGAACCAGGCGTCCACTTCGCGGCAGCGCCGGCCGATGGCGGCCAGATCGAACAGCGTTCCATCGGTCCAATGCGCGGACTCGATCGCGACCAGTGCCGTCTGGCGGCCGATGCTCGCAAGCAGCCGCTCGTTCCAGTCTCGCGCGCGATCGGCTCCGGCCTTTGCCTGCGCAGGCGCCTGCACCACCTCGACGCGCGCACCGTGCTTGCGCCAGGAGTACACGTTGCTCGGGAACTGATCGGCCAGCACGACGATCTCGCGGTCCGGGCGAATCGGCAGGTTCTTCGCGACCGTCGCGATCGCGTTGGCGACGTTGGGCACGAAGGCAATGGTTTCCGGCGACGCACCGATCAGTTCACCGATCAGGCGGCGCGCCGCCTCGGCCGGCTGGAAAAAGTCCTCCGGGCCGATCTGCCAGGGGCTGGCGCGCAGCAGCAGGGCCCGCTCGCCGGCCTCGCGCACGGGCCGCGGCAGCGGAGTCATGTACGCGCCGTTCAGGTAACAGACATCGCGCGGAATATCGAACAGATGCCGCTGGCAGGCTAGGGTCATGGCTTGGTTGCATCCAGTGTGCATGCGGGAACGGGAATCGATGCATGATATCTTCTGCCGATGGCCGCGCCGACGCCTGGACGATCCGAGGCCGAGCTTCACGCGCTGCTCGCGCGCCGGCTGCGCAGGCAGACACAGGGCGAGGTCCTGTTCGATGCGGGCTCGCGCGGGCGCTATGCGACCGATGCATCGATCTACCAGATCATGCCGGTGGGCGTGCTGGTGCCGCGCACGCAGGCCGACGTCGCGCTCGCGATCGACATCGCGCGTGACCTGAAAGTGCCCGTGCTGCCGCGCGGCGCGGGCACGAGCCAGTGCGGCCAGACGACCGGCGCCGCGCTGGTCATCGACTACAGCAAGCATCTGCGCCGCGTGCTCGACATTGACATCGAGGCACGCACCGTCACGGTCGAGCCAGGCCTTGTGCTCGATCAGCTCAACGCACAGCTCAAACCGCATGGCCTGTGGTTTCCGGTCGACGTATCGACCGGAGCGCAGGCGACCCTGGGCGGCATGGCGGGAAACAACTCCTGCGGCTCCCGCTCGATCGCGTACGGCAACATGGTGCACAACGTGCTCGGTGCGGGCGCCTGGCTGTCGGACGGCTCTGCGGTCGACTTCGGCCCGCTGTCCGGCCTCGGTGCACGCGCGACGCGCATCGCCGGTTTTGTGCGCGACCTGGCCGAGCGTCACCGCGCCACCATCGAGGAACGCTGGCCTCGCGTGTTGCGGCGCGTCGCCGGCTACAACCTCGACATTTTCGACGGCCGCGGCGAACGCCCCTATACGACCGACGGCGAGGTGAATCTGGCGCATCTTCTGGTCGGCTCGGAAGGCACGCTGGCTTGCACCAGGACGCTGACGCTGCGGCTTTCGCAGCTGCCACGCGCCAAGGCGCTCGGGGTGGTCAACTTTCCGACCTTTCATGGCGCGATGGACGCGGCGCAGCATCTGGTCGGCCTCGGGCCGAGCGCGGTGGAGCTCGTCGATCGAACCATGATCGAGTTGAGCCTGGCCAACCCGGCGTTTCGGCCGGGCATCGAATCGGCACTGATCGGCAAGCCCGCCGCCGTCCTGCTGGTGGAGTTCTCGGGCGACGACAAGGCCGCCTTGCTGCCGAAGCTCACCGACCTTGTGTCGTTGATGGACGAGCTCGGATTGCCCGGGAGCGTGGTCCGGATGGCGGACGACGCAGCGCAGCGCAATCTGTGGGAGGTGCGCAAGGCGGGTCTGAACATCATGATGAGCCTGAAGGGCGACGGCAAGCCGGTGAGCTTCATCGAGGACTGCGCCGTGCCGCTCGAGCACCTGGCGAGCTACACCGATGCGTTGACCGAGGTGTTCGAGAAGCACGGCACGCACGGGACCTGGTACGCGCATGCCTCGGTCGGGACCTTGCACGTGCGGCCGATCCTGGACATGCGACGTGCCGGCCCCCAGGGCGGCGCGGCCAAGATGCGCGCCATCGCCGAGGAAGCGGCCGAGCTCGTGCGCAAGTTCAAGGGCGCCTACAGCGGCGAGCACGGAGACGGCCTGTGCCGCGGCGAGTGGATCGAATGGCAGTTCGGGCCGGCGATCAACGAAGCCTTCCGCGCCATCAAGCGCGAGCTCGACCCGATCGGCCTGTTCAACCCCGGCAAGATCATCGATCCGCCCAGGATGGACGACGGGTCGCTTTTTCGTTTTGCACCTGCGACGGCGCCGCGGCCCTATCGGACGATCCCACTGACCCCGGTGCTGGACTGGTCGATGTGGAACGTGCAAAACGACCCGCTGACCGAGGCCACGACACCGCCGGGCACTGGCGGCGACACGACCGGCGGGTTCGCCAAGGCCGTCGAGATGTGCAACAACAACGGCCATTGCCGCAAGTTCGACGCCGGCACGATGTGCCCGAGCTTTCGCGCCACGCGCGACGAGCGGCACGTCACGCGCGGCCGCGCCAACACGCTCAGGCTGGCGCTGTCCGGGCAGCTGGGTCCGGACGCGTTCACTGGCCAGGTCCTGCGCGAGACGATGGACCTTTGCGTGGGCTGCAAAGGCTGTCGACGCGAGTGTCCGACCGGTGTCGACATGGCGAAGATGAAGGTCGAGTTCCTAGCGCATTACAAGGCGCGTCACGGCCACACGATCAGCGATCGCCTGGTCGCGAAGCTGCCGGACTATGCAGCGGGGGCGAGCCGCCTTGCATGGCTGTCGAATCTGCGCGATGGGTTTCCGGGCGCAGCCTGGGTCAGCGAGAAGCTGCTGGGCTTCTCGAAGCGCCGGCCGTTGCCGCGCTGGCGCCCGGACACGTTCTGGCGGTCACATGACCGTGCGACGTTCCTCAGCCGCGAGGACACGATCGCGATCGCAGCCAGGGGCGGCAAGACGGCCGTGCTGTTCGTCGACACCTTCAACGGCACGTTCGAGCCCGAAAACGCGCTGGCCGCGGCGCATGTGCTCAGGGCCGCCGGTTACACGCTGCACACTCCCGGTGCGGCTGGAGCGCACCTTTGTTGCGGGCGCACCTACCTGTCGGTCGGAATGGTCGATGCGGCCAGATTCAAGGCGCGCGCACTGGTCGAACAATTGCTGCCCCTCGCCAGGGCGGGCATCGCCGTGGTCGGGCTGGAGCCATCGTGCCTGCTGACGCTGCGCGACGAAGGGCTGGCCATGGGACTGGGGGAGGCCGCCGAGACGGTGGCTGCACAGGCGGTGCTGTTCGAGGAGTTTGTCGCGCGCGAAGCCAGGTCCGGTCGCTTCGCGCTGCAATTCGTATCGGCGCAGGCACCGCTGCTGGTGCACGGCCACTGTCACCAGAAGGCGTTCGATGCATTCGGTGCGATGCTGGAGGCGCTGCGCCTGATCCCCGGCGCCAATCCCGAGCCGATCGACAGTTCGTGCTGCGGCATGGCCGGCAGCTTCGGCTACGAAGCGGACCACTACGAGCTGTCGATGCGGATGGCCGAGGCAAGCCTGCTTCCGGCGGTGCGCAAGCGCCCGGAAGCGATCGTGGTCGCGGACGGAACGAGCTGCCGCCATCAGATCGCGCATGGCGCGCGGCGGGAAGCTGTCCACGCCGCCCGGCTTCTGCAGCGGCATCTGGCGCCGACCTGATGAATGTCAATTACATGCGCGTGGCGTACCGGATGATTGGCCGCTGGCGCTCGAGCCAAGCGGCGCAAAGCATCCCTTAGCCACCGTCACGAGCAACGCCCATCTTTCCCCCTTATGCGAGCGTTCCCAGCATCCTCGGAGTCAGCGCCTTCGCCACATCGCATTCTGGCCGTGCACGGGCCGGTGGTTGACGTTCAGGGCCTGCCGCTGCCACAGCTGGGCCACGTGCTTCGTGTCGGGTTCGACGGCCGGGTGATCATGCTGATCGTTGCGCAACACGTGTCCGAGGACACGGTGCGCGGCATTGCCATGCATACGACCGAGGGGCTGGCGCGCGGCATGCGCGCGCAAAACACCGGTGCGCCGCTTCAGGTCCCGGTTGGACCGGACACCCTGGGCCGCCTGCTTGACGTGTTCGGCGAGCCGCTCGACGGCGGCCCGTCCTTGCAAAGCGCGCCGCGCCGACCGGTGATAAGCGCGCCGCCGCCCTTGACCGACACCGTGGCCGGCAACCGAATCGTTCCAACCGGAATCAAGGTCATCGATCTGCTGTGCCCGTTCGTGCGCGGCGGCAAAACCGGCCTGTTCGGCGGCGCCGGCGTCGGCAAGACGGTCCTGATGATGGAGTTCATGCATGCCGTCAGCAGCATGCACCACGGCGTGTCCGTCTTTGCAGGGGTCGGCGAGCGCATCCGCGAGGGCCATGAGCTGTGGCACGAAATGCGCGAGGCGGGGGTGATGGAGCGCACCACGCTCGTCTTTGGCCAGATGGACGAAACGCCGGGCGTTCGCTTCCATACCGGCTTCACCGCCCTGACCTGCGCCGAAGCGCTGCGCGATGCCGGCTCCGGCGAAGTCCTGTTTCTGATGGACAACCTGTTTCGCTTCATCCAGGCCGGCACCGAGATCTCGGGCCTGCTCGGCCGCATGCCCTCCAGCGTGGGCTACCAGCCTACGTTGCTGACCGAACTGGCGAGCCTGGAGGAGCGCATCCTATCGACTGCGCGCGGCGCCATCACCGCGGTGCAGGCCGTGTATGTACCCGCCGACGACATGAGCGATCCGTCGATCGCGGCCATCCAGGCTCACCTCGACTCGGTCGTCGTGTTGTCGCGCGAGCAGGCCGCACGCGGGATTTACCCGGCAGTGGACCCGCTCGCTTCGAGCAGCCGGATGATGGACGCGCGCATCGTGGGCGATCGACACTACGACGTGGCCAGAACGGTGCGCGAACACCTGGCGCGTTACCATGAACTCGAGGACATCATCGCCATGCTCGGCGTCGAGGAGCTGTCGACGCAGGATCGCCGCATCGTCAAGCTGGCCAGGCGCCTGCAGCGCTACCTGGCCCAACCCTTCAAGGTGGTGGCGGACCACACGGGGATACCCGGCGAGTCCGTGCCGCTCGACACCACGCTGTCGGACTGTGAGCGATTCCTCGACGGCGCCTACGACGCGCTGTCCGAGGATGCCTGCTACATGAAGGGAGCGATGCCCCAGCCGGCGGCTCGACATTCACCATGTCCAGCATGACGCTCACGCTGCTCGATGGCGAGCGCATCCTCAGGATCGACGACGTGGCCAGCATCGTCGCTGCGGACGCATCGGGTGAATTCGGCCTGCAGCCCGGGCACGCGGAGCTGGTGACGATGCTCGAGCCCGGCCTTTTTCGCTATCGCACCGGGTCGCAGGAGGGTTGGACTTTCGGCGCCTGCCTCGGCGGCCTCGCGAGCTGCGCTCCGATCGCGGGCCACACCGACGTGCGGATCGTAAGCAGTCGCATCCTGCACGGAGGGCAGCCCGAAGCCTTGCAGACGCGACTCGACCAGACCTTGCAGCGCGAAAGTTCGCTGCGCTTCAGTACGCGGGAGAGCCACCTGCAGCTCGACCTGACTCTGCTCAAGCGCTTGCAGCAACTGGCGCACATGCGACCATGAACGCGGACGATGAACGCCTGCGCGACGCGATGGCGCGGCAGACAAAGCGGCTTCGCGGCGACCAGCGCTCGGGCGTGCTGGGCCTGCTCGTGACCGGAGGCACGGTCGGGCTGTTGATGGTCGTTCCGCTGGTGCTCGGCGCGTACCTGGGCCACTGGCTCGACGAACGATCGGCCGGGTACTCGGTACGCTGGACGCTCAACCTGATCCTGCTCGGGTTGATCGTGGGAGTGACCAACGTGGTTCTTTTCTTTCGCAGTCACTGGCGATGAACGCCGGCATCGTGTGGTCAATCGGCGGCTTGGCCTTGCGCGAACCGCTTGTCCTGTCGGTCCTCGTCACGGCCATGCTGGTCACGCTGGCTCTTTGGGTCAGGTGGCGCGCGGCCCGCGCCACGCAAGGCGTTCCGGCGGTCGCGCAGGCGGCCTTCGTGCTGATGCGCGATGCGGTGGCCGAAGTCGTCCCGCAAGAGCAGGTGGCCCGCGTGCTGCCCTTCGTGGGCACGCTCTGGCTCTTCATCCTGGTCTCGAACCTGCTTGGCCTCATCCCCGGGCTGTCTTCGCCCACGCGCGACCTGTCCGTAACGGGGGCACTGGCCGCGATGGTCTTCGTTGCCGTGCATATCTACGGAGTGCGAGCCTGCGGGTGGAAAGCGTACCTGCGCCACTACCTGGCTCCCAACCCGATCCTTCTGCCGTTTCACCTGCTGGGCGAGATCACGCGCACGATCGCGCTCGCGGTCCGGCTGTTCGGCAACATGATGAGCCTGGAAATGGCTGCCCTGCTTGTGCTGCTGGTCGCCGGTTTGCTGGTGCCCGTGCCGCTGCTGCTTCTGCACGTGGTCGAGGCGCTGGTGCAGGCATACATCTTCGGAATGCTGGCGCTGATCTATATCGGAAGCGCGCTGGAGGTCAGCGCCGAGCGGCCGCAAGCCGCCCGCGCCGCGCCCGAGGCATCCGCGCACGGCCCCGGTCCGACATGAAATTTCGGCATTCCTCCTGTCAGGAGCGCTCATGAGCGACTTGCACCTCTTCAGCCTGGTATCGACCGTGGTGGCCGCCCTGGCCGTTGCGCTGGGCGTATTCTTTCCCGCGCTGGCGATGGGCCGCGCCATTGCCGCCGCTCTCGAAGCGCTGGCGCGGCAGCCGGAGGCCGAGAAATCCATCAGTCGCACCCTTTTCATCGGACTGGCCATGATCGAGTCGCTGGCGATCTACTGCCTGGTGATCGCCCTGATCATCCTGTTTCGCAATCCCCTGCTGGAGTACCTGCTCAAATAGGGAGCGGCGAAAATGGAGCTCGACGCCACCACGTTTGCGCTGGAGATCGTCAACTTCCTCGTCCTGCTCTGGCTGTTGAACCGTTTTCTTTACCGACCGTTGCAGGCGGGGCTCGATGCTCGGGCGCGGGCCGCCGCGGAGCAGGTACGCGAAATCGAGAAGCAACGCGCGGCCGTGGAGACGAAGTCCGCACAGTTGGATCGCGAACGCGCAGAGCTGAGTTTGCGGCGTGACGGCGCGGAGCGCGAGCTGGCGGACGAGATTGGCGTCTTGCGGCAAAAGCGCCTGACCGAATTGACGCGCGAGCTGCAGGCGGAGCGCGAAAAGGCGCGCGCCCGAATGGAACAGGAGCTTGCCGGCGCGCGCCAGCAGACCGAAAGCCAGCTGCGGCGCCAGGCGACGGAGTTCGTGACCCAATACCTGAGGAGGCTGGCGTCGCCCTCGACCGAGGCCGCGGTAATCGACCTTTTTCTGGCCGATCTGGCGCAACAGGCGGATCCGGCGCGGGCGGCGCTGCGCGCCGGGTGGCCCGAACGGGCCGTGGGCGCGCACCTGATCGACGTGTCCACCGCGTTTGCGCCGGCGGCGGCGCTGCGCGGGCGCGTCGAGTCGGCGATCATCGCGCTGATGGGGCAGGTGGCGCGCACCGAATGGCGCCTGGAGCCGGAGCTGCTCGCGGGCATCTGCATCCGTCTTCCCGGACACCAGCTCGAAGCGAGTCTGCGCCGGGGCATCGACGCCTTCGCCGGTCCGAACTGAGCATGGCCGACATCGGTCTTGTCATCGAAGAGATCGGCACCGTGATCGGAGTGGCCGACGGCATCGCCTGGATGCAGGGCTTGATGTCGGTCCCGGTGGGCGAGGTGCTGCGGTCCGCCGACGGCAGCCGCGCGTGGGTGTTTCAACTCGACCGGCATCTGGCAGGTTGCATCCTCCTTGACCAGAGCGAGCAATTGGAGGCCGGGCTGCGCATGCGGCGAAGCGGCCAGCGGCTGACCCTGGATTGCGGCGATGCGTTGCTCGGGCGGGTCATCGATCCGCTGGGACGGCCGCTGGACGGTCTTGTCGCGGCGCAAGCGACCGGCCAGCACCCGCTGGAGGCCCGGTCACCTCCCATCATCGACCGCGATGCCGTCACGCGCCCCCTGTACACGGGAAACACGGTCATCGACACGCTGCTGCCCATTGGCCGCGGGCAGCGCGAGCTGCTGATCGGCGACGAAGGCACCGGCAAGAGCGCAATCGCGCTCGACGCAATCGTTCACCAGCGCGGCCAGGGGGTGCGCTGCGTTCTGGTGCTGATCGGCCAGCGGCGTGCCGAAGTGGCCGAGACGATGCGGCTGCTCGCCGAGCAAGGCGCAATGGCCCACACGACGATCGTGGTCGCCGAGGCGGGCACGCTTCCGGGTCTGCAGTACCTTGCGCCATTTGCCGGTTGCGCCCTGGCGGAGGCCTGGATGAATGCCGGCTGCGACACGTTGATCGTCTACGACGATCTCGGCAAGCATGCGCAAGCCTACCGTGAGCTCTCGTTGCTGTTGCGGCGCCCGCCCGGGCGCGAAGCCTACCCCGGCGACATCTTCTATCTTCATTCGCGCCTGCTGGAACGCTCCACTCAACTGGGCGCGGCGCGGGGCGGCGGCAGCATGACTGCGTTGCCGATCGTTCCGACGCAACTCGGAGAGGTTGCGGCCTACATCCCGACCAACCTCATATCGATCACCGACGGACAGGTCTACCTGAGCAGCAAGCTCGTGGCCTCAGGCATGTTCCCGGCGATCGATGTCGGCACCTCGGTATCCCGCATCGGCGGCAAAGCGCAGGACAAGGCGATCGCTCATGAGTGCAAGCGACTGCGACTGGACTATCTGCAGTTTCTGGAACTGGAGCTGTTCACCCGCTTCGGCACGCGACTGGACGAGCAGATGGCCAGACGCGTCCAGCGCGGGCATCTGCTGCAGGTCCTGTTTCGGCAAGGCCGTCTTGCACCGCGTGCGATCTCCTACCAGATGGCGTGGCTGGTGGCGCTGAACGAGGGCTGGTTCGACGACCTTACGCTGCAAGCCGTGCCGGCGGTGCTGGACCGATTCAACCGCCACCTGGCGCAGGCTCCTTCGCTGCAGGCACCCCGCGAGCGCTGGGTCGCGACGGTTCGCGGGTGGATGGAGGGCGCACGGTGAGCGGGCAGAGCGAGTTGCGCGAGCGCGCGCAATTGCTCTCGGAGCTGCGCCAGATCGTCCAGGCGATGAAAAACGTCGCGTTTGCCGAATTGCAGCGCCTTTCGCACGCTTTGCCGGCGCTGGACCTCGCACGCGAAACGATACTGCGCGCCGTGGACTCGGTGAGCGATGACACGGGCCTGGAGCAGGCCCCGTCTGCCTGCAGCCAGCCCGCGCTCTGGCTGGTGATCGGAGCCGAGCGCGGCTTCTGCGGAGCCTTCAACAGCCGACTCGTGGCGGCGATCGACGACCTGAGGCGGGACGATCCGCAGGCGCGGCTGCTGATCGGCGGTCGCAAACTGGCGGACCTGCTGGATGGGCACATGCAGGGGTTCATCCCGATCGCAGGCTGCTCTTCGATCGAAGATGCATACCCGGCGCTGGACAGCTGGCTTGCCGCAGTCGGAAGCAACGCGCAAGGCGCGCGCGAAACCGGCCTCCTGTATCTGAGCGAGTCCGGGCCTGTGCGTTGCAGGTTGCTTCCTGCGCCGGAATCGGTGCGCCGCGGCCGCGATGCGAAGAAACAGGGCGGTCGAATCGGCGCGCCGCTGCATTACCTGCCCGTTCCCGTATTGCGCTCTGCGCTGCTGCGCCAGGCGCTGCGACTGCTGCTGCAAACGGGCCTGTACCACTCTCTTGAACAGGAAAACCACGCGCGCGTGATGCAGATGCAACGGGCGCAGGACCACCTCGAGGAACTGGGCCGGCTGCTGCGACACCGCTACGCGACGCTGCGCCAGGCGGAAATCACCAACGAGCTGGAAATCCTGATGACTTCGGCGGGCTTATAGCTGAAACGCCCGGGGATGGGGCGCCGACCGAGGCGCAGTCAGTTATTCCACTGGATCGAGCCGCGCGTGAAGCGGCGTTCTTCGTCCGGGATCGGCTCGACTTTCAGGCGACTGTAGCGCGCGAGGATGCGATCGAGCGTGCCATCGGCCTGGATCCGGTTCAGCGCTTCGGCCCAGCGCACCACCTCGGCCTCGGGCGTGCCCTTGGAGAACGCCAGGTAGATCTCGCTGGGCCGCACGATCTGTCCGAAGTTCAGCGTCGAGGCGTCGGCGCCGATCTCCTTGTAGGCATGAATCACCATCAGGCGCGGTGCCAGCCACGCGTCGATGCGCCGATCCTTCATCCGGGTGGCGTTCAACCATTCCTCGGGCGCGGACTCGATCCGGGTAAATCCCAGCGAGCGTACCAGCGCCTCGGCGCCGCTGTGGAACAGCACGCCGACCGGACGGTCCTTGACTTTCTCCAGGCTCGATACGTCCACGCCCTGGCCGCCCACCAGTATCAGGTCGTCGGTCACGATGCGGCAGCACCACAGGTAATGGTCCTCCCGCTCCGGGCTGCGCGTGATCGACAGGATGCCGATATCAGGATGGCTCAGCGCCAGATTCTGCGCGCCATCCCAGTCCATGTACTCGATCACGATGTTCTGGTTCAGGCGCCGCGCCATTTCCATCACCGCCTCGTGCACCAGGCCCTGTCCCGGGCCCGGCACCTCGGCCACGGTAGCCGGTGGAACCTGGAACGTGTACGGAGGCAGCTCCGCGGTCACGAAGCGCAAGCCTTCGGCGCGTGCCGTCAAGGTTGCCGCTGCCAGGGCGGCGAGCAGGATCAGTCGTTTCATCGGGCGGCCTCGCCGTCAGAACGTGCCGAACAGCGCGTTCAGCGCGATCACGCAGATGCCGGCGATCACCGTGATCACCGACGCGACCATGAAGATGTCGAAATACGATTCCCGGTGCTTCAGGCCGCAAATACCGAGCAGCGTGATCACGGCGCCGTTGTGCGGCATGCAGTCGAAGCCTCCAGACGACATGCTCGCGATCCGGTGCATGATCTCGGGGCTGACGTGGGCGGCCTGCGCCAGGTTCAGGTAGTAGTCGCCCAGCGAGGCCATCACGATGCTCAGGCCCCCGGAGGCCGAACCGGTGATCGCCGCCAGCACGTTGACCGTGATCGCGACCGAGATGACCGGGTCGCTCGTCAGGCTGGTGATGCCCTCGCGCACCGCCCCGAAAGCCGGCAGCGAGGCGATCACGCCACCGTAGCCGACCTCGGAAGAGGTGTTGAGCATCGGCAGCATCGAGCCGAGCGTACCCTTGTTGATCGTATCGACGACGTCGACAAGGCGCCGCCGGTTCGCGATGAATGCGAACAGCGTTGCGCACGCGACCGCCAGCACGATCGACCAGATCCCGGCCACCGACGAAACCTTGATCCCGCCATACTTGGGTTGCGACAGAAAGGCCGTGTCCAGGGACGGGATCAGCCACTCGGTGAACACGAAGTTCAGCCCGATCACCATCACGATCGGGATCAGCGCGATGGCGAATCCCGGCGCGGCGCGCTCCGATCCGGCGGGCGACTCGGTCAGGTCGTCGTGATGGCCGTAACCCTCGCCGGCCACGCGCGCGTGGCCGGCGCGACGGTTCAACCACAGGATGCCGCCGGCGAACATGATCAGCCCGCCGATCGTGCCGAGCCCGGGCGCCGCGAACGGCGTCGTATGGAAATACGCGGTCGGAATCGCGTTCTGGATGGCCGGCGTGCCGGGCAGGGCGGTCATCGTGAAGGTGAACGAGCCCAGCGCAATGGCGCCCGGGATCAGGCGCTTCGGAATGTCCTGCTCGCGGAACAGCGATTTGGCGATCGGATAGACCGCGAAGGCCACGACGAACAAGGACACCCCGCCGTAGGTGAGCACACCGCAGGCCAGCACGATGGCGAGGATCGCCTGCTTCTTGCCGGCCAGGCGCGCAATGTGCTGCGCGATGACCTTGGCCGATCCGGAGTCGTCCATCACCTTGCCGAACAGCGCGCCCAGCATGAACAGGGGAAAGAACTTTCCGAGATACTTGCCCAGCTCCAGCATGAAGAGCTGGGTGTAGGTGCCGAGCAGTTGCGGCCCCGTACCCCCGTTGAAAAGCACCGCCACCATGGCCATCACCGGGGCGAGCAGCAGCACGTTGATGCCGCGGTACGCCAGGAACATCAACAGCCCAAGGGACAGGCAGATCCCGAATATCGCAACGGCGCTCATCTGGTCTCCTCCAGGCCGTTTATCTTGTAATTATCAGCCGCGCTCCGGCGGCTTGGGCACGAGAACGCGGCCCACTCGATTGTCACCAAGTGGGCCGTGCGGCGCAATATCCTCTTACTGCATGAACCACCCGTGGCTGACCACGAACGACTGCCCGGTCAGGGCGGCCGAGGGGAACGCGCACAGGAAAAGCGCCGTCTGCGCCACGTCGTCGACCGTGGTGAAGATGCCGTCCACCGTGCCGCCCAGCATCACGCGCCGCACCACCTCCTCCTGGCTGATGCCCAGCTCCTTGGCCTGCTCGGGAATCTGCTTGTCCACCAGCGGCGTGCGCACGAAGCCCGGACAGATCACGTGCGAGCGCACGTTGTGCGCCGCCCCTTCCTTGGCCAGCACCCGCGCCAGCCCCAGCAGCCCGTGCTTGGCCGTCACGTACGCCGACTTCAGCGGCGAGGCCTCGTGCGAGTGCACCGACCCCATGTAGATCACGGTGCCGCCGCGGTTGCCCGGGTACATGTACTTCAGGGCCGCCTTGGTGGTCAGGAAAGCCCCGTCCACGTGAATCGCCAGCATCTTCTTCCAGTCCGCAAACGAGTAGGTCTCGATCGGGTTGACGATCTGGATGCCGGCGTTGGACACCAGGATGTCCACGCCCCCGAAGGCGCGCGCCACCTGGTCGGTCGCGCTGTTCACGGCCTCCTCGCTGGTCACGTCCATCGCAACGCCCATGGCGCGGCCGCCGGCCTTCTCGATCGAGGCGGCCACGGCCTGCGCCGCCTGCAGGTTCACGTCGGCGATGGCCACCCCGACGCCGTTGCCCGCCAGCAGCTCGGCAATCGCCTTGCCAATGCCGCTGGCCGCCCCCGTCACGATCGCGCTCTTTCCTTTCAGGTTCATCGTCTCACTCCCCGGGTTACGCAAGATAGTCAAACACGACCTTGCCAAGACCCAGCGTCAGGTCGGCCAGGAAGTGCTTGGCACCGAGTACTTCCAGCACAGGCAGATCCGCCACCGGCGCCAGCGCGTGCGGCGACAGCGACAGCGCGGCCGGTCCATCCCAGGCGCCTTTCATGGTGATGTCGAGCAGGTAATAGCACACCAGTTCGCAAACGCGCGCGGTGCCATCCACATGCGGGATGATCTTCAGAAGGTAGTTGGGCGTCGCGCCCAGCCCCCGTCCAAGCGCCTGCGCGTCGAGCACGCGGTGCTTGTATCCCATGGTACCGGTGGCAACGCGAACCGGCCCGTAGTCGAGCGTGCCCACCAGCGTGTCGATCTCGGTGTGCAGCTTCGGCTGCGCGAGCTTTTTCGGAAAACCCCACAGCTCCCGGCCGCCGGCGAGCGGAGGGTGGTCGTCCAGGTACATCGCGTGCGTGTAGTTGCCCGGCTGGCCCTTGTATTGCACCGGTATCACCTGCCCGGACTCCGTGTAATCGCCGAATCCGGTCGAATCGGGCATCCGGATGAACTCGTAGTTGACGACAGGCGTCGTCACCTCCAGGGGCTCGGGCACGACCGCACGCAGTCGATCCGGATCGGTGCGGTATGAAATTATGAAGAACTCGCGATTGACGAACCGGTAGGGTCCCATCGGAAAAGCGGGGTTGGTCAGCGGCATCGCGAACGCTTTGTCTCGAATGGTCTTGATGTCCATGGACGGCCCTTTATCTAAGATCGATCCGGTTTCAGATTGCGAAAGTGGCGGCCCGCACCGACCTCGTACGTTTTCGATGAGCGCCCCTGCCGGGCCGCCAAGCGCGGCCTGCCGCAGATTATCGGGCGCAGGTTGCCGACGTATTGCACGAAGGCTGCAGGATTTATCGAACGAGCGGTTTGATTCCTGTCGCTGGCGGACGATAGATCGGCCAACCGGAGCGCACAACCGCGCATTTCTCAGGGGTATTGCGTCATCGTCAACGCGGCGGTCGAACCGGACCTGTCCCATCGATCGGGCCGTTGCCGGCGCCGCGAAGCGGTATGCTGCGCATTGATCAACGGCCGGTCCGGCAGTTCGCGCTGCGTCGGTTCTTCCTGGAACCCGGGGAGGTGTGTTGTGGAAAAAGTCGATAAAGACGCATCGGTGCTCGCCCACGTTCAGCGCCTGGTGGCCGAAGAGCACCGGTTGCTCGAACAGCCCGATGCCGCACCGGACAGCAGCAAGCGCCTGACCGCCTTGCAAGTCGAGCTGGACCAATGCTGGGACCTGTTGCGTCAGCGGCGAGCACTGCGGGAGACTGGCGGCGACCCGTCCCAGGCTCACGCCAGACCGCCCGAAGTGGTCGAGCGGTATCTGGGCTAGCGGATCGCAACTGCGTGCCGCATGCAGCTGGCGCCCGGGATCCCCGCCGGCGGGTTGCGACCGTGATCTGCAGCCACCTGGGTTCCGTGAGGACGGACCGCCCGCATACCAGGGGCTGCGAGGAATGCCTCAAGATGGGCGACACGTGGGTGCATTTGCGCCTGTGCCGGGCCTGCGGGCACGTCGGCTGCTGCGACCAATCGAAGAACCGACATGCCACGAAGCACTATCAAGCGACGAAACACCCGATCATCACCTCTGTCGAGCCAGGCGAAAGTTGGAGCTGGTGCTACGTCGATGAGGTGGTGATCGAGGCGATTTGACTGGCGGAGCTCCTTCACAACATGGCCGAGATCGTATCGTCGACGCTGGAAACGAGGCGCGCGCAGATGTTCCCGGTGCTGTCAGCCGAGGAGATCGAGCGCGTGCGACGCTTCGCCACGCCTTGCAGCTTTGCCGACGGCGAACGCGTGTACGAAACGGGCAGGCCCAGTGCGGGCCTGCTGATTGTGCTGTCCGGAGCGCTGCGCGTGACCGGTCGCGACGGGCACGGACACGATGCCCTTGTGGTCGAGCACGGCCCGGGCTCGTTCTCCGGCGAGGTCGGGCAGCTTTCGGGCCGGCGCTCCTTCGTCGACGGCGTGGCGGTCGGGGAGCTGCGGGCGCTCTTGATCAAGCCGGAGCAGCTCAGGGCGCTGCTGGTGACCGAAGCCTCGCTCGGCGAGCGCATCATGCGCGCGCTGATTCTGCGCCGCGTCGGCCTGCTGGAGATCGGCTCGGGCGGACCGGTGCTGATCGGCCCGGCCTCGTCGGGTGACGTCGCCAGGCTGCGCAACTTTCTGAGCCGCAACGGCATCCCGCATCTGCTGCTCGATCCGGTCGACGACGAGGAAGCGCGCTCGTTCATCGCACGCTACGCGCCCGGGCCGGACGAGCTGCCGCTCGTGATATGCCCCGACGGATCGACGCTGCTCAATCCGACCGAAGGCGCGCTCGCCAGGTGCATCGGCATGCTGGACACCGAGGTCGACGGGCGGGTGTACGACGTTGCCATCGCGGGTGCCGGTCCTGCCGGATTGGCGGCCGCGGTCTATGCGGCGTCTGAAGGCCTGTCCGTTCTCGTGATCGATGGCACCGCCTTCGGCGGGCAGGCGGGCGCCAGTGCCAGGATCGAGAACTATCTGGGCTTTCCGACTGGCATATCGGGCCAGGCGCTGGCTGGACGCGCCTACACCCAGGCACAAAAGTTCGGCGCATCGATGCTGATCCCCGCCGAGATACTGCAGCTGGACTGCGCGCGTTCGAGCAGCCAGGATCCGGTCACGCTTCGCCTCGCAGACGGACGTTCGGTGCGAAGCCGCACCGTCGTCATTTCCACCGGCGCCCGCTACCGCCGACCGTCGTGCTCCAATTTGAAGGCGATGGAGGGCAACGGCGTGTGGTACTGGGCTTCGCCGATCGAGGCCAAGATATGCGCGGGGCAGGAGGTGATCCTGGTGGGCGGCGGCAATTCGGCGGGACAGGCGGCCGTATTTCTGTCCGGCTACGCGTCGAAGGTGTGGATGCTGGTACGAGGAGAAGGCCTGTCCGCAAGCATGTCCCGATACCTGATCGACCGCATCGCTGCGATCCCCAATATCGAGCTGCGCACTCAAACCGAGATCGTCGGACTCGCCGGCTCGAACCCGTCCGGTGTCGAATCGGTGCGCTGGAGGCAGCGTGATACCGGCCAGGAGGAAGCTCACGCGATCCGCCACGTTTTCCTGTTCCTGGGGGCCGATCCCTGCACGGAGTGGCTGAAGGACTGCGACGTGGCGGTCGACGACAAAGGCTTCGTGAGGACCGGCCCGGACTCGCAGCCCGCCGTTGCGACAAGCCGCTCCGTCACTGGCCTGCCGCTGGAGACCAGCGTGCCCGGCGTGTTCGCGATCGGCGATGTGCGCGCTGGGTCCGTCAAGCGCGTCGGCGGCGCGATCGGCGAGGGCGCGGCCGTGGTGGCGCAGATCCATGCATTCCTGGCGCCTGCACAACCTGCCCGAAGCACAGCCGCGTTGCGACCGATGGCGGCGAGCGTGACAAGCTGAGGCGCCGGGGTTTGCCTCGTTCTCGCGAGGCCTAGCCTGCGGCGGCGGCCGATGCTACAAACGCTCCCATGCCAAAGGAACTTTCTCATCCCGGGACCGTCGAGCGCCTGTTGCGCGAGGGCTACGCGTTCCTGCCCGCCGCGCAAGCAGCGACAACGCTCAACCTGGACCTCGAGCGGTTAAATGGCCTGCGCGATACGTGGTCGCGCCTGCCGCGCGATGCGTATCTGCTCGACGGGGGACGGTACCGGTCGCGGCGGCACAGTTGCTTCGTGCAGGACGTTTCCGCGGTCGCGCTGTCGACCGTGCCGCGCCGCCCGCACTGGCAGCCCACGTCCTACAACGCGCTGCACGGCGGGCTGGAGCGGTGGTTCGAGTCGATCGAAGCGCGGGTCGTTGGCGCTCCCGCCTGGTCTGGACTCGTCACGTCGATCGGCTCCTTGTTTGCGCAGGCCAAGGGCGTCGAACGCTGGTACATCGAGGCGCATCAATTCCGCATCGACACGGCCTGCGGCATCGGGCGGCCGACGCCGGAGGGTGCGCATCGCGACGGCGTTGACTTCGTCGCCTTGATACTGGTTGAGCGATGCGGCATCCGCGGCGGCGAGACCCGGGTCTTCGACGCCCATGGGCCATCGGGCGTGCGCTTCACGATGACCGAACCCTGGTCGATGCTTCTGATGGACGATGCGCGAGTCGTGCACGAGACGACGCCGATCCAGTCGTCCGGGGAGCCCGGCTTTCGCGACACGCTGGTCTTGACGTATCGCGCGGAAGGATTTCAGGCGCCGGGCCAGGCTGGCGTGGGTCAGCCCGGCGGACTCGAGCAGGAGGCGCAGTGACGCAGGTCGGCCTCACGCTGGAGCACATTCGCGAGGCGCACGAAAGGATCAAGGACAAGACCTCCCGGACCCCGGTGATGACGAGCCAGACGCTCGACTCCCAGGCCGGCGCGCGGCTGTTCTTCAAGTGCGAAAACTTCCAGAAGACCGGCTCCTTCAAGGCGCGCGGCGCCACGCATGCGGTGTTCTGCCTGTCCGAAGCACAGGCTCGCAACGGCGTGGCGACGCACTCGTCCGGCAACCACGGCGCGGCGCTGGCGCGCGCAGCACGGCTGCGGGGGATCCGCGCGCACGTTGTCATGCCAACCACCGCTCCGAAGGCGAAGCAGGACGCGGTCAGGCGGTATGGCGGCACGATCGCCTTCTGCGAGCCCACGCTGGAAGCACGCGAGAGCACCCTGGAGCAGGTAATCGCCGGGACGGGCGCCTGCTTGATCCACCCTTACAACGACCTGCGCGTGATGGCGGGACAGGGCACGGCCGCCGTCGAGTTGATCGAGACGGTTTCGGATCTGGACGTGATTCTTTGCCCCGTCGGGGGCGGCGGCTTGCTGAGCGGAGTGGCGGTCGCGGCCAGGAACATGAGACCGTCGATCCGCGTCATCGGGGTCGAGCCGGCCGCGGCAGACGACGCGGCGCGATCGTTCCGAAGCGGCCGGATCGTCCCGAGCGTCGATCCGACCACCATTGCGGACGGTTTGCGCGCCTCCCTGGGAGACAGGACCTTCGCCGAGATCCGGCGATACGTCGATGACATCGTGACCGTCTCCGAGGCGTCGATCGTCGTTGCAATGCGGCGCATCTGGGAAGTCATGAAGATCCTCGTCGAGCCGTCTGCCGCGGTGTCGTATGCGGCGGTGGACGATGCGAGCCTCGACGTACGGAGCAAGCGGGTAGGCATTGTCGTCAGCGGCGGCAACCTCGATCTGGATCGACTGCCCTGGGCCAGCGCGGCGGGCTCCTTGCGTACCGGGCCTTCAGGATCCTGAAGCGCGGCCGGGGAAAGATCCGAAAGATCCGGACGGCGACGCTTTTGTGTCAACCGTCTTTGAATGTCACCGGAATGGCATGCTGGCGAGATCCTTGAGGAATTCAATGCGCCTTGCGCGGCACCGCGGGGGTGTGTCGCTGCGTGCGGCCGGGGAGAGCTCGATTCGTGTCCTTCAAGGGTTGCATCGTCATCGTTGAACCGGACGATCTGATTCGACAGCTGCTCGAGCGCTGGCTCGGCGAAGCCGGCTACCGCGTCCTCGACCCGGCCAATGTCCATGACAAAGACAAGGTCGCACCCGACCTGGTGATCGCGGACGTGCCTGATCCGAGTTGCGCTGCGGGAACAATGGAATTGCTGCGAGCGGCGTATTCTGTGCCGATCCTTGCGCTGTCCACGCGGTTTCGGCGTGGGCTGGGCGGGTCGATGGAGGCGGCGCATCGCCTGGACGCGAGCGGCGTTCTGCCCAAGCCGTTCACGCGCGAGGAGTTGCTCGCCGCCGTCGCCCGGGCGATCGAGAAGAACTGAAGCGTTCCTCGATCGGTCCACCCGGCTCGTGCTGGAAGCGCGCCCGCGCGGCGTCCATGAACGATCAGATCCGCTTCGCTGTCGATGCGCTTCCCGGCCTGGTCTGGAGCAGCCGGCCCGATGGCTTCGTCGACTTCCTGAACCGTCGCTGGCTCGAATACACGGGCCTGCCGCTTGAACTGGCCACAGGTTGGGGCTGGCAGGCCGCGATCTTCCCGGACGACATCGAGGGCTTGCTGCGCACGTGGAAGGAGATGCTCGCGTCGGGTGCGCCGGGCGAAGCCGAAGCGCGGCTGCGTCGGTTCGATGGGCAGTATCGCTGGTTCCTGTTCCGGGCAATGCCGCTGCGCGACGAGGACGGGCAAATCGTCAAGTGGTACGGACAGACCACGGACATCGAGGACCGCAAACAGGCCGATGAGTCGCTCGCCGGGGAAAAGCGGCTGCTCGAGATGATCGCCCAGGCAACCCCGCTGCAGCAGACCCTGGAGGCGCTGTGCCGCAGCGTCGAGGCGATCCTGCGCGAGTCCTGGGTGTCCGTTCTGCTGCTCGATTTGAAGGCGCAGCGACTCACGCACGGCGCCGGGCCGAGCCTTCCGCAGAGCTATGCGCGCGAAATCGACGGCAGCCCGGTCGATCCGACCATCGGGCCCTGCGCAGCCGCAGCGCACTGGGGCAAGCAGGTCATTGTGCCGGACCTGGCATCCGAGACGCGCTGGCCGAAGGTGCGGGCGCTGGCGTCGACGCACGGGATTCGAGCCTGCTGGTCGACCCCGATCAAATCGTCCGACGCCAGGGTGCTGGGCACGTTCGCGATCTACTGGCGCGCGCCAGGCGTTCCCACCTCGCAGCAGCGGCGCCAGCTGGAGCAGTTCACGCATCTGGCGAGCATCGCCATCGAGCGCGACGGCGCAACCGAAGCCTTGAAGCGATCCGAAGAGCGCTACGCGCTCGCAATGCAAGCCTCCGGCGACGGCCACTGGGATTGGGACCTGCCGCGCGACCGCTTCTATGCGTCGCCCCTGCTGTTGCAGATTTGCGGCTTGCCGCCGACCTCGACGTTCGCGAGTCAGGCTGAATTTCGAGAACGTCTTCCTTTTCATCCGGACGATCGCTCGACCTGGGACAAGGAACTCGAGGCGTATTTCGCGGGAAGCAGTCCGAGACTCGAAACGGAAATGCGGATCGTGCGCAACGGGGAGACGCGCTGGATCCATATGACCGGCCTTTGCCTGCGCGACCGCGACGGTGCGCCGGTCCGGTTCGCCGGCTCGGTAACCGACGTCACCGAGCGCAAGCACGTCGAGGAGGAGCTGCGCGCCCGGCAGGAAATGCTGGACCTGGCGCAAAAAGCCGCACGCGCGGTCGCGTTCGAGTGGCGCATCGGAGCGGCAGAGGGGCGCAATCGCTGGTCGCCGGACCTGGAGAACATGTACGGGTTGGAGGCCGGCACCTACGACGGATCGTACGAGACCTGGAAGAAGCTGGTGCATCCGGACGACTGGCCGTCGGTGCGGGCCGCCATCAAGCATGCGGGGCATACGGGGGACGTGGCCGCCGAGTACCGGGTCCTGCGCCGGGACGGCGCGCCACGGTGGCTGCAGGCCAAGGGCCGGATGTTCTTCGATGCCCAAGGCAATCCGTCGCGCATGACCGGCTTCATGCTGGACGTCACGGAGCGGCGTATTGCCGAGGAAGAACTGGAAAAGATGGAGGGGCAACTGCTCCGGGCGCAGCGCCTGGAAGCGATGGGCACGCTGGCCGGGGGCATCGCACATGACTTCAACAACCTGCTGGGCGCCATCCTCGGCTACGGAGAAATGGCGCTGCGCGGAGCACGCGCCGGCGGCCGCCTGCGGCGCGACATCGAGAGCATCATGATTGCAGGCGAGCGCGGACGGGCGCTGGTGGACCGCATCCTGGCATTCAGCCGAAGCGGCGTCGGGGAGCGGGTGCCGGTCAACGTTCAGAAGATCGTGCGCGAAACGCTGAGCCTGGTCGGCGCCAAGCCGCCCGCCGGCATCCGCATCGAGCATCGGCTGCGCGGTGGACGCAGCGCGGTCCTGGGGGACCCGACCCAGATCCACCAGGTCTTGATGAACCTGGTCACCAACGCCCTGCATGCCATGCCGTCCGGAGGCACCTTGCGCATATCGCTCGACCGCGTGCAGCTCGACAGCCCGCGCACGGCAACGATGGGCACGCTCGGCAGGGCAGATTACGTCGTGCTCAAGGTGTCCGACACGGGAACCGGGATACCGCCGCAGATCCAGGAGCGAATCTTCGATCCGTTCTTCACGACCAAGGACGTCCGCGTGGGGACAGGGCTGGGGCTGCCCCTCGTTCACGGCATCGCGACCGGGCTGGGCGGCGCCATCGACGTTGCATCCACGGTCGGGAAAGGGAGCGTCTTCACCGTGTACCTGCCTCGCTTCGGTGAGGCGCCACCGGAAGGCGAACGGCCGACCACACAACCTCCAGCCCGGGTAAGGCGTGGCAATCGCGAACGAATCCTGGTGGTCGACGACGAGGCGCCGCTGGTGGACCTGTTGACGCAGACGCTGACAGGTCTTGGGTATGCGCCGGTCGGCTTCACGTCGAGTTCGGCCGCGCTCGCCGCGTTCAACGCCAACCCGCAGCAATTCGACGCCGTGATGACGGACGAGAGCATGCCCGGCGCGTCCGGTTCGGAGCTGATAAGCAGGATGCGTCAAGTGCGGCCGCACCTGCCGATCCTTCTGGTCAGCGGTCACATCGGCGGCGCGGTCGTGCAAAGGGCACGCGAAGCGGGTGCCGACGAGGTGCTGAAAAAGCCGCTTACAGCGCGGGAGCTGGCCACGACCCTGGCCCGCGTCCTGAGTCCCGCCAAGCGGGAGCGCGCGCAGCCTGCCCGGTAACGGCCGCAGCCTGACTGCCAGGCGCTGCCGAACCATTGCCCGTAGTGCGATCAGGGACTTGCCCGCGCAGCTCGAATGCGTCGTCTGACACGAAGCGATGGCCTGCGCGACGCCTTCGGGTCGTGCAATCGGGACACGATCGGTACATCGGGCGGGCGCCGATACCAGCGAAGGCAAACACGAATGGCTTCCTTGTCACAACCGGATCTCGCAGATGCGGCCGCGGGTCCGATCTGGGCCACGATCGAGAGCTTCATCGAAAGCGCGGCCGCGGCGTTCGAAACGGACAGCGACGCTTCGCGCCGGTTCCTGCTTCAGGCGTGCGCGCTGCTGCGCGCGAAGCGTGCGGCGCATGACCCGCGCCGAAACCCGTTCGAACAGGGGCCGACGCGCGGCGGGCTGGCGCCCTGGCAGGTGGATCGCGTCATCGCGCATATCGACGTCCACATGGCGTCGACCATTCAAGCCAAGGACCTGTCGGCCCTCATCAATATGAGCAAGGGTCAATTCTTCCGGGCGTTCAAGGTCAGTGTCGGCATACCCCCGTTGCAGTACATCGCCCGCAGACGAATCGAGCGCGCTCGCGAAATGATGAAAACCACCAGTGAACCCCTGTGTCAGATCGCAATCGCCTGCGGCCTGTACGACCAGTCGCACTTCTGCAGGGTCTTTCGCCGCCTCGTCGGCCAGAGTCCCAGGGCATGGCGCCAGGCCAACGCGATGGGCCCTTTGCCGCTTCGCAGCGTCGGGCAGGGCGCGGTTGCGTCCCGCGCAGGCGAATTCACGCACTCGAATTCGCATCTTCACCTCGTGCGCCTGCCCGAGCGGGGCGAGCCGCACGGTGCGGCGTTCGGCGGCGGAGCCTAGAAGAAGAGGCCAATGTCCCTGTCGACTTCGGCAACCGAGATTCAAGTGCTGCACCGGACGCTCGGCGGCGGCGTGGACTACGGGCGCTTCACAAGCGCCCTGGAGAAAGTTCTGGGCCGCTTTTCCGATGACGTCCAGGAAGACATCGTCAGGCGACCCGACGTCGCGGAGCAGCGCATCCAGGCAATGCAGGGAGAGCAAGGCCTGATGATCTTCGCGATATTCGATCATGGGGCGGCACTGAACATGGTCGGCGCGGCCCGCAAGGCGAAGCAGTATCTGATCGGGAATCCTCTGACGGCCATCCAGATGAGCCGTCATGACCTCAGAGCCGCGCTGTACGCGCCGCTCAGGGTCCTTGTGTATGAGGACGATCGGCAACGTACGGTGATCGAGTACGACCAGCCTTCCTCGCTTTTCGGGCAGTTCGGTAACGCCGAGGTCACGTCGGTCGGCGCATCTCTGGATCGCAAGCTCGAAGCCGTGATCAGGCGAGCCGCCGAGCTGTCCGACTGATCGGCTGCGGCGAAGCGCTCACGCGGAGGCTCGATGATTACCCTGCAGATCAATGGCAGTGCGCACGCGGTCGACGTACCTTCGGACATGCCGCTCTTGTGGGTGCTGCGCGACGTCATAGGTCTGACCGGAACGAAGTTCGGCTGCGGCGTTGCGCAGTGCGGCGCGTGCACCGTTCACCTGGACGGGCAGGCGGTGCGCTCCTGCGTGCTCCCGGTCGCCGCCATCGGCGACAAACCCATCACGACGATCGAAGCCATAGGCGCGACGCCGATCGGAAAGAAGGTCCAGCGTGCCTGGCTCGAAGCCGAAGTGATTCAGTGCGGTTACTGTCAATCGGGACAGATCATGGCGGCGTGTGCCTTGTTGAATGCCGTGGCAGAGCCGGGCGACGCTCAAATCGACGCCGCGATGGCCGCAAACATCTGCCGCTGCGGCACCTACGTACGCATCCGGGCCGCGATCAAGCAGGCAGCGACCGACAAGGCGCAAATCATGCAGACGCTGGCCGCGACTGCGCTCGAGCAGCACGATGACTAGGACATCGAGCTCGGCTTCGACCGAACCGTGCGTCGACCTGGGGCGGCGACACGTGCTCCAGGTCGGCCGCGGTCTTTCGATCGCGTTTTTCCTGATCGGTGCCGGGCCCGCGCGCGCTGTTCTCAATGCGCGCCGCCAACCTGGAGATGCCGCTGTCGCGGCCGCCGACGGCAACCCGGCCTTCGCACCCAACGCCTTCATACGCATCGACACCAACGGCGCGGTGCGGCTGGTCATGCCGAATGTGGAGATGGGGCAGGGGACCTACACCGGAACCAGCATGCTGCTGGCCGAAGAGCTCGGAGTCGGCCTTGATCAGATCAAGGTCGAGCACTCGCCTGCGAGCGACGAGCTCTATGGCAGCCCGATCCTGCAGATCCAGGCCACGGGCGGATCCACGTCCATACGCGGCAACTGGAAGGTGATGCGGGAAGCAGGCGCCGTGGCGCGAACGATGCTCACCAGCGCCGCGGCCGCGCGCTGGAAAGTCGATCCGGCCACCTGCGTGGCCTCGCGCGGCAGGATCAAGCATGTCCCGACGGGACGCTCGTTCGGGTTCGGCGAGCTGGCAGCCGATGCCGCCAGGCTGCCGCAGCCGAAAGAGGTGAAGCTCAAGGAGCCGAAGGACTTCGAGCTGATCGGCAAGCCGCTGCGGCGGGTCGAGACCGCGAGCAAGGCCGACGGAACGGCGCAGTTCGGTGTGGATGTGCGCGTGCCGGGCATGAAAGTCGGCACGGTCATGGCCTGTCCGACCCTCGGCGGACGCCTGGCTTCGGTGGACGACACGCGGGCACGCGCGGTCGCCGGAGTCGTCGACGTCGTTCGCCTGGACAACGCGGTGGCCGTGATCGGCGAGCATTTCTGGGCCGCCAGGAAAGGCCTGGAGGCGCTCAGAATCGAGTGGGATCGGGGCGCGAACTCCCAGCTCACGACGGACCAGATCGCCGCCGCACTTGCCAAGAGCTCGCGTGAAGGTTCCGTCATCGTGGCGCGTCAGGCCGGCGGCGCGGAACCGTCGGGCGGCAGGAAGATCGAGTCCACATACCTGCTTCCGATGCTGGCCCACGCGCCGATGGAGCCGCTGAACACGACGGTCTGGGTCACGCCGGACAAGTGCGAGGTATGGGTCGGCACGCAGGTTCCAATGAGAGCGCTCCAGGTCGCCGCCAAGGTCACGGGGCTGCCGCCCGAGAAAGTAACGATACACAACCACTATATCGGCGGCGGTTTCGGGCGCCGCCTCGAAGTCGATTCGATCGAACAGGCGGTGGCCTTTGCCAAGCAGGTCGCGTATCCCGTCAAGATCTTGTGGACGCGCGAAGAGGACATCGGCCACGATTACGTGCGGCCGATGTACTACGACCGCATCGCCGCGACGCTCGACTCCGATGGCTACCCGGCTTTCTGGTCGCACCGCATCACCAGCCCGAGCATCGTCGCGCGCTGGCTGCCGCCTTATATGCGCAAGGACGGGATCGATCCGGATGCGGTCGAAGGAGCCGAAGAACCGCCGTACGCTCTTCCCAACATCCGCGTCGAATGGGTGCGGCATGACATGCCCGCCGGGCTCATCGTGGGCTGGTGGCGCGGCGTGGGTCCAACCCACAACCAGTTCGTTGTCGAGAGCTTCGTCGACGAGCTCGCCCACGCGGCCGGCAAGCATCCGCTCGAATACCGCCGCCACCTGCTCAGGGACAATCCGCGCACCTTGAAGGTCCTGAACGTCGCCGCCGAAAAGATCGGCGCCGGCCAGGCCCTGCCTGCGCGCCGCGGGCAGGGCATAGCGGTCGGGGACGGGTTCGGCAGTCACGTGTGCGCGATCGTCGAGGTCGACGTGTCGCCGCAGGGCGAAGTCGCACTGCGCCGGGCCGTCGTGGCCATCGACTGCGGCGTCGTCGTGAATCCCAACTCCGTGGTGGCGCAGATGGAGGGCGGCCTGATCTTCGGGCTGAGCGCCGCCTTGCACAACGGCATAACGATCAGCGATGGCGCCATCGAACAATCGAATTTCCACGATTACCGCACGCTTCGCATCAACGAGGCACCGGTCATCGAGGTGCTTCTGGTTCAAGGCGCCGACACGCCGGGCGGCATCGGCGAGGTTGCAACCGCCGTCGCGGCCCCGGCGCTGGGCAACGCCATTTTCGCGGCAACCGGCATACGGGTGCGCAACCCGCCGTTCGACCGCACATCCCTGGCATCGGGCGGCGCCCCCGGCAAGACGGCCCGCGCCACGCCGCTCGACGATCGGGAGCCGCGTGCGTGAAGGCCAAGCCGATCCTGGTTGGCGTGGGGCTGCTGGTCGTGCTGGGTATCGGCGCCGATTTTCTGCTGAACCGCGCCGACCCACGCGAGGCAACGGCGCCGCCCCTGGCCGGCGCTCCCGCCGCAGCACCGGCGGCCGTGCGCGGCGAGTACCTTGCACGCGCGGCCGACTGCATCGCCTGCCACACCGTGCCGGGAAGCGGCAGGGACTTCGCGGGAGGCGTCTCCTTTGTGCTGCCGATTGGCACGATCTACTCCTCCAACATCACGCGGGATCCCGATACCGGCATCGGCACGTGGAGCGACGAGGACTTCGTACGCGCCGTGCGCACCGGCGTGCGCAAGGACGGACAGCATCTGTACCCCGCCTTTCCTTACACGTCGTACACGGCACTGAGCCGGGCCGACGTGCTGGCCATCAAGGCGTACTTGTTCAGCCTGCCTCCGATCAAGCAGCCAGCGCGGCCGAACCAGCTGGGCTTTCCGTTCAACCAGCGCTGGGCGATGAGCTTCTGGAACATGGCGTTCTTCAAGGACAGGCGGTTCCAGAGCGACGCTTCGCAGCCGCCGGGGTGGAACACCGGCGCTTATCTTGCGACCGCCCTGGGCCATTGCGCGGAATGCCACACGCCACGCAACTTCGGCTTTGGATTGAAGCGCGACAGCGAACTGGCGGGCGAGCAACTGCAGGGCTGGACGGCCTACAACATCACATCGGACCGCCAGAGCGGCATCGGTGCGTGGACCGCCGAGCAGGTCGCCGCCTACCTGAAAACCGGTCACGCCCCGGGACGGGCGTCCGCCTCCGGTCCGATGGCGGAGGTGATCGGCGACAGCCTTCAATATCTGTCGGTCGAGGACATTGCGTCGCTCACGGGTTATCTGCGCAGCGTTCCGGCACGCACGGGCCGCTTCGACATCGAGGCGGCCAGGAGCACTACTACTCCTGCCGCCGGCGCGTCCGCAGCGCTGCCTGCCGGGGCCGCGCTGCGAGGCACGGGCGATCCGGGACTCGAGCTATTTGCCGGCGCCTGCTCGGGATGCCATGGGTGGAACGGATTCGGGCGGCAAACCGCCTACGCCGACCTGCGCGGGCTGCGCAGCCTGGGCGATCGCGGCGCGACCAACCTCACGCAGGTGATCCTGCACGGCTCCAACTACCGCATCGGCACACAAGACGTCTTCATGCCGTCGTTCGCACGCGGCTACTCGGACGCCGAAATAGCGGCGCTGGACAACTTCGTCCTGGGCTATTTCGGCGGCCAACCCGGCGCGCTGACGCCCGAACAGATCGCGCGCCGACGCGAAGGCAAGTAGTTAGAGCAGGCTGTTCTCCCTCTCCCGCGCCAGTGGGACAGGGCCGGGGTGAGGGTGGTCGCCTGGTTCGAGACCCTCCCCCCGGCCCCTGGTCCGCAAATGGGCGTCGAACCCGTCCTTTTTTGCCCGAGCATGTCGGCAAACGCTGACTACGATCTGCTTCGATGGACCTTTACCGGAGGTGGCCGGGACAAACCGGCTGCCGCGTACGGAGGAACGGCCAATGATGCGTTTTCTTTCTCGATTCTCGGTCAGCGCGCGCCTCGTCGTCTCGTACGGCCTGGGTGCCGTATTCGGAGGCGTGATCGGCACGGTGGGGTTCGTCATCACCTACAAGATGAACGAGCGGGCCGCGCAGATGTACCAGCACGATCTGACCGGGCTGAAGTATGCGTCGATCGCTCAGACGGACGTGCTGTCGGTGGGGCGCGCGCTTGCAACCGCGTTGCTGGCCTCCGACCCGAAGGCCCGCAAGGAGCAATTGGACGAGGCCAAGTCCTTTCTTCAGGACGCCAAGGACAAGCTCGCCGCCGCCACGCCCCTGTTCGAGAGCGATCAGGGGCGCGCCCTGTCGGAGATGGCGGGCTCGGCGCTGACCAACTACGAGAAGACATTCGACAGCACGGCCGCCGTGGTCGAGTCGCGGCCAGCCGGAGCCGGTCAGAACACATCGGCTCAACTGCTGGACGAATCGACGGCGGCGCTGCAGCCGGCCGCCACGGGGCTGCACGCCATGCTCGAATGGAATACGTCCAGCGCGGGCGCCAACGCGGCAGACACACTGGCCATGTACAAGAGTTGCCGCCTGATCCTGCTCGCGCTGACGCTGGTGGGGGTCGTCGTCGGCGTCTGGTGGGGATTGGTCATCGCGCGCTCGATCACCCGTCCGCTGGCGACCCTGGTCGCGGTGGCCGACGGCGTGGCCGGCGGAGATCTGTCGATGGAAATCGATACCCGGGGTCGGGACGAGGTCGCCCGGTTGCAGCAGGCGCTGCAGCGCATGGTGCAGCGCCTGCGCACCGTCGTGCAGAGCGTGCGCCTCGGCGTCGACTCCGTGGCTACCGCATCGGCGCAGATCGCCGCTGGCAACCAGGACCTGTCGAGCCGTACCGAGCAGCAGGCCAGCAACCTGCAGCAGACCTCCGCGTCGATGGAGCAGATGACCTCCGCCGTACAGCGCAACGACGATCACGCCAAGCAGGCCGACCAGTTCGCCGCTTCGGCCTCCGCGGTGGCCTCCAAAGGCGGCGAGGTGGTCGGGCGCGTCGTGGTGACGATGGACGAGATCAGCTCGAACAGTCGCAGGATGGCCGAAATCATCAACGTGATCGACGGCATCGCGTTCCAGACGAACATCCTCGCGCTCAACGCCGCGGTCGAGGCTGCGCGGGCGGGCGAACAAGGTCGCGGCTTCGCGGTGGTCGCCGGCGAAGTGCGCAATCTTGCGCAACGCAGCGCGCAGGCCGCACGCGAAATCAAGAGCTTGATCGGGATGTCGAGCGCCAAGGTCGAGGACGGATCGAGGCTGGTTGCCGAGGCGGGCGCGACCATGGGCGAGATCGTGTCGCAGGTCAAGCGGGTGTCGGATCTGATCCGTGAGATCACCGTCGCGACCGTCGAGCAGTCGGGCGGCATCCTGCAGGTCAACCAGGCCGTCACGCAGCTGGACCAGATGACGCAGCAGAACGCCGCGCTGGTCGAGGAGTCCAGCGCCGCCTCCGAAAGCCTGAAGACCCAGGCCACGGAGCTGGCCGAGGCGATCGGCGTCTTCAAGCTGTCGTAGCGTTGCCGCAGGGCTGCGCCTCGTCTGGCTGACGCGGCGCACGCCGGCCGGACTGTCGCAACGGGCGTTCGACGTTTCGGCGAAGCCCTGAACTGCAGACCTGCGCACACGTGCCGGACGCCGCCGCAGCTGGCGCCATGGCGTGCGACCCGCGCGCCTTGTCAATGACCTCTTTCGCCGTAGGGATGCGGCCATCAGCCTCGCGCCGCAGCCAGCGCATAAGCCGCATGAACGTAAAAGAAATGCGGCCCGCAGGTGTGCAACGATAAGGACGACAGTGCTTTGCTGGAGTGCACCGGATCGTGACGGGGCACGCGTGACGGGCAACGATGCCATGGGACGGACCAGGAGCGGGCGCGCCGGCGCTGCGCCGCAGGCAGCTTCTGCCTGGTACAAGATACTGTATGTCCAGGTTCTGATTGCCATCGCCGTCGGCGTGCTGCTGGGGCACTTCTATCCGAAGACCGGAACCGCGCTCAAGCCGTTGGGCGACGCGTTCATCGCCCTGATCCGGATGATGATCGCGCCGGTGATCTTCTGCACCGTTGTGCACGGAATCGCCTCGATGAGCAACCTGGCCAAGGTCGGCCGGGTCGGCCTGAAGGCGCTTGTCTATTTCGAGGTCGTCTCCACGGTCGCGCTCGGCATCGGCCTGCTGGTCGGTGAGATCCTGAAGCCCGGTCAGGGATTCAACATCGACCCGAGCACGCTCGATCCGCATTCCGTGGCGGGATACGTGACACGCGCCAAGGAGGCGGGCGTCGTGGCGCACCTGCTGGCGATCATTCCGAACACGTTCGTCGATGCCTTCGCCAAGGGCGATCTGCTGCAGGTGCTTCTGGTCGCAATACTGACCGGCATCGCCGTCTCCCGCCTGGGCGAGCTCGGCCAGCGTGTCAACGGCGCGGTCGACGCCGCGGGCAGGGTCTTCTTTCGCATCATCGGCCTGATCGTCAAGCTTGCGCCCGTTGGCGCGCTGGGCGCGATGGCATTCACCATCGGTGCCTACGGCCTTGGATCGTTGCGCAATCTGGCCGAGCTGATCGTCACTTTCTACCTCACCAGCATCCTGTTCGTACTGGTCGTTCTGGGAGGCATTGCGTGGGCGATGGGATTTTCGATCCTGCGTTTCATCGGATTCATCAAGGATGAGCTGCTGATCGTGCTGGGAACGAGCTCATCGGAGACCGTGCTTCCGCGGATGATTCAGAAGATGCAGCGGCTCGGCGCATCCTCCTCGGTGGTCGGCCTGGTGATCCCGCTCGGATACAGCTTCAATCTGGACGGCACCAACATCTACATGACGCTGGCCACGTTGTTCCTGGCGCAGGCCACGAATACGCCACTTAGCTTCGGGCAGGAGATGACCGTCCTGCTGGTGGCGATGCTGACCTCCAAGGGCGCCTCGGGTGTGACCGGCGCGGGCTTCGTGACGCTCGCCGCGACGCTGTCGATCATTCCCGACATCCCGATCCAGGCTCTGGCGATTCTGGTGGGAATCGACAAGTTCATGAGCGAGTGCCGTGCCCTGACCAACCTGATCGGCAATGGCCTTGCCACCGTCGTCATCAGCCGCTGGGAAGGCGAGCTGCATCGAGACGAGCTGTGCGCCGCCCTGGCTCATCCGGTCGATCTGGGCGAAGAGCTGGAGCACGAGGCGATTTGATGCGCGCGGACAGGTCCGTGCGCGGCCGAAAGTCTTCCGGAGAACCCTGATGCCCCGGTCTGCCGTTCTGCGAGGCACCGCCTTGCTCGAAGATCCAACCTCGAACAAAGGCACGGCCTTCACGCCGGAGGAGCGCGTGGCGCTCGACCTGGACGGCTTGTTGCCTCCGGTCGTGGAAAGCCTGGAACAGCAAAGCCGCCGCTGTTACGTGGCGTTCGGCCGCAAGCAGGACGAGCTCGAACAGCATATCTATCTTCGCGCGCTTCAGGACACCGACGAAACGCTTTTCTATCGGTTGCTCCTGGACCATGTCGAGGAGATGCTGCCCATCGTCTACACCCCGGTGGTTGCCAAGGCTTGCGCCGAGTTCTCACACATTTACCGCCGCCCGCGCGGTCTTTTCATCGCGTATCCGCTGCGCGACAGGATCCGGGAGCTGCTGGCGAACCGGCCTCGCCGCGACGTCGACGTGATCGTCGTCACCGACGGCGAACGAATCCTCGGCATCGGCGATCAGGGTGTTGGCGGAATGGGAATCCCGATCGGAAAGTTGTCGCTGTACTCGTTGATCGGCGGCATTCACCCGACCCGCACATTGCCGATCGTGCTCGACGTCGGTACCAACAATACCCAGCGCCTGCAAGACCCGGAATACCTGGGTTGGCGGCACGAGCGCGTCACGGGACAGGACTACTTCGACTTCATCGACCAGTTCGTATCTGCGGTCAAGGCGGAGATGCCCAGCACGCTCTTGCAGTGGGAAGACTTCGCGACGCCGCACGCGCGCCCGATCCTGGAGCGCTACCGCGACCAGCTGCTCACCTTCAACGACGACATCCAGGGAACTGCCGCCGTTGCCCTCGGCGCGATCGCCGCGGGCATCAAGGTTGCCGGCACTGCGATGCGGGACCAGCAAGCGGTTTTTTTCGGCGCCGGGTCGGCGGCGCTCGGCGTGGCCGATTACATCTGCGCGGCGATGGTTGCCGACGGCCTCGCGGAAGAGGATGCAAGGCAGCGCTTCTGGATCGTCAATCGCGGTGGTTTGCTTCACGCGGGGCGAACCGACCTCACGCCGGAGCAGCGCCGTTACGCGCAACCGCAAGAGCGCATTGCCGGTTGGCGGCTGGCCGAGCGTGGAAATGTCGCGTTGGGCGATGTGATCGCGAACATCCAGGCCACCATCCTGATCGGCCTGTCCACGTTGGGAGGCGCGTTCACCGAATCGATGGTGCGCGAGATGGCGCGCAAGGTTAAGTGTCCCATCATATTTCCGCTGTCGAATCCGACCGAAAAATCCGAAGCCGTTCCCGCGGACCTCATCCGATGGACCGAGGCACGCGCATTGATCGCGACGGGGTCGCCCTTCCCAGCGGTGCAGTTCGCCGATCGTCGCATCACGATTGCGCAGTGCAATAACGTATTCATCTTTCCGGCGGTCGGCTTGGGCGTCATCGCCACCGGCGCCCGTCGAGTCACCGACGCGATGCTGCTGGTGGCCGGACGCGCGCTTGGGGAGCAGACGCCGGCGCTCGGCGGCCTGGACGCGCCTCTGCTTCCCGCCATCGGCGATCTGCGGCGGATCGCGGTGGAAGTGGCGGTCGCGGTCGGCGCCGAGGCGCAGCGCCAGGGATTGGCGCCCATGTCGACGGTGGACGATCTTCGCCGGAGGGTCATCGAACGCCAGTGGGTACCTTCATATGAGGCATTTCAGAACTAGCAGGTGGAACCCATGTTAATGAAATGCATCATGTATACGTCATAACTAACTGATTTTATAACATAAACAATTGAATTTCAAGCCAGAAATCTGCCACCCCAGGCATATGGACCAATCGATCGGGAAGACCTGGCGCGGCGACGATGGCTGAAAAAAAGCGATGCGCGTGGGCCAGCGATGGCGACGCCGACTACGTGCGTTATCACGATCGGGAGTGGGGCCGTCCAGCGCACGACGACCGCTACCTCTTCGAGATGCTCAGTCTGGAGGGCGCCCAGGCCGGGCTGTCGTGGTCGACCATCCTGCGCAAGCGCGCCCGTTATCGGCAGGTCTTCGCCGAGTTCGACCCGGGCGCGGTGGCCCGCTTCGGCGCGCGCCGCGTAACGGCGTTGATGCGCGACGCCGGCATCGTCCGCAACCGACTGAAAATCGAGTCCACGATCACGAACGCACGCGCGTTTCTCGAAGTACAGCGGGAGTTCGGCAGCTTCGATCGCTATCTGTGGTCGTTCGTCGACGGGCGCCCGATCCTCAATCGCCCTCGCGTGCGCGGCGACATTGCAGCGCACACCGGGTTGAGCGACCGCATTTCGAAGGACCTGAAGAAGCGCGGCTTCCGCTTCGTCGGCACGACGATCGTCTACGCTTACCTGCAGGCGGTCGGCGTGGTCGACGACCACACCCGGGACTGCTTCGTCTGTGCTCAACCGGCCCGTGTCCGCAGAGGCGCCTGAGCCGGGTCGCGCCGGCGGGCCGCTTCATGCGGGCGGATGCTTTACAAAGGGACAGGTTCGATGTGTAATGCTTGCAGGAGGTAGGGGCTATAGCCGCCATGTGAGTGCGGCTTAAAGGAGTGCAGCATGACTCAACGACCCCTGTACGGTTTGCTTGTCATCGGCGAGCTTCCGCATGAAGCCGATGCTCGCACGGCCGCGGCAAGACAGACTCCAGCGGCACCACCGCCTGGCGGAAGTGGCTTGATAGGAAGGTTGTCTCGTTGGTTGCGCAGGATGCACGCAACCGTGGGGCGATCCGACTGACGGTCCGCGTCCCGACGCACTGCCTCGAACATTCGGCGGCCGCGCGCCGGGATCTACTCGACCCCACACCAGCAACCGGACACGCGGCGCCGTCCCGGAACCGAGCGCGCGTCAGCCCGGTGGCCGCAGCGCGGCGGCCGGCACCAGGAACTCCGGATAGCGCTTGCGCAGCAACGCCAGTTCACGATCGGCCTCGTCCTGCCGCCCGGCGCGGCGCATGGCGACGATCCGGTCGATCCATTGCTGTGGCGTTCGCGGCTCGGTAAGCGTGCTGGCCATCGCGGGTGCTGGCGACTGAACCTGTTTCGCCGTTCGCGCCGCGGGCGCGGAGCGCGTGTCCTGCTGCATCGCCGAATCTTCCGCCGGACTCTGCGCCGCCTCGGGAAGCGCTGCATATGGCTGGGACCGCTCCTGCCTGATCCGGGCCTGGGGCAGCGCCTTGGAGAGAGCCGCTTGAGCCGCGGAAGGCGCTGGCGGCGCATTGGACGATTCGGCCGCGGGCGCCAGGGATGGGATGGCCGGCCGGGCCGTGCCGGCGCTGCGCGTTGCCGCACCGCTGGCCGAGGGTGCCGCCACGGGCAAGGGCGGCGCAGCTGCCTCGGGCGCACTCGCTTCCTTTTCCGTGGCAGTCGCGGAGGCCGCGACGCCAGGCACGGCGCTGCGCTGCATTTCGCTGACGACGCCCACCGCGATCGCGCCGACCAGCACCGAGGCGGCCGCCGGGATCGACCAGCCCCAGCTGCGCGGGGGCCAGCCCCAGCCCTCCCGGATTCGGGCTGCACGCGCCGGCGGCACCGCCGGCGTAGACCGCGGGCTCAGATCCGGCCGAGCCGCGTGCGCTGCGGCGCGCAGCACGGCTTGGCGCACGCGCGGCGCGGGGCGCTCGTCAAGCGCCGCCTCGGCGTCACGCACCTGCCTGAGCAAGCCCGCGTCGTCGGTGTCGCTCATGTCCACTCCTGCCTGACCGCGCGCAGCCTATCCAGCGCATACCGCAGGCGGCTCTTGGCGGTCTCGAATCCGGTGCCGGTAACCTCGGCGATCTGGGCCAGTGTCAGCTCGCCCTCCGCGTGAAGCAGCAGCACTTCGCGCTGAGGCGCAGGCAACGCCTGCACCGCGGCCAGCAACGCCAGCGCCTGGGCGCGCGCCATCAACCGTTGCACTGGCTGCTGCGATTCGTCGGCGGCGACCGTTTCGCCCAGCGTCGGCCCGCATCCGTCCGGATCGCTGGCCAGCGGCGCATCCAGGCTCAACACGATCGCGGGGTCGCGCGCGCGCCAGTGGTCGATCAGGCGCGTGCGGGCGATGCGGTAAAGCCACGTGCGGAACGCGGCCCGAGGCTGGTAGCGGGCCGCGTTGCGCACCACCGTCAGCCACACTTCCTGCGCCAGGTCGTCGGCCACTGCAGCAATCGCGACCGAACGCAGCAGGAAGCGATAGACCGGCGCCTCGTGCCGGTCGTAAAGCCGCTCGAATGCGGCCGGGTCGCCCGCCGCGTAAGCCAGCATCAGATCCTCGTCGGCGACCGCACCGGTCCCATGTGCGGCGCCAGGCGCCCGCTCGGGGCGCGCCTGTGCGTCCGCATCCTCAGCCTCAGCCCGCGCCTCCGACGTGCCGTCCATACCGGTGATTATCGCGCCGGCGGCACCCGGCGCAGTTCGCGTTTCAGGACACGACCCGCCCTCAGCGCACGGGGGGATCGGGCACGAAACCAAGAATCGAGGACGGAAACGGGATCGGTGCCGCCATGGGCGGCGCGATCACGCCCATCGCGATCAGGTTCTCTCGACGGTCATAGCGGATCGTGATGATCTCATCCGGGTTGGCCTGAGCGCGCTCGAAGGCAGTGGTGGAGACCCAGGAGTTCTCGCTTCGACCGTGCGCCGTCCCCAGGCGCGAGGGTTCCTCGGCGCGCCTGGCCGCGCCCGCGCTGCCGGCTTCGGCCAGCGAGCGCGGCGCAGCCGGCGAATTTTCCGCGCGGTCAGGCCGGTCCGCATCGCTTTTCGGGGCGGGCAGGGCGCTGACGGCCGGGTGCGAGGCCTCGCGGAACAGGGCCACGCCGATAACGCCGACGTTGTCCGGGCGTCCGGTTCGCGCCGCGTAGGAATCGGGCAAGGATGCGAATTCGAAAGCGGCGATCCGGTCCTGGCTCTTGCGCCACCCGGCCACCTCGTAGCGCTCGCCGGGAGCGAACACGTAGCCGCGCTGGTCCCAGCCAGCGGTTTCGCCGCTCAGCACATTCAGGCCGTCGACCGACATGACCGCCAGCAGGCGCACGTCGGCCTGGTTGTGCACGGCAATCGCGTAGCGGTGGCCTGGCACGCCGGCCACCCAGCGCTCACCGCGATGACCGTAGATCGGCAGGCGCTCGCCGGTGCTGCGGTCGATGACGTCGATGTCGGCGAGCCGCACCGGTGCAGATTCGGCGACCGAGAGGGCAGCGGCCGGTGACGTCCAGGCGCAGGCCGACAACGCCAGGACCAGCAGGCCGGAGACGGTCGAAGTTCCAAACAGCAGGTGCGGGCGCATCTTTCATCCTTTCCAGTGGGGGTACTGCCTGATGTAAACGCAGCGCCCGCCCGGTTGGGGTTAAATGCTGGATCCCTGCCCGCATTGACCGAAGGAGCGCCCCATGCCACTCGTTCGCATCGATCTCGTCGCCGGCAAGTCGCCGGACTACCGCCGCACGATCGGCGAGGTCGTCTACGACGCCATGATCAAGGTCATCAACGTACCGAAGGACGATCGCTTCCAGGTGATTTGCGAACACCCACCGGGCGATTTCATCGTGGATCCCAATTACCTCGGCATCCAGCGCTCGCGCGACTGCGTGATCGTGCAGATCACGCTCAGCGATGGCCGCACGGTCGAGCAGAAGCGCGCGTTCTACCAGGCGATCGCCGAGGGCCTGCATGAGCGGCTGGGGCTGCGCCGCGAGGATGTCTTCATCAACCTGATCGAAGTACGCAAGGAGAACTGGTCGTTCGGCAATGGCGAGGCGCAGTACGTAACCTAGTCCGACGACACCGAGCACGTGGTGAATTGAAAACGGGGAGCGATCAGATGAAAACCCAAATCCGAGGCATTGTATCGAGCGACATCCAGGAGTTTCGAAAGAAGGCCGAATTCTATAAATCCAATCATTTGTTCGAAGCGGCCCATTTCGCCAACAAGCTCGCCGACAACCTTGAGCTGGCGCTTACGACGTTGCCTGGCGAAAACGATCCCGAAATCGCTTGAGGGATGCCGCAGTCACACTGAACGGGTGTCTTCAGGCGGCACGCGCGCTCAGCGCTCAGGCAAGCAAATGGCGTCTTGGCGCGGGGGCCTTCGCGCGCGGTTACCGTGGTCGGGCGGGGCCCGCAAATCCATACCGAGCAGGCCCCGCGCCGGGACGGGCGTCCGAACTGGCTAGCGCACCGTGCTGCTTGCCGCCTGGCAGATCTCGATTTGACCGGTGGAAGCAACGGGGCGTGTATCCCCGAAAGACCTGCTGAAGCCGTTGCCCCAGATGTCCGTGGATCCGGTCCTGCAGGCCGACTGCGCGGAAGCGCCCGCCTGACTTGCCCCGAACGACTGCCGGAACTGGTTGCCCCAGATGTCGGTCGATCCGCTCCTGTAAGCAGCGGTGTGCGCGGGTCCCTCGGACAGAGTGGGGGCTCCGAAAGACTCGCGAAATTGATTGCTCCAAATGTCTGTAGAGCCGTTGTTCGTTGCGCCAGCGACGCCGGTCAGGGTGAGAAGACCAAGCGCGATCGCCGTGCGCGTTGCGGTGCTGATTGCTCCAAGGGTCGATTTCATCTGGGGTTCCTCTGAATTAGATGTTCCGATCTTGTGAGTGTAGCTACACCTATAATCATTGTCAAGCATCGCAGGCACACTTTCCAGCCATAGCGCCGGTTGACGCGGTCGATTACGTGTTGCTACACTGGTTATATGAGCAATTCGGTCCAGACCAAGGGCACGGCGGTGGCGCGCAAGGCCAGCCGCGATTGCGTATGCGCAAATCTGCGCCGCGCCACGCGGGTGGTCACCAAGCTGTACGACGAATCCCTGAAGCCCACAGGGCTGAAGATCACCCAGTTCAACCTGCTGAGCAGCCTGATGGCATTGGGCTCCGCAACGCTGACCGAGCTCGCTGAAGATATGGTGGTCGATCGAACCACCCTGACGCGAAACCTCGAAATCCTCGAAGCCAGAGGATTGGTTGTTACGGAGGAGGGCGAGGATCGCCGCGAGCGCCAGCTCCGGCTCACCGCAGAAGGCACCGCCGCAGTGAGCGCGGCTTACCCGCTGTGGCAGGCCGCGCAAGCGCGGGCCATGGACATGGCGGGTCGGGCGAACTGGAATGCAGCTGCCCCTGCGCTGCGCCGCCTTATCTCCAGTGCGGTACTGGACGACGACACTTCGGGTTGACGGGCGCACGCATCCGGTTGCGGCGGGGTTATCGAGCGCTCCAGACTGAGGTTCTGAATGCGACAGGATTCGCCTCCTTCCTGGTTCACCGATGCCATCTCGTTCCCGTATGTGAAGCGGGAATTGACGGTCGCCGGTTGCACCCTCAGTTACCTGGCCTGGGGCGATCCGGACAAACCACCGCTGGTGCTGGTGCATGGCGGGGCAGCGCATGCCATGTGGTGGAGCATCCACGCCCACGAGCTCTCCCGACACTATTACGTCATCGCGCCGGACCTCAGCGGTCACGGGGACAGCGGCCGCCGGGAGACCTACCCGATGGAAGCGTGGGCTGAGGAAGTCCTGGCGGTGAGCGAACATGCGGCGCCCGGAAGAGCACCTGTCCTGGTCGGCCACAGCATGGGAGGACTCGTCAGCATCGTGGCCGCAGCGCTGCATGGGGCGGAGCGGCTGGCCGGCGCGATCATCGTCGACGCGCCGGTGCGCCGGCCCGATCCGGAGAGCGTCGAGGGCAAAGGCGGCAAGTCATTTCGCGACCCGAAGATGTACCCGGATCTGGAGACCGCCCTGGCTCATTTCAGGCTCGTACCGGGGCAACCGTCGGAGCATGAATTCATTCTGGATCACATCGCTCGCCATTCGCTTCGTCAAACCGGCGAAGGGTGGACCTGGAAATTCGATCCAAGGGTATTTCTGCGGTTCTCCACGACGTCCGTGCGTGACTACCTGGCCAGGGTGCGCTGCCGTGTTGCCTTGATGCGTGGCGAATTCAGCATCATCGTTCCGCCCGAGACGGGCGAATACATGGTCGAGCTGCTCAATCGAAATGCGCCGCTGGTGGAGATTCCGCAGGCACACCACCACCTGATCCTGGACCAACCACTGGCCTTCATCGCCGCGCTCAGGGCCCTGCTTGCCGATTGGGAGCACTCGGTGCCGGCCCGCTGACTGACACCCTGTGCTTGTTCCCGGGCGGTACCGGTGCAGGCCCGGTACGCAGCCAGCGCCTTGACGCCGTCCTCCCTGGTCGGTGTGAACAGTCGGGTTCTTTCCCTGCATATGCGCGCAGTGGTTCGTGTCCTGCTTCATCAGACCACCGCCAATGACATCGCGCCCAGCTTTGATCTGCCGGCCGTCGATGCGATTCATCCCTTCCTATGAATGTACCTATATATCAATCAGTTAATGGACAAATCCGCCAAAGAACATTTACATGAGAAGGGCCCAAACGGAAAACAAAACACGAAAACGCTTGCCTTTGATGTAGTGTTGTAGTTAACTACACCACTATGCCATCCATATCCACTTTGAGGTCGGCACCACCATGCAACGCGACGAATCCGAGGAGGCGCAGTGGTCAACCAGGACGGCCCACGCCTTTCTCGCGAAGACTATCTGGAACACATGATGGATCGTGAGTGGAACGACAGTCAGCCCATTTACCGCCAGCTGCGCGACCGTGTGGTGGCCATGATCCTCGACGGTGTGCTCAAAGAAGGCGATCCGCTGCCGTCCGTGCGCAACGTCGCGGCCGAATATCGGGTCAATCCGCTCACGGTCCTGAAGGGCTATCAACAGCTGGTCGACGAGCAGCTCGTCGAGACGAAGCGGGGGCGCGGCATGTTCATCAACGCGGGGGCGCGCGATCTGCTGCTGCAAGGCGAACGCCAGAAGTTTCTGGCGGAGCAATGGCCCAGGGTCTACGCAACCATCCAGCGGCTCGGCCTGACACCGAGAGAACTGCTGGATGCTTCCGCGACGCGGGCTTCGAACGATGCAGAGGAGGCGTCGGAATCATGACAGTCATAGAGGCGCGCGGGCTGCGAAAGGCCTTCGGCACAACGATCGCACTGGACGGCGTCGATCTGCGCGTCGAAGAGGGGCACATCCTCGGACTGATCGGTCCCAACGGCGCAGGCAAGAGCACCGCCCTGAACGCGATCCTCGGCCTCATACCGTATCAGGGAAACCTGAGGGTGCTCGGGCGCGACCCCTGGACCGAGCGCGACCAGCTGATGCGCGACGTCTGCTTCATCGCCGACGTCGCCGTGCTGCCGCGCTGGATGCGGGTTTCACAGGCACTCGACTACCTCGCCGGCGTGCATCCGCGCTTCGATCGTGCGAAGGCGGAAGGCTTTCTTGCGAAGACCGCGATCAAGCCAGCCAGCAAAGCCAGGGAACTGTCCAAGGGCATGCTGACCCAGTTGCACCTGGCCCTGGTCATGGCGATCGACGCCAGATTGCTGGTACTGGACGAACCGACCCTCGGACTGGACATCCTGTACCGCAAGCAGTTCTACGACTCGCTGCTGAACGACTACTTCGACCGCAGCCGCACCATCGTCGTGACGACCCATCAGGTCGAGGAGCTGGAGCACGTTCTCACCGACATCATGTTCGTCGACCGCGGTCGGATCGTGCTCGACTGCAGCATGGAGCAGGTCGAGTCGCGCTACCTGGAATTGTTGGCGCGCCCCGAGCAGATCGGCGCAGCGCGGGCGCTCAAACCGATTCACGAGCGCCAGGTGTTCGGACGCAGCATCCTGCTGTTCGACCGTGTCGATCGGCAGTTGCTCGCCAATCTCGGCGAAGTGCGCACGCCCAGCATCACGGACCTGTTCGTCGCCGTGATGGGCAACCGGGCCACTCAGGCACAAGGAGCGGCACCATGAACACCCAGGCGAACACCGTGCCGGAGTCTGCCCAGGACTCGCAGGCGGCCGCGGCCTCGACGACTCGACCGATGTACTGGTCGGTGCGACGCGAATTGTGGGAGAACCGTTCGATCCAAATCGCACCGCTGGCCGTCGCCGCCCTCGCGATGCTCGGCTTCCTGGTCAGTCTGGTCGATCTGCCGCAAGGCGTGCTTGAGTACATTGGTCATCAATCGCCCGGACTCGCGTCGCTCGACCCGGCGAAGCAGCGCGCCGCCCTGGCCCAGCCGTACAGCCACGTCGGGTGGCTGCTCGGCCTGACCGCGATCCTGGTCGGGGTTTTCTACTGCCTGGACGCGCTGCACGGCGAGCGTCGCGATCGCAGCATCCTGTTCTGGAAGTCGCTGCCGGTTTCCGATCTGACGACCGTGCTCTCCAAGGCGACCATTCCTTTCGTGGTTCTGCCGCTGATCGCCTTCGTGATCGCCGTTCCGCTGCAGTGGATCATGCTGCTGCTGAGCACCGTGGTCCTGGTCCTGCGCGGCGAGGGCGCCTGGAGCTCGTGGGCACAGTTGCCTTTGATCCAGCTGCAAGTGGGCCTGCTGTACGGCCTGGTCGTGATGACGCTCTGGTATGCGCCGATCTACGGCTGGCTGATGCTGGTGTCGGGCTGGGCGCGGCGCGCGACCTTCTTATGGGCCGTGTTGCCGCCGCTGGCGATCGCCGTGGCGGAGAAGATCGCGTTCCACACCTGGTATCTCGGGTTCCTGCTGAAAGACCGTCTGATTGGATACTCCGCGCTCGCCTTCGACTTGAGGCCGCAGGGGGGCGTCCCGGTCGATCCGCATTTCATTGCGCTGACACAGCTAACTCCGGGCAGATTCCTGAGCACGCCGGGTCTGTGGATCGGGCTGGGATTTGCCGCGATATTCCTCGCCGCAGCGGTGCGGCTGCGCCGCCATCGCGAACCGGTCTGATCGACCTGCAGGCTGCTTCGATCACTCGTATCAGGAGACCATAAGATGATCCTCCAGGTAAGCCCGGAAAGTTCCTGGTTGATCCGTGAGGGGGCCGGATCGATCCTGGTCCTGCATGTGAGCGCGGGGATCACCGGGTTGCTCTCCGGCGCGGCGGCGCTGTTCTTGCGCAAAGGCCAGCCGCTGCATCGAGCGGCCGGAAGCGCGTTTTGCGTTTCGATGCTGACCATGTCCGCGATCGGCGCATGTGTCGCACCTTTTTTGCCTTCCCCGCAAAGGGGCTCTGCGGTCGGCGGGGTTCTCACCTTCTACCTGGTGGCCACGGCGTGGGCAACCGTCAGGCGCAAGGAAGGCAGCGTCGGCCCGTTCGAAGCGGGTGCACTTCTCGTCGCTGTTGGCGCAGCCGCGGCCGACCTGATGTTCGGCTTGCGGGCGGCGAACAGCCCAACGGGCTTGTTCGACGGCGTGCCCGCGCTGCCTCACTACGTCTTCGCAGGGGTCGCCGCGCTGGCCGCCGCCGGAGATCTGCGCATGATCCTGCGACACGGCGTTTTCGGGGCACAACGCATCGCGCGACATCTCTGGCGCATGTGCCTTGCGCTGTTCATCGCCACGGCCTCGCTCTTCCTGGGCCAGCAGCAGGTCTTTCCCGAGTCCGTGCGCGGATCGCCGATTCTTTATGTGCCGGTGATTGCGGTATTGGGATTGATGATTTTCTGGCTGATTCGCGTCCGCTTCGCAAGCCGCTTCAAGCGTGATGTGACCGCGCGTGAACGCTTGCAGGGCGCGCGGTTCGGCCAGGCGCACGGGCACGCGTGATCCGCGCGATCCTCAGCCAGGGAGGAGGGAACATGAGCGCAACCACATTGGCCACCCGGTGGGAGTTGAGTTCCGCCGCGGACACCGCGCTGAAAACAGCGGGTCGGTTCTGGTTTCTGGTCACCGTCGCGGGCCAGTGGATCTTTGCGTTCTACGTGGCTTCGTTTTATGGCAGCTCCGCGGTGCGCGGGAATCTTGACGCGTGGAACAAGAGGCTGACCAACGGCTGGGTCGCAGGCGACACAGTCGGCAATGCCGCCTTGAGTGCGCATCTTCTGTTCGCTGCCACGATTACGTTCAGCGGAGCGCTTCAGCTCGTTCCGCAAATCAGGGCGCGCCTGCCCGTCTTTCATCGCTGGAATGGGCGGATATTCGTGCTCACCGCTTGCACGATGGCTGTCTCGGGTCCGTATCTGTTGTTGTCCGGGAGAAAAGTCGTCGGCGACACCCTTCAACACGTCGGGGTCGGGATCAACGCTTTGCTGATCCTGGTGTGCGCGGCAATGGCGCTGCGCTATGCGCTTTGCCGGGATTTCAAGACCCATCGCCGGTGGGCCCTTCGCCTGTTCGTCGTGGTGAGTGGAGTCTGGTTCTTTCGGGTGGGATTGATGTTGACGCTACTGCTCTTCAAGGGCCCCATCGGCTTCGATCCGACGACGTTCCAGGGTCCGTTGGTGACTTTCTTGTCATTCGCCCAATACCTGCTGCCGCTTGCCGTCGTTGAACTGTATCTGCGCATGCAGGAGCGAGGCGGCGTGCTGGCCAGGTTCGGCGCAGCGGCGACGTTGTCCGGGTTGACCGTGGCGATGGGCGCTGGAATATTCGCGGCCACCATGACCATGTGGCTGCCTAACATCAGGGCCGCCTTCGACAGCCGCATATCCATCGCCCAAACCCTGTTTGCGACCATCGCGTCCAGCGGCATCGACACGGCCGCCCGGCAATACCATGACCTGAGGGCCGCAGGGGCGGCCACCTACAACTTCGACGAAGACGAACTGAACGCCCTGGGCTACAAACTCATGGGCGCCAGCAAGTTCAAGGAGGCCATCGGAATTCTCCAGCTGAACGTCGAGGCCTACCCGCAATCGAGCAACGTCTACGACAGCCTCGCGGAGGCTTACATGGACGACGGCGACAAACCGCACGCGATCGCCAACTATGAGAAATCCGTCCAGCTGAACCCGAATAACCGCAATGCCCTCCAGACACTTCAGAAACTGCGCGGGCCGTAACTATTCGGCAGGAGATTGACATGCATGACACAAAGGAGCGGTTGTCTGTATTGTGGATTTTCGCGTTATTAAACTACCTGTATGCGGACGTGCTTGCCCTGTTCGCTTTCGTTGGCTCGCCGAATTCAGCCCCACATCTCCCACAATGGGCTCTGCTGGGTTCAGCGGTCTTGATGGAAATACCCATCGCCATGATTCTGGCGTGTCGACTGCTTCCGTTTAGAGCGAACCGGCTGGCGAATATCATCGCGGGCGGCGTTATGACCCTTACCAACGGTTTCCTGACCTTCGTTCTGCCTCTGACTAACGGTGACTTTCGGGATCCCGTTTACCCAGCGTACGTGTTCTTCGCGACGATCGAAACTGTATGCACCTCGGTCATCATTTGGCAGGCGTGGACTTGGTCAGAGGTTGAAGGCACGGCCCCTGATTTACTCCGGCGGGCATTCTGATTGCGCCGTGACCTCATGCCTTGGGGCGATCCCGGTCGCCCGGGGCATCGCGGGAAAAAACTTTGTCTGGGACGTCGGATTTCAACCGACGACCGCGTCTTAGGGCATGTGAAGTGATGCGCCCGGAGGCGACATCTTTGGTCGGGCTGAACGCGATTTACCCCAAGGCGCTGCTCGTTCGCCCGCAAGGGCGCGTCGATTCGCCAATTCGTGCACCCGCGGTACTGACGCGAGCACAAACAGGGCGACACATCATTGTTGTGCAGCAGGCGTACGTTGATTCGGCCACACCCAGCATCGTACTTCGCTGGCCCGAGGAGACTTGACGAAGGGGACACCCAATGCAAACGACGAGATTCACGCAAGTTTGGGCCAGAGTGTTACCTCTCGGCTTGTGCTTGCTTGCTTTCACCGCAGTTCCCGTTCACGCGCAGTCCGACCCCACCGCGACCGAATGGCCGCAGTGGGCACAGAACCCGCAGCACACCGGTCTCGTTCACGTCGAGGGGCAGGCGCCAAAGAAGCAGCTCGTCGACATCGTGTACGACCCCTTCGTGCCGCAGGAGCAGGTCGAGGGATTCGGCGGCCTTGTGGTTCATTACCAGGTGCCCTTGATCACAAAGAAGCGCGTTTTCATGGAGTTCAAGACGGGCATCTGGATACCGTGCCCCACGCCGGGTTCATGGGCCTTCTTTGGAGACGCCTGCGGCCCCAACACCTGGAACCAGGAAATCTGGAACGAAAAGTCCCTGGTCTGGCGTAACGGAACGCTGCAGACGGAATGGACATTCCAGAGCGACTGGACGCCGGAGCCCAATGGGTTCGGCCTCGACGGTTGGGAGCCGGTCTTCCACGCCGCGCTGGCGGGCAAATTCGTCTACGTGCCGGGATCGGGCGGCACGGTCTGGAAGGTCGACCAGGAGCACGGAACCGTGATTTCTCACATCAACCCGTTCGGATCGACGGTGGACCCGAACACCTTCGTCTCCGGTCCGCTGAGCGTTGATGGCAAGGGAAACGTGTACTACAACGCGATGAAGCTGATTGACCCGAGCCTGGCCGATCCATGGTACGGGTCCGATGTGCTGGGCGCATGGCTGATCAAGATCGCGCCGGACGACAGCTCCAGGACCGTGACTTTCGCGCAGCTGGTGCCTGGCGCGCCCGCAGCGTTCTCGAATTGTCCCAACGCCTTCTCGGATTACACGACGCTTCCCTGGCCGCCCAGCGCAACCGCCGTGCCAACCCCCATTCCTTGCGGGTCCCAGCGACCCGGCGTGAATGTCGCGCCCGCCATCGCACCGGACGGCACGATCTACACGGTCAGCCGCGGGCATTTCGACCCGCTGGTGGGTTATCTGGTGGCCGTGAATCCGGATCTGACGCCGAAGTGGCAGGCTTCGCTGCAAAATCGCTTCAACGATGGGTGCGGCGTTCTCGTACCCATCGCAACGGCCGCCAATCCGAACCAGCCGAATTCCTGCCGGGTCGGTACGACACCCGGAGTCGACCCGACCACGAACACTCCGGGCTCGGGCCAGGTGACCGATCTCGCATCCTCGACCCCCTCGGTGCTGCCGGACGGAAGCGTGCTTTTCGGCGCAATCACCTACTACAAGGCGGAGCGGGGCCACCTGATGAAATTCAGTCCCGAAGGCGAGTACCTGACCGCGTTCGACTTCGGCTGGGATTCGACGCCCGCCGTGGTTACCCACGACAGGACGTACTCTATCGTTATCAAGGACAACCACTACGGCGGCATTGGACTGTACTGCTTCCCCGGGCTGAGCCCGGTCTGCGCGCCACTGCCCAACGGGCCGTATTTCATCACCAGCCTGAACGCGAACCTGAAGCCGGAATGGAAATTCCAGAACACCACGACCGACAGTTGTCAGCGCAACCCGGACGGCTCGATCACCTGCACGCCCAACACGAACCCGAACGGCTTCGAGTGGTGCGTCAACGCCCCGGCGATCGATGAAGACGGATTCGTCTACGTCAACAGCGAGGACGGAAGCCTGTACATGCTGGAGCCGGACGGAACGCTCAAGCACAAGCTCTTTACCAATCTGGCCATCGGGGCCGCGTACACGCCGCTTTCGATCGGCCCGGATGGAAGGATCTATACGCAGAACGCCGGGCATCTGTTCGTCGCGGGGGAGGCGGACGAATAGCCGGCTAAGATGAGGAGTCGCTTACGCAACTTCTCTACGAGGTCGGCATCATGAACGGTAACGATACTCAGCTTTCGAAACCCCTGGTGTGGGACTGGCCATCCTGGATGAAAGGCAGCCTGGCGAATCCGCTTGATGTCTTCGCGGCTCCGCAAAACCTTACGCAGCCCATTCTTCCGGGGTGGACAATCGGCGGGGTGGTCAACGTCACGGAACAGAACTCGAGCGCGCCCGATACCGAGCGGCAGATCCTGGCCAAGCAGAGCTACGGTCGCCAGCTCGGCTGCATCATGGACGCGCTGATGATTCTGGTTGCACAGCAGGAAAAAGAGGGGCGAAAGGCACCGGCCTTCGATAAATTGACGCAGCTCGACCGACAGATCAACGACATCAAGACCCAAGCGGCGGCAGATCGCGTCGACCGTCTGATCGCCGATCTGGCGACGCTGAAGCAGAACGATTCGAAGGAATATGATCGTGCCACAGCGAAGCTTCGTGCCGCCTTGGGGTAACGATGAGCCGCAATCGGCGAAATATCCCCGGAAAGTCCTGAAAAGGTTGGGGTAGTCGACATGGTACGAGTCCGAAGATCCGGCGATCGAGGCGCCTCCCGGCTGGGCTGGCTCGACAGCCGGCACACGTTCTCGTTTGCCGATTACTACGATCCCGCGCACATGGCCTTCGGCCCGCTGCGGGTGATCAACGAGGACAGGGTCGCCCCCGGCGCGGGATTCGGCACCCACGGGCACCAGGACATGGAAATCATCTCCTACGTGCTGGAAGGCGCCCTGGAGCACAAGGACAGCATCGGGACCGGGTCGGTGATCCGCCCGGGCGACGTGCAGATCATGTCGGCCGGCACCGGCATCCGCCACAGCGAATTCAACCACTCGAAGACCGAGCCGGTCCATTTCATGCAGATCTGGATCATCCCCGGTAAAACGGGCATCGCGCCGCGCTACGGGCAAAAGACGTTCCCCGAAAGCGGCAAGCGCGGCCGCCTGCTCCTGATGGTCTCGCCCGATGGGCGCGACGCCTCTCTGACCGTCCACCAGGACGTCGAGCTGCGCTCGGCCGTGCTGGACGCCGGCCAGCGCGTTGAGCATTCGACAAGAAGCGGACGCAAGGCCTGGCTGCAGATTGCGCGCGGCGTGCTGCGCCTCAACGGCCAGGACCTGGCCGCCGGCGACGGTGCGGCGATCGAGTCCGAAGCGATCCTGAACTTGGAAGCGAAAAGCGACCGCACGGAAATCCTTCTGTTCGATCTGCCGTAACGCAGGGCACGACCGCTGAACTCGACATGATTGCCCTGAAGTTTTTGAAGGCCGAGGCCGACGACGCGCAGCGTGAAGAATATCTGCTTCCCGCGGACAAGCTCATCTCGGGTAACCCGAAGCAGATGGCCTGGAACACCTACACCGACGCCGAGGGCAAATTCTTCGCCGGCACCTGGCAGAGTGAGGTTGGCAAGTGGCACATCCGCTACACCGAAGAGGAGTACTGCCACGTGCTGCAAGGCGTCAGCGTGATCACCGACGCGCAGGGCAAGGCGGTCACCGTGTCGGCGGGTGACCGCTTCGTGATTCCGAGCGGCTTCGTGGGAACCTGGGAGGTGGTCGAGCCGACGCGCAAGATCTACGTGATCTACGAGCGGGGCGAGTAGGGCGCACGTTCTGGAAATGGTCAGGTGATCGACGCGGATCTGGCAGCCAGGCATTGCAATTTCTGAAACGCTTTGCTGATGGAGTCACTCATGCAACGCATGCGCGCAGTTCAAGTCAAAGCCGCCAACGGTCCTTTTGAGCTGGTTGAGCGGGACATCCCAGCTCCGGGTGCCAGGCAAGTGCGTGTGAAGGTTCAGGCCTGCGGCATCTGCCACAGCGATATGTTCACCAAGGTTGGCGCGTTCCCCGGAATCCAGTATCCGCGTGTACCCGGCCACGAGATCGTGGGCGTCCTTGACGCGGTCGGTGCCGACGTGCCCGACTGGAAACCGGGTGCACGCGTCGGCGTGGGGTGGCACGGTGGGCACTGCGGTCACTGTGCTTCCTGCCGCAAGGGTGACTTCATCACGTGCTCCTACGGACAGATTCCCGGTATCACCTATGACGGCGGCTACGCGGAATATCTGATTGCGCCCTTCGAGTCGCTGGCCGCGATCCCGAAAGAGCTGTCGGCAGCAGAGGCCGCGCCCCTGTTGTGCGCGGGCATCACCACGTTCAATGCGCTGCGCCACAGCGGGGCCAGTGCCGGCGATACGGTAGCGGTACTGGGTATAGGCGGCCTGGGACACCTCGCGGTGCAGTTCGCGGCGAAAATGGGCTACCGCACCGTGGCGATCGCGCGCGGAGCCGAAAAGAAGGCGCTCGCGATCAAGCTGGGCGCCCACGACTACATCGACAGCACATCGCAGGACGTGGCTGCCGAACTGACGAAGCAGGGCGGTGCTCGAGTCATCCTGGCCACCCTGACCGATTCCAAATCGATGAGCGCGGCCGTGGGTGGCCTGGGTATCGACGGAAAGCTGCTGATCGTCGGTGCCTCGATGGAACCCATTGAGGTCTCTGCGCTTGCTTTGATCTCGGCCAGGCGCTCGGTGTCCGGTTGGCCATCCGGCACCGCCAGCGATTCCGAGGACACGCTCGATTTCAGCGTTCTTTCCAACATCCGCCCGCTGATCGAGACGTTTCCTCTCGAACGCGCGCCGCAGGCCTATGAAAGGATGATGAGCGGCAAGGCCCGGTTTCGCGTTGTTCTGACCATGGGCGCCGCATGAGCGTTGCCCGGGTCTTGCGCCGAGGCAATGCTGAAGCGCCGGCGCATCAGCCGTCCGTTGCGGGCGTAACTTCAGTGTCGACGGCCTGCGCCTGAGCGGCCGTCTCGTGCACCTTGCGGCAGGTGCTCTGCACCTGCTCGCGGATGACCTGCGCCAGGCGCAGCGCGCCCGGGCCAGCATAGTCGCGGTCCGCGAACACGAGGTACAGCTCCCCCGAGCGTTCCGCCCCCTCGCGCAGCGGAAGCGGTTTGAGCAGCCCGCGCTCCAGTTCGATGCGCATCGTGTCCTCGGGGAACCAGGCAAAGCCCAGGCCCATGCAGGCGGCATGAATCGAGGTCGCCTTGTGGCTCACGGTCCAGATCTGCTCTGCGCCCACCCAGCTGCCGCTGCGACGCTGGCTGCTGCTGTCGCGGATGACCAGGTGGCGGTGCTTGCGCAGATCCTGCAGCGTCAGTTCACGGCCAAGCTGATGCAGCGGGTGGCCCGGATGTGCCGCGGCGATGAACCGAATTCGCATCAGCGCGTCGCCTGCAAAGCCCGGCGGCACCTGCGAGCAGATCGCCAGATCGACCTTGCGTTGAAGCAGCATCTCCTCGGTGCCGCTGAGCACCGTCTCGTAAAGCTCGATGCGCGTCTGCGGGTGCCCGTCGGCGAATCGCTCGAAACACTCCAGCAGCAGCCAGGTGGGAAAGATGATCTCCACGGCCAGCCGCAACTCCGGTTCCCATCCGGCCGCCAGAGTGCCGGCGGCGTCTTCCAATGAGCCGGCCTCCTCCAGCAGAGCCTTGGCACGGCGGTACAGCACCTCGCCGGTCGGCGTGAGGTGCGCCTTGCGTCCGATCACCTCGAACACCTTGACTCCCAGCAGCGACTCCAGCTTCTGCACCGCGTAGGTCACTGCCGATTGGCTCTTGTGAAGAACTTCGGCCGCCTGGGCGTAGCCATCGGCATCGACGACAGCAAGCAAAGCGCGCCACTGGTCGAGGGTGATTTTCGGTGTGCCATTCATTTATCTACTCACTAGATAGGTATAGTCGAAATATTGTGCTTTTTTATCTATTAAATCAATAGTTAAATGGTCGTCAGCGCGGGGCGAATCCCCCGTCACCAAATCCCAGGAGATGTGCCATGACGACCCTGCTCCAGATCAACAGCAGCATCAACAACGGCAATGGCCAGTCGAGCCGGCTTGCCGACCAGTTCGTGGCGGCCTTCCGCGAGCGCGCTGCGCACGCCCGGTTCGTGAAGCGCGATCTGGTCGCTGATGCCGTGCCTCACCTGACGGGCGAGCGCTTCGGCGCCTTCATCGCCAAGCCGGAACAGCTCACCGCGGCCCAGCGCTCGATCGTGGCCTACTCCGACGAGCTGATCGCCGAGCTGAAGGCTGCGGACGTCATCGTGCTGGGACTTCCGATGTACAACTTCGGCGTGCCCTCCCAGTTGAAGGCCTATTTCGACCACATCGCCCGCGCCGGGATCACCTTCCGCTACACCGCCAGCGGCCCGCAGGGCCTGCTCACCGGCAAGAAGGTGTACGTGTTTGCCGCCCGCGGGGGCATGCATGCCGGCACACCGCTGGACACGCAGACCGGCTACGTGCGCGACTTCTTCCGCTTCCTGGGCATGACCGATGTCGAGTTCGTGTACGCCGAGGGCCTGGCGATCAGCCCCGAGCACCGCGAAACGAGCCTGTCCAAAGCGGCGGCCCAGGCGCAGCTTCTGGCCGCGTGAGTGAAGCGCCGAGTTCACGTCGCCTTTCCTTTGCACAACAATACGACCTCTCGGGAGTAATTCGATGAACAAGTTTCTTGAATCCACCGCACCCTATGCCAGCCTGGTTGGCCGCCTTCTGATCGCTGCCCTGTTCGTGCTGTCCGGCTGGGGCAAGATCAGCGGCTACGCTGCCACGCAGGGCTACATGCATTCGGCCGGCGTGCCGGGCGGCGTGCTGCCGCTGGTGATCCTGCTCGAGCTGGGCGGCGGCATCGCAATCGTGGCCGGTTTCTACACGCGACTGCTGGCGCTGCTGCTGGCGGGCTTCTGCATCCTGGCCGCCCTGTTGTTCCACGCCGGCTCGCCCGACATGGTGCAGCAGATCATGTTCCTCAAGAACCTGGGCCTGGCCGGCGGGTTCCTCTTCCTGGTGGCCAACGGCGCCGGCAGGCTCAGCGTCGACCACCTCTTGCAACGTGCCTGATTCAGGCCGGCGCGCCGGCTAACGCCAGTTCACTTCTCACAAGGAGCAAGTCATGAGTACCCTTGGTTCGCGTTCCCTGACCCGCGTCATCCGGTCGGTGCCGACCTCCGACGGCGCAGGCGTCAAGCTGCGCCGCAGCGTCGGCAGCCAGCAGGGGCTGTACGTTGACCCGTTCCTGATGCTCGACGAGTTCTTTTCCGACAACCCGGACGACTACCTCGCTGGCTTTCCTGCGCACCCGCACCGGGGCTTCGAAACCGTCACATACATGCTGGACGGCCACATGCGTCACGAGGATCACCTTGGAAACCGCGGGGATCTTGGCCCCGGAGGGGTGCAGTGGATGACCGCGGCGCACGGCATCATTCACTCCGAGATGCCACAGCAAACGGAAGGCCGCATGCGCGGCTTCCAGCTGTGGATCAATCTGCCCTCGCAGGAGAAGATGAAGCCGGCCGGCTATCGCGACATTCCCGCGGCCGAGATTCCCGTCGTGCAGCTGCGCGGCGGCGGGGAGGTCAAGGTGATCGCCGGCTCTTTTGCAAATACGGGCGGCCCGGTCAACGGCGGCAGCGCCAGGCTGTCCACGGATCCGCTGTACCTGGACGTGCGACTGCCAGCGGGCGCCGAATTCAGCGCGCCGCTGACGCCCGGGCACAGCGCCTTCCTTTACGCCTACGAGGGCAGCGCCGAAGTCGGTCCTGCGGGGCAGGGCAGAGTGCTGCCCCATCGGGCTGCGGGCGTGCTGTCGGACGGCAGCGAGGTGCGGGTCATGGCCGGCGCCGACGGCGTTCGCTTCCTGCTGCTCGCCGCCAAGCCGCTGCGCGAGCCGGTCGTTCAGTACGGGCCATTCGTGATGAACACCCGCGAGGAAATCGAGCAGGCTCTGGCCGACTACCGCGAAGGGCATCTGGCCAGCGCTGCGTGATGCCGTCGCTCGCACGACGACCTGTCCAGGACAGGTCCTACCGCGTGAGCGTGAACCCTGCTAGCGGAAGCGGAGCGACTACTGGATCATTCGTCGGTCGGCAGTTACGCCGACCGACGGATTGCAATCACAGTACGACAACCGACGAGCCGCCTCCGATGAGCCTGAACGTCTCGAACGCCAGCGGCGTGATTTCCAGCGCCGACTCCAGCGCCGGTTCAACGGTCGGTTGGGTTCCTTGCGTTTCCTGGCTTTCGATGGCAAGGCTTTCGAGGTTCATGATGTTCCTCTCCTACAAGGCGGCTTCGGCACTGTGACTGAACAGGCATCGGACGACTGGCGCGCCGGTCCCAGCCGACGGGGTCGATCCTACATTCAACCCGAGGATTTTTTTACTCGGCGAACGGACGAAGTGCTCGCGGTCCTAGGGGAGGCGGACGCGCGAACGCGGGAGGCTGCGCTGCGTACGCTCGTTGGTTCCCTGCGGGCGATGCAGTCGAGGGCGGCCGACGCCTCCACGGTCAACCTTGCCGAGCACTATGGCCGTCTGTTTCGCGATTTCCCCGGAACGGAGCAGCGCACACTGCAGGTCGAGGGGCTGCTTGATGTGAGCCGAATTCTCTTCGGGTGCAGCTCACCGGCCCGGGCGGCCCATTATGGCCACCCGGCGCTCGAATGGGCGCGCACGCTCGGCCGACCTGATCTGCATTGGCAGGCCGCCAACGTAAATGGCGTCTACTGCCTGAAGCAGCGCGATTTCGCCGGGGCGCTGGCCTTGCTGGAAGAGGCGTACGAGGTGTCGGACGCCAACGGCCTCGACGAGGGTCGGCTGCGTGCGCTCGTCAACATGGCCGCGTGCCTGCAGGATGCCGGCTATTACGCCCGCGCGATCGACGTCAATCGGCGCCTTCTATCCGACCGGAATTTCACCGCAAGCGATGCCGAGCGAAAGCACGAATCGGCTGCGCTCTCGAATCTGGTGCATTGCCACCTCGCCTTGGGCCAGTTGACGCAGGCCTTGAGTGCAGGCGAACGTGGCGCGCAGGTGTTCCATTCGGCGCGTGCCCAGTCCAATGCGCTGGCCCGCCACCAGTTCGAGAGTTTCTACAACGCGGCGCTGCTGGAATCCGGGCGAACCGACGAGGCGCGGCTGCGTTTGCGCCAGTTGCGCGATGAGAACCTGCCGGGAACGCCCCACACCGAGGTACTGTTCTCGCTGACACAAGGATTGTGCGAGGTCTTTTCGGGACAGGCCGACATCGGAATCTCCCGCCTCGAGCAACTGCTCCCCAGAGCGCAGAGCGTAGGCTGGTACGTCGATGACGTGCTGCGCGCGCTGATCCGGGCCTACGAAAAAGCCGGCGATCTGCGGCGGGCGCTCGAATACGTCGACCAGCTCGCGCTTTCTTTCAGTGCAACCCGTACCCGGCAGTTGCACCACCAGCTGGCGCAGATCCAGCAGGAGATGCTGGGCGAGCTTGACCCGGCGTCGCATGCGCAGATCCTGCTTGGGGACCAGGCGGCCGATCTGCGGGTGAAGAGCTTCAATCGGACGGTTGCCGAGCGCGAGCGCACTCTTCTGGAAAACTGGGCCGTTGCCGCGTCGCTGATCGATGACGAGACGGGCCACCATTGCTTCCGCGTGGGCCGCCTTTCGTATCTGATGGCGGCGCGGCTTGGGTACGACGAGGCCCGGGCGGAGACGATCGAGATGGCCGGTCGGCTCCACGACATCGGGAAGATCGGTATCAACCACGAGATTCTGCTGAAACCCTCCATGCTGACCGAGGCCGAGCGGATCATCATCCGAAAGCACCCTGCGATCGGCGCGGAGATGCTGTCCAGGTCGACCCATCCTGGCGCGCGCCTGGCTGCCACAGTGGCCGGCACTCACCACGAACGATGGGACGGCACGGGGTATCCGAGCGGCCTCAGAGGCGAGGACATACCGGTCGAAACACGGATCGTCACGCTGGCGGACGTCTACGACGTGCTGACCACCGGGCGGCCATACAAGCAGGCCTGGCCGCACCGGATGGCGGTCGACGAGCTGCGCTTCATGGGCGGCAGGCAATTCGACCCGAACCTGGTTGGATTGTTCGTCGAGATGGTGGACGAGTACGTCGCGACGTATGGCGAGGCAGGCGACAGCGCCTACCGGTCGGCGTTGCAGGATTCGGCGATGCTCAAGCGGCACGGCAATGTCAAACGCCTTCTGGCCGATCCGGGTAGCGAGGCGAATCGGGCCGACGCCCGGTGCAGCGAGGTGAGCATCCGGCCCGAGCGCGGCTCCATCTCGGCCAGCTGACCCACGGCGGCTAGCATAGATCGATCAGCGGTCCACAGTCGTTGACGTCGAGGTGTTCGTCACCAGAACCTGGGCGACCTCGCGCTTCACTCCTGCAGGCAGACGTTCGGACGAGCTTGGTATTGGTCGATACTCTGGCATCGGCCAGAGGTGGCGTGGATAGCCGGTTCGAAAGCCCCAGCTCGGCCGCTCCCCTCGAAGTCTGGCGCGTGTGCGCCGTTGGCGCGATGGGGCTGGCCGTGGCGATGGGCATAGGCCGCTTTGCGTTCACGCCGCTGCTGCCGCTGATGCAGCGCGAGAACCTGCTCGACAGCAACGACGGTGCCTGGCTGGCGGCGATCAATTACGTGGGCTACCTGCTCGGTTCGCTCGTCGCTGCACGTTTGGCTCACCGGCCACGCCGGCTGGTGCTGACCTGCCTCTTTGCTACGGCCATTGTCACCTGCGCGGCCGGCTTGACACAAAGCCAGTTGAATTTGCTGCTGCTGCGGGCGGCGGCCGGCGTCCTGAGCGCCTGGGCGCTCGTCGGAATCAGCAGTTGGAGCGTGAGCGAATTGATCCTGAGCGGGCGAGCGGACGCGAGCGGCTGGGTCTTCGCGGGCGTCGGCGCCGGTATCGCTGCAGCTGGCACCCTGGTCTGGGCCGGGAGCGAGGCAGGCTCGGCTGCCCTTTGGGTGGCACTGGGTGGGTTGGCTCTGATCATCGCGCTCACGGTGCAGCAACTGTGGCCGGCCCTGGCGGCCATGCCAGCGACCAGAACGTCATCGACCGCATCCTTCAGGGCGCCGCGCGGAAGCGCCGGCCTGGTGTTCTGCTACGGCAGCTTCGGATTCGGCTACATCCTGCCGGCGACCTACCTGCCGTCTCTGGCGCGCAGCCTGGTCGACGATCCACAACTGTTCGGATTGGCCTGGCCCGCATTTGGCGTAGCCGCCGCCGCTTCGACACTGCTGGCCGGCCTCGCGCTGAGGCGCTTTCGCCTGCTCGATCTTTGGGCGACTTGCCACCTGCTGATGGCGGCAGGGTGCATCCTGCCTCTGGTCAGCCGCTCCGGGGCGGCGATCGCCGCGTCGGCTGTGCTGGTGGGCGGCACGTTCATGGTCGCGACCATGACGGGTCTTCAGCAAGCGCGCCGCATCTGCGCCTCCAATCCGGCACCGCTGATGGGGCGAATGACAGCGGCCTTTGCCCTGGGTCAGATCGCCGGGCCGCTGGTGACGTTACCGCTCGCGCGCTTGACGATCCGTCACTGGTCCAGCATCGAACTTACTCTGATCATCGCTTTCGCGCTGCTGTGTGCGACGGCGGTCTGGCTGTATCGCTCATCGGCTGGGATCGAGGCCAACCATGAACCATCGGCCTATGGCGAACGGCGTTGAACAGGCCCGGACTCTGTTCAGTACACGCTGTTGGCCGGGCGCATTATTTCGAGGACCGAACGCCGTACAGTCGACAGGCTCGTTGCAACCCCAGTATCAGCGACCGCCTGAGAGCCGGGGGCTCGATAACTTCGACCTGCGGTGACAGTCGCAGCAGCTGCGCCGTCGCGTGCTCGATCGACTCGATCGGGATCCTGATCTTGACGCGTTCGTCCCTTTTCCCGGACGGCTGCACGTCGTCGATTGCCTTGGCGACCGCGCGATTCAGGTAACGCAGGCCCTTGAGTCCTTCGGGCGTCGTCAGCACGACGGCGAAGCCTTTGTACAGCTCCCTTTCGAAACGCCCGATGGATTCGGTCCAGTAGCGGGCGAGTTCGAAGTTCCTGGGGCGCCGGGAGCGCGTTTCCAGAATGTCGATCTGCCTGACATTCGAGATCCGGTATGTCCGCGGTTCATCGGGTACGGCAGCAACCAGATACCACGTCCCTGCTTTGAGCACCAGCCCCAAGGGGTTTACAGTGCGCCGCGCCGCGGCCTTCCAGCTTTCGTAGTGCATCGCCAGCTGTCTTTCGCTCCACACGGCGGAGGCGATGGCGGCCAGGTGCGGCACCGGTTCGGCCTCCCGATACCAATCCGTTGGATCGAGGTGCAGGCGCGAGCTGATGCGTTGCGCGTCGTCGCGCCAGGGGGCCGGCAAGGCAGTCAGCAGCTTCAGCTTCGCGGTCTCGACGTGCACCCCAAGGCCCAGCTGCGCGGCTGGCCCAGCCAACCCGCTCAGGAACACTGCCTGCGCTTCCGAAGGCGTCAGTCCCGTGAGCGTGGTCTGCCAGCCTTCGAGCAACCGGAAGCCGCCCGAGCGCCCGCGTTCGGCGTAGATCGGAACGCCAGCCGCGGTCAGCTGATCCACGTCGCGGTAGAGCGTTCGAACCGACACTTCCACCGAATCGGCCAGTTCCCGCGCGCTCAGGCGCCCGCGAGTCTGCAGAAGCATCTGGATCGAAAGCAGGCGGCTGGCACGCACAGTTCGATGCTGGTCCGTAAATCATGCCGTCGGATGGCAGGTATTGTCGCGCAAACTGCGCTCTTCGACGTATGAAGCGTCCCGGACACGCGATGAACCTGATGGGGGCCTTGATGAACACGCTCAGACGCATATCGACTCTTGTCCTTGCCGGCGGCTTGCTTTTCGTCGCGCAAACTCCCGGCGCAAATGCGCAGCAGAATTCGGATGCATCGAAGGCGGGTGCGCAAGCGATTCCCGCGGAACGGGATGGGCAGCACGATTTTGACCCCCTGATCGGCAAGTGGAAATATCACCTGAAGCGTCGCCTGCATCCTCTGACTGGTTCCAATACTTGGGTCGACCTGGACGGCACCGGAACCTGCTTCCCGATCTGGGACGGCCGCGCCCAGCTGGACACGATCGAGGTCGATGGCTCGACGGGCCACATCGAGGGTCTCACCCTGCGTACTTACGATCCTCAATCCCACCAGTGGCGCCTCTATTGGGCCAATGGCAAGAACGGCATCACCGAGCTGCCACAAATCGGCGAATTCAAGAACGGGCGCGGTGAGTTTTTCGCCCTGGATACGATTAACGGCAAAAGCATTCTCGTTCGATACGCCTGGACCGACATGACCACGAAATCGCCCCATTTCGAGCAATCCTTCTCGGATGATGGAGGCAAGACCTGGGAAGTGAACTGGATCACGGACCAGACACGGGTAGCCGACTAAGGTCTCGTACCAGATCCGCCAGGGCCTCCGCACAGGAGCGCTGCATCGGGCTTCAGGATCCCACCGCAGGCCGGGCAGGGCGGCACCTCGAAGGCGTCGTCTTCCGCGAACTCGCCCTGCGCGTACGCCCGCCCCGCTGAGCACGAAGAGGCGAGGATGCCGGCGCACGAAGGCGGACAGCGGATCGACCATATCGCCGTTACGATACCGTCCTCGCGCCGATGCCGCTCACGAAAAAAGGAACCCCGATGAATAAGACACGCGACGTAGCCGTGATCGTCGGGAGTCTCAGAAAGGCATCGATCAACCGCCAGGTGGCCAACGCGCTCGCCGAGCTCGCGCCCGCGGGGCTGAAGCTGAGCATCGTCGAGATCGGGCAGTTGCCCCTGTACAACCCGGATGCCGACGAACATGCGCCGGCCGAATGGGTGGCGTTTCGCGACCGGATAAGAGCGGCCGACGCGGTTCTGTTCGTCACGCCCGAGCACAATCGCTCGGTGCCCGCCGCGCTGAAAAACGCGTTGGACGTCGGCTCGAGGCCCTATGGCGGCAGCGCGTGGAGCGGCAAGCCGGCCGCGGTCGTCAGTGCGTCACTGGGCGGCGGCGGCGGATTCGGCGCCAACCACCATCTGCGGCAATCGCTTGTTTTCCTGAACGTCCCCGCGATGGCGCAGCCGGAAGCCTATATCGGCGGCGCCGACAAGCTGTTCGATGCGAATGGCAAGCTCGTCAATGATGGCACGCGCAAATTCCTGCAAGGGTTCATGCAGGCCTATGACGCATGGGTCACGGCGAACGCCCGATCATGAGGTTCCAGGGTTCGACCTCAGCCGCCTTTCAGGCCCCAAATTCGGCCGGAGTCGACCGCGAGGCGGACCTTGTCGGCAATTGCGAGCGAATTCCGTCTGTCGTCTTGGAAGTTGCCGCCTCGGGGCCGCGCAAGGGCGACATTCGGAACCTTGCTCGACCAGATCGCGGCTCGGCACAGTCATCCAGCTCGGCCAAGCCGCATCGGGGTAGAGGGACGGAAACCGCGTGGAAACGCTAACTGGTGCCATGCTTGGGAACTCCCCGGCGTTTCGACTGGCCGTTTCTCTGCTTCGGCGCTTCGCAGCCTGCGATGCCCCCGTTCTATTAGAAGGTGATACGGGAACCGGCAAAGAGTTGGCGGCGCGGGAAATTCATTATCGGAGCGCACGACAGGAGCGGCCGTTCGTACCGGTCAACTGCGGGGCACTGCCCGACGCACTGATGGAGGATGAGCTGTTCGGGCACGTGACCGGCGCCTATACGGACGCGCGATCGCCGCGCGACGGGTTGGTGGAGATCGCGGTGGGGGGCACACTCTTTCTCGACGAGATCGACACACTCCCGCCAAAAGGGCAGGTGACGTTGCTCCGCTTCCTGCAGGATCACCAATTTCGGGCAGTCGGCAGCACGAAGGTCCGTACCGCCGACGTTCGCGTGGTTGCGGCCTGCAATTCAAATCTGAAAGACCTGGTCGAGGAGGGGCGCTTCCGGCGCGACCTTTTTTTCAGACTCAATGCCCTTTACGTGCGGTTGCCGTCGTTGCGGGAGCGCGAAGGCGACATCAACGTTCTGACATCGCACTTTCTCGATCTCGCGGCGAAACGCCTCAAGCGGGTCGCACCGCGCCTCTCCGATGCGGCCGTGAAAGCTCTCAACGACTATGCATGGCCGGGAAATGTGCGCGAGCTGGAAAGCGTTCTTTTTCGTGCAGTGCTGATGACGGAGGGCGCGGAAATCGCCGCAAGCACAGTCGGCCTTCATCCTGCATCCGACCCTGTGGTCGTGCGCGACGTGGACGTGCGATTTTCATCGCGAGACGAGTTTGACCGATTCGTCAAAGCGAAGGCCGTCGTCGTCACGGCCTTCGAATTCGGTTACTTGAACGAACTGATCCGTCGCTCGAACGGCAACATCACCTTGGCTGCGAAAATGTCCGGCACCGAGCGGCGGCAATTGGGGAAACTGCTGAAGAAGCACGGCATCATTCCGAAGGCTGCCCAGCAAATGCGGTAGCTCGTGCCGTGCGTGATCGGCGGGTGCACGTCGGCAGCGCGCCTATGCGCATGCCCGGGCGGGTGTCGTTTGACCCGCGCAATCCTGCAGCAAGTTCCCGGATGGCGGGTCAACGCAGACCCTGTTCGATCGGGTACCCCTTCGTAACACCGTCGCGGTGCTGCATTCGGGGCCAAGGGACGAGTGGCACGTCGGTTGCTTTGTCATCTCGTGACAGCCCTTGTCAGCATGATTTTTCAATTCCGCGTCGGAGACTTTCTTGTGCACAGACAGTGAAATCGAAGCTTCGGTGATCCGATACCTGCATCAGCACCCGCACGCCGCCGACTCCCTGGACGGCATCGTGAAGTGGTGGCTACCCAGGCAGCGGTACGAAACGGCGCAGGAGCGCATCGGCCAGACTGTGGATCGGATGGTCGACGGCTGCATACTGGATCGGCGTACGTTGCCGGACGGCACGGTGCTCTATTCACTGCGTCCGGTGAAGGGAACGACATGAATCGGTCCGGAGCCGGATTTGCCGGTCTCTTGCGCTCAAACATTGGACCCAGGGCTTGAGCGTGTCTGCCAGTGCAATCTGCGCCGCAGACAATGAGACGGGCCGACTGGAGTTCGCGTCTTTTCGGAATCGCCATGCCGGCGAGGCGATCCTGATCTGTGGTTGCGGGGGCTCGCTCGAGCTCCTGCAACCTCCCGTCGCGCTGACCAGCATCGGCGTCAACGATGTGGGACGTCGATTCCATCCAACCTACCTGGTCGTGGTGAATCCCGAAGGCCAGTTTTCGCCCGAGCGCTTCGAATTCGTCCGGAATTCGCGCGCCAGCGCAATCTTCACCCAGTACGGCAGCTTGCCCGTGCCCGCCGAGCGTCGCGTCCTGTTGCGTCTGGGCCAGTATGGCAGCACAGACTTCAGCAGGGCCGACGTCGTGCACTACACCCAGAATTCTCCTTACGTGGCCGCCTGCATTGCTGTGCACATGGGAGCGAGCCGCATCGGCCTTCTCGGAGTCGATTTCGGAAGCCGCTCCGTCTATGGCACCTCATCGCCCCATCCACTGACAGCCCAGGTCAACCGCATCAACGCCGAGTACGCGAACCTCGCACTCGCCTGCACAACACGCGGCATCGAACTGGTCAATCTGAGCCCGACCTCCAGACTCACCGCGTTGCCACACGTGACGTTGTCCGAGTTTCTCCGCCCTGCGGTGCCGCAGGAAATTCAGCCGCTCGACGCGGTCGGATTCGCTGCTCGTTCTGCAATACTCGTGGTTGATTACGACTTCCTGACCTGTGGTCGCGTCTTTGGCGAGGGTCTCACACGCGCTGCCGCCTCGCTCGGCGCGCGCGTGAAAACCGTCGTCTGGGACGATCCGGGATTACCGGCGCATGTAGAGCGCTTCAAGCCGGACCTGATCGTCGTCGTTCACGGTCGATCCTTTGCCCAGCGATGGGGGGAGCGCTTTCGGAGCCACAACACCGCCGTGTGGCTGCTGGACGAACCCTATGAGGTGGACGACACCGCGCGCTGGTCTTCTGTTTACAGGACGGTCTTCTCGAACGACCGATCAACGCTTTCACGGCATCGTAATGCGCACTACCTTCCGGTCTGCTATGACGACCAGACGCATCGCGATCCGGCGGTCGGGCGGCAATATCGAGTGGGCTTCGTCGGCGGCGCGAATGCGACGCGTGAGCGTTACCTCGCCGCGCTGGCTGCGGCCGGACTGCTCGATTACGTAGTGGGCGGCCCTTGGGCGTCGCCGCTGTTGCGAAGGCTCACCCTGGCGCAGAAGGTTTCGCCGGCCGAGACCACCAGGCTTTATCAGGCAACGCAAGTGATAGTCAATGTCTTCCGGGAAGCACATCATTTCAATCGCAACCGGGTCCCCGCCACGGCCCTGAATCCACGCGTGCTCGAGGCGCTCGCGTGCGGCGCCGCAGTCGTCTCGGAGCGGCGCCCGGGCATCGGCGAGATCCTTCCCGAACTGCCGCAGTTCGATTCGCCCGGGGAATTGGTTGAACTTGTAAGACGCTGCCTGACCGACGTGCAGCATCTGGCAACGCTGAAGCGCCAGTGCGAGGCGCGCATCAAAGGCAACGCCTACCGTGATCGCCTGGCCACGATGCTCGCAGTGACGCTTCCTCGAAACGACTCTACGCGGGCGCAAACTGCAGCGCGCAATGTCGCCGGCGCCGGGCGAACGCGCGCGGTCGGAGTTGCTGCACTGCCGGCGGGCTGGATCGTGTCCGGAATCGAGCTAGAAGCGGGCGAGCAGGCGAGCCTGGTTTTTAAGCGCCCTCAGAGTCTCGATGCAGACGGGACGGGAGTCGAGACCGGTCTGGTAAGCGAACGCAGCTACGCGAACGTCGATCTGCGCTTCACGATGCGCTTCACCTACGATGCCGTGCTCGTCGCAAAGATCCATCAGGTCAGGCAGGACGATCCGCGCAGCAATTCCTATCACCTGATCGCGACCGCTACCGGCAGCTACCTCGCCAGCCGCGATCAAGTGCTGCTTCGCTTCGCGCTGCGTCCGGACGCCTGGATCCGGGTGCGCTTGCGCTGGAGCGGCTGCTGGCTCGAAATCTGGACCGACGATGCTCTGCGAGGGCGTTTTCGCGAGGACGCGATCGCGTCAGGCTACTGCTTCATCGGGTCGAAGGGAGGCACGATCGCAATGCATTCCGTTTCGATTGAAGAGTGCGCACAGCCCAGTGCGCGTGTAATCCGCCTGCCCGGCGCAGCGGTAGCCGACGCGTCGAGTACGGCTCCTGCACCAACGCAAAAGCTGAATCTGGCGCCCCTGGGAGGGGCAACGCTCCGCAATCTGATCTACCACGTCTGGCCCAAGCGGGGATCGAACTGGCGGTGGAATATCGAGCAGCTGCGCAAACGCATCGATCTTTTCAATGGCAAGCGCATCATCGGCATCGTCGAAGACCAGCAGACAGACCCCGCCACAGCCGTGATGGAACTGCTGGCCGGACACGGCTGCGAGTTCCTGGTCCGGCCCAACGATCCGTCCGGAGAAGCGATCACCTTTCCCGCAATGCTTCAGAAGGTTGCCTCGTCGGGCGAAGACGAGGTGACCTTCTACGGTCACGCCAAAGGGGTCAAGTACGGGCTGCCATGCCCGCCCAATGTCCAACGCTGGAGTGAAGCGCTTTACCGCGTCGCATTGGACGATTGGCCTACCGTGCGCCATCACCTCGACCATCTGGCCATGACCGGCAGCTTTCGAATGCCCGGCCGGTTTGCCTCGCATCGCAACGCGGGAGACTGGCACTACAGCGGCACGTTCTTCTGGATGAGGCACGCCGCGGTGTTCGCGCGCGCATGGCAGGACGTCCAGGAGTTCTACTACGGGGTCGAAGCCTGGCCCGGGGGGCTGTTTCGCAAGGAGGAGACCGGTTGCCTCCTGCTCGACGACCTTCGGCCTCCGCTGCCGTACGTGGAGGAGTTCTGGCGGCGCCGGGGCAATCAAGCGCTGCGCGACTGGGAGGCACGCCGTCGCGGTATTGAAGTCCCTCCGGACCTCGCCAGTCCCAAGCCGTTCGATGGCTTCACGGCCCCACGCCTGGAGCACAGGCCCGAGGAGTTCGGCTGGTGGCTGGAGCAGCTCAAGGTTCACGCGGTGCGCCGCCTTCTCGTAATCGGAGCGACCGGCGGCGGCGCCGAATGGCATATCGCACGCGCGTTCCGCCAGGAAGGATTCGATATCGAAATCGCCACGATCGAACCCGATCCGACCCCCGAACTCGAGACGGCCTACGAGGAGGCGCGTCAGCGCTTCGGGCAGCGTGTCCGCCTCCTGGCCGGCAGTCCGCGCGACCCTGTCATACGCGCGCAGCTCGACGACTCGTTTGAGGCGGTATTCATCGACGGCCACCATGGCTACGATCAGGTCCACGCGGACTTTGTCCTGGCGCAGTCGCTCAATCCCAGGCTCATCGGCCTGCACGACATCGTCGACTCCGACTGGCATGCGACATCCGGCTGCTGTGTGTCCCGTCTGTGGAGCGAGATCGCCGCCCGGCATTCCACGCTGGAGAAGTCGGCCGATACCTGGGCAGGCATCGGCGTCGTGCTGAACCGGCCATGACGGCGTGCCGAGACATACGCTGGGGGGTATCGAGCGGATCGACGACGCGCAGATGCTCGCAATTGCGAAGCAGGAACTGCCAGTCTTAAGTGATGCGATCGCCATGAGCATCATCGTTGCGACCACCACCGCCCCGCACAAGATCGACGGCTCCGAGCTTTCCTGGCTGACCTGGATCGAACGCTTCCGGGCGCAGGCCGGCACACGCGGGCACGACTTGCGCGTCTTTGCCGCGCTCGAGCTGGACGCACGCGGCCTCGCCCCGTTCGAGCGATTGATCGGAGCCATCAAGAGCGCGCTGGGCGAATACTGGACGTACCACTTCGACGATGGTGCCACGCGCATTGACAGCGGCAATCGCCTCGCTCGGATCTGCGAGGGTCGCAACATGTGCATCGAGTACGCGCAACGCAATCGCCCGGGCGATTTCCTCCTGTATCTCGATACCGACGTCATCCCGGACGGCGACACCATCGACAAGCTGCTGGCGGTGACCGACCTGGGCTACCGGCAGGTCGGCGGCGAAGTGCCGTCGTACGTACTCGGCGGCGAGCGCGTCACGGGCGTCGAGTTGCCGCTGGTAGAGCGCAGCTACAACACGGCCGGCTACCTCATGGTCCACCGCGACGTCTATCGCAGACTGAGATGGCGCTGGGATTGGGACGCGGGGTTGACCGACGATCCCTGCTGGTTTGCCGACGCCCGTGATTTTCTCGGCGTGCCATGCGTGGTTCGCGTGGATGCACTGACGCTCATTATCTCGAATGTGCTTCGCATCCGAGCCCGGCGTGATGGAGGGTGGCCCTCCTCCGACCCCTGGGGGGAGGTCCGCGACCGCGCGCGCAGGGGTGACTGGCCGGGTTAGAAAATTTGGGTCCGCGCGAGCCCGTGCGTGGACGTGCCACAGCGGGACATCCACCGACATTGGGCCATATGCTGAACGATCCGCACCTCTCAGTGCTGGCCACATACGGCAGCTCTGGTCCGATGACCGCTTCGGGTGGCGCTGCCGCGCGGTCATTCAGGACTTGCTGACGTTCCAGAACACGGGCACCGCGCCTTTCAGGACCCCGGTCAGGTTGCTGCGATACGCTGACGGAGGCAGGTACTGGCCAAGTGGCACGAACGGCACCGTTTCGAACGCGCGCGCCTGGATCTGTGCGTCCAATTTCTTGCGGTCGACATCGTCGGTGGCGTCCATCCAGGCGTTGCGAAGCGCCTCCATCTTCTCGTCACTGGGCCAGCCGAACCAGGCATCCTTGCCGTTGCCGCGGAGATTGGTGGCGAACACCGGATCCCGGTATTCAGCCGCCGGCGCGCCGTACGGGAACAGCGACCAGCCGCCTTTGTCCAACGGCTCCTTGCTGGTGCGGCGTTGCACCACCGTGCCCCAGTCCAGCGACTGCTCGTCCAGATTGATCCCGACGCGCCGGAGCGATGCGGCGACCACACTGCTCATCGCGTCATAGAAGGTCTGATCTGTTGGATGCATCAGCACGACGCGCTCGCCGCCATAGCCGGCCTGCCTCAGCATCGCCTTGATCGCGTCCGCACCCGGGCGCTTATGCGCCGCGTCCATGCCGGCATCGTTCGCCGATGGTGTGCCGGGCAGGAAGTAGCCGACGGGCGCGCGGTACAGGCTCTTCTCCTCGCCCATCACCGCGGTCATCACCTCGACCTGGTCGATCGCGGCAAGGATGGCGCGGCGCACGGCTTCATTGGCGGTTGGCCCTTGCAGGCAGTTCGGCCGCAGCCCGCCGAATGTGCCGTAGATGTCGATTGGCGCGACGGTCACGCCCGAGGCCTTGCGCAGCATTGGCAACAGGTCCGGCACCGGCGAGTCCAACCAGTCGACCTCGCCGGCTGTCAGCGCGTTGGCCGCAGTGGCGGCCTCGGGAATGATGCGCCACTCGACGCGGTCCACCAGCACGCGATAGCCGCCGGCGGCGAAGCTGGCCGGCTCCGGCCGCGGGTTGTAGCGATCGTTCTTCGCGAACACCGCCAGGTTGCCGGCAACGTATTCGTTGGCGACCCAGCGGAATGGGCCGCTGCCGATGACTTCGGGGATCTGCTTGAACGGATCGGTCTGTGCCAGGCGCTCCGGCATGATCACTGGCGTCGGCTGCGTCTTTGCCAGCGCGTAGGGCAGCGAGGCGAATGGCTTATGCAGCCGGAAGACGATGGTTCTGTCGTCGGGCGCTTCCAACGCGTCCAGCCGGGCGGCAATCGTCTGGCCGATCGCATCGCGCTTCATCCAGCGTTGCAGCGAGGCGACACAGTCGCGCGCCAGCACCTTCTCGCCATCATGAAACGCCAGCCCCTCTCGCAGGCGCATCGTCCAGCGCAGCCCGTTGTCCTCCACCTGATGGCCCTCGACCATCTGCGGCTGCGGATCGAGCTGCTCGTCGCGGCCATACAGGGTTTCGAACACCATCGCGGCGTAGTTGCGGGTGACCAGCGCGGTGGTCCAGACCGGATCGAGGCTGGTAAGGTTCGCCTGAGGCACATGGATCAGCGTCTTCGCCTTGGCGCCAACGGCGGGCTGGGC
>CAVTZO010000004.1:0-11612 GCA_963739145.1 uncultured beta proteobacterium
CCGAGCCGCGCTTTCGCCTCGACCAGGCGCGGGTGGTGCTGAGCCTTGACAGCGATTTTCTCGGCGGTCCCGGAGTGCGTTACGCGCACGATTTCATTTCGGCGCGGCGCGGTGCGGATGCGCAGCCGGATCCGGCCCGGCTGTACGCGATCGAGTGCACGCCGTCGCTGACCGGCGCGTTTGCCGACCACCGGTTTGCGGTGCGGTTTTCCGAGGTCGAAGGCATCGCGCGCGCCATCGCGCAGGCGCTGGGATTGTCCGGCGTGGAGCTTCACGGCGCGGCCGCCGTTCCTGTGCAGGCGATCGCCGCGTGCGTGCGCGACCTGAAACAGGGCGGCGAGCGATCGCTCGTTGTGGCAGGCGATGCGCAGCCGCCGATCGTTCATGCGCTGGTGCATGCGATCAACCAGGAACTCGGTAACGTGGGCCGTACCGTGACGTACGCCGCGCCGGCTGCGGCGCAGCCTGGCTCCCAGACCGAGTCCCTGCGCGAGCTGGTCACCGACATGGACCAGGGGCACGTCGACACCCTGATCCTGATCGGGGGCAATCCCGTGTACTGCGCTCCGGCCGACCTGCTCTTCGGCGATCGACTGCAGAAAGTCGCGTTCACGGCTCACTTGAGCCTGTACGACGACGAAACGTCGGCACGCTGCCAGTGGAATATTCCCCAAGCGCATTTCCTCGAGAGCTGGTCCGATGCGCGCGCGTTCGACGGCACGGTGGCGATACAGCAGCCGCTGATTGCCCCGCTGTACGCGGGCAGGTCGGCGCACCAGGTGCTGGCGGCCATGCTCGGGCAAAGTTCCCTGAGCGATTACCAGGTGGTACGTGCCTACTGGAGCAGTGCTCACGGCGGAGCGGATTTCGAGTCGTTCTGGAGCGGCGCGTTGCATCGCGGGGTCATCGAGGGCTCCGCAGCGGCGCCCAGGACGCCTGCAGTCAGAGCCGACTTCCTGCGGCAGGCGGCGGCACCGGCGCCGGCCAGGGCCGAGGCCGACCTGGACCTCGTCTTCGCGCCCGACCCGACAATCTGGGACGGCCGCTTCGCCAACAATGCCTGGTTGCAGGAGTTGCCCCGGCCGTTGACCAAGCTCACCTGGGACAACCCCGCGCTGGTCGGCCCCGAGCTGGCTCAGCGGCTGGGGCTGAATAACGAAGACCTGGTCGAGCTGCGCTATCGAGGCGCGGCCGTCGTGGCCCCCGTGTGGATCGTGCCGGGCCATCCCGACCGGGCGGTCACGGTGACGCTCGGGTATGGGCGGGTTCGAGCGGGCCGGGTCGGCGACGGAGTCGGGTTCAACGCATACCTGCTGCGCCGCTCCGACGAGCCGTGGTGCGGGCGCGGCCTCGAGATCCGAAAAACGGGCAAAACGCACCGGCTCGCGGCGACGCAGCATCATTTCACGATGGAAGGCCGCCGCCCCGTGCGTTCCGCGACGGTTGAGCAATTCCGGCGCGACCCGGACTCGGTGCTTGGCGATGAGCGTCACGTCAACCCCAGCCTGTACGAGCCGGTGCATTACCCGGGTTACGCATGGGCCATGAGCATCAACCTGGACTCCTGCATCGGCTGCGGCGCGTGCACGATCGCCTGCCAGGCCGAGAACAACATACCGGTGGTCGGCAAGGCCGAGGTGATACGCGGCCGCGAAATGCACTGGATCCGGGTCGATCGCTATTACGAGGGCGAACCGGAGCGGCCCCGAACTTACTTTCAGCCGGTGCCGTGCATGCAGTGCGAACGCGCGCCGTGCGAGGTGGTTTGTCCGGTCGAGGCGACCGTGCACGACTCCGAGGGGCTGAACCTGCAGGTCTACAACCGCTGCGTGGGAACGCGCTTCTGCTCAAACAACTGCCCCTACAAGGTGCGCCGCTTCAACTTCCTGCAGTATTCCGACCAGGACACCGAAAGCCTCAAGGGGCAACGCAACCCGGACGTGACGGTGCGGATGCGCGGTGTGATGGAGAAGTGCACCTATTGCGTACAGCGCATCACCAATGCGCGCATCGAGGCGGAAAAGAGCGACCGGCGCCTGCACGACGGGGAGGTGGTCACCGCATGCCAGGCGGCGTGCCCGACCGAGGCGATCGTGTTCGGCGATCTGAACGATCCGCGCAGCCGGGTCAGCCGCGCCAAGGACTCCGCCCTGAACTACGCCCTGCTGGGTGAACTCAATACGCGCCCGCGCACGACTTACCTGGTGAAGTTGAGCAATCCGAATCCCGATCTTGAAAAGGGCTGAACCGAAGCCGATCTCGGTCCCGGGCATGACAACCGCGACCCCCGACCTTCTCGCGCCGACCGCGCCGGCGCCGCACGGTGCCGCCGTCGGCGCCGAGGACAAGCCTTCCGTTGCGATTCTGGAGGGCGCCCACTCGTACGCTTCGATTTCCGGGAAGATCAGCGACATCATCCTGACCTTGCCGACGCCGCGCTGGTGGGGCGTGGCATTCGCGCTGACGTCGGTGCTGACGCTGGTCTTTTTCGGAGCGATCGGCTACCTGTTCTACACCGGCGTCGGCATCTGGGGACTGAACGTCCCGGTGGTGTGGGCCTTCGACATCACCAACTACGTCTGGTGGATCGCGATCGCCATGTCCGGGACCTTCATTTCGGCAGCGCTTCACCTGACGCGACAGCCCTGGGGCGCCTCGATCAGCCGCTTCGCCGAGGCCATGACGATCTTCGCGCTCGCCATCGCCGGGATGTTTCCGATCATCCACCTGGGCCGGCCCTGGTTCTTCTACTGGCTCGCGCCTTACCCGAACGTGATGAGCCTGTGGCCTCAGTGGCGCAGCCCGCTGGTCTGGGATTTTTTTGCGATCCTGGCGTACGTGCTGCTGTCCGTGATGTTCTGGTACCTGGGCCTGATCCCGGACTTTGCCACGCTGCGGGACCGTGCGCGCAGCCGCCCGGTGCAAATCGCCTACGGCCTGCTGGCGCTGGGCTGGCGCGGTGAGGCGCGCCACTGGCGGCTGCGGCAGAGCGCACATCTGCTGCTGGCCGGACTGGCCGTGCCGCTGGTGGTGTCGGTTCACAGCGTGGTCGGCCTGGACTTCGCGACCGGCAACACGCCGGGCTGGCATTCGACGATATTCCCGCCGTTTTTCGTCGCCGGCGCGATGTTCTCGGGCTTCGCGATGGCGATGACGATTGCGGTCCCGCTGAGGCGGGCTTTCGACCTGCGCGATTTCATTACCGATCGCCACCTGGACAACCTGGCCAAGCTGATCCTGGCCATGGGCCTGGTGCTCGCCTACAGCTATGTGATGGAAATCTTCATGGCCTGGTACAGCGCCGATCGCTACGAGATCTATACGGCGCTCAATCGCATGCGCGGGCCGTACGCGCCGGTGTACTGGGCGCTGATCCTGTGCGTGGTCGTGGTGCCGCAGGCGCTGTGGTCGCGCAGCGTGCGCCACTCGCCGTGGATCCTGTTCGCAATCAGCCTCGTGATCAATGTCGGCATGTGGCTCGAGCGCTTCATGCTGATCGTCACCAGCCAGCACCGGGATTTCCTGCCGTCCGCCTGGGGCATGTTCTACCCGACGATCTGGGACTGGGCGACGTTGATCGGGTCGATCGGGTTCTTTGCGTGGCTGCTGCTTCTATTCGTCCGGTTCGTACCGCTGATATCGATGACAGAGATGCGCGAACTGCTGGCGCGGGAGCGAGGTGATTCATGGACGAGAGGCACCGCAGCTACGCATTGATCGCCGAGTTTTCGAGCGCGGCGGCGCTGCTGCATGCCGCGCGCTCGGCGCACGGCGCGGGGTACCGGCGCGTCGGCGCGTACTCACCGATGCCGGTCGAAGGCCTGGCCGAGGCACTGGAGCCCGGCGACCATCGCATCTCGGCGCTGGCGCTGGCCGGCGGGATCATCGGCGGCGTCGGCACGTTCGCCATGCAGTGGTTCAGCGTCACGGTCGACTATCCGCTGAACATCGGGGGCCGTACGCCGGCATGGCCCGGGCTGATTCCGAACACCTTCGAGATGACGGTGCTCGGCGCGGCGCTGGCGGTGTTCTTCGGGACGCTGATCCTGAGCGGACTGCCGCGGCTCAACCACCCGCTGTTCAACGACCCGGGGTTCGCGCAGGCGTCGAGCCACCGGTTCTTCCTGTGCATCGAGGCGGACGATCCGCGCTTCGATGCTCAGGGCACGCGCCATTTTCTCGAGCAGTTGCAGCCGCTGACGGTCAGCGACTGCGCGGCCTGACGACGGCATCGGCCTTCAGATGAAATTGCGCCTCGCATCGGTTGCCTGGATCGCTTCGCTGCAGCTGCTGGCCGGATGCGAGAAGGCAATGCGCAACATGTACGACCAGCCCAGGTACAAGCCGCTGGCTGCCAGCACGCTGTGGAGCGACGGCCAGTCGGCACGCCCCCTGCAGCCCGGCGTGGTCGCACGCAGCGCAGGCGCGCTCGCTGCATCCTCCAGCGGGCGGCTGGGCAATCAATTGCCGTCCGCCGACGCTGCGGTCGTCTATCCGCGCGACGACCGTGGCCTGGTCAGGATCGACCCGGGCGTCCGCGTCGCGCCTGCGGCCGCGAGGGCCGACCCGATGCCGGTCACGATCGGCGCGTTGCAGCGGGGCCGGGAGCGATTCGACATCTACTGCGCCCCATGCCACAGCGTCTCGGGCGATGGTGACGGCATGGTGGTACGGCGGGGATTTCCCGCGCCGCCGACCCTGCACAGCGAGAAGTTGCGCGCGGCGCCGGATTCCTACCTGTTCGACGTGATCACGCAAGGTTACGGCGTGATGTATCCGTTTGCCGACCGGATCGCGACGCAGGATCGCTGGGCGATCGTCGCTTACATGCGGGCATTGCAACTGAGCCGGCACGCAAGCCTGGACGACGTGCCCCTGGCCGACCGCGGCCCGCTGCTGGGAGAGCGCAAATGACGAGCCCCGATGCCGGGCCGGCGCGCTGGGCCGGTGCCTGCCTGCTGGCCGCAGGGGTGGGCGCGGTGCTGCTGGTCGCGCATGCGGCATGGTCGGGGCAGCCGTGGGTGGCCTCGTACCTTTTCATCTGGCTGTTCGTGCTGGGGATCTGCCTGGGCAGCATGGCACTGGTCATCGTGCACGACCTCACGGGCGGCGGCTGGGGGCAGGCGGGGCGCCCGGTGCTGCAGGCCGCGCTGGGGGTGCTTCCGGCCACCGCGCTGCTGGCGATTCCGCTGCTGTTCAAACTGCCGGAACTTTTTTCGTGGATGCGCGCCGCCGGCGCGACGCGGGAGCAGGGCCTCGCGTGGTATCTGAACGTTCCCTTTTTCTGCGTGCGCGCTGCCGTCTACTTCGCGATCTGGCTCTGGCTGGCACGGCTGCTGCGGGACGATCGACCGGCGCAGGCGGATCGACGCCAGCTCGTCGCGTCGAGCGGCTTCGTGCTGTATGCAGCCACTACTACGTTCGCGGCGGTCGACTGGATGATGTCGCTGACGCCGAGGTGGCATTCGACGGAGTTCGGCCTGCTGATCGGGGTCGGCCAGGTGATGTCGGCGCTGTGCGCGGCGATCATCGGGGCCGCGCTGCTGGACAGGCGCCTGGACGAGGACAGGCGCCGGCGCTTCCACGACCTGGGCAAGCTGCTGCTGGCGCTCGTGCTGCTCTGGGCGTACCTGACCCTGATGCAGTTTCTGATCATCTGGATCGAGGACCTGCCGGATGAGATCACCTGGTACCTGCCGCGCATGCGAACGAGCTGGAGCGGCCTGGGCCTGTTCCTCGTGGCCGGGCAATTCGCGCTGCCCTTCCTGGTGCTGCTGTCGCGCGACGCCAAGCGCCGCCCGCCGGTGCTCGGGGCGGTGGCCGCGCTGGTGCTGTTCGCGTGCCTTGCCGGCAGCTTCTGGCTGATCGTGCCGACCTTCAGGCCCGGCGGGTTCGAGATTCGTTGGAGTGACCTGTTCGCGCTGCTCGCGGTGGGCGGCGTGTGGCTGGGTCTGCTGATCCGCTTGATCGGGGCCCAGCCCGCGGGAGCGCGCAGCGCGAAAACGGGAGCGATCGGTGAGCATGCGCAACAGCACGCCTGAAGAGGCCGCGGCCGCCGTAAAGCGCGGGTACGAGGTGTACGAACTCGACGCGAGCTACATCGGCTGGTTCGCCGCCGGCCTGGTGGTGTTGCTGGTCACGACCGCGCTCGTCACGTTCGCCATGATCGGAGGCTTCCGGGTCCAGCCGCCGCCGAGCCTGCAGGCGCCGCGGTCCGACGTTGCGGGCGGCGCGCCGGTTCCGGTACTGCAGAGCGCACCGGCCGGCGAGCTGCGCGCTTACCGCCTCGAAAAGGCCGAGACGCTGCAGGGCTATGGCTGGATCGACCGGGATGCGGGCATCGTGCAGTTGCCGATCGAACGGGCGATGCAACTGATCGCCGAACGCGGGCAGCGTCCCGATATCGCCCCCGGGGGTGCGCGATGAACGCGTGGGCGCCGGCTCTGCTGGCGGCAGGCCTCGCGATGGCCGCCCAGCCGGGCACGGCAGCGCTTGCGGCGAACGCGAGCTACGCCGATCAGGTCGGTTTCGATCAGCATCCGGACCGGCTGCTGCCGTTGCAGCTCGAGTTTCGCGACGAGCGCGGCGCGCGGGTGCGGCTTGCCGATTACCTGGGGGCGACCCCGGCTGCGCTGGTATTCGCCTATTACAACTGCTCCAACGTTTGTCCGACGGTGATCCATCACCTGGCGCAGCGCCTTGCCGGCGCCTCCGACCCGGCGGCGCGAAGCCTGCCGGTTCTGGTCGTCAGCATCGACCCGCACGATTCGCCTGCGCAGGCGGCGCAGATGAAGGCGGGCGCCGAGGGCGGCGCGCTGCCCGGGTCCGATCGCTGGCATTTCCTGACGGGCGAGCAATCCGCGATCTCCGAGCTCACCGGCGCCGCCGGCTTCCGGTATGCCTACGAACCGGCAAGCCGGCAATATGCGCATGCGGCCGGCTACATACTGCTGACGCCGCAAGGCAGGATCGCGCGCTATTTGTTCGGTTTCGACTTCACGTCGAGCGAACTCGCGCAGTCGATCGACGAAGCGGCGGCGCAGCGCATCTCGACGCCGGTCGAACGGCTGCTGCTGCTTTGCTTCCACTACGATCCGCTGACCGGGCGCTACAGCACCACGGTGATGGCGGCTTTGCGGGGCGTGTCGGCGGCGGCGCTGCTCGGACTGCTCGCGTTCGGTCTTGTCAGGCGCGCGCAGCGGCGCGCCCGGCGCCCGGTTGTCGCGCCCTGAGGAGGCGCCCGGCATGGACCACATCCCGTTTTTCCCGGAGCGCGCCTCGACGATCGCCTCGCAGATCGACGGCATCTACTTCATGTGGCTGGCGCTGTCGGGTGTGGTTGCGCTGGCGATCGTGGTGCTGGTCGTGTACTTCAGCATCAAATACCACGCCGGCTCCAAGGCCGACCGGCGCGTGATGGCCGATGCGGCGACGCAGGAGCGCACGATGCACCGCATCGAGATCGCCTGGGCCGGGATCCCGATGGTGCTGTTCATTGGAATGTTCGCCTGGAGCGCGGAGGTCTTCTACCAGGGCGCGACGGTGCCCCCGGACGCGCTGCCAGTGTACGTGGTCGGCAAGCAATGGATGTGGCACCTGGAGCATCCGAGCGGCCAGCGCGAGATCGGCGAGCTGCACGTGCCGGTCGGGCGCCCGGTCGAGCTGGTGATGACCTCGCAGGACGTGATTCACAGCTTCTCGATCCCGGCATTCCGGGTCAAGCAGGATGTGCTGCCGGGACGCTACACGACGTTGTGGTTCACCGCGACGCGTCCGGGCGAGTACCACGTGTTCTGCACCCAGTACTGCGGCACCTCGCACTCGCAGATGGTCGGGCACGTCATTGCGATGGAGCCGGCCGCTTACGCAAGCTGGCTCTCGGCCACGGCCGGGACCCCGACGATGGCCGCCCGCGGAGCGGTGCGTTTCCGGCAGTTCGGATGCAGCGGTTGCCACGGCGCCAACGCCACCGTGCGGGCGCCTGCCCTGGAGGGTCTGTTCGGCAAGCCGGTGCCTCTGAAGGACGGCCGATCGATGATCGCCGACGAGCGCTTCATCCGGGACTCGATCCTGCTGCCCAACCGCGACGTGCCGGCCGGATACGAGGCGACGATGCCGTCGTTTCGCGGCCAGATCGGCGAGGAGGAGCTGCTGGAGATCGTCGAATACGTCAAGTCGATCGGCAACGTGACGCAATAGGGGTGGGCATGAACAGCGCTGCAGTGCTACTTCACGACAACTATCTGGTCGCCGGGGCCAGTTGGCGCAGCTGGCTGGTCACGCTCGACCACAAGCGGATCGGCATCCTGTACACGATCACGATTACGCTGCTCTTTCTGATCGGTGGCACCGCCGCGGCCCTGATACGGCTGGACCTCCTGACGCCGAACAGCGAGGTCGTCAGCGTCGAAACCTACAACAAGTTGTTCACGATTCACGGCGTCATCATGGTCTGGTTCTTCCTGATTCCATCGATCCCGGCCACGCTGGGCAATTTCCTGGTACCGATGATGATCGGGGCGCGCGACCTGGCGTTTCCGCGGCTGAACCTGGCGAGCTGGTACCTGTTCGTGGCCGGCGCCCTGTTCACGATCTATGCGCTGGTCGCTGGTGGGGTGGACACGGGCTGGACGTTCTATACGCCGTTTTCGACGGTATTTTCCAACTCGAACGTGATCGCGGCCGTGACCGGCGTGTTCATCGCCGGCTTCTCTTCGATACTGACGGGGCTGAATTTCATCGTCACCACGCACCAGATGCGAGCACCCGGAATGACGTGGTTCCGCCTGCCGCTTTTCATGTGGTCGATGTACGCGACCAGCCTGATCCTGGTGCTGGCGACGCCGGTGCTTGCGATGACGCTGTTCCTGATGGCGATCGAGCGCACCTTCCACATCGGCGTGTTCGATGCGGCGCTGGGCGGCGATCCGCTGCTGTTCCAGCATCTGTTCTGGTTCTATTCGCACCCGGCCGTGTACATCATGATCGTCCCGGCGATGGGCGTGGCAAGCGAGATCATCGCGTGCTTCTGCCGCAACCGGATATTCGGCTACAAGTTCATGGCGTACTCGATCCTGGCGATCGCCTCGTTCGGTTTCGTGGTCTGGGGGCACCACATGTTCGTGAGCGGGCAGTCCGCGTACGCCGGAACCGTGTTTTCGCTGCTGACCTTCCTGGTGTCCGTTCCGTCGGCGGTCAAGGTGTTCAACTGGACCGCGACGCTGTACAAGAGCCACGTGCGCTTCGACGCGCCGATGCTGTACGCGCTCGGATTCGTCGGGCTGTTCACGATCGGGGGCCTCACGGGGCTCTTCCTGGCGTCCCTTGGCCTGGACGTGCAGTTGCACGACACCTACTTCGTCGTTGCCCATTTTCACTACATCATGGTCGGCGGCAGCGTGATGGCGTTCTTCGGCGGCCTGCACTTCTGGTGGCCGAAGATCACCGGGCGCATGTATCCGGAAGGCTGGGCGCGCTTTTCCGCGTTGTTGACATTCGTCGGTTTCAACCTGACGTTTTTCCCACAGTTCATCGTCGGTTATCTCGGCATGCCCCGGCGCTACCCGAACTATCCGCCAGAGTTTCAGGTCTGGAACGTGCTTTCATCGGCCGGAGCCTCGATCCTGGCATTCGGCTATGCGCTGCCACTGATGTACCTGGTGTGGTCGCTGCGGTACGGTGAGCGCGCGCCCGCCAATCCGTGGGGGGCCAAGGGGCTGGAGTGGCAGACCTCCTCGCCCCCGCCGGCGGAAAACTTCGAAAAGACGCCGATCGTGACCGAGGAAGCCTACGCGTACTCGGACGCGGAGCCCGCAAATGGCTAGCGGCGTGGCCATGACCGCGCCGCAGTTCGACGATGCCGAACAGCAGCGCTCGTCGTCCAACCTGGGAATCTGGGTCTTCCTGGCGACCGAGGTGCTGTTCTTCGGCGTGCTGTTCGCCGCGTACGCGATCACCCGGGTGCGATATTCCGGAAGCCTTCGCAGCAGGCAGCCGGCTGACCAACGTGACCCTGGCCGGCATCAACACCGCGGTGCTTCTGACCAGCAGTCTGACGATGGCGCTCGGCGTGCATGCGGCCCGGCAGGGCGCCCGGCGCGCCGTGGTCGGATGGCTCTGGCTGACGGTCGCGCTCGGTGGGGCCTTCCTGGTGATCAAGGGGTTCGAATACCGGCTCGACTACGTCGAGCACCTGATCCCGACGATCAACTTCGACCATTCCCGTGCGCAGGCCGACCAGATGGAGCTGTTCTTCTACATGTACTTCTGCATCACCGGGGTGCACGCGCTGCACGTGCTGATCGGGATCGGCTGCATCGCGGTGATCGCCGCAATGGCGGCGCGCGGCGCATTCGGCCCGTCGTACTTCACGCCGGTGGATGTCACCGGCCTGTACTGGCACCTGGTCGACATCATCTGGCTGTTTGTCTTTCCAATGCTCTACCTGGTATCGCGATCATGACCGATCATGTCGGTGAATCCCCCAGGACCTACGTCGTCGTGTGGCTGACGCTGCTCGTCCTGCTGCTGGTGACGGTGGCCAGCGCCTACGTGCCGCTCGGCTGGGCCAACACGCCGCTGAACCTCGCGATCACCGTGACCCAGGCCACGCTGGTGATGTTCTTTTCGATGCATCTGCGATCCGCCCATCCGCTGCTCAAGGTCATCGCAGCGATCGGATTTTTCGGGATCGCGATCCTGATCGTGCTGTCGTTGCTGGACGTTTTGACCCGATAAGCGGCCGTTGGAGCCGGCGGGATTGCCCATTGCGAGAGGAGGCGTGCGTCGTGGCCATCGAATTGACAGACCTTCCCTACGGCACGAATGCACTGTCTCCGCACATTTCTGAGGAAGCTGTGCGGTTCCATTTCGGCCAGGTCCACAGGTCCTTCGTGGATCGGCTGAACGCCCTGGTTGCGGGGACCGAGTTCGAGAAGAGCTCGCTGGAATACATCGTGCGCAAGGCCAAAGGCGCCATACTCGATCAGGCGGCGCAGGCCTGGAACCACGCCTTCTACTGGAACAGCCTGAGCCCGGATGGCGGCGGAGCCCCGGGCGGCGACGTCCTGGAGGCGATTCGCAAGTCCTTCGGGTCCTTCGCCGCATTCCAGAAGGAATTCAACGAAAAGGCCATTGGCCTGAACGGCCCGGGCTGGGTGTGGTTGATCGAGAAGTCCGACGCCAAGCTGGCCGTCGTCGCGACGAGCAACGCCGCCACGCCCCTGGGCGCCGACAAGCCGCTGCTCGCCTGCGATATGTGTGAGCACGCGTACTCCATCGACTACCGCGACGCCAGGCCGAAGTACATCGAGGCCTGGTGGGCCCTGGTGAACTGGGATTTCGCCGAGGAAAACTTCGATTAGGGCCGGCGCACCGCCGGGTTCGCAAGGGGCACCGGTGCGGGCTTGGTCATCGAGGTTGTTGCTTGATATCCGGCGGCAAGGCACGCCGACCGGCCGCCGCCATGCTCGAGAACACGCCGTCGCGCCGGATCAGGCCGTGCAGCAGCGCGGCCCCCAGATGGACCAGGAACACCGCGAGCAGCAGATCGGCCAGAGCCGTGTGCAGCTGGCGCAGCCAGGCGTACAGCGTCAGGTCCTGCGGCAGGATCT
>CAVTZO010000005.1:0-6880 GCA_963739145.1 uncultured beta proteobacterium
GGATCAGCCAACCGGCAAAAAAACCCGCGATCTCGTGCAGGCCGCGCTGCGCATAGGAATAGACCGAGCCGGCCACCGGGAATGCGTGCGACATCGTCGCGTAGCTCATGGCCGTGAAGAACATCCCGACCAGGCCCAGGACGTAGGCAAGGGGCACCATGCCCCTGGCGTCGTGCCAGACGAATCCGTACACGCTGTAGGGCGCAATCGGCACCATGCAGATCATGCCGTAGATCACCAGGTCGGTCGTGCTGAGCGCGCGGCGCAGCTCCTGCCTGTATCCGAATTGCTCCAGGCTTGAGGGCTTGTCGAGCGTCTTCGCAGTCATGCTGGGCGGTTCAGTGGAAGGTTTGCGGGGCTCGTGCAGCCGGTCCGGCGGCCAGCACGGATACGATCGGGAACTGGGCCGCGATTGCGGAGGCCGTCAGCGGCATCCCGATCGCGCGCCCTTGCCGCCACAGCTCGACCTGGTCGGCGAAATTCTCGCTGCCAAGCCAGCCGTCCTGGCCGCCGAAAAGCACGAACTGGTTGCGGTCCGGATCGGACATGTCGCACAGCTGGCGCGCCTGGCTGCCGTAACTCGCGTAGTGGCGGCGATTGACCAGCCCGTGCGCAGTCTTCAGGATCGTGTTGCGCGACCCGCTGGCGCCATATTCGACGAGCTCGAAAAAGCGCCCGATCACCGGAACGTCCGCCAGCGCGTGCCCCACGCGCAGCCGGTGCATGTCGCCCCAGCTCGGGTAGGCGGCGCTGTCGGCGCTCGCGGCTGCGACGGCCGTATCGAGCAGGACCCTGCGCTCCGGCGCGGCGCGCGCGGCCAGGTCCTGCGGCAGGTAGTGCACGAGGTAGGTCCAATCCGCCTGCGGACCCGGCACCTTGCCATCGGCCCCGCCGTAAAGGCGCTGCGCGAGCTCGTACAGCAGCATCTCGAAGGCGACGGGACCCGGTTGGTCCGCCTCGTAGCGGCCGTCCCAGGATTCGAGCACTTGCACATAGGGCGATGACGGCTCGTCCGCGCGCCCCTCCTTGAGGGCGGCGATCAGCGCCGTTTTCAGTGAAAGCGCAGCGAGCGACAGCGTATCGCGCTGCAGCGCGGCCAGATCCTCGAGGCTCAACTTGTCCCTCGCGCTCAACAGCGCGTGCAGGCGATCCACCCGCTCGGATGTCTGGAAGAAGTAGCCGACCGGGAAACTCAACTCGGTCGGCCGATTGTTTGCCGAGGCAAGCACACCTTGCTTCGGATTCAAGGCCCAGGGCAGCGTCAGCGCGTTGGCTTGCCCATGCCAGCTCGCGGCCGGATCCTGCGGCCTGCGAACCAGATCCCCAGGAAGAGCCGGATCGCGGATCGGCAGATGCACGGCCATGACCTGGCAGATATCACCCGTGCGTGTGGCGCAGATCATGTTCTGGCCGCCCACGCCGTAGGCGGCCAGCACGTTGCGAAACTCGGTGGCACTGTGCGCCCGCATCACGCCGAGAAAGGCGCCGATCTCGTCGCTCGCCTCGTATCCGGTCCAGCGCAACGCGATGATCTCGCCGGGCCGACCCGGGAAGGCTGGGGTATCGGAGACGATCGGACCGAGCGGCGCCCGGCGCACGGTCACCTCCGAATCGAACCACAGCCGTGTCCGCAGTCGCTCGCGCCGGCTTTCGATGCCTTCGGCGGGCGCGCCCGATACGTCGTACAGCTCGGACGCGGCCGCGTGCATGTTGGTGCCCGACCAGGCGATGTCGTCGTTGCGGCCCAGGCCAAGGACCGGCAGACCGGGCGGCATCAGGCCCACGGCATGGTACGACGGCGACTTCAGGCCGACCAGAATCCAGAAATTCGGCAGGGTCAGTCCCAGGTGCGGATCCGAGGCGAGCAGTGCTCCTCCACTCGAGCTGTGCGAAGGGGCCACGGCGACGGCGTCGCTGCCCGATCGGCTGGAGCCTGCCAGCAAGTCGAACAGTAGCGTATACCCGCCGGTCGAGTCGAAGCTCGGTGGCGAATCGGCCCCAGCCTCCAGGGCCCGCCGCCAGTCCTGCACCCAGCCTGGGCCCAGTCGAGCCTGCATCAGCCGGGCATAGACCAGCCAATTGACGTCGGTGCCGGCCAGGCGCCCGATGGCGATCAGGTCGCGAATCGTCCAGCGCTCGTCTTGCAGCCCGAGCAGGCCGTACTCGGGCGGCTTGACGGCAGCATGTTGCTGATACCAGTTCAGTCCGTCGACAAACGCCTGCATCCAGGCATGCGTTGAAGGCGACATGCGGGCCTCGCTGGCGGCGGCCGCGTAGCCGAAGTCGATGGTGCGCAGCAGGCGGTCGATGTCGCGCGTAAACGGGCCGGCCGATTCCGACAGGCGACCCTGCACGATGCGCTTGGCGAGCGCCATCTGCCCGAGCCTCAAGTGGGCGTGTACCAGGCCGAGGGTCAACGCCAGATCGTGGTCGGTTTGCGCTTCGATCCAGGCAACGCCGTAACCGTTCCAGCGCACCGTGACCGGGTGTTCGAGCGGCATACCGGCGATCGGGAACGCGGCGATCCTGTCCAGCGTCGTCGTCCGGCTCGGCGCCACTGCGGCGCAACCGGACATGAGCAGTGCAACGAGCGCAAGTACAGCGCATCGCCGCATGGTCGAGCGCCGGTCAGGCATCGGCTCGACCAGGCTCGGTTCCCGCCAGCAGGTCCGAGAGCGTTTCGGGTCCCGGCACGACGCGCGGCACCTTGTTTTGTCCGCCGAGTTTTCCTCGCCGTTGCATCCAGCGCACAAAGCTGCCGGGGCCGAGCAACCGTATCTCGGGTTTGCGCAGCCCGAAATCGTCGGCCCGATGAGCGGCATAGTCCTGGTTCACGTGCGCAAGCGTCTCGTCCAGAGCCTTTCCAAACGCGACCGGATCGGCCGGGCGGTCCAGTTCGACCGCGAACAGATGCCCTGCCCGGGCATCGCGCACATCCGGTCGGAGCGGCGCGACGCTGTATTCCACCACATGGCAGCCCACCCGCCGTGCCGCTTCGGTGACCGCGGCATCCAGCTGCGCACCGATCAGATGCTCGCCCGCAACGGAAAGGGACCACGAGGTCCGTCCGGTGATCAGGATCCGCGGCGGCTCGCGTGACAGGTCACGCGAAACAAGGCGCACCGTGTCGCCCAGAACGTAGGACCACAGGCCCGAATGGGTGGTCAGCACGAGCGCATACTCTTCATCCGGATCGGCATTGCCGATCCAGCGCCGATCGGGCGTGGCGGAGTCGAGCTCGCCCGGCCGTACGAACTCGAAGAACAAGCCGCGATCGAGCAAAAGCCGCATCCCTTCGCCGTCACCTCGGTCGGCGATCGCAAGGAAGCCTTCGCTGGCGGCATACACCTCCCGCGTGAGCGCGGCGCTGCCTTCCATCCAGTGCGCGAATCGGTCGCGGTAAGGGGCGAATCCGACACCCCCGTGAGCCACGAGCTCGATCTGCGGGAACAGGTCGCGCAGCCGGTCGCGCGGGCCGCGCAGGGCCGCTGCGATCTCGATAAAAAGCAGCACCCAGCTCGCGGTGCCGGAGATGCTCGTGACGTGCCGGTCCAGGGCGAGCGAGGCCAGCGCATCCATCTTTTCCCGCCAGTCGGTCAGCTGGGCGAGTGGTTCGGGGGGCAGCACGCGGCCGCGCGCCCAGGCCGGTCGCTCGATAGCCGCTATTGCGGAAAGATCCCCGGCCCGCACGCCGGGCGCCAGTTCCTCGAGCCGGGTCGACCCGCTCAGGAAAATTCCGTCCCCTGCCAGCATGCGGCTTGCGGGGCGCGCCGCGAAGTGCCAGGCGAGCGTGTCCAACGCGGCGAAGCGGTTGGCCTGCACCATGGCATCGCTCAGCGGAATTCGCTTGGTCGATGCCTGAGTCGTGCCGGAACTGTTGGCGAAGTAGCGGATCCTCCCCGGCCAGGTCACGCCCCCGACGTGCGGAAACGCCGCCCGCCACCAGTCGCGCCAGAACGCCTCATAGGTGCGCAGCGGCACGCGCCGCTGATAGTCTTCGACGCTGCGGATCGACGCGAAATCGTGGGCGCGCCCGAACGCCGTGACAGCCGCGCGGCGGAGCAATGCGGCCAGTACTCGCCGCTGCGTTGATGCCGCGTCCTGCCGGGCGAGCCGCGCACGGCGCCACTGCGCCCAGAGCCTCAGCGCGGGCGACGGATCAAGCACCATCGCGTCAGGACCCTCGATTGGCGAGCGTGGAGAATATCAAGAGGCTCGTGACGCGACCCGGCGTCCGGGCAGGCCGGTGCTCAGCGGCCTGCTTTGTAATAGGGAGTCGACTCCCAGATATCGGTCGTTGGGGGTTCGTGCAAGGCCCGGTGATGCGCCGCCAGCGCGCGCAGTTCGATCAGGATCTTCGTGGGAAAGCCCTTGCGCCTGCCGCGCCGATCGAGCAGAAGCTCCTGGAAGTACGCCTCGAGCATGCGCGGCGAATCCCAGAAGCGCGAAAGTCGGTTGACGATGCGCGGAAACTGATGCGCTAGCGCGACCGGGACGAGATGTTCCGGAAGCTCGGCCATCCAGGCGGCTGCCGAGCGGTTCAGCGTCGCATCGTGAGGCGATGGCGGCTGTCGGTGGATCGCCGGATCCTGGACTTTTGCGTACGCGATGGGGCCGTGGGCAGGCAACTGCTGCGTAGCCAGGCGCGTTTCGGTCCCCTTTTTCACAAGCCGAATTCCTAAGGTCCAGTGAGCGTGGAAAGGTCCGGCCCACGCCATTTTGATCGACTTCGCGTTTCTGATCTTGAGCCTTCTGGCGGTAAGGTGATTGCCGGTCGAATGCATTCCACGACTCGAAATGACGACGGCTTGAACCGAGCGGAGCAGATAAAGTGCTCACCAGACAAGGCAATGCTTGCTTATCTGCAGCGCCACACCCAATGAGTCAATTTCACTAATTTGTTTTAAATCAATATATTAAACGATACTTATAACGTTTGACATTAGACTGATGCCTGGCAAGCTGCCAAGCTGGAGCCCCCACGATGACCCAACGCATCCCCGCCACCTTGATTCCCGGGGACGGCATCGGCCCGGAGATCGTCGACGCCACCGTGGCCGCGCTCGATGCGCTGCAGGCGCCGTTCCAGTGGGAGCGCCAGATCGCCGGGCTGGCGGCGGTGAACACGACCGGCGACCCGTTGCCGCCGGCAACGCTGGAAAGCATTCGCCGCACGCGCCTTGCGCTGAAGGGTCCCCTCGAGACCCCTTCGGGTGGCGGCTACCGTTCCTCGAATGTGCGGCTGCGCGAGGAGTTCAAGCTGTACGCGAACCTGCGCCCGGTCAAGACGCTGATTCCGGGCGGCCGCTACGACAACGTCGACCTGGTGGTGGTGCGCGAAAACGTCGAGGGGCTTTACCTTGGGTACGAGCACTACATCCAGATCGACGACGACCCGCACGCCGTGGCGATGGCCACCGGCGTCAACACGCGCCAGGGCAGCCGGCGCCTGCTGGAGTTCGCCTTCGAGCACGCCATCGCGACCGGGCGCCGCAAGGTCAGCATCGTGCACAAGGCCAACATCATGAAGGCGCTGACCGGCATCTTCCTGGAGACGGCCCAGCAGGTTTACGAGCGCAAGTACAAGGGCCGCATCCAGATGGATACGGTGATCATCGACGCCTGTGCGATGAAGCTGGTGCTCGATCCCTGGCAGTTCGACACACTGGTCACCACCAACCTGTTCGGCGACATCCTGTCGGATCTGGTGGCGGGCCTGGTTGGCGGACTGGGCATGGCGCCCGGCGCCAACATCGGAACGGACGCCGCCATTTTCGAGGCGGTACACGGGTCGGCACCGGATATCGCAGGCAAGGGGATGGCCAGCACCTCGCAGGCACGGAGGACACTGAGGAAATAAGAAGGGACCATCCTGGGGCTTTCGCCTGATATCTTGCCCTTTGCGTCTTTGCGCCCTGCGTGATGCTTTCTCCCGTCCCTGCTCATCTCTCTGTAAGTTTCTCCTCGACGATTTCCTCGCCGTCGGCGCCAATTGCGCCGGATATTCTGCTCGAAACTCGCGCTCGAGCTCGGCCTGGGCAGTCTGGCTCAACTTTCGGTATTCCAAGATCAACATGTACATGGCGCCGGCCGGAACTTGGGTTCCATCACCCCACCAGCAGTCGCCGTGCTTCTCGATGGCCTCGCGGTAGTAGGCAATGGCAGCCGGTCCGCTAGTGCCTTGGCCGAGATAGACGCAGGCACAGCCTGCCCGATCCGATTCGGGGTACGTGGCCATCACTTCTTTCAGGGCCTTGATCGCCTCGGGCGATTCAAACCCTTGCTTGTTGCTAATCTGGTACAGCGATTCGATTTTCGCGTACACCAACTCCCCGAACTTCTTCTTATCCAGGTCGATCCGCTGCCAGGCTAGCGATCTGAGGTGTTGAACGTGCTCGGAGGGTGCCGCGGCACTCGAGCCGGCCTTGGTGCGAGGCGCATTCCATCGGCGATCGTCCGCTTCCTGTTTCGCCGGGTTGGCCCATTCCGGGTTGGTGGTCCAAACGACGATCTTATCCGAGATCGGCGGCTGGCCGTTCGGGACTACCTGAGTGGCTGGGCCGGTTACGACCGCACCCTGCGCAGGCCGCCGTCGAGCTTCCCGGGCCTGTCCGCCCGGCAGGCGGCCGACCTGCGGCGCCGCTACTACCTGTCCGCGAACGTGATCAAGGCGAGCGAGGACAAGACCTATTCCGGCGCGATCGTCGCCTCGCTGGCCAGCCCGTGGGGCCAGGCGGTCGCCGCCGGAACCGCGGTGAACGGCAAGCCGGTCTATTTCGGCTCCTACCGCGAGGTGTTCGCGCGTGACCTGTACGAAGCGTTCACCGGCCTGCTAACGGATGGCGACGTTGCCACCGCGCGCGCTGCCACCCTGTTCCTT
>CAVTZO010000006.1:0-90105 GCA_963739145.1 uncultured beta proteobacterium
GCCGCTGTGCCCGCGTCAGCTCAACCGGATCATCCACGACGCCGCCCGCAATGCTGGCATCGAGAAGCGCGTCTCGATGCATACCTTGCGCCACTGCTTTGCCACCCACCTGCTGGAGCAGAAGGAGGACATCCGCGTCATCCAGATGTTGCTCGGGCACAAGAAGCTGAACACGACAGCGCATTACACGCACGTGGCCGCCGAGGTTCTGCAGCAGGTCGTCAGTCCCATCGAGAGCCAGCGACCGCAGGCGCCCACGACGTAACGGGGGCGCTGCGTGCGCCCCGGACTGGAGGTGGCGCAGATCTTCCGCACCGCCGGGCCGGCCTATCGATCCGAGCAGCGCGGGCACCTGGCCCTGGCGCAGCTGAAGGTCATGTCGGCCATCGAACAGTGCCGCAGCGCGGCGCTGGGCGGCCACGTGCTGCGCTGCACGGCCTGCGACGAGCCCCAGACCTCCTACAACTCGTGTAGGAATCGGCATTGCCCCAAGTGCCAGGCAAGCAGCGCGCTGCGGTGGCTGCAGGATCGGCAGGCCGATCTGCTTCCCGTGCAGTACTTCCACGTCGTGTTCACGCTGCCGGCGCCGATCGCCGCCATCGGTTACTACAACAAGGCGATCGTCTACGGGCTGCTGTTCGACATCGCCGCCGAGGTGCTTCGGACCATTGCCGCCGATCCGAAGCACCTGGGCGCCCGGATCGGGGCCACGCTCGTGCTGCATACCTGGGGCTCGGCGCTCACCCACCACCCGCACGTGCACGGCATCGTGCCCGGTGGTGGGCTGGCGGTCGACTCGCACCGCTGGGTTCGTTGCCGGCCGGGGTTCTTCCTGCCGGTACGGGTGCTCTCGCGTCTGTTCCGGCGGCGGTTCGTGGAGGCGCTGACCGCGGCCCACGACGCAGGTGAATTACGCTTTTACGGCGAGCACGCCGAGCTCGCCGACCCTGCCTCGTTTCGCCAGTGGCTCGCTCCATTGCGCAGCTGCGAGTGGGTCGTCTACGCCAAGCGCCCCTTCGCCGGCCCCAAGCAGGTCCTGGAGTACCTGTCGCGCTACACGCACCGGGTCGCGATCTCCAATCACCGCCTGCTCGCCTTCGACGATCGGGGCGTGACCTTCCGCTGGAAGGACTATCGAGCCAAGGGACGAGCCAAGTACAAGACGATGACGCTGGCCGCCGGCGAGTTCATCCGCCGCTTCCTGCTGCACGTGCTACCCACCGGATTCCACCGCATCCGCCACTACGGGCTGCTGGCCAACGCCGGCCGCAAGCACAATCTCGCCCTGGCTCGAGAACTGCTCAAGGTGCCGGCGCCGACACCCGCCGAATCCGACCAGGCCGCTGCGTCCGCGCCGCCGACCTTCGTCTGCCGGCATTGCGGCGCGCCGATGATCGTCGTCGAGACCTTCATGCGCGTGCAGCGCATCCGCGCTCCACCTGCGCAGCCGGCGGCACCATGAGCACCATCAGCTTGCCTCCTCGGAATCGTCCGCTGGCACCTGAAACTTCGTCGCCGGCAGGCTATCGGCTTGCCTGGACCTACCCCCAGCGAGTCCGCTATCAAAATACGTTGCCCGTTAGCAGACAAACGCCACCAACCAAAGGCGACCTCAGAGCTTCGAGCGCACATACCGGCGCCAGCGCCAAGGCTTCCAATCACGTCAGCTCTGATCAAACCGCCATAGCAGCTCGCCGCTGCTGACTGCGGCACAAGTGCCCGCGGTTTCCTCCCTCGAGGCTTGGACGACGCCCGCCCTCCACGACAAAACCGGGCGCGACCAGCTACGCTTGCACGGGCGGGCATCGACCAACCCTTAACGTGTGCGCGAAATCGCGACCGGTGACGGCGCCGCGGTGCCTGGTCGGCAGTAGACCCGGAAAGAGGTCATCGGGAGACGCGGCACCTTCCCGAAGTCGGGTCTGCGGCGCTTCGCGACCGATGGCAAAATCGACAAGAGACGTGCCGGAATCGACGTTTCCGGCCAGAAGCAGTCCTCTGTTGGATGATGGCTGAAATCCCCAACAGCTGACTTCCGAACCATGTTCCTTGCGATTCGCCATGGCAAAGGAAATTTGATGGGGAAGCTTTCATCACATCGCGCAGGTTCTTGGGGCCTTGGCAAACTACTGATCGCGACTTTCATACTCGTGCAATGCGCCATCGCGGCGCCTCCCGACCAAGGGGGTGCGCCGGTGTCGGACGAAGAACGGTGCGTCGCACTGTCGAATCTAGATCTTGAAGCGTCCCCAGGTGGACCAGCGATCGTAACTTCGGCACGAATCGTCGATGTACCGACCGATGGCCTCGAGCGATTTTCCCAGAGCGGCTATGCGGGACCAGGCGATCGCCCGCGCGACCGGATCAGGCGCTACTGCGACGTGACAGGATATGTAGCCCCGCAGAACAAATTTGAACTCAAGTTGCCGCTGCCCGCGGACTGGAACAAGAAGTATTACTTCTACGCCTGTGGTGGATTCTGCGGCGGCATCGTCCGCGACGCCTGCAATTTCGGGCTCGAACGTGGCTACGCATCCGCAACCGGCAATGGTGGCCACGATGGCATGTTGGGTTTCGATGGAGTATGGGCAGCCAATGCACCTGAGTTGCAGGACGACTTCGGTTGGCGCAGTAATCATGTTGTCGCGCTCGTGACCAAGCACATTGCGACGCACTACTACGGTTCGCCGATCGTTCGATCCTACATGGCAGGCAATTCGAAGGGCGGGCAGGCGGTACTGATGGAAGCGCAGCGCTTTCCAGATGATTTCGATGGCTTAATGCCCAGCGCCCCGGTCTACGATTACACGGGACGCAATACGATAGCAGCGGCCTGGTTTGCCCGCGGATTCTCGGATGGACACGGCGGCTCCGTTCTTAACGCAGACGTAGCCCAGGCGGTCCACAAATCCGTGCTGGAACTGTGCGGAGCGCAAGCTGGCGTTGAAGAGGGGCTGGTCACTGATCCAGTCTCTTGCAAGTGGCGTCCGGAAATGATCGCCTGTGGACCGGGGACCAGTCAGGGTGAATGTCTCACGCCTCAGCAGGTCGCCGCGATCAGGCAGCTAATGACGCCGGCGACGAATTCGAACGGCGAGGTGCTATACGCCTACCCGTACTTGCCGGGCACGGAGACCCAATGGGCGGGTTGGAACTATTACGGCAAGCCGTCGCCCAGGTTGCCACCGCGGCTGGCGAACGTCGACTTACCGAGAGAGCACCTAAGCTTTCTGGCGGACGAGACCGTGCGGCGAAACGCCGATGCCTTCACGTTCGATTTCGACCGGGATCCTCCGACCTTGGCCAGATCTCGGCGAACTTACGACGCTGGTTCCTTCGACCTGCGCGCGTTCAAGAAGCGCGGTGGGAAGATCCTGCTTTGGCATGGACTGGCCGACGGTGCCATCATGGCGACGTCATCGATCGGTTATTACGAGGGAGTCAAGAAGTTGATGGGAGGTCGAAAGGAGACGGAGAACTTCTTTCGGCTGTTCCTTGTTCCCGGTGTCCATCACGGATCTGGGGGACCCGGTCTCACGGAGTTCGATACATTCACCGCGCTGGAGCAGTGGGTTGAAAATGGCATTGTGCCGGATCGAGTAATCGCTGGTCGAAGTAAGGGCGGTTTCGTGGAACGAACCCGTCCGGTTTATCCATACCCAGTCTTGCCGCGCTATTCGGGACAGGGCGACGCCATGCGCGCGGAAAGTTTTGTCCCGTTCGATCCTTCTCTTCCTTGAGGTTTTTCATTGGGAGCGAGGTGCGGCGGTAATTTCCGCACCGACGTCTCGTGCACACACCCAGAGCTTTCCTTAGCCAACATCATGATGTCTGCTCTTTGAATCGGCAGCGGTCCAGTATGGGGTCCGGTATGGGTCGACTCCGAAAAAGTGCGACCGGTGTCGACACTGCAGCTTCATGTCGGGTCTTGACTTGAAAGCGGGTTGGCCGTTGGGTAGTCGCCACGGTGCTGGCGGGAGAGCTGCGAGGCAAGGACGGTATGCGAGCGTCGTCTCAGGCGTGTCGGCGGCCACGGACCGCCGGGCAAGGATAGCCAGTCACGGGCGCGCGCCCAGCGCCTGGAACAGCGCGGCCGTATCGGCCAGGCGCTGCGCCTGGACCTTGGTGCGGTCCAGCGTCGTTTGCAACTCCTGGCGCTGGGTGTCCAGCAGCGCCAGCTGGCTCAGGCCTCCCGCCGCAAAGCGCAGGCCCGCGACTTCGGCGCTCGCGTGGGCGTCGCGCTGCGCCGCGTCGCGCGATTGCAGCTCGACCGCGTCCTGCTCCAGCGCGCGCAACGCATCGGCCACCTGTTGCAGCCCTTGCAGGACGGTCAGCCGGTAGGCGGCGGCCGCGGCCTCGTAGGCGGCCTGCGCCGAGCGTTCGCGCGCGCGCAGCTGCCCACCGTGAAAGATCGGTTGCGTCAGCCCCGCGCCGAAGGACCAGACCGTGACCAGGTCGGACAGCGGGGTGCCCTCGGGCCCGATGCCGCCCGACAGGGTGATTTGCGGGTAAAGGTTGGCGGTGGCCACGCCCACATTGGCGCTCGCCTGGTGCAGCAGCGCCTCGGATGCGCGGATGTCCGGGCGCTGGCGCGCCAGCGTCGAGGGCAGCGTCAGCGGCAGATCCGTGGGCAATGCCAGCGCATCGAGCTCCAGCGCACCGGGGTCGCCGTCGTCGCCCGCCGGGGTCTGCCCGGGAGCGCGCCCCGCGTAGACGGCCAGCTGATGGTCGGCCTGCGCCATTTGCGCGTGCAGCGGTGCCAGGCCTGCGCGGGTCTGCTCGACCTGCGTGCGCTGGCTCAACAGATCCATCAGCGACACGCCACCGGCGCGATAGCGCTGTCCGGTGATGTCGAGCTGCCGGGCCTGTGCCGCCAGCAGGTCTTCGGTCAATGCGATCTGCCTGGCGAGCGAGGCGCGCCGCACCGCCGTCGTCACCACGTTGCCCGCCAGCGTCAGGCGTGCCGCCTCCAGCTCGTACTGCTCGTAATCGATCTGGGCGGCCAGCGCTTCGAGCGCGCGCCGGTTCGCTCCGAAAAGGTCCAGCGTGTAGGACACGTTGACCTTGGCGCTGTACAGCGTGAACGGGGGAAAGCTCCGGTTGTTCAGCAGGCTCCCGATGCCGGCCGACGCCGGATTGAGCTTCTCGCGGGTCGCGCCCAGGCTGGCATCGACCTGCGGCCACTCGGTCGCGCCGGCCTGCGCCAGGTAGTCCTGGCGCGCCTGCACCAGCTTCATGTCCGCTTGCGCCAGTGTCGGGCTGTTGTCCAGCGCCTGCTGCACCAGCCGGTCCAGCGCCGGCGAGCCGAAGGACCGCCACCAGCCGCCGCCGACCGACTCGGCCTGGACGAAATGCTGCGCGGCGCCCGCAGGGCCCGAGGACTCCTGCGTCACCTCGGGCTGCGGCACCTGCGTATACGAGGCGACGACAGTCGACTGCGGCGGGCTGAAGGCCGGGCCGACCGCACAGGCGCACAGCGCGCCCGACGCGGCCAGCGCGATCGCCCAGGGCGTTGCCCGGGACCGTTCTACGATTGCGATTCGCATGGGTTCGATCCCTTCAGTCCAGCGTGCGCCGGTAAAAGCGCACCGCCACGGTCATCACCACCAGCATGAAAACGAGCATCGGCCACACGTGCGGCCACAGGTCCGCCCAGCCGGCGCCCTTGAGCAGGATCCCCCGCACCAGCCGGTTGAAGTACGTCAGCGGCAGCAGGTCGCCGATGAACCGGGCCCATCGGGGCATGCCGGCGAACGGGAACATGAAGCCGGACAGCAGGATGTTCGGCAGGAAATAGAAAAAGGTCAGCTGCACGCCCTGCAGCTGGTTCTGCGCCAGGGAGGACAGCATGATGCCGACCGAAAGGTTGGCCGCGACGAACAGCAGCGCCGACAGGTACAGCGTCACGACGCTGCCCACGACCGGCACCCCGAACGCGAAGCGTGCCGCCAGAAGGATGATGCTCACCTGCAGCAGGCCGATCGCGACGTACGGGAGGATCTTGCCGGTCGTCACCTCGATCGGCAGCACGGGGGTGGCCAGCAGGTTCTCCATCGTGCCGCGCTCGCGTTCGCGGGTGATCGCAAGTCCGGTCATCATCACCATCGTCATCGTCAGGATCACACCCATCAGTCCCGGCACCACGTTGTACTGGGTGATGGCTTCGGGGTTGTAGAGGCGGTGGACCTGGACGTCGAACGCCGCATCCGGGACCGCGAGAGTCGACAGCGGGCCTTTCAGGTCCTTCTGCAGCGACGGACTGCGCGATCGACGGCAGGGCCGCGAGCGCGGTGCCGACCGCGGTCGAATCGGTGGCATCGGCCTCGACCAGCAGCGACGGGCGCGCGCCCTTGGCCAGCTCGCGCGTGAACCCCTGCGGAACGTTCAGCACGAACAGCACCTTGCCCTGGGTGAGTGCGCGCCGCCCGGATTCCTGATCGGGCAGGGTCGAGACGATGTCGAAGTACTCCGAGTTGCGCATCGCGGCGATGAAGCTGCGGGTGAATTCGCTCTGGTCGGCCAGGACGACCGCGGTCGGCAGGTGCTTCGGGTCGGTGTTGATCGCGAAGCCGAACAGCGTCATCTGGATGATCGGTATTCCGATGATCATCGCGAACGTGATGCGATCGCGCCGCAGCTGCAGGAATTCCTTGCGCGCCACACCCCACCAGCGGGCGAAGGAGAAACGCTCGCGCATGCTCATCTGCGCCCGCCTGCCGGCGCAGCATCGTTCTCCGAGGCGCGACCCATCAGGTAGATGAACGCGTCCTCGAGTTTCGTGTCGATCCGCTCGATGCGCAGCGCCGGCTCGGCCTGCGCAAGCTGGGTGAGCGTCGCGTGCAACGCCGCCTCGTCCGGTCCGCTGACGTTCAAGGCGGTGCCGAAGGCCACGGTCTGGGCGACGCCGGGCGCGCCGCGCAGCCGTTCGGCGAGCTCCACCAGGTTGTCGCCGGTTACGCTCCAGGTCGACAGCCCCAGCGAATCGATCACCTCGCGTGCGGTGCCGCGAGCCAGCAACTGGCCGTACGCAATGTAGGCCAGCTTGTGGCAGCGCTCCGCTTCGTCCATGTAGTGCGTGCTGACGAGAACCGAAATACCGCGTGCGGCGAGCCGGTGCAGTTCCTCCCAGAAGTCTCGTCGCGCGCTCGGATCGACGCCGGCGGTCGGCTCGTCCAGCAGCAGCAGCTGCGGCTGATGCAGCAGGCAGGCGGCCAGTGCCAGGCGCTGTTTCCAGCCTCCGGACAGCGTGCCGGCGAGCTGATCGGCGCGATGCGCCAGTCCCAGGTCCTGCAGCGCCCGATCGACCGCCTCCGTGCGGTTGCGCATCTGGTACATGCGTGCCACGAAATCCAGGTTTTCGCGAATGGTCAGATCCTCCCAGTACGAGAAGCGCTGTGTCATGTAGCCGACCTGGCGCTTGATCTGACCGCTCTGCCGCACGATGTCAAAGCCCAGGCAGGTGCCGCTGCCGGAATCGGGGGTCAGCAGGCCGCACATCATCCGGATGCAGGTCGTCTTGCCGCTGCCGTTCGGTCCGAGGAAGCCGAAGATCTCTCCGCGCTGCACCTGCAGCGAGACGTCCTTCACGACGTGCTTGTCGCCGAAGTGCTTGTTGAGGCGATCGACGTCGATCGCAAGTCCGGCGCCCGGAGCAGGAAGATCGCGCGCGCTCATCGCAGCACGACCTGCACCGGCTGGCCGGGGTGCAGCCTGGTGGCATCCGCGACCTGCGGGCGTGCCTCGACCAGGAACACCAGCTTGGCGCGAGCCTCGTTGCTGTAGATCACGGGCGGCGTGTACTCGGCCTGGTCCGACACGAAGCTCACCACGGCCGCCACGTCGGCGGCGCAGCCGTCGCAACGGATCCGGACCGGACGACCGGGTGCGAGCGTTCCGACCACCGACTCGGGCACGAAAAAGCGCACCTTGACGTTCTCCGGCGGCAGCATCCGCACAACCGGGCTGCCCGCCGGAACCCATTCGCCGCCGCGGTACATCGTGTCGAACACCAGGCCCGCGTGGGGCGCGCGCACGCGCTTCTGGTCGAGCTTCCACTGCGCCTGCGCCAGGCCCGCCTGCGCGGCCCGGACCTGCGCGGCCTGCGCCAGGATCTGCTCGCCACGGCCGGGCAGGCGAGCGACCTGCAGCTGGCTCTCGAGCTCCTGCACGTGCGCCGCCGCGCTGTCGGCCGCGGCGCGCGAGTCGTCCAGCTGGCCCTTCGGTATGCCGCCTGCCTGGTACTGCTGCTCGTCGCGGCTCAACTGGGTCTGCGCGCGTGCCGCGTCGGAGCGCGCCTGCGCAAGTTGCGCCTCGACCACTTCGACTTCCGGACGCCGCTTGCCGGTCAGCAGATCGGCGCGCTGGGCCTGCGCGGCCTGCAGCTGCTGGCGGGCCTGCGCCACCGCGTCGGTCTCGTTCTGCGCCTCGAGCGCGAACAGCAGCTCGTCGGCCGCCACCGTCTGGCCGCGCGCAACGGCCAGTTGCGTCAGCTGGCCCGCCTGCGACGATGCCATGTAGACGAACTCGCCTTCCACGTATCCCTGGTAAGTGTCCAGAGCACGCTGCGAACAGCCCGCGCACACGATGCCCAGCCAGAGCAGTGCGGCCGCAGGGGCGGCGGCGCCGCGACGAAAGAAAACCGCGATCATGAGCTTCTCCTCTTGGTGCGGCGCCCGGACGCGTTCGCGGTCCGGGTCGCGATTCCATGCATCAGCAGGGCGCCAACGTGCCGCTCGAGCATGGCGCGATCGAGCTTGAGCGTCGGGTTGATGCGCTGCCAGATGCGCGAGGTCGCCTGCGGCAGCATCACCAGCGCGAGGATCGAGTTGAACAGCAGCAGCGGCTCGATCTCGGGGTTCACCTCGCCGCGCGCCTTGCCGCGCGCGATGTTCTGCCCGAAGCCGGCCACCCGCTGCAGCGGGATGTGGCGCAGCGCCTGCTCGCGCAGCAAGCCTCCCTCGTTGACGATCTCGCGCAGCCACAGTGACGGCAGCCATGGCTGCTTTTCGGTCACGTCGAACATCCGGCCGACGATCCCCCGCACCAGCTCGAGCGGCGCGCCGTGTTCCACGTCCACCGGATCCCAGATGTGGAAGAACAGCGGCGCCACGCGCTCCTCCACCACCGCGTCCAGCAGGCGTTCGCGCGTATCGAACCAGTAATGAACCATGGCGGAGGTCACTCCCGCGGCTGCTGCGATCCGGGCCACCGTCGTGTTCGCCACGCCACGCTCGGCGAACAGGCCGACGGCCGCATCCAGCAGCTGGCCACGTGCGTCGGAGTCGGTCGCGCGGGCGCGCCGGCCCAGGGTGGGGCGGGGGTTCTTCGACACGCTGCGTAGGTTAATTAACGACTTAGTTAATGTCAAGTGCGAACATCACCCACGGCAAATGATTCCCCTGCATCGAACCGGGCCTTGGGGTCGCACCCTGCAATGAATCGGGCGCGAGCGCTAGCGTGTCATGGGCATCGTGGAGTGCTGATCGTCGGCGCCACTGGCGCCAAGCGGGCGAACCGGGGCGCGCACCTCGATCGTCCGCTGCTTCCCAGTGGAGGATTCGGTAAACGTAAGGGTCAGCGTGACCACCTCGCCCGGCTTCAGCGGGTGCGTGAGCCCTTCCAGCATCAGGTGATCGTGTCCCTCCTCGAGCGCGACGGCGCGGCCGGCCGGGATCGGCAACGAATCGAGCGAGCGCATCCTCATCACGTTCCCGCTCATCGTCATTTCGTGCACGGTGCAGCGCGCCGCCGCCGGAGACGTCACGGAGATCAGGCGGGCGTCGGTGTCGCTGTGCAGCTTCAGGTAGGCCGCGGTCGAGGTCTGGCCCTCGACCGTGCCTCGCACCCAGGCATCGGCGACCGTGACCTGGGCCATTGCGAGGTTCGCACAAAGTGTCGCCGCGACCGGCGCGACCAGCCGCGCCCACGCCAGGCAACCGCGGATCATCGGGGCTCCGCCCTAGGGCACGGTGTACACATGGGCCGACGACAGGGTGAGCGGGCTGGGAGCCTGGGTCGCGACCACGCGGGCGCCGGCGCTGTTGGTCGCCGCATACAGCGGCAGCGCGCCGCTGGCGACCAGGGCCAGCGCCTGGTTGTCGCCGAGAAAGAGCCCCGTGCCACCGCCGAACGGGATATGACTGTCCCAGGCCTGCGGCGCCTGGTTCAGATCGAACGGGACCTGCAGGCGCAGCTCATGCCAGGTCTTGCCGTCCGACGATTCGGTCAGCCAGGCGTCGGTGCTCAAGACCGATGAGCCGGCGACAAAGTCGCGAAAGTCGTAGTAGCTGACGGCCAGCACGCTGCCGGGGAGGTAGCGCACGGTGGGGCTGAATGCCGCCACCGTGGTCTTTCCGTTGATCTGCACCGGCGCCGACCAGGTCGCGCCGCCGTCCGTGGAGATCGAAAGCGCGATCCCGTCGAATGTGCCCCCCGCGGAGAACGACTGCTGCCAGACCGCGGCGACCGCGCCGGTGGCCGGATCGACCGCGACCTGCGCCATCCACATGCTGTCGCGGATCGCAAAGCTGTTGGGAATGGGATTGGCGGTGCCGACCGACACGATGGTTGAAACCGTCACCGGCCAGGGTGGTGTGGTCGACCAGGTGACGCCCTGATTCGAAGAGCTGATGACCTGCAGCGTCGTGGCGCCGCTGCTCGATATCAGCGTGAAAAAATCCAGCAACACCCCGCTCGGCAGGATCACGATCTCATTGTTGAAGGCCTCGTTGCCGACACCCGGGTCGTAAATGGGCCCCACGCCGCTCAGAGTCGCGCCTCCGCCGGTCAGGCGCGCCAGATAGGCCGGGGCGCTGCCCGCGAGGTTCGGCAAGTTCGATGGGAGTCGATCCCACACCACGTATACGTTGCCCTGGGAGGGATCGGCGGTGATCGAGTCGCGGTCGTTGAAATAGAAGGTCGGTCCCGGATTGAGGTCCTGGAAGAGTACGGTCGGGGCGCTCCAGGTGGAGCCGCCGTCGGTGGAGCGAGACAACAGGACCGCGCTCGTGCCTGCCACGGAGGTGAAATTATCTTCGACGAAACCGTTGGCCGAAAAGGCGAGCGCACTGGCCACCATGACGCCGCTGCCGGCGAAGCTGATCCATGGATCCGAGGTGCGGTCGTAGGCCGCACCGGCCCCGTTGCCGCCGCCGCACGCCGAGAACGGCAGTACCACGGGCTTGGTCCAGGTCGATCCACCGTTGCTCGACAGCGCCGAGAGGATCGCGCGCGAACCGAGGCCGGTCCATCGATCCTGCTCCCACACGCCGACGATGGAACCCCCGGGGATCGCCGCGATCTGCGGCTGGACTCCCGATCCGGTCGTGAACGTTTCGGTGGTGCCGGTGGGCACCGTCGAGCCGCAGCTGGCCGTAAACGGGCTTGCACCCGACACCGCGGCGGTCACCGGCGAGGCGGCGGACGACGAACCGGAGTTGCCGGAGCCGCCACCGCAGCCGGGCAGACAGCCCAGTGCCAGCATCAAGGTGGCGAAGCCAACTGCGCGAGCGAGGTTCGGATTCATCGGCCCGATTCTGACATTTTCGTGCGGCCAGCCGCCGGGGTCACGACCCCGATCGGCGGCATGGCTCGTCGTCCGAAAGGATGCGCAACGATGCTACGCGCCGGAGCCTTGCGCTGCTTCCTGCGCATCGACCTGCGGAGGCAAGGGGCAATCGAGCGCCGCGCACAGCGTGCGCAGGCAGCTGGCCGCCTTCCAGTTGCCCGCTCCATCGACGAACGCGACCGCCACGCAGGCCTTGATGAATTGAGGCTTGACCAGCGGCGCCAGCAGGTTCAAACGCCGGAACGCGGCCGACACCTTTTGCAGCGCCAGCGCCTCGGGCGCGGCCGGTTCGGCATCGATGCCCTCCAGGCCCCTGGCGCCCGCTTCATACGCGTGCGCGGGCGCCTCGGGCATCCGCACCGCCGCCAGCAGCGAAAGAACCTGCCGCGCCTCCGGGGCAAGATCACGCAGCGACGCGTACCGGGCCGGGCTTGAGGGTTGGGGTCGGGCACCGAGGCGCGCCTCCAGCACCGTGTACAGCAGAAACTCGGGCAGCGTGACGCGCCCGTCCGCGGCGATCAGCGTGTGCGCGAGCGACAGCAAGCGCTCGCGCGCGGGCGCAGGCAACTTGCGCAGCGCCGGCATCGCCAGATCGACCAGCGGCAGGCGCCAGCCTGGCGGCATCTGCGCCGCCGCGGCGCGAACCGCTTCGACCTGCGCCGACGAATCCGGGCCGAACGCCTGGGCCACGATCTGCTCCTGGCGTTGCGCCATCGTCTGTTCCTGGTCCACCAGCAGGCCCAGGACCAGCAGCTGGGCACCGGTGGTATCGGCCAGGGCAGGCCGCAATCCCAGCGCCTCGACGCGCGCCAGCAGCTGCTCGACGAAAGGCCGTGCAGCCGCTTGCGGCCGGCCGATCGTGGCCTGCATGTCCGCGCCAGGCGCCGCGCCGGTCAGCGCGCCAACCGGACTGACCGACGCTGCAGCGCCGGCCGCTGCCGTGGCCGCAACCGCTGCAGCCGGCACCGCCGCGCCTGCTGCCGTGAACGCCAGCGGCGGCAGCTCCGGTGCCGACGGCGACGCAGTTGGCGCGGTCCAGGTCACCAGCTCGGGCGCCGGCAGGAATTCCATCGGGTGTCCGTAGATGCGCCGGATTCGCTCATCCAGCGGCGGGTGGGTGGCGAGCCAGCCGCTGGCGAAGTTCAGCCGCGCCGGCGCCATGAACATGTGCGACAGCGTCTCCGCATGCGGGTGGTCGATCTGCCCGCCGGCACCGTCGCCCAGCCCGCCGATCTTGCGCAACGCGCCGCCGATGCCGTCGGCATTGCGCGTGAACTGCAGGCTGCTGGCATCGGCCAGCAATTCGCGCTGGCGCGATACGCCGGCCTTGATCAGGCGGCCGAAGAAGACGCCGATGTAGCCGACCGCCAGGATCGCGATGCCGGCGAAGAACAGCACGTTGCCGCGGTCGCGCGAGTCGTTCGATATCCGGACCCGATCCATGTCGGCCAGGAAGCGGCCGAACAGCGCGAGCATCAGCAATCCCTGCAGCAGCCCGATCAACCGGATGTTCAACGCCATGTCGCCGTTCAGGATGTGGCTGAACTCGTGGCCGATCACGCCCTGCAGCTCGTCGCGCGTGAGCCGGGTCAGGGTGCCGTGCGTCACGGTGACCACCGCGTCGCTCGGCTGCAGCCCGGCGGCGAACGCGTTGATGGTGTCCTGTCGCTCCAGCACGTAAACGCGCGGCGTCGGGATGCCCGAAGCAAGTGCCATCTCTTCGACCACGTTGAGCAGCCGCCGCTCGAGCAGATCCTGGCTGGACGGATCGACCGGCCGCGCGCCGACCATGCGCGCGACCGCCTCGCCGCCCTCCCGCATGGCCAGCACCTGCTGCACGGAGCCGCCGACGATCATCAGCAGCACCACCGCGGTGGTGGTCTCGACGAAATAGTGAGGCAGCGCGTCCAGGCCGTAGCGCGCCCAGGCGCCGTGGCCGGTGAAGACGTACAGATAGGCGCTGCCCAGCACCACGTTGACCGCGATCACGATCGCGATCACGGCCGCCCCGAACAGCCAGACCAGGCGCCGGCTGGTGCGCCGGGCCGCTTCCTGCTGCTCGAAAAAGCCGGTCGTCAAGGCGGCAGGCTCAGAACTGGACCTTGACCGCCTTGCGCTCCTCGTCGCTTTCGGTGGCTTTGAGCAGCTCGGCCGGCTGGAACGAGAACGCGCCGGCGATGAAATTCGATGGAAACTGCTGCACGGCGTTGTTGTAGTTCATCACCGAATCGTTGAACGCCTGGCGCGAAAACGCTATCCGGTTCTCGGTGCTGGTCAGCTCCTCGGTGAGCTGCATCATGTTCTGGTTGGCCTTCAGGTCCGGATACGACTCGACCACTGCAAACAGGCGCCCCAGCGCGCCACTCAGACCGCCCTCGGCCGTGGCCAGCTGGCGCATCGAGTCGGCGTTGGCCGGGTCGGCCGCGGCAGCCGAGTTGGCCGATACCGCCGAGGTGCGCGCCTTGACCACCGCTTCCAGCGTCTCCCGCTCGTGCGAGATGTACTTCTTGGCCGTCTCGACCAGATTGGGAATCAGGTCGTAGCGGCGCTTGAGCTGCACGTCGATCTGCGCGAAGGCGTTCTTGAATTCGTTGCGCTGCGCAACCAGCCGGTTGTAGATCGCCCCGGCCCACAGCGCGGCCGCCACGATCAGCCCTAGAACAACAATCAACGCCATTTGCCGATCCTCCTGCGGTTGGTCCCGAGAGCGTCCGCTTCCCGCAAGCTGATCGCGGCCGGGCGGAGCGGCGCACAGACTAACCGGATTCGCCGGTCGCGCGCAAACATTTCGTTCCTCCGAAGTGGCCGGCAATGGCGCAACAAATGGTGGCATCATGCACGCGGGGGAAGGCGCGCGCTGCGCGGGAGAGGAACGATGAAAACGGCCTGGTGGCGTCACCTGTACGTGCAGGTGTTGTGCGCGATCGTGCTGGGCGTCCTGCTCGGCCATTTCTATCCGGATACCGCGACCCAGTTCAAGCCGCTCGGCGACGGCTTCATCAAGCTCATCAAGATGATGATCGCGCCGATCATCTTCTGCACCGTGACGACCGGGATCGCCAGCATGGAGAACCTGAAGAAGGTCGGCCGTGTGGGCGGAAAGGCGCTGATCTATTTCGAGGTGGTCAGCACGGTCTCGCTGCTGCTCGGCCTGGTGATCATCAGCGTGCTGCAGCCGGGCGCCGGTCTGCACGCGGACGTGGCCTCGCTCGACACCAAGGCGCTGGCCAGTTACACGACGGCGGCCAAGTCGCAAGGCACGGTCGAATTCCTGCTGAACATCATCCCAGTCACCGTGGTCGACGCCTTCGCCAAGGGCGAGATCCTGCAGGTGCTGCTGTTCGCGGTGCTGTTCGGCTTCGCGCTGTCGATCGCGGGTGATTCGGGCCGCGCGGTGGCGCGCCTGATCGAGCAGATCTCGCACGCGCTGTTCGTGGTGGTCGGCTTCATCATGAAGGTGGCGCCGCTGGGAGCGTTTGGCGCGATGGCGTTCACGATCGGCAAGTACGGGATCGGCTCGCTCACCCAGCTGGCCGAGCTGATGGGCACGTTCTACCTGACCTGCGTGGTCTTCATACTGGGCGTGCTGGGCCTGATCGCCGGCCTGACCGGGTTTTCGATCCTGCGCTTCATCGTCTACATCAAGGAGGAGCTGCTGATCGTCCTGGGCACTTCCTCGTCGGAAACCGTACTGCCTCGCATCATGGCCAAGATGGAGCGGCTGGGATGCTCGCGATCCGTGGTCGGCCTGGTGATTCCGACCGGCTACTCCTTCAACCTGGACGGCACCTCGATCTATCTGACGATGGCGGCGATCTTCATCGCGCAGGCGACCGACGCGCAGCTGACCCTGTTCGACGAGCTCAAGCTGCTGGCCGTGCTGATGCTGACCTCGAAGGGCGCTGCCGCGGTGACCGGCGGCGGGTTCGTCACGCTGGCGGCCACGCTGGCGGCGGTGCCGACCGTGCCGGTGGCCGGGCTCACGCTGATCCTGGGAATCGATCGATTCATGTCGGAGGCGCGCGCCCTGACCAACCTGATCGGCAATGGCGTGGCGACCGTCGTGATTGCGCGCTGGGAGAACGAGCTCGATCGCAAGCAACTGGCCCGCGCCATGTCGGGCGACGTCGAGGCCGAGCTGGAGCGGGAGAGCCAGCTTCGAAGGCCGACTTAGCCCTCACCCCCTCTCCCGCTGCGCGGGCGAGGGGCGACCGGGCACGCTTGCTCACGCCCCTGCCCCTCTCCCACTTGCGACCCTTTGCATTGGCTGGGGGAGCACGAGGGGGCCGGGTCGACGCTCCACGGCGCGCCTTGCAAGGCGCTCCGGCTTTGCTACGCGGTGCTTCGCGAAACCCCGCCTGCGCCCCTCGTTCTCTTCCTCTAGCCTTTTCCGGCCGCAGGCCGGAAAAGGGTGGTTCAGGGGTGTCCCTCGTTCTTGGCGCCGCTGGGGGAAGCCTCCTGAGATTTCTTGATTTCGGCCACCTGCTGGTCCGTAATCAGTTCGAACAGCTTGACCACCCGGCGCGCTCCGATCACGCGGCTGGCGGCCTTGGCAGCGGCGTCGCCCTCCGCCGGTGTCACCTTGCCCATCAGGTAGACGACGCCCTGGTCTACCGTGGTCAGGACGACCTCGGTCGGCACACCGTCGGCGCCGAGCAAAGCCGACTTCACCTTGCCCGCGAGCAGCGTGTCGTCGGTGCGGTCGCCGAACGAGGCCGGCTCGCCCACGGTCAGCTCGTTGACCACTTCGCGCACGTTCTCGACGTGCGCGGCCGCCCGCTCGGCCGTGGCCCGCATGTCGGCCGTCCTGACTTCCCCGGTCAGCAGCACCTTGTGGTCGTAGCTCGTTACGGTGATGCTCATCGCCGTCTTCGGGATGTTATCGATCAGCGCGTCCTTCACTTTCGATTCGAGCTGATGATCCTCGAGCTGGACTCCGGCCGACCGGCGATCGCTCACGACCACCGCCGCCCCTCCGGCCGCGGTGGCCCCGGCGCCAACGGCCAGCAGGACACACCCGTCCAGCGTCATGGTCGCCAGCGTCGCGGCGATCAACCATCGATTCAAACGATTTGCCTGACTCATCCAGTTTCCTCCTCGGCGCCGAAGGCGGCGCGTAGCCATTCAATCCGATCGCCTTCGGCGATCACGACGTCGAACCGGCACGGCGGCCAGCGATCGCCGTAATGCCGTCGCAAGTACTGCTGCGCGGCCAGGCGTACCCGGCGGCGCTTGACCGCGCCGACGCTGGCTGCGGCCATCCCGATCCGCGCCCGGCTGCGCACTTCGACGAACACCAGCGTCGCTCCGTCGCGCGCAACCACATCCAACTCGCCGACACGATAACCGACCTGGCGCGCCACGATCCGCACGCCGTTGCGCTCCGGCAGGGCACAGGCGGCCTGCTCGGCGGCGTCCCCCGCCCACTGGCGCGCGCTGCGCGCCGCGCGACCTCGCATCGAGCGCCCTCCGATCCAGTCTGCCGCAGACATGCCAGACCTGCGAACCGGCGATTGGTTCCAGGATTGTGAATAATGCTGCAACCGGACCGAGATATCGGATTCCGTGCTGCGGAGCGATACGATATGGATGATCCGGATACCCCCGACCCGTGGGCTCGCCAGCCGCTGTGGACCGCCTCCGGCCTGGATCAGCAGCAGTTGCCGCGCGCATTGTATGTAGTGGCCACGCCGATCGGCAATGCTGCCGACATCACGCTGCGCGCGCTTTGGGTACTCCGCAATGCCGATTGCATTGCCGCGGAAGATACGCGCGTGACGGCCCCGCTGCTCAAGCGCTATGGCGTGGGAACCCGCCTGGTCGCCCTGCACCGTCACAACGAGCGCGGTGCGAGTGAACAGATCCTGTCGCGCCTGTCGCAGGGCGAGCGGGTCGCACTGGTCAGCGATGCGGGAACGCCGGGGATATCGGACCCGGGTGCAGTGCTGGTGCGGGCGGCGCTGGCGGCCGGCCAGCGCGTGATCCCTGTCCCCGGTGCAAGCAGCCTGTCGGCGGCGCTGTCGGTGTCGGGCCTGAACGCGACTTCGGTGCGCCTGATCGGCTTTCTGCCGTCGCGCGTGCAGGCGCGGCGGCGCCTGTTGCAGGAAGCGGCCGCGCGCGACGAGGGTTTCGTCGTGTTCGAGGCGCCGCACCGGATCGCGCAGACAGCGCGCGAACTCGCATCGATATTGCAACCGGGCCGTCGAGTCGTGCTGGCGCGCGAGTTGAGCAAGCTGTTCGAGGCGGTGGTGCAGACCACGGCCGCCGACCTGTGCCGAGCGGTCGAGCAGCAGGGCGAGCGCGGCGAATTCGTTCTGGTGGTCGACGCAGGTGAGCCGGCCGAGGCGGAACTGGCTGCGCTGGATGAAGCGAGCCGGCGCTGGCTGCGCGCCCTGGCCGAGCAGATGCCGGCGGCGCGCGCCGCGGCGATCGCGGCCAAGGTGACCGGCATCGCGCGCGAGACCCTGTATCGGAGCTTGATGGCGCAACGGGTCTGATCGCCGATCGTTGCGATCGGCCCGGCGGCCCGTCAGTCCTGGACCTGGGCCACGACTTGCGCGATCGCGCTCGTCAGTTTCTTGGCGTAGGGAATCAGCAGGAACTCGTTGGGCCCGTGCGCGTTGGACTGCGGCCCGAGCACGCCGGCGATCACGAACTGCGCCCGCGGAAACCGCTCGCCCAGCATCGAAATGAACGGAATGGCGCCGCCCTCGCCCATCCAGACCGGCTCCTGGCCGTAGGCATCGATGGACGCCTGGTCCAGCGCTTCCTTCAGCCACGGCGCGGTGGGCGGTGCATTCCAGCCCCAGCCCGCGTTGTCCATGTCCAATCGGACCCGAGCTCCGTACGGCGGTTCCGCTTCCAGCAGCTGCTTCAACCGCTGCGTCGCGCGCTCCGGGTCCACCGTCGGCGGCAGCCGGATGCTGAGCTTGAGCTCGGTACCCGGCCGCAACACGTTGCCCGCCTCCTTCAGCGGCGGCAGGCCGGCGGCTCCGATCACGGAAAGCGTGGAGCGCCAGGTGCGGTTCAGGATCGCCTCGACCGGGTCGGTCGTGACCGGCCGCGCGCGCTCCTCCGGCGCCTCGCCCTTGCCCGGGTCGTTGCGGGCCCAGGGAAACTGCTGCCAGACGCGGTCGCCAAGCACGGCGGCTGCCGTGCGCGCCTGTTCCATGCGATCGGCCGGCACCGAGGCCTGGAACACCGGGTCGCGCAGCTTGCCGGTGCGGGAGTCATCGATCCGGTCCAGCAGTACCCGCAGGATGCGAAACGACGAGGGCACGATGCCGGAGGCGTTGCCGGAGTGCACGCCCTCGCGCAGCACATCGACGCTGAGCACGCCGCCGATCAACCCGCGCAGCGATGTCGTCACCCACAGCCGCTCGTAGTCTCCACATCCGGAATCCAGCCCGATCAGCAGGCCGACCTGTCCGAGGCGGGGCATCAGGTGGTCCAGGTACGCGGGCAGGTCGAAGCTGCCGCTTTCTTCACAGGTCTCGATCAGCCCTACGCAGCGGGGCCGAGGCACCCCGCTCGCATCGAGCGCGGCGATCGCGGTCAGCGCCGCATACACTGCGTAGCCGTCATCCGCCGCGCCCCGGCCATACAGGCGACCCTCGTGGATCACCGGCTGCCACGGCCCCAGGCCCGTGCGCCAGCCCGACATTTCGGGCTGCTTGTCCAGGTGCCCGTAAAACAGCACGGTTCGATCCCCGGGCGACCCGGGCCGGGTCGACGGCGCGTCGAAGAAAACGCAGGGCGTGCGCCCTTCCAGAGAGACGATCTCGGCCTTCAAGCCGTGCACCGGCTGGGTCCGGGCCCAGGCCAGCGCATCGCGCGCGACGCGCTCGAGGTGGCCATGCGCGGCCCAGGACGGATCGAACGCCGGTGACTTGGCCGGGATCCGGATGTAATCGCTCAGACGAGCGACCAGGTCCTGGTCCCAGCGTTCATCGACGAACTGGCGGGCGGCGGGAGGAAGCACGGGGAGCCCCTGTGTGCGTTGTGCGGTCGGTTGTGCGCGCCGGGCGCAAGGATAGCTCGGCGCCGGTCAGCGGCCGGGCGTCGGCTTCAGGTTCTCCTCGAAGAAACGGATCACGTAGCCGAGCATCAGGGCGATGTTGCCGCGCTTGGACGCCCCGTGTCCCTCGTCCGGGAACAGGATCAGCGGCGCAGCAATCGAGCGCGCCTCGAGCTGGTCGTGGATCTGGATCGCCTCGCCGGCCGGCACCCGCGGATCGTTCAAGCCCTGGATCACCAGCAATGGACTCTTCACCCGGTCCAGGTAGGTCACCGGTGAGAGCTTGCGAAGCGCCTCGGCGTCCGCGTCCGGATCGCCGTATTCGGTGATCCGCAGTTTGCGGCGATACGGCGCCGTGTTGCGAAGGAACGATTGCAGGTTGCTCATTCCGACGATCGACGCGCCCGCGTCATAGGTGCCGGCGAACATCGTCATCGCAACCAGCGTCGAGTACCCGCCGTAACTTCCTCCGGTCACGCCCACGCGGGGCGGTTTGCCGTTACGCCCCCAGTGGGCGCGGACCCATTTGCCCGCGTCGTCGATATCGCCGATCACGTTCAGGCGCTTCGGGCCGTTGTCGGCCTCCAGCCAAGCCCTGCCGTAGCCGTCGCTGCCGCGAACGTTGGGCTCCACGAAGATGAACCCCGCCTCCACGAACAGCTGGGCGCGCGGCGAGAATCCCGGCCTGGCCTGCGATTCCGGTCCACCGTGAAACTCGACGATCACCGGACAGGGGTCGGCGTCCGGATTCTCGCCCGGCGCGCAACCCTTCGGGAAGCGCACGAACATCGGAATCGGGGTGCCGTCCGCGGCCGGATAGGACATCAGCTTCGGCGCGACGAATGCCGAAAGATCGACCTCCGGCGCCGCGGGCAACACCCACCGCGTCAGCGCCTTCTTCTGCCAGTCCCACACGTAGCTCGTCGGGGGCGACTGCGAGGTTTCGATACCGATCGTCACGTAGCGGCCATCCGGCGTCGCCTCGCCGGCGCGGACCTGCTCGGCGTCCTTCGGCACGGGAAGGTCGATCTCCTGGAAGCTCGATGCGTCCAGAACCTTCAGGCGGGCGTAGCCGCCGTCGTTCAGCGATGCATAGATGTGCCAGCGCGCACGGTCGATCGAAAAGCCCGCCACGTCCATCCCCGCAGGGGCCAGGACCTCCCGAAAGCTCTGCTGTGTGGAATCGCCACCGGCGGCCCATCGGTACAGGTGCCGGAACTCGCTGAACTTGTTGGTGCGCACCAGCAGCTCGCCCGGCCGCGCCCCGTAGACCGCGTCGTACTCGTTCTGCTCTCCGGCCCCGAACAGCGGCGTCAAATGCTGGGTCGCCGGCGCCAGCTCGGCGTATTCGCGCGCGAACGAGCCGGTCTGCTTCACGAGCAGCAGCCGCAGGTCCGGCCCCTCGCCCCTGTGGTCAGCGACCTCCCAGAGGCCTTTGTCCCCGAACACAAGGGTCCGGGCACCGCTCGCGAGATCGTAGCGGTAGATCGCGTAGCTGTCGGCGGCGACGTCGTTCGAGTGGAAGTACAGTTCCTTTGCGTCGTCCGTCACGAAGTCGAACAAGGTCTGCACCTTCTCGACCTTCTGGACGGTTTTCAGCGGCCCGCCGTCGGTCGACTGCAGGTAAAGGCCGGGGTTCTCCTGCCCGCCTTCGTCGCGCGAGACGACCAGCCACCTGGCGTCGGGCGTGATCGCAAGCACGCTTGTGCGGTCCTCGCCCCCGGTCAACTGGCGCGGGAAGCCCATCGGCGCGTCGACCCGGAAGATCTGCTGCGAGCCGGTGATGCGCCAGTTGAAAAAGAGCCGGGTGCCGTCCGGCGCGACGATGCCCTGCCCCGGGGCCCGCACGTCGAGCATGCTCTGGATCCGACGCGAAACGGCCGGATCGAGCGGGGGCGGCGCGTACTTCGCGATCAGGTCCGCGGCGACGCTCTGGGCGCCGTGACCCTGGTAGGCGGGTTGTTGCGACAGCGCGCCGGAGCACGCGCCTTGCAGCAGCGCCGCGAGCAGCGCGAAACGCATCAATTTCATCAAATCCGCCTCAAGTCTTGCGAGGTGAGATCAAAGCGAGCCGAACACCTTGGTCAGGATGGCGCTGCCGGTGGCAGCGGGGTTGGCGCGAATCTTCTTCTCCTCGTCTGCGATCATCAGGAAGAGCCCGTCCAGCGCCTTGTTCGTCACGTGGTGCTCGACGCTGGCGTCTTCCTTGACCAGCCCCAGCGTCTGCGCCTGCTGCGCAACACCGTCGTACTGGCGCGCCAGCCCGCTGCTGGACGTCACCTTGGTCACGATCGGCAGGAATCGTGTGGCCAGTGGCTTGCGCGTCTGCTTTTCGAAGTACTGCGTGGCCGAGTTCTCGCCCCCGGTCAGAATCGCTTTCGCATCCTGGACGGACATCGATTTGACCGCACCCACGAGCAGGGTGCGCGCTTGCGGCACCGCCTGTTCCGCTGCCCGATTGATGGACATGTGCAGGTCGTCGAGTTCTTGCTTGCGTCCGAACAGGCGGAATACGCTTTCGGCCTTGGCCAGCCAGTCGGGCAGCGGGATGCGAACCCGTTCGTTGCCCCAGAAACCGTCGGTCTTGCCCAGCAGGTCCACCGCCTCTTGTGCGCCGCGCTCCAGTGCAGCCCGGATGCCGGCGGTGGCGTCCGACGAGCTCAGCGACCCAAGCAGATCGGCGCGGGCAGACAGCGGCAGCACAAGCGCGCCCGCGCTCGCCAGGACCACGCGGCGCCGCAAGTCGCTTTGCCCAGTCGCCTTCGGGTTCCGTTTCATGTCAGCGCTCCTGCAGCCGGTGCCGGCGGCGCCGGCAGGCCGCAAAGATAGTCGCGCGCGCGCGCAGTGGCAACCGAAGAATCGGCTAGCGCACGTAAAGCACGGTGGGCCGGGCCAGGTATCGCTCCAGAAGCCGCGACCACTGGACCGCGACGGCGTGGTCGGCGGCGTCGCCGATAAGCACCCGGTCAAGTCCGGCCGCGCGTTCGATGCGGGGCACGCGCAGCTCGGCCGGCAGCGCCGAAGCCTCCGGCGAACCGAGCAGCAGCGCCAGGCGGTCGCGCAGCGCCTCGGCGTTCATCGCGACAGCGAACGCTCCCAGCTGAACCGACCAGCGGGCGCCCGCGGCAGCCGGTCGCGCCGAGGACGGACCGGCCGCCGCGTCTGAAGCGATCGACTCGGCGGCCGGGGCGGGCAGCGCGCGCGGCACCGACCCAGACCCGGGCGAGGGCACGGCAAGGGCAACGGCGGCGTCTGGCGCGGGGGCCCTCACCCCCGACCCCTCTCCCACTGGCGTGGGAGAGGGGAGTGAAGGCCTTGATGCCTCGCCCACTACCGTGGGAGAGGGGAGTGAAGGCCTCGACCCCTCGCCCACCGGGGTGAGAGAAGAAGCGGGTGAAGGCGATGGCGCACGCGCGATCTGGGTCGCAGAGGCAGATGAAGACGGCACCGCGCGCGCGATCCGGGTCGGCACGATGCGCTGGACCTCGACCTCGCCGCTGCCCGGTCCCGCAAGCCCGAGGCGCGCGGCCGCCACGTAAGACAGGTCGATGACCCGATCCCGCAGGAACGGCCCGCGGTCGTTGATCCGAACGATCACCGAACGGCCGTCGTGCGTGTTGGTGACTCGCGCATAGCTGGGGATCGGCAGCGTGGGATGCGCCGCAGTCATCGCAAACATGTCGTAATGCTCTCCGCTGGCCGTGCGGTTGCCCTGGAACTGGCGCCCGTACCACGACGCGATCCCGCGCTGGTGGAACGGCGCGTTCGACAGGTCCGGCACGTAGGTCCGTCCCAGCGCGACATACGGACGATTGGCATACGGGTTCAACGGCTCGTCGCGCGGGATCGCGTCGGGCGTAGCCAGCAGGTTGGACGGAACCCGCTCGGGAGGACCGTCCTCCGAGTAATAGCCCGGGCGCTTGGGTTCCGAGGCGCAGGCCGCCAGCACAAGCGCGGCCAGCGCGATCCGCAGCGACCGCCCGGCCGGCCACGCCGCCCGCTTCACATCTGAACCAGCTTGCGGTGGCTCTGCACGCACATCAGCATTCCACACGCCATGCCCAGCGTGACCAGCGCCGTGCCGCCATAGCTGATGAATGGAAGCGGCACGCCCACCACGGGCAGGACGCCGCTGACCATCGCCATGTTCACGAACGCGAACGTGAACAGGATCATCGCGATGGACGCCGCCAGCAGCCGCGAGAACGACGTGCCGGCCTGGCCGGCGATCGCCAGCGCGCGCGCCACCAGCACCAGGAACAGTACGAGCAGCACCAGATTGCCGATCAGTCCGAATTCCTCGGAGTAGACGGCGAAGATGAAATCGCTGGTGCGCTCCGGGATGAATTCCAGGTGGGTCTGGGTGCCCTGCATCCAGCCTTTTCCGAACACGCCACCCGAGCCGATCGCGATCATCGCCTGCAGCGTGTGAAAACCCTTGCCGAGCGGATCGCTCATCGGATCGACCAGGGTCAGGATGCGGTTGCGCTGGTAATCGTGCATAAGGCCCCAGGCCACCGGCATCAGCGCGAGCGTTCCGCCGCCCATCACGCCCAGCCAGAGCCACGGCAACCCGGCGAAGAAGATCACGAAAAAACCGGCGGCCAGCACCAGCAGCGCGGTTCCCAGGTCCGGCTGGCGGATGATCAGCGCGACCGGCACCAGCACCACCAGGGCAGCGATGGCAAAATCGATCCTGCGCACGCGCTCCCTCGCGCCGGTCGAAGTACCAGGCCAGCATCAACGGCACGCTCAGCTTCATCATCTCGGCGGGCTGGATCCGCATCACGCCCAGGTCCAGCCAGCGCTGCGCGCCCTTGACCGACACGCCGGCCACCAGAACCGCCACCAGCAGTACCAGCCCGAGCACGTACACCGGCAGCGCCAGCCGCTTCAAAACGCGGGGCGTCAGCCCCGCGATCGCGACCATCAGCGCGGCTGCCAGCGCGAAGTTGCGCACCTGCTCACCGAAGCGGCCCGGATGATCGGACGCGGCCGAATACAGCGTCACCAGCCCCAGCAGGCATAGAACGCCCAGCGCCGCCAGCAGCACCGGATCCAGGGTCGGAAGGCGGCTGCGCAACCAGGGGCCGAGCCGGCTCGCCATCGGTTGCGAGCTCATTGCCGCGCTCCTGTGGCATAGGCGGGCGCCGTCGCGACCGCTTCGCCGGGCGCCTCATGGGGGGCCGGCGCAGACGGGGGCAGCTTGCCGAGCAGGTAATAGTCGAAGACCTGGCGCGCGATGGGGGCCGCCGCATCCGCACCCCAGCCGCCGTTTTCCACCAGCAGCGCCAGCGCGATGCGCGGCTTGGCGCCCGGTTCGGCCGGTGCGAACGCGATGAACAGCGCATGGTCGCGGTGGCGTTCCTCGATCTTGCTTGCGTTGTATTTCTCGTTTTGCGCGATGCCGACGACCTGGGCTGTGCCGGTCTTGCCGGCGGCCCGGTACGGAGCGCCGGCGAAGGCGGCGCGCCCGGTGCCGGTCAGGTCCACGTCGACCATCGCGTCGCGCACGAAGTCCAGGTTGTGCGGATTCAGGCGGATGCGCGAGCTCTCGGAAGGAACCGTCAGATGCAGCTCGCCGCTGCGCGGATCCTCGATCGCGCGCACCACGTGCGGCTTCATCACGACCCCGCCGTTGGCCAGGGTGGCGGTGGCATGCGCAAGCTGCAGCAGCGTGAAGCTGTTGTAGCCCTGCCCGATACCGATCGAAATGGTCTCGCCGCCGTACCACTTCTGGTGGAAGCGCCGCTCCTTCCATTCGGACGAGGGCAGCACGCCGGCCAGCTCCCCCTCCAGGTCGATCCCGGTGAGCTGCCCGAAGCCGAACGGCTGCATGAAATCGTGGATCGCATCCACGCCCAGGTCGTTGGCCACCGCGTAGTAGTAGGTGTCGCTGGACACCACGATCGACCTGTGCAGGTCGACCATCCCGTAGCCGCCCTTCGGCCCGCCGCCCTCGCGGAACTGATGGCCCGCGTACCAGTAGTAGCCGGGATCGTAGGTGACGCTGTCCGGGCGGCGCTTGCCCAGCTCGAGGGCAGCCAGCGCCAGGAAAGGCTTGTAGGTCGACCCGATCGGGTAAGTGCCGCGCAACGCCCGGTTCAGCAGGGGCTTGTCCGGCGAATTGTTCAGACTGTCCCAGCTGGGCGGGTCGATGCCGTCGACGAACAGGTTCGGATCGAAGGTCGGCTTGGAAACGAACGCCAGCACGTCTCCGGTTTGCGGCTCGATCGCGATCAGTGCGCCGCGGCGTTCGCCGAACGCCTTCTCGACCAGCTCCTGCAGGCGGATGTCGATCGACAGCACCAGGTTGCGGCCCGGCTCCGAGGCGGTGCGGGCCAGCGTCCGCACCGGGTGACCGCCGGCCGTGATCTCGACCTGTTCATAGCCGGTGGTGCCGTGCAGATCCTCCTCGTAGCTGGATTCCACGCCGACCTTGCCGATGTACTCGGTCCCGTTGTAGTCGGCCGGATTGGATAACTGGTCGATGCGTTCCTGGTCGCCCGTGCTGATCCGGCCGATATACCCGAGCACGTGCGAGGCGGTCTCGCCCCGCGGGTACTGGCGGAACAGCCGCGCGCGCAGCTCCACGCCCGGGAAACGGAACCGCTGGGCGGCGAAGCGCGCGACCTCCTCGTCGGTCAGGCGCGTGCGGATCGGCACCGAGTCCAGCCGCTTGTAGTCGTCGATCACCTTGTGAAAGCGCCTGCGGTCACGCGCCTCGATCTGGATCACCCGGGACAGGTCGTCGATGGTCGCGTCGACGCTCTGGACCTGGTTCGGCTCGATCTCCAGCGTGTAGGCCGAGTAGTTTTTCGCGATGATCTCGCCGTTGCGATCCTTGATCAGCCCGCGGTTGGCCGTCACGGGAACCAGCGCGATCCGGTTCTGCTCGGCGCGCGCGTAGAAGTCCTGGTGGCGCACCACCTGCAGCCAGGCGAACCGCAGCAGCAGCAGACCGAAGCCGGCCACGACGAGGACCGAGGCCGCAACCAGGCGCGTGCGGAAATAGAAGACCTCGCGCTCAGGATTGCGCAGCAGTTTCATTCACCGACGCCCATGTAAACGGTCGCGCGTGGGTACGATTCTAGAGTCATCAACCAACCGATACTGCAGCTTCGGCGTCCGTTTCCGGGTCATCCCTGTTCAGCTGATCGCGCGCGCCAGCACGAACGCAGCGCCAGCCGCCAGGCCCCCGATGCTGGCCGTCTGCAGTGCCGACTTCAGGCGCGCTGCGCCGGTGAAACTGCCCTTGACGAAGCCGAACACGGCCAGCGCAATCAGGGTCACGCCGATCGACCACGGCAGCGCCTGCGCCGCCGAGGCGGTCGCCATGTAGGGCGCCAGCGGAACCAGCCCACCCAGAATATAGCTGCCTCCGATGGTCAATGCCGACTGGCCGGCCCGCCGAGAATCGGGCTTTTGCAGGCCCAATTCGAAACGCATCATGAAGTCGCGCCAGGCCAGCGGGTTGCCCTTCAGGCCGTCGATCAAGCCGCCATAGTGCTGCTCGGTCAGCCCGTATTCGCGAAACAGCTCGGCCACCTCCTCCATTTCGGCCTGGGGCTTCTCGATGATCTCCTGTTCCTCGCGCACCAGCTCCGAGTTGTAGTGCTCCGCCTCCCCCTGCGCGGCCAGGTACCCGCCCAGCCCCATCGCGATGGAGCCGGCGACGATCTCCGCCACCCCGGCCGTCACCACGACGCCCGATCCGGCAACGGCGCCGCTGATGCCGGCCGCCAGCGCGAACGGCACCGTGAGCCCGTCGGCCATGCCGATCACGATGTCGCGCAGCAGGTCGCTGGACTGAAAGTGGGATTCATGATGCAAGTAAGTGCTCAACTCGGTCTCCCCCCGCTCGCCTCCGCCGGGTATCTTACGGGTCATTCCCGGTGCGCCCGATGGCACTGGCGCGATCACGTGTCGAATGCGAGGAGCTCTCGTATGGACTGGCTGGACACCCGCTTCGCAGACTGTCTGCACTACGCAACGCATCGGCGCCGCGCCGGCGAGCCGTTCGAGCCGCCGATCGTCAACACTTCGATCTACGCGCTGCCGGGCGAGCCGCAGGGTCAGTATCAGTATGCGCGCTGGGCCAATCCGACCTGGACCGCGCTGGAGGAAGTGCTGGGGCTGCTGGAGGATGCCGAGGCGCTGATCTTCCCTTCGGGCATGGCGGCGGCCGCTTCGGTGCTGTACAGCCAGCTGCGGCCGGGCGACCAGGTGCTGCTGCCGTCGGACGGGTATTACACGGTCCGAACCGCGGCCGACAGGTTCCTGACGCCGATGGGAGTGCGCGTGCGCACCTGCCCGACCGCGGCGGTGGAGCGCGAGCCGCTGGACGGCCTGAAGCTGGTCTGGGTCGAGACGCCCTCAAACCCCGGACTCGACCTGGCCGATCTGCGGGTGGTGGCGCAGCGCGCGCACACGGCCGGGGCGCTGCTGGTCGTCGACAACACGACGATGTCGCCCATCGGCCAGCGGCCGCTCGAGCTGGGCGCCGATGCCGTCGTGTCTTCCGACACCAAGGCGGTCAACGGCCACTCGGATGTGCTGTTCGGGCACGTGGCGTCGCGCAATGCCGAGTTGATGGCCGGCGTGCGCGACTGGCGCCGAATCTGCGGGGCGATTCCGGGTGCGTTCGAAGCCTGGCTGGTGCAGCGCGGCCTGGATACCCTGGAGCTGCGCTTCACCCGGATGTGCGAAAACGCCCAGGAGCTGGCCGATCGCCTCGAGCGTCACCCGAAGGTGCGGGCGCTGCGATATCCGGGATTGCCCTCCCACCCGGCCCACGAGCTGGCGCGCAGCCAGATGCGCCGCTTCGGCAACCTGATCGGGATCACGCTGGCCGACGCGCAAGCGGCCGAACGGTTCATCGACGGCTGCCGCTACGTTCGCGCCGCCACCAGTTTCGGCGGCGTGCATTCGTCCGCCGAGCGGCGCGCGCGCTGGGGCGAGGCGGTCGCCGACGGATACGTGCGGTTCTCGGCCGGCTGCGAGCCGGCCGGAACGCTGTGGCAGGACGTGGAGCGGGCGCTGGAAGCGGTGCCCGGGTAAAGAACCCTCATACCCCCGGAGAGTCAGTTCCCGTCGTCGCGTTGCAGCCGGACCACGCCGCTCGGCGGATCCTCGCAGCCTTCATCGTCGAAGGCGACGTCGCCGGCTGGATCGGCGACGCCGGTGGGGCGCAGGCCGCGGAAATCGAACAGGTCCGGGTCCATCAGGTGCGAGGGCACCACCCGCCCCAGCGCGTTGAACATGGTCTGGGCACGCCCCGGAAAGCGACGCTCCCATTCGTGCAGCATCTCGCGCATCTGCTTGCGCTGCAGATGCTCCTGCGATCCGCACAGGTCGCACGGAATGATGGGAAAGCCGCGCACAGCCGCGAAACGGGCCAGGTCGGATTCCTTCACGTAAGCGAGCGGCCGGATCACCATGTGCCGGCCGTCGTCCGACACCAGCTTGGGCGACATCGCCTTCAGGCGACCGCCGTAGAACAGATTCAGGAAGAACGTCGCCAGGATGTCGTCCCGGTGGTGCCCGAGCGCGATCTTGGTGGCGCCCAGCTCGTCGGCCACCCGATACAGGATCCCGCGCCTGAGCCGGGAACACAGCGAGCAGGCGGTCGCGCCCTCGGGGATCAGCCGCTGGACGACCGAATAGGTGTCCTGGGTTTCGATGTGGAACGGCACGCCGATCCGGGTCAGGTAATCGGGCAGCACCTGGGCCGGGAAGCCCGGCTGCTTCTGGTCCAGGTTGACCGCGACCAGATCGAACCGCACCGGCGCGCGGCTGCGCATCGTCATCAGCAGGTCGAGCAGGCCATGGCTGTCCTTGCCGCCGGACACGCACACCATGACCCGGTCGCCGTCGGCGATCATCGAATAATCGGCGATCGCCTGCCCGGTCATTCGCAGCAGGCGCTTCTCCAGCTTCTGACCTTCACGCGCCACGCGCAGCGCGCTTTCGCGGTCGTCGGCCTGGAACGTCACGGCGCTCATGCGGATTCCTTGAATCGCAGCACTTCCACTCCGACTCCCGCCACCCCTTCGTACACGTCCGGCTTTTCGGTGCAGACCCGCACCGCCACCACGCCCGGGTGCGCCAGCAGGGCACCGGCCAGATCGTCGATCAGCGTTTCCTGCAGGTTCACGTGGCCCTGACCGAGGCGGCGCCGGATCGTCTCCCGCACGAAATCGTAATCGACCACTTCCTCCACGCGATCGTGGCGCGGGGTCGATACCGACAAGGCGACGAACATGTCCACGTTGACGATCAGTCGCTGCGCGCCGGCATGCTCGCGGTCGTACACGCCGATGTTGGCGTCGAACACGGCGTCGCGCAGGAAGATGCGCCGGCACTGTGCCAGCCGCGGATCGAGCAGCCAGGCCGTCATCGCCTGCCCCCGCGCAGGAACATCACGTCGCGGTCGCTCGGGACCAGATGCTGGCCGCCGTCGACCAGCAGCGTGGTGCCGGTCACGGCGCGGGCGTGGGCCAGGTAGACCACCGCCTGCGCAATGTCCTGCGGCGAGCTCGAATATCCGAGCGGCGTCAGGCGGGACACGCGGTCGAAGTTGCGCCGGCTCTGGCCGGGTGCCGGCAACGAGATGCCGGGCGCCAGGCCGACCACCCGCAGCTTCGGCGCCAGCGCCCGCGCCAGCAGGCCGGTGGCCGAGCGCAGCGCCGCCTTGGACAGCGTGTACGACAGGAAGTCGGGGTTCGGATTCCACAGCTTCTGGTCGAGCAGGTTGATCACGACGCCCTGGCCGCCGTCGCAGATTCGCGCGTGCAACCCGCGTGCAAGCAGGATCGGCGCCGCCAGATTGACTCCCATGTGGCGCGCCAGCCTGGGCGACTCGAAATCCAGCGCGGTGTCCGGCTCGAACAACGATGCGCTGTTGACCAGGCAGCTGACCTCGCCAAGCTCGCCGGCACACTGCTCGAGCATGGAGTCCAATCCCCTGGTGACCGCCAGGTCGCGCATGACGGCGCACGCCCGGCGCCCGGTCTTGCGGATGTCGGCAACGGTGGCCAGCGCGTCGGACCTGGAGTTGATGTAATGCACCGCCACGTCGAATCCGTCGCGCGCCAGCGCGAGCGCGATCTCGCGCCCGATCCGGTGGGCGGCGCCGGTGACCAGGGCGACGGGGGACCCCGGATTGCCGGGCGCGCTGCGGCTGCGTCGTCGCTTCGTACTCATGGACGCGGCCAGTGTACCGTTATGGAAATGATCGACACCGCCCGCGAGCGCCCGGCGCCGGCAGACGCCGATGCGATCGCGCACAGCCGGCGCCTGGTCGAGCGCATCGCCGAGGTGATCGGCTCCAGCGGCGGCTGGATCGGATTCGACCGCTTCATGCACAGCGCGCTGTACGAACCCGGTCTCGGTTATTACGCGGCCAAGCCGGTCAAGCTCGGTCCGGCGGGCGATTTCGTCACGGCGCCGGAAATCTCGCCGCTGTTCGCGCGTGCCCTGGCAGCACAGGTCGCCGAATGCCTGCAAGGGCTTGCGCCCCGCGTGCTCGAATTCGGCGCAGGCAGCGGCGCGCTCGCGTCCGAGCTGATCCCGGAGCTCGAGCGCCTCGGCGTCGAACCGGAGCATTACGGCATCGTCGAGGTGTCGCCCGAGCTCAGGGCCTTGCAGCAGGCGCGGCTGCGCGATCCGAGGGTTCGATGGCTGGGCGAGCCGCCGGCCGGCTTCGAAGGCGTGATCGTTGCCAACGAAGTGCTCGACGTGATGCCGGTGAAACTGTTCGTCAAGCGCGACGGGCAGGTGCTGGAGCGGGGCGTGCGGGCGCACGAGGGCGGGTTGCTCCCGGCTGACCGGCCGGCGGGGGCCGAACTGATCGAGGCGGTCGCGCAGATCGAAGCCGAGGTGGGTCCCTTTGCCGACGGCTACGTGTCCGAGGTGGGCCTGCTGGCGCGCGCCTGGACCGCGACGCTGGCAACCTGGCTGCGGCGCGGTGTGGCGCTGCTGATCGATTACGGATTTCCGCGGCGGGAGTACTACCATGCGCAGCGTGCGATGGGCACCCTGATGTGCCATTTCCGCCACCGCGCGCACGCCGATCCGTTCTGGTGGCCGGGGCTGAACGACATCACGGCGCATGTGGACTTCACGGCGGTCGCACTGGCCGCGCGCGGCGCCGGCCTCGAGGTGCTCGGCTACACCTCGCAGGCGCGCTTCCTGCTCGATTGCGGCCTGCTGGAGCTGCTGCGGGAACCGGGCAGCCCGACGCGCACCACCGAGGCGTTGCGCCTGCTGTCCGAAGCCGAGATGGGCGAGCTGCTGAAGGTCCTGGCCGTCGGCAAGGGCCTGCCCGGCGCGCTGCTCGGATTTCGGAGCGGCGATCGTTCGCACCGGTTGTGAACGGGACTCTGGCTCGAAGGCCTTCAAGATCCTAGAATGCGCTTCGCAATCGGTGCAAGGCCCGTACCGCGAGCGACCCGATGATGACCCGACAGGCCCGTCTCGAAGACTTTGCGTTGCGCACTTTCGACAAGCTGCGCTACGGGGACACGGACCGTCAGGGCCATGTCAACAACGCCGTGTTCACGACGCTGCTGGAGACCGGGCGCGTCGAGATGATCCATGGCGGCGAATCCCCGCTGCTGGACCCGGGTTGCGAGTTCGTCATCGGCAGGCTGGAGCTCGATTTCATTGGAGAGATCTTCTGGCCCGGCAGCGTGCAGATCGGTACGCGTATTCGGTCGATCGGCCGCAGCTCGCTGAGGATGGAGCAGGGCCTGTTCCAGCAGGAACGCCTGGTCGCTTGGGGCGAATCCGCCCTGGTTCAGGTCAACAAGGTGAGCCGAAAGTCGCAGGCCTTTTCCCCGGAACTGATCGCCAGGCTCAGGAATCTGGTGGAGCCGATCGGGTCGCAGGGCGAGCCGCAAACCGCCCGGGAGACGGTTGCGGGCTATTCGCTGCGCAAGGCCACGCTCGACGATCGCGGCGCACTCGAAGGGCTGATCGCCCATTCGGCGCGGACCTTGACCCTGGGTTCCTACACGCCGCGACAGATCGAAACGGGACTGCGGGCGGCTTTCGGCGTCGATACGCAGCTGATTCGCGACGGCACCTATTGGGTTGCCGAGTCCGATGGCAAGCTGGTCGGCTGCGGAGGCTGGAGCCGCCGGCGCACCCTGTTCGGGGGCGATTCGCAGGCCCATCGCGATTCCTCCGAACTGAATCCGGAGCGCGACGCCGCCAAGATCCGGGCGTTTTTCACCCACCCGGCCTATGCGCGCATGGGAGTCGGCCGCGCGCTGCTCGAACGCTGCGAGGCCGAGGCGCGCGCGCGCGGATTCCGCCGACTCGAGCTGATGGCCATGCGTTCAGGCATCGCCTTCTACGAGGCAAACGGCTACCGTTCCGGAGCGCCGGTGCAATATGAACTCGAACCCGGCCTGAGCATCGAATTCATGCCGATGAGCAAGGGCGCGTAGGGTCAGACGAACTCGAGGATGACAGCCATGCGATACTCGTACGTCCCGGTGTCGATACTGCTGGGAATTGCCTGTGGATCCCTCGCGTGCCCATTGGGCGCGTCAGGTGCGGAACAACCGACGAGCCGAGCGACGACCGCCACCACGATGAACACCAAGACCGACTCCGGCCTCGAATACCAGGATCTCGTTGTCGGCACCGGAGCGCAAGCCAGTGCCGGACAGCAGGTCAGCGTCCATTACACCGGATGGCTGCAGAATCCCGATGGCAGCGCCGGCAAGAAGTTCGATTCCAGCCTTGATCGGGGGCAGCCGTTCGACTTCCCCCTGGGCGCCGGCCGCGTGATTCGCGGCTGGGACGAGGGTGTCGCCGGAATGAAAGTCGGCGGCAAGCGCCGACTCATCATTCCCGCGGCGCTGGGCTATGGCGCGCGCGGGGCTGGCGGGGTCATTCCGCCCAATGCAACGCTGATTTTCGAAGTCGAACTGCTCGGCGTGCACTAGCGCCGGCACCGGCCGGGTGCGGCGCCCCTGCGCTCGCCAGGCCGCCCAGGGGATGATCTTTCAGGATGGCGGGCGGGCGCGTTCCGTCTCGATCCATTCGTCGATCACCTGATCGAGCACCGTGAGCGGCAGGCCGCCATGATCGATGACGGCGTTGTGGAACCTGCGAATGTCGAACCGCGGACCGAGCGCGCCCCTGGCCCGCTCGCGCAGTGCAAGGATGCGCAGTTCACCGATCTTGTAGGCCGTGGCCTGCCCCGGCCAGACCAGATAGCGGTCGACCTCGGCTTCGGCAAATCCCCGCTCGAGCTGGCCGTGTTCGATCAGGTAGTCGATTGCCTGGTCTCGCGACCAGCCGAGGGTGTGCAGCCCCGTATCGACCACGAGCCGGCTGGCCCGGTGGGCTTCCTGAGTCAGGCGCCCGAAGCGCGAATACGGATCGGCGTACAGGCCAAGGTCCTTGCCCAATCCCTCCGCGTACAGGGCCCAGCCTTCGGCGTAACCCGAATTGTTGTAGTCGCGGCGCAGCCTGGGCAGGCCCTGGATCTCCTGCGCCCGCGCGATCTGCAGGTGATGGCCGGGGACAGCCTCGTGCAGAAACAATGCGTCCATCGTCCAGCGCGGCCACGCGGCGAGGTTGTTGACGTTGGCCTCGAAGTAACCGGCGCGTGAGCCGTCGATCGCTCCACGAATGTAATGCGGCGCGTTGTTGCCCTCCTCCGGCGCCATCGCGCGCACCCCGTAGGGCAGGCGCGGCAGCTCGGCAAACAGGCTCGGCAGCTGCGGGTCGACGCGCTTCGCGATGTCGCGGAACGCCACAAGCTCATCCTCGGCGCGCGTGAACTGGAAGCGCGGATCGGTGCGCAGAAAGGTCCGGAACTCGGTCAACGTTCCCCCGAAGCCGGCGTCCTTCATCACCGCGCGCAGTTCCCCGTCCAGCCGCGCGACCTCCTTCAGGCCCAGGTCCTGGATCTGCCTGGCCGTCATGCGGGTCGTGGTGTAACGCTCCAAAGACAGGGCGTAATACTCCTCGCCGTGCGGCAGCTGGGTCGCTGCGAGCGTCTGCCTGGCCGCGGGCACCCAGGTACCCGCGAGATAGTCACGGAAAGCCCGCAACGCCGGGATGACCGCCTCATGCAGGGTCTGCTCTGCAGCACGGCTGAGCTCCTCGCGGGCCGAGGGCGCAACTTCCGCCGGGAACTTCAGGAACGGAGCGAACAGCGGGTGATGTGCCAGGTCGGCGTTCAGCAGCGGGGCGAACTGGTCGGGCAGCCGCTGCAAGGCGACCCTGGGCGGCGTCCAACCGGCCTGGCGCCCGGCATCGAGCTGCAGTTGCAGTTGCGGCAGGCTGCCCGGCAGAGCCTTCAGGCGCGCCAGGTAGTGACGGTAGTCGCCTTCATCCTTGAAACGGGTGGCACGCACCAGCTGGGGCCAGTTGAATTGCGGCCCCGCCATCTGGTTGACCCGGAACGGCGAATCGTCGGCCGACCATGGTGCGTCGTGGCCCGCGGCCACGGAAAGCAGCAGCTCATCCAGGCGCACGTCGCTCTGGGCGTTGAAGTCGAGAATGTCCCACGATATCCGGTCCTCACCCGCGAGCCGTGCCCGCTCGATCGCGCGGACGGCGGCCAGTCGCGCACGGTGGTGCTCACGTCGCCCTGAAACGGCCCCGGGTGACAGGTCGGTGACACGATCGTCGTACCGGTGATCCCCGATGGTCGTTGCCAGCTCCGGGAACTGGGCGAGCCGCCATTCCCATTCGGCATCGAGCAGCTCATGCAGGGCCTGCGCCGGCGCATCGACGTCCCGGCCGGTCGCATCGGCCGCTCGCACCGCGAGGGGCTGCAGACCGACCAGCGCCACCGCAAGGGCCGCAAAGGATGCGCGGTAACTCCTGCCTTCGACCATAGCCGGCTCCACGAATCATCGACGAGCGATCTTCGATGAAGCCGCACCTGCTGGCAATACGGTCAACAGGGGTCGATGCCGCCCGTGGCCGTTCGGCCTCACCGCTCGGGAATTCCGGCCTTGCGCAGCCCGCTGTACCAGTTGGCCTCCGCCATTTTCAGGTACTCGGGCACATCCGAGTAGTGCTTGGCCCGCAACTGGGCGATCGTGTACCCGGGCACCGTGCGAAGCAGCGAGTTCCTGGCAGCCGTCGCCTTGGCGGAGTCTCCGCGGTTCGCATAGGCAGCCACCAGATACGCGGTGATGAACCAATCCGGATTGGTTCCGGCGGCCTTCTCGCAGGCCGATACCGCGCTGTCGTATCTGCCCAGCAGAAGGTCCGCTTCGCACGCGAATCGCATGGCCCATCCGACGCTTTCCGGATCCAGCGACAGTGCGCGGTCCACCAGCGGCAAAGCCTGCGCCGGTCGCCCGGTCATGGTCATCAGCCAGGCCTTGTACTCGTACGGCGCCGGCGAGAACGGGTCGAGTGCGACCCTTCGCTCGTTGGCCTCGAAGGCCGCGCTCCAGCGCCCTGCATCGGCCAGCGCCCCGGCGCGAATCTGCCATGCATGCGGATCCGTTGGGTCCAGATTCACGGCGCGCAGCGTCAGCTCGTCCATCTGCCGGACCACCCGGTCCCGGTCGGGATTCGGATCGACGTCGTTCAGCAGGTCCCAGTTCGCGGCCTGGGTCAAAAGGGCGTAGCCCAGATTGGGGTCAAGACGCAGCGCCGCGTCATACAGCCTCTGCGCCTGCAGCGTCCTGTCGAGCGTTTGCCCGTCTTTCCATGTGGCGTATCCGCGCAGCACGAGTTCCATGGCGTTCAGCTGGTCGAGCGGTTGGCCCAGAACGCGCCGGGTCTCGGCGCTCTTGACGGCACCCGCCAGCAGCGAGGCGAGCTTGCGCATGCGGGCCGACGAGTCGACGGAGCTGTCGAGGTCCGCAAGATCGAAACGGGTGGACCAGGCCGGGCTGCCCGTGGCTGCATCCACCAGCCGCAGGTTGGCGAACCCGTTTTCCTTGCCGGAATGCACGTCGCCCTCGACCCGGTAACGCCCCGCGAGAGGCTGCGGCCAGCGCGCTGCGTTGCCGAGGTCCCTTCCGGTGCCGCGCGGGCCCGCGAGCACCTTCAGTTCATGACAGCACGCGACCAGTACCGTCGTCAGCTCCCGCGGCAGCGCTTCGGCCAGGCGCGCCGCGCCGGCTTCACCCGCGGGCGCGCTGAACGGCATGATCGCGAGCGACATCGCCGGCGGTTGCGTCAACGCCGTCCGACCCCAGCTGACGACGGGGCGCATCCAGGCCACCGCGCCCACGGTCCCGGCCAGCGCGAGGGCGGCCACCGCGCCGGCCGCCAGCCGGTTGCGGTCGATGAGTCGGGCGATGCGATGCCCGGGGGAATTGGGCAGCGCGAGGACGGCTTTGCCGCGCAGGTATCGATCCAGATCGTCGGCGAAGGCCTGCACCGTGCCATAGCGCTCGGCGGCGTTCTTCCTCAAGGCCTTTTGCAGCACGGCGTCGATGTCGCCCCTGAGGACGGAGCGCAGCTCGCGCGCGTTGGTGCCCCGGGCCGCAGCGAGTGTCGCATCGACCACCGTATCGCTGGCCCGGGTCGGTTCGACGCTCAGGATGCCATCCTCGATCGCTCCACGCGAGTCGCACCTGCGAAAGTACGGAAACGACCCGGTCAGGAGCTCGTACAGGACGACTCCCAGCGAGTAGACGTCGCTCGAGCTGCCGATCGGCTGGCCCAGGAGCTGTTCGGGCGAGGCGTACTGCAGGCTCAGCGCGCGTCCTCCGACCTGTGTGAGCTCGGTCTCCTGGGCCTCGCCGCCCGTCATCAGCTTGGCAATCCCGAAATCGAGCAGACGAACCTCGCCGTCCCCGGTCACGAGGATGTTGGACGGCTTCAGATCGCGGTGCAGGACGTTCTGGCGGTGGGCGTAATGAACGGCAGCGAGCGCCTGTTGGAACAGCGCGATCCTCGCCTTGATGCCGAGTTTCCTGGCATCGCACCAGGCGTTGAGCGCCTCGCCTTCGACGTACTCCAGTGCGAGGTAGGGTTGCCCCTGCGCGGTCTCGCCCGCGTCGTAGAGGCGGGCGATGTTGGCATGGACCAGACCGGCCAGGATGTCGCGTTCACGGGCGAACCGCTCGCCGAGCTGGCGTCGCGGGAACTTCAGCGCGACCCGCCGCTTGAGCGTGCCGTCGACCCGCTCTGCCAGCCAGACGAAGCCCATGCCGCCGCGACCCAGCTCGCGGATCAGGCGATAAGGACCCACGGTGGATCCGGCCTCGAATGCAGCGGCGTCGCCGGGTGCCAGCCAGTCGAGGTCGGGTTCGTCGTACCTGGGCAGCCGCGGCAGGGTGCGGCCCGTGCTGACTTCGGCCCCCTTGGCCAGCATATCGCGCAGTCTGGGAGCCAGGCGCGCACGTGCGCCGCTCAGGCCGCTCAGCCAGGTCTCCCGCTCGGCCTCGGGTAAATCCAGCGCCTCGTCGAGAAGCTTCGAGAGCTCCCGGATTTCCTCCGGGCCAAGGGAGAAACTGGACATCCTGCGCGGAACGCCGGTCTGGCGGGTCAATCAGGAACTCATTGTGTGAACTTCGCTGGAGCGCCGACCATGATGCGAAAAAGGGCGCCCGAGTCATCATATAGGAGCGCCGCGACCGCGTGCAGCGCGCTGCGGGGCGACCGGCCCCGGTGACGCTTCGGCGACCGCCGAAGCATTGGCGCGTGGATTGGACCTATGCTCGCGTCAATGCGATTGACCTGCATCAACCCACGGAGCCGCAACGATGAGCATCGCGTGCCTCATCCGATACGAGATCGACCCCTTCCAGCGCGACGCTTTCGAGCGCTACGCACGGGCCTGGTCGCGCATCATTCCCCGCCTCGGAGGCGACCTGGTGGGCTACTTCCTGCCGCACGAGGGCACCAACCACGAAGCCTGGGGACTGATCGCGTTCGAAAGCCTGGCGGACTACGAGGCGTATCGGGCACGGCTGAGGCGCGACGGCGAGGCGGTGGAAAACTTCGCGTTCGCGCAAAGCGGGCGTTTCATCCTGCGCGAGGAGCGCAGCTTTGTAGAGGTCGTGCCGGAAGCGTTCCAGCGACCGGCTGCGGGAGGCGCGCAATGATTGCTGTCCTGTTCGAGGTCATCCCCAAGGCGGACATGGCTCACCGGTATTTCGAGATTGCCGCGCAGCTCAAGCCCGAGCTCGAGTCGGTCGATGGATTCATTTCGGTGGAGCGTTTCGAAAGTCTGACGCACAAGGGCAAATTCCTGTCCCTGTCCCTGTGGCGCGACGAGAGCGCGGTGCGGGCGTGGCGCGCGCATGCGCTGCACCGGCAGGCGCAGCAGGAAGGCCGGCGCGATGTCTTCGAAAGCTATCGCCTGCGCGTGGCCGCGGTGGTGCGGGACTATGGCCTGTCCGACCGGGCGCAGGCACCCGGCGATTCGCGCGACGCCCTGATCTGAACCGGTTGCGCTCCAGCGTGCCGACTTCCTACGAACCCCGGCTGGCGCGAGTGGCGGCGATGATCGCCGATCCGGTGCGCTCGCGCATGCTCGCCTACCTGCTCGCCGGCCATTACGCCAGCGCGGGAGAGCTCGCAGGAGTCGGATCGGTCAGCGCCTCCACGGCGAGCGGACACCTGGCGAAGCTGCAGCAAGGCGGGCTGATCGCAGCCGAAAGGCGCGGCCGACATCGCTATTTCAAGCTGGCGGACGCGGACGTCGCGCATGCGCTCGAGGCGCTCGCACTGGTGGCCGAGCGCGGCACGCACCTGCGGCAGTGGGATGCGCCGGGGCGGCGCGAGCTTCGCTACGCGCGGCGCTGCTACGGGCACCTGGCAGGCGAGCTGGGCGTGGCGCTGCTGGACCGACTGCGGCAGAGCCAGCGCATCGAGCCGGAGGTGGGCGGCTTTCGAGTGACCGGCGAAGGCGAACGATGGCTCCGTTCGATCGGCCTGGAGCCGCCGCGGCCGAGCGCACCGCAGCGCGTGGCATACGCCTGCCTGGACTGGTCCGAGCGACGCGATCACCTGGCCGGCCCGCTCGCCACCGCGTTGCTCGAACACTTCCTCGCGATGCGATGGCTCGCGCCGCGCGCAGCCGACGGCGCCAGTGCAGTCCCGGACCACCACCATCGCGCATTGCGAATCACGCCCGTGGGCAAAGCCAAACTCCTGCCGCAACTGCTGGGTTGAGGTTCCCGGCTTGGGTCCGTCGCAGCAAAGCGGGCGCCGCGACCGTCTCGTTACCCGCCCGGCGAGTGGCTCAACGCGTCGACCCGCACGCCGAGCAGCCGGATGCGACGATCCAGCTCGACCCGCTTCAGGCAGGTCCCGGCCGCCAGGCGGATCGTTCGTGCATCGTCGGTCGGCGCCTCCAGCGTGTGCGCGCGCGTCACCGTGCGGAAGTCCTCGAAGCGCAGCTTCAGCGCGACGGTCCGGCCCATGTAGTGCTTGCGCTGCAGGTCGCAGCCGACCTGCTCGCACAGCCGGGTGAAGATTCGCCCCAGCGCCGCCCGGTCGCGCACCGGGTGCAGATCGCGGTCGAACGTAGTTTCGCGACTGATCGATTTCGGCTCGCTCAGCACCTGCACCTCGCGCGCATCGCGCCCGTGCGAAGCTTCGTGCAGCCAGCGCCCGTAGCTGGCGCCGAAATTGGCGACCAGCCAGGCCGGGTCGGCGCCGGCCAGATCACCGAGGGTCCGGATTCCGAGCTGCTCCAGGCGCGCGCTGGCCTTGGGTCCCACCCCGTTCAGGCGCCGGGCCGGCAGCAGCCAGATGCGCGAAGCGAGGTCCGCCTCGGTGACAACCGTCAGTCCGTCCGGCTTGTCGAGCTCCGAGGCCAGCTTCGCAAGCAGCTTGTTCGGCGCCAGCCCGATCGAGCAGGTCAGGCCCGTCGCCGTGTGGACCGCGCCTTTGAGCTCGGCAGCCACTTCGCGCGCGCACCACCACGCATCCTCGAGGGACTCGATGCGCTGCGCGACGATCCCGGTCAGATCCAGGTAGATCTCGTCGATCCCGTTATCCTCGACGCGCGGAGCGATCGAGCGCGCCGCGGCCTTGAACAGCCTGGAGTAACGCCGGTACTGGTCGAAGTCGGCCGGCAGCAGCACCGCGTCCGGCGCCCGCTGCGCGGCCTTCATCAGCCCCATCGCCGAATGCACGCCGAGCTCGCGCGCTTCGTAGGTCGCGGTCGTGATCACGCCGCGCCCCACGTAGTCGCGCAGGCGCGCGAAGCGCCGCTGCGGCTGGCCGCTGGCCGGATCGATCACCGTGACCGGATGATGCGGGTGCCAACCTCCCACGACCACCGGCAATCCGCGCAGTTCCGGATAGCGCAGCAACTCGACCGACGCGAAAAAGGCGTCCATGTCGAGATGGGCGATGACTCGGGTCGCTTGTGGGGCCATGGCGCGCATCAGTCTGCATGTCAGTTTACGATCCAGGACACCCTCACCCCCAACCCCTACCCCGGAACCATGGTTCCGGGAAAGAACCCGCCAGAGGCGGATGCTGGGGAGGTCTCTCCCGGGAGAGGGGGAGACGAATTGGCATTCGGAGCGCAATCAGATGAGCGACTTCAATTCCCAGCACAACCGCGCGGTCTGGTTCGACATCCCGGTCGCGGACCTGGAGCGGGCGGCGTCGTTTTACCGCGCCGTGCTCGCGCTCCAGATGCACCGCGAACAGTTCCAGGGCACCGCCTTTTACGTACTGGACCACGCCGGCGGCAACGGCGGGTGCCTGGTCGAGAAGCCTGCCGAAGTCGGGGCGGCAGGGGTTCTCGTCTATCTGAACGTGGACGGAAGAATCCGCGACGCGGTGGCGCAGGCGCAGCAGGGGGGTGGAACGATCATCGAGGCGATCCACGCGATCGGCCCGCACGGCTTCCGCGCCGTGATCCGGGACAGCGAAGGCAATCGGGTCGCGCTGCACTCGCAGCGCGACGCCTGATCACTGGTCGCCCAGCTTCGCCAGGCGCGCCTGCCGCAGCGCCTTCGAGATCGCGGCCGGATCGCGGTCGTGGCGGGCCGCGATCGCGGCGGCGTCGACCCCTCGTACCGCATCCAGCGCCAGGCGCCAGCGATCGGCGCTGGCGCCGGACAGCACCTCGAAGGCCTGCGCCAGCAGTTCGAACCGCTCCGGGCGACGCACCGCATCGGCCCGCTCCAGAACCTGCAGGCGTTCTTGCGCGCCGGCGGCGCCCGCCAGCGGCGCGCGCAGCTCCAGCAGCAGGCGCGCCAGTTGCGCGCTGTCCTGGTCCGCGCGCAGCCGCGTCAGCAGCTCGTCCAGCGCACCCACTGACGGCAGCCCGCTGGCAAGGATCGCGAAGCGCGCCGGCAGCGGCAATGCGCGGTCGGCGGTCCGGTCCAGCGCAGACAGCAGCCCGGGCCCAGCGGCAAGCGTCACCCCCCACCTCGCCAGCAGCCCGCACTGGTCCAGCACCTCGATCATCCGGGACGGGCACGCCTCCATCAGGCCGCGCGCGAATTCCTGCCAGGCGCGCTCCGGCACCAGGGCGTCGGCCTCGCCCAGGTCCACGATGCGGCGCGCGAGCTCCAGCGTCTCGGGGGCCACGCTGAAGTCGTGAAAGCGCGCCGCGAAGCGGGCCAGCCGCAGCACGCGAACGGGGTCTTCGACGAATGCCGGTCCTACATGCCTGAGCACGCGCGCCTGCAGGTCGCGTTGCCCGCCATAGGGATCGACAAGGCTCCCGGATTCGTCCATCGCCATCGCGTTGATCGTCAGGTCGCGCCGGCCCAGGTCCTGCTCGAGCGTCACATCGGCAGCCGCGTGCACGACGAAGCCGCGATACCCCGGGCCCGATTTGCGCTCGGTGCGAGCCAGCGCGTACTCCTCCTGCGTCTGAGGGTGCAGGAACACCGGAAAATCGCGGCCGACCGGGCGAAAACCCAGCGCCAGCAACTCCCCGGGCGTGCTGCCGACGACCACCCAGTCGCGATCGCCCGCGGCGTGCGGGCGGCCCAGCAGCCGGTCGCGGACCCACCCGCCTACCGTGTAGATGTGCATCGGACCCGACCTCGCCTGCGGCGCCTTCGAAACGCCGGCCCCTCGCGAACCGGCGGCCGTCGTGACGCGCTTTCTAGCGGCGCGCGCGCGCGCGAAATCCGCTGAAGCGCGTGCGCGGGTGCAGCCCGGCCAGGTACAGGACCGCCTCGGGCTCCATCGGCGTCGGCCGGATGCCGAGCTCGGGAGCCGGCCAGTACGGTTGCCGGGAAGCGATGTTGTCGACCTTGAGTGAATCCAGGTTGTCGCGCGACATCAGCGGGCCGCCAGGCCAGTATTCGAGCATCCAGGCCATCAGGCGGGCGGCCGGATCGGGCAGCCCCACCACCCACCGCGGATGGCCACTCGCGCGCGCCGCGAACTGGACCAGCTCGCGCAGCGTGTAGGTGCGCGGACCGCACAATTCGTAGGTGCGGCCGTAGGTTTCCACGCGATCGAGCGCGTTGACGATGGCCGAAGCCACGTCGGCCACCCAGACCGGCTGAAAACGCGTGTCGGGGCGGCCGATCGCCAGTGCCGGCAGCCAGCGCGCCATCTTTGCAAAAAGATTCAAGAAGCGGTCCTCACGCCCGAACACGACCGACGGCCGGAACACGGTCGTTTCGAGCAGCGACGAAGTTTGCGCGGCACGCTCGCCGTCTCCCTTGCTGCGCAGGTACATCGACGGACCTCTAGGGTCGGCTCCCAACGCGCTCACGTGCAGCAGCCGTCGCACCCCATGCCGCTCGCACACGCTGACGATGCGCCGCGGTAGCTCGACATGGGCCTGCAGGAACTGCGAGCCATACGAGGCCTTCGCAGTGGGAGGGCGGTCGCCATGAAGGATCCCGACCAGGTTGATCACCGCGTCGCAGTCGGTCACCAGCCGACCGAGCGCGACCGGGTCGTGCACGTCGGCCTCGACCACCTCCACCGTAGGCAGAAGAATCAACGGCTTGATCCGTTCGCGCCGACGCGTCGGCACGACCACGCTGGCCACGCGCGCCACCAGGCGGTCGACCACATAGCGGCCGATGAACCCGCCGCCGCCGATCACCAGGATTCTTTGATGTTTCATCGCTGTCGAGGTCCGTACGAGAGGCGGCGCGCTGGTCGCGCCGGGAAGGGCCATTCTAAGCGCGCGCCGGGGCGGTCCGGCGGACGGGATTGAGCGTCGTTGCCAGCGTCGTCACCGGTGCGACGGCGGGACCCGAACGGGCCGGCGAGACGGCCTCGCCGGTGGGCGGTTGGATCAGGGCAGATCGGTATCGGCCGGCATCTTCGAGGACACCGGGGAGAGCAGCGATTTCAGGGTCACGCGCGTGCGGCCGTCCAGTGCCGCGTAGATCATCGTGTTCAGCAGCACCTTTTTCACGTAATCGCGCGTCTGGTCGATCGGGATGGTCTCCACGAATACCGGCCCGTCCATCGGCGCGGCCAGCGTCTCGCGCCACTGGCGCAGGCGGTGCGGCCCCGCGTTGTAGGCCGCCGAGGCCAGCAGCGGCTCGCCGCCCTGATCGTCGTAGACCATCTTCAGATAACTCGAACCCAGCAGCAGGTTCACGTCGGGCTCGTTGATGCGCGACGGACGATAGTCCTGCAGGCCGATGCGCCGCGCGACGTAGCCGGCGGTGCGCGGCAACAGTTGCATCAGTCCCTGCGCGCCCGATCCGGAACGCGCGTCCTCGATGAAGCGCGACTCCTGCCGGATCAGGCCGTAGATCCAGGCCTGGTCGATTCCCAGCGATTGCGCCAGGGCGGACAAGGTGCCCCGGTACGGTGTCGGATAACGCTGCTGCATGTCCACGTCGCCGCGGGTCCGATCCGAGGTCGAGATCATCCGGTCCAGCAGGCCCTGCCGGCGCGCATATTCGGCGGCCGCGCGCAGCTCGTGGTCGCTCATGCCGCGCAGCTGCCAGCCCCACTCGTGACTGCCTTCATCCCGCAGGCCAAGCCGGTACAGCTTCACGGCCCGCGCGAATCCGATCCGGTGTTCCACCGCCCCGATGTCGTCCTCGGCGATGACGGCCGGTGCCGCCGGAAGTTCGAACGGGCGACCGATCTCCTCGGCGGCCAGGCGCGGATAAAAGCCGAACGGGCCGGCGATCGCCTCGAACTGCAGTTCGGCGCCGTTGACGTCGCCCCGCGCCAGCCGGGCGCGCGCGGACCAGTAGGTCCAGACCGCCTCGCGCTGCTGATCGACCGACATGCGCGCCAGTACATTGCGCAGTTCGGCCCAATCGGGCCCGCCCGGCGCGCGCAACGCGGCGCGCGCCTGCCATTCGAGCGTCTCTGCCGGCCGCGAAAAACCTCCCTCGGACACGAGCTCCGGACCGGCGCGCCGGAACCAGTCGGACGCTTGCGGCAGCAACTTCATCGTCGCGATCTCCCCGAGACGGCTCCACAACACGCTGCGCTGCTGCGGGGTCAGGTGGGGATCGAGGCGCTCGGCCAGCTCGCCAGCGCGCGGCGGATCTTCGCGTGCCAGCAGGGCAATCGCGATCAGCACGATCTCCCGATGCGCCGACGCCAGATCGGCCTCTCGCGGGCTCAGCCACGCGCCGGGATGATCGAGCGCCTGGCGCAACTGGGCGGCAGTGGCCTCGTCCAGGTGAGTCAGGGTCGCATGCGCCCCCGCGACCTGGCCGTGGCCAAGCTGCGTGTGCAAACGCTCCCAGATCGACAGCCGCCCGTCGTCGATCAGGCGGTCGGCCAGCGCCGAGCATCCGTCGCCGCTCGGATCGGACGAAGCGGCCAGTTGACGGCGAGCTTCGCGCGCCAGTTCGTCGCGGCGGGCGCCCGGGTCCAGTGCGTAGTCGGCCAGCGCCGCGAGGCATCGGATCTGCGGGTCATCGCGGTTCCAGATCAACTCGCGAGCCTGGGATTGGAACGCCGCGTACTCGGCGTGCGCGCCCAGCGTCAGCAGCCAGTCGGCCCGCAAGCGGTCGCTCAGGTAGGTGCCCGGGTAGTGGTCGAAGAACGTGCGCAGCGCCGTGCCGTCGTCCTCGCCGGTGCGCACCTGCAGCGAAAGCTTCCAGTACTCGTAGTACGGTTCGAGCAGGTGCCCGGCGATGCGCGGCGCGAGCGAGGCCAGCAGGTCGCGATCGCCCACGCGGGCCGCATCATGCGCGGCCAGCACCGCGTCGTCCCCGGACAGCAACTGCGGAGCGGTCGTCGAGGCGACCGGCGGTTGATCGTGGCCGGGGGGCCGGGCGGCGCAACCGTTGCCAACTCCGATCGCAATCGCCGCCGCGATTAAACTACCGACCCATTTCATGTATAGCGACACTCTTCGTAGGTGCATTGCAGGCTAGCACAGGCGCAGCGTCGCGCAATGATGGAAATGAACGGAAACACCGAACCATCCAAACCCGCGGACCGCGGCACGCGTTACGTCGACCCGGTGCGCAAGCAGTGGCGGCGCGAGCTGCGGGCAGCGCGGGACGCGCTCACCGATCGGGACGCGCGCGAGGCCCGGCTCGTGGCGCGCGTGGAAAAGTGGCTGGCGACGGTCGAGGTCGAGCGCATCGGCTTTTTCTGGCCGACGCGCGCCGAACCCGACCTGGCGGCCGTGGTGGCGCGCTGGCTGGAGGCGGACCCCATGCGTTGCGCGGCCTTGCCGGTGATCGAGGGCGAATTGCTGCGCTTCGCGCCATGGTCGCCGGGCGCGGCACTGGTCACGGGTCCGTTCGACGTGCAGGTGCCTGACACCGATCAGCGGATCGTTCCGCGGTTGCTCTTGATCCCGTGCGTGGGAATCGATCGCCTGCGCTATCGGCTCGGCTATGGCGGCGGGTATTACGACCGCACGCTGGCGGCGATGTCGCCGCGGCCGACCACGGTCGGGGTCGGATTCGATTGCGCCAGGATGGAGAGCATCGACCCGAAGCCGCACGACCTGCAGCTCGATGTCGCGATGACCGAGTCCGGCGCCTGGTGACGCCTCAGATTTGACGCGCCGGCGCCCGCGCGAACTCCTCGAGCAACCAGTCGCGCAGCGCGACCACGGCCGCGCGCCCGCGCGAGACCTGGTTGACGATCAGGAACATGCCGTAGCCGGTCGGCGCGCGCACGTCTTGAAACGGCGTCACCAGCTGGCCGCTGGCGACCGCGTCCTCGACGAACGGCCGATACGCCAGAACCACCCCCTGCCCCCGCGCTGCCGCCTGCATCGCGTGATCGATGTACTCGACCACCATCACCGGGGCGGCGGGTTCGACGTCGAACTCGACTCCGGCGAACTCGAGCCAGCGCGACCAGGATTGCAGCGAGTCGCCGGGCAGGTCCTCCTCGATCTCGATGCGCGGAAGGCGCAGCAGGTCCGCGGGGGACTGCAAGCGCCCGCCGAACCGGTTCAGCAACTCGGCGCTCAAGGCCGGGGTGACGTCCTCCTCGAGCAGCGCGATCGCTCCGGAGGGCGCATCGCGCGGCCGCGATCGTCGCAGTGCGATGTCGACCCCTTCGGCTTCCAGGTCGACCGGCCGGCTCTGCGTGTCGACGCGGATCTCGACGGCCGGGTGCGCCCGCTGAAACGCGGCCAGGCGGGGCACCAGCCACAGCGAAGCGAACGACGGATAGGTGGTGATCACGACGCGTGGAGCCCCGCTCTGGCCCCGGATTGCCTCGACGCTCCGATCCAGGGCGTTGAGCGCCTGGCGGGCGCTGCGCGCAAGGCGCTCGCCGGCCGACGTCAACACCAGCGAACGCGTCTTGCGAACGAAAAGCCGGTGGCCGACGTCGGACTCCAGGGCCGCAACCTGGCGGCTGATGGCCGACTGGGTCAGGTGCAGCTCGGCGGCCGCCAGCGTGAATGACAGGTGACGCGCGGCCGATTCGAAGCCGCGCAGCGCAGCCAGCCCGATCGGGCGCTTGCGCGCCGTCCGGCGCTGGCCGGCCGGCGCAGCGACGTCCTTTGCTGCGGCAGTGCCGATGCGGGCCATGGATGCGTATTATGCATGGGTCGGCCTCCCCCGGAGGCAATCAACCGATCGCCGCCAGGGCCAGCGAGACCGACATCAGGAGCGACACCGGAACGAACAGCACGAGCACATTGAGGACATCGTCAAGAGCGAAGCGCAGTGGGGAGTTCATAAGAGCCTCCATCGGTTGCAGTGATGCGAGGTTGCGCCCGGCGCAGGCTTTGAACAAACGAATTGATCGAATTTCATGCATGCGCAAAGCGCATGCATGGGTCCTTCCGGAGGCTCAGTGGCCCGGCGCGTTGGGCACTGGCAGGCGCGACCAGATGGCCAGTGTTGGCTCGGCCAGGTTCATCGTGTAGAAATGCAGGCCGGGCGCGCCCTCGGACAGCAGGCGCTCGCACAGCGACGCGACCGCGTCCAGGCCGAACGCCCGGATCGACGCGCGATCGTCGCCGAAACCTTCCAGGCGGCGCCGCATCCAGCGCGGAATCTCGGCACCGCATGCGTCGGAAAAGCGCGCCAGCTGCGAGAAATTCGTGATCGGCATCACGCCCGGCACGATCGGCTGGGTCACGCCCGCGCGACGCGCGTCCTGAACGAAGCGCAGGTAGCAGTCCGGATTGAAGAAGTACTGGGTGATCGCCGCGTCGGCGCCCGCCCGCATCTTGTGCACGAAGTTGGCGAGATCTTCGGCCGCCGTGCGGGACTGCGGGTGCACCTCCGGGTAGGCCGCCACTTCGATGTGAAACCAGCGGTCGGTCTCGGCGCGCACGAACTCGACCAGGTCGCTGGCGTGACGAAAGCGGCTCGACCCGGTCGCCATGCCGGAGGGAAGATCGCCGCGCAGCGCGACCAGCCGGTGGATGCCGGCCTGCCGATAGGCCTGCAGCAGCTGGCGGATCGACCCCTCGTCGCTGCCGATGCAGGAGATGTGCGGCGCGACGGGCAACCCTTCCCGATGCATTTCCATCACGGTGTTGACGGTCCCCTCGCGCGTGGAGCCGCCGGCGCCGTAAGTGACCGAAAAGAAGTCGGGCCGGACCGTGGCCAGACGCGAGCGCGCTGCGCGCAGCTTCTGGGCCGCCTCCTCGGACTTGGGCGGGAAGAATTCGAAGCTGAAGGTGCGTTTCGTCGTTTCCATGCCTTGCAAAACCTTCGCGGGTTCAGGCGTCGCGGCGCACCAGCAGCGACAGCACGGCGGTCAGCACGCTGTAGAGCAGCGCGCCCAGCACCCCTGGCCACAGGCCATGCACCTCGAAACCTGTCATCAGGGCGGACACCGCCCAGAACAGCAAGCCGTTGATCACGAGCAGGAAAAGCCCCAGCGTCAGGATCGTCACCGGCAGGGTCAGCAGCACCAGGATCGGCCTGACCACCGCGTTGGCCAGGCCCAGCAGCAGGGCCGCCACCAGCGCGGAGATCGGGTCGTGCACCGCAACGCCCGGAACCACGCGCGCCACGATCACCAGGGCCAGCGCGTTCAGGATCCAGTGCAGCAGTATCCGCATGGCTATCGAGACTTCGGCAAATGCCTGTCAGGCATTTGCCGCCCGGAATTTCCCCTTTCCCTCAGCATTTCGCGAAATGCCATCAGTAACGATAGTGCTCGGGCTTGTACGGCCCGGCCTTGTCGACCCCGATGTAACGCGCCTGTGCATCGGTGAGCTCGGTGAGCCGCACGCCCAGCTTTTTCAACTGCAAGCGGGCCACCTTTTCGTCCAGATGCTTGGGCAGCACGTGCACGCCCAGCGGATACTGCCGGCTGTTGGTGAACAGCTCGATCTGGGCGATCACCTGGTTGGCGAACGAGGAGCTCATCACGTAGCTCGGATGACCGGTGGCGCAACCCAGGTTCACCAGCCGGCCTTCGGCCAGCAGGATGATGCGCTTGCCGTCCGGAAAGATCACGTGATCGACCTGCGGCTTGATGTTCTCCCAGGTGTGCTGCTTCAGGCCCGCCACGTCGATCTCGTTGTCGAAGTGGCCGATGTTGCACACGATCGCCTGGTCCTTCATCCGCTTCATGTGCTCGTGGGTGATCACGTGGAAGTTGCCGGTGGCGGTGACGAAGATGTCCGCCTTGTCGGCCGCCTCGTCCATCGTGACCACCCGGTAGCCTTCCATCGCCGCCTGCAGCGCGCAGATCGGATCGATCTCGGTGATCCACACCTGGGCCGAGAGCGCACGCAGGGCCTGGGCCGAGCCCTTGCCCACGTCCCCGTAGCCGCATACGAGCGCCACCTTGCCGGCGATCATCACGTCGGTAGCGCGCTTGATGCCGTCGACCAGCGACTCGCGGCAGCCATAAAGGTTGTCGAATTTGCTCTTGGTGACCGAATCGTTGACGTTGATCGCCGGGAACTTCAGCCGGCCCTCCTTGGCCATCTGGTACAGACGCTTGACGCCGGTCGTGGTTTCCTCGGTCACGCCCCGGATCTTCGCCAGGCGCGTCGAATACCAGTGCGGATCGACCGACAGCTTGCGGCGTATCGCGGCGAACAGCGCCGCCTCCTCCTCGCTGGACGCGTGCTTGATGCAGGCCGGATCGGTCTGCGCCTTGGCGCCCAGGTGCAGCAGCAGCGTGGCGTCGCCGCCGTCATCCAGGATCATGTTGCTGAAGCCGCCGTCGGGCCACTCGAAGATGCGGTGCGTGTAGTCCCAGTATTCGGACAGCGACTCGCCCTTGCGGGCGAACACCGCGACGCCGCTGGTCGCCACCGCCGCCGCTGCGTGGTCCTGGGTCGAAAAGATGTTGCAGGAGGCCCAGCGCACCTCGGCGCCCAGGGCCCGCAGCGTTTCGATCAACACCGCGGTCTGGATCGTCATGTGCAGGCTGCCCGTGACGCGGGCGCCGCGCAGCGGCTGCTGCGCCGCGAACTCTTCCCGGATCGCCATCAAGCCCGGCATTTCGGTCTCGGCGATGCGGATTTCCTTGCGGCCCCATTCGGCCAGCGACAGATCGGCTACAGAAAAATCCTGGTCGGCCGTTCGAGCGGAAGGGTGGTTGGTGTCGTGCACGGCGCTCATCTCGCGCCCTCCTTTCGTGCAAGGGTTCGCGAGCGCCGTTGACGAGGCCGATCGACTGCCGGTGCAAAATCCCGGCTCCGCGGCCGCTTCGAGCCTGGCAGCCGCACATGAAACGGGCTGTCGCAACGCTCCTCGAAGCTGGGGCGAAGTATACCGCGCCGGCCCACCTCGACCGGATCGGGCGTCGCGTCGGACCGCGCAGAACACGCCTGTTGCTCCGGCTCACGTCGTACGCAAACCCTTCGGCGGGGGAACTGGGGTCGAAGCACTGTCCGATCGGATGAGGGGTCGAAGCACCTGTTTGTCCAATCCGATGAGGGGCCGTAACAACAATTTGTCCAATCCGATGAACTCGCGGGCATATGCGCGAATGCTCATGCCACGCGTTTGTGCGGTTTCTCTGGCGGTGCGCGTGGGACGCAATCGCCAGAATACCTACCGGTTTCACGCGAATCGTAGGTGCCGCAATGTCGATGCTTCAGGGAATTACTACCGCCGAGGCGGGTGTCGATGCCAGGCTGGTAGCGCATTCGAACGAACCGTCATTCAGTCTCAACGCCCTCGCGGTCCGCCTGCTCGACTGGATCGTCGACGCGACCGAGTCGGCGCAGCGCCACCAGGCGCGCATTGCCCAGGCACATGCGCGAGCCGGTGGCCGGCTCTTCGACGACGCGGATCGCTTCTCGAGCGACGCGGCCGGCGGGGGCTCGCGGGCCGCCGAGGCGGCTCATTCGCTGCGCGTCTAGCGCATACGGCGATGACCAGCCACCTTGTCGTCGCGCTGCTCGGCGCGAGCGGAGTCGCGGCGGGCTTCCTGGCGGGACTGTTCGGAGTCGGCGGCGGGCTGATCATGGTCCCGGTGCTGGTCTACGCGTTCAGCGCCGCCGGGGTGCCGACCGAGCACGTGGTCGCGCTTGCCCTCGGCACCTCGATGGCAGCCATTGCCGCGTCGGCGCTGCAGAGCGCCTATGGGCACTACCGGCGCGGCAGCGCCTCGACGATCGCTTTCAAGCGCGCCGCCCCGTGGGTCGTCCTCGGAGTCCTGGTGGGCAGCGCGTTCGCATCCGGCACCTCGGGTCGCTCGCTGTTGCTGTTCGTGGGCACCTTCCAGCTGGTGGCCGCCGCGTTGATGATGGCGGACGTGTCCAAGCTCGCTGGCGTGCAGTGGGTCGTACGCCAGGGCGCGGCGCTCAACGTGGCAAGCGTGGCGTTCGGCGGGATCGCGGCCATGGCGGGCATCGGCGGGAGCACCCTTTTCACGCCTTACTTCAAGGCGACCGGGATGGAACCGAGACAGGCCGTCGGCACCGCTGCCGCGCTCGGCCTTCCCGTGAGCATCGCCGGAGCGATCGGGTACGCCTGGGCCGGCCGCAACGCCCACGTGGGCGACTGGGCGGTGGGCTTCGTTTACGTTCCAGCGCTGGCGGCATTGATCGCGGGCGCGCTTCTGACGGTTCGCGCGGGTGTGGCGCTCGCCCATCGCCTGCCGCCCCGGACCCTGTCGGCCGGGTTCGCGCTGTTCCTGTGCGCGAACGCTGCCCACTTCCTGTACCTGGCGCTGGCGGGTGGTGCGCCGTGAAGCTGCGCCGCCCGTCGAACGAAGCGCGCACGCGCGGCCTGCGCGCCGCGGAGCCGACGCCGCTGGAGGCGGCGCGCTCCAGGGCGCTTTACCTGCGCACCTACGCGGCCAACGGCTGCGTGCCGGTCATCGATGCGTCGGCGGCGGTGCACCCGACCGCGGTGCTGATCGGCGACGTTTTCATCGGGCCGGACTGCTGGATCGGGCCCAACGCGAGCATCCGCGGCGATCAAGGCCGGATCGTGATCGGCGCGCGCACCAGCGTCCAGGACAATTGCGTCCTGCACACCGGCCCGCACGGCTGCATGCGGATCGGCGAGGAAGGACAGATCGGGCACGGCGCGATGCTGCACGGGTGCACGATCGGCCGCAACGTGCTGATCGGAATGGGTGCGATCGTGCTGGACGACGCCGTGATCGAAGACGACGTGCTGGTCGCAGCGGCCGCGCTCGTTCCCGGCGGTGCGCGCGTGCCGGCCGGCATGCTGTTCGTGGGCTCGCCTGGCAAGGTCGCGCGCCCGCTCAAGGAAGCGGAGCGGGCGTCCAAGCGCGCATGCACGCTGCACTACGCGGCGATGGCGCGAGCCGGAGTCGGGATGAGCTGGGCGCCGGCGCGCATCGTCACGGCGGCCGCATCGGATGAGGTGCCTCCGGGCGTGGACCCGCGGCCGAGCGACGCCGCCACGGAGCAGCCGGCCGCGCTCGCCGCGGCCTGACGCGGCCGGGCCGCCCAGGCCCCGCAATCCGCTCAGAACAACCGGGTGAACAGCCAGTAAAGCCCGCCAGACAGCACGATGGCCGCGGGCATCGTCAGCACCCACGCCATCACCAGGTTGCGGATGGTCGCCATCTGCAATCCAGACCGGTTGGCTGCCATCGCCCCGCGACGCCCGACGACAGCACGTGCGTGGTCGAAACCGGCAGGCCGAACATGTCGGCGGCGCCGATCGTACAGCTCCTTTTTCCGCACCAGCACGCGCGTCACGAGCAGCAGCAACCCGGCGCAGGCGAAGCCGATCAGCGGCGAAAGCAGCAGCGAGTAGCCGACCTTGGTGGCCTGGCCCCAGTCGACGCCGCTGGTACCGTCGCCCCGTGCATCAGCGCATTGGCAATGCCGACCCCGATGATCGACCCGATCAGCGTGTGCGACGACGAAGCGGGCAGTCCGAGCCACCAGGTGCCCAGGTTCCATATGATCGCGGCGATCAGCAGCGCGAACACCATCGCGAAGCCGGCGCTCGAACCAACCTGCGGGATCAGCTCGACCGGCAGCAGCGCCCCTCCGCCACCGGCGGATCCACTCCGCCGAACGGACGAGCGTGTGGTCACGCGGTGACATCTGCGTGACATGCGAGGACCCCTTCAGCCTCGGAACTCAGGGTTCGGCAGGCTCGGGCGCAGCTGCACCCCTGGCCAGCCCGGCCACGCCGCCCAGGAACAACGCGACGGTGCTGCGCAACCACGCGTCGAGCTCCTCGGGGCTCATCGGCGCACCCAATCCGATCGCGCGCAGCTGCGGCAGCGACACGATCATCTGCAGGAACTGGTGGGCGGCAAAGGCGGCGTCCGGCGGCGCAAGCGGCGCGCCGCGCGCGTGGCGCATCAGCAGGTCGCCGATCAGGGCCACCGCCTCCTGGCGCCCGCCGGCCTTCGCGACGGCGGCCGCCAGCGCCGGAAAGCGCCTGGACTCGGCCACGATCAGGCGCTGCAGCTGCAGCACGCGGGGCGTCAGCGCCGCATTCAGAATCAGCGAGCCCAGGTGCACCAGGATCGCCTCCAGCTGCTCGCCTTCGATCAGCGGCACGTGCGGCGGCGGTCGCAGGCTGTCGATCAGCCGGACCACGACCGCGCTCATCAGGGCAGGCTTGTCGCTGAACCGGTGGTAAAAGGTGCGTTTCGAGACACGCGCCCGCCGCGCGATCGCCTCGATGCTGGTCGCGCCGTATCCGTGGCTCAGCAGCAGTTCGGTCGCGACATCCAGGATGCGTTCGCGCAGCCGCTCGGCGGCATCGCGCGACGGCCGACCGGCGCGCGGTGCCGCGGCCGGAGCGGCGGAACCACGGCCCGGCCTCGAACTACTGAGCGACATTCACCGTAACAAGCCTCACTGCTGCGGGTAGTAACCCTGCGGCGCCGGGTAAGCCGGCGGAGGTGGCGGATAGTAGCCCGGCGGTGGACCGTAGTTGTAGGAAGGCGGCGGCGCATAGGCAGGCGGCGGCGCGTAAGCGGGTGGGTACGCGGGCCGGTAGTAGCCCGGCGGCGCATATGCCGCGCGCGCCGGAGGAGCGTAGTAGGCCTGCGGCTGATAATAGGGCTGCGGTGGGTCGTAGGCCGGGGCCGGAACCGCCTGGACTACAGCCGCGGCCAGGACGAACGGCGCCGTGATGATGGCGGCTGCCAGGCCCGCCACCGCTGCGACGGGGCCGTACCCATGCCAGTAACCACCCCCATGGCCATGGCCGTGCCAGCCACCACCGTGGGCCATTGCCGATCCGACCGGGGCAAGGCTGAGCAAGATCACCGGCACCGCTGCGATCACGGCAGTTCTGGGTTTCAGCATGGCTCGGCCCTCCTGTGAAAGTCGCCTGCAGATGAATGGATCGGCAGTTATGGTCAGCATAGGCCGGGGGCATAATAGAACGCAACGGTGCCGTTGCATTTAATGTGTAACCGAATCCAAGCAATTTTGCGCCGATCCATATCCGGGGACAGATCTTACGAATGACCACGCCGAGAACGGTCGCAGACGCACCAAGGCGCCCTCGACGGCGCCGGAAACGCAACGTTCCGGCGCAAGCGACCGAGTCCTGCTACCGCTGCGCTGCGTCGATCGGCTGCAGCCGCGCCGTGAAGTGGCGCAGCACCGGCGCCTGCTCGACGATGCGATAGCCCGGCAGGTCGGCCTTTTGCGCCGCCACCTCGAGAATGATCTCGGCCAGGTAATCGACGTGGCCCTGCGTGTAGACACGGCGCGGAAACGCCAGGCGGACCAGGTCCTGCGCAGCCATCCGCTCGGAGCCGTCCGGCTGGCGGCCGAACATCACCGATCCGATCTCCACCCCGCGCACGCCGCCGACCAGGTACAACCCGTTGTTCAGCGACCAGCCCGGGTACTGGTCAACGGGAATGTGAGGCAGCAGGGCCCGCGCGTCGATGTACACGGCATGCCCGCCCGTGGGCCGGACGATGGGTATCGCGCCTGCCAGCAGCTTTTCGCCGAGATACTCGATCGACCGGATCCGATAGCGCAGGTACCCCTCATCCAGGGCCTCGTACAGTCCCTGGGCGACCGCTTCCAGGTCGTAGCCGGCCATGCCGCCGTAGGTCGGGAACCCCTCGGTCAGGATCTCCAGGTTGCGGCAGCGCGCGGCGAGCTCGTCGTCGTTCAGCGCGAGAAAGCCGCCGATGTTGGACATGCCGTCTTTCTTGGCGCTCATCGTGCAGCCATCGGCCAGGCTGAACATCTCGCGCGCGATGTCGATCGGCCTGGCGCCCTCGTAGCCGGGCTCGCGCGTCTTGATGAACCAGGCGTTCTCGGCGTAGCGACAGGCGTCGATGATGAACGGGATGCCATGCGCGCGGGCGAGCTGGCTCGCGGCGCGCACATTGGCCATGCTGACGGGCTGGCCGCCGCAGGCGTTGTTGGTGACGGTCATCATCACGGCCGGAATGCGCGCGGGTCCGACCTGGTCGATCGTCGCGCGCAGCGCATCCAGATCCATGTCGCCCTTGAACGGATGGACCCGTTGCGGATCGAGCGACTGCGCGCTCGGCAGATCGCGCGCCTGCGCGCCCTGCCGCTCCACGTGCGCCCGCGTGGTGTCGAAATGCGCGTTGTTCGGAATCACCTGGCCCGGCTGCGCGATGGTCGCGAACAGGATGTGCTCGGCGGCGCGCCCCTGATGCGTCGGGATCACGTGCTTGAATCCGGTGATGTCCTGGACCGCGCGCTCGAAGCGGTAGAACGATGAAGCGCCCGCATACGACTCGTCGCTCGCGATCATTCCGGCCCACTGGCGCGCCGACATGGCGCCGGTCCCGCTGTCGGTCAGCAGATCGATCAGCACGTCCTCGGATCGCAAGCGGAAGGGGTTGTAACCGGCCTGCTGCAACGCTTGCTCGCGCTGCTCCAGCGTCGTGAATCGGATCGGCTCGACCGAACGGACGCGAAACGGCTCGATGATCGACCTGGGCTCGAACGCTTTCATCGCATCACTGACGGGTCTGCCGCGCCGAACGCGCCGCCAGCAGCGGCCCGGTCCCGAACGTTTCCCACGCGTGCCATCCGAGCAGCGCAGGCAGGCCGAACAGTATCTCGCGCATCCGCTTGGCCAGCGCCAGCCCGATCGCCATCTCCTGATCCAGCCCGACCGCGCCGCAAATCAGCACGATGGCCGCCTCCTGCGCTCCCAGCCCGGCCGGAACCGCGAAGGCCAGGTTGCGGACGAACAGCACCGCGCTTTCGATGATCACCGCCGGCACCACGCCCACCGGGTGCCCGAGCAGCCTCAACGCGAGCCATACTTCGGAGGCGCCTGCGATCATTGCCGCGACCTGCAGCAGCGTCGTCACCAGCAGCCGTCCCTTGCGGCGCGCCAGCGCCGACAACTCGGCCTTGAACACCGGCATCGACGCCAGCCAGGGCGGCGGCTGGGCGCCGCTGCCGGCGACCCGCGCGGTAAACCACTCCAGCCATCCGACCATCCGTCCTTCGCTGATCAGCCATAAACCGAGCACCGGGATCGGCAAGGCGATCAGTAGGCCCAGGAACATCTGGTCAAGCGACGCGCTGCCGCGCGCCAGCGCCAGCAGCAATGCCAGGCCGAGCGCGGCGAACAGCACCAGGCTCACCAGCGTCAGCACCACTTCCGTGACCACGCTGGCCGCCACCGCAGCAGCCTCGAGGCCGCGGCGCGTCACGATCCGGATTCCGACCAGCTCGCCCCCGACCCCGGCGACCGGCAACAGCCGGTTGACCGATTCACGCACCGTGGCCACCGCCAGCAGCACCGGCCAGGCGGCTCGGTGCTGCAGATCGCGCGGCGCCAGCAGCAGGCGCCAACCGAGCGCGTCCAGCCCGATCGGGACCAGGCGCAGCGGCACCAGCCACAGCAGCGGCCATCCGGCCGCAGCCAGCGCGGCCAGCACCGACTGCCAGCCGGCGCGCGCCACCAGCACGATGGCCGCGGCGAGTCCCACCAGGCCGAGTGCGTAGGCAATGCGTTTCATGCCGCGCCGGCGCCTTGCGCCACCATGGCAACGCCCGGGATGTCCTGGTACCCGCCGACCGACGCACCCAGTGCGCGCAGGCTCGCGCGAGCCCGAGCGCTGATCAGCGCATCGAATTCCTCGGTCGCGCGCGCTCCGACCCCGGCCGCCCGCTCGGGCGGACCGCTGCGCGTTGCCGGGTGCAGGTACACCTCGGCGATTCCCGGCCGCAGTCTTTCCAGCGCCTCGCACAGCGCCTGCTCGTCCAGACGCCCGCTGCATCGCAGCCCGAACAGCGTGTCGTTGCACGCAAGGCCCGCGCGTCGCAACCTGCGCCGCATCCATCCGGTTCCGATGGCCCAGCCGAGCGCAGCCAGGCGTCCGGCTTGGGGGGCGCTGGCCGGCACATCGCGCGCCAGCCACAAAGGCTCGAACGGAACCCGCACCGCGCGCAGGCCGAAATCGCGGCCGATGCGCAGCATCGCGTCCAGAACGAAGGGATGCATGTGATAGTGCTGGTGCGCGTTCGCATGGTCCAGCGTCAGGCCGGTGTCGGCGAACGCCTGGAACTGCGCGCGGATTTCCTGCTCGGCCTGTCGGCGCACCGCCGGGCTGGTCGCCAGGCGCCACCCGAGCGCCGCCAGCTGCGACGGCAAGCGTCCCGAGGCATCGAGCAGGTCGGGAATGCGCCGCGGCGCCAGCACCGGCCGCGCCCCGGTCAATGTCACGTGCAGGCCGACCCGCAACCCCGGCAGGCGGCGCGCGCGCTCGACCGCATCCGGGGCCGCCGGCTGGCCGATCATCAGGCTGGCCGCCGTCAAAACGCCTTCGCGGTAACCCCGCTCGACCGCCTCATTGATCGCCAGGTCCAGGCCGAAGTCGTCGGCCGTGACGATCAAATGCCGCATGGACACCACCCTCACCCCCTCCCCTCTCCCGCTGCGCGGGCGAGGGGCGATCGGCCGTGCTCTGACCGCGATCTTTTCGAGGCGGCCACGGCTGCGCTGAATGATTGAGCACTCGCGTCGTCGCCCTGATCCCCAGCCCCCCAGAGGGGCGATGGGGCTCCGCTCACCTGTGCGCCGGTGCGCTCAGGCGGCGTGGCGGTTCAGAAAGCGCATGAACTCGACGCCCTCGCGCAGCCGGCGCTGGGTCATCTCCCAGCTGGTCGACATCTCGGCGACCAGCTCGAAGATCTTGCCGGGCCGGAAATAGAAGCTCTTGTAGAAGCGCTCCAGCGCGTGGTAGATCTCGTCGGCCTTCAGGTGCGGGTAGCTGAGCGGTATCAGCTGCGTGCCGGACGAATCGACCAGTTGCGAGGGATCCGGGTTGCTCAGCCAGCCGTTGGCGACCGCGTCGCGATACAGCTCGGTGCCCGGATACGGAGCCGCCAGCGACACCTGGATCGTGTGCGGATTGATCTCCTTGGCGAAACGGATCGTCTGCTCGATCGTCTCGCGCGTCTCTCCCGGCAGCCCGAGGATGAAGGTGCCGTGGATCGTGATGCCCAGCTCGCGGCAGTCGCGCGTGAACTGGCGCGCCACGTCGGTGCGCATGCCCTTCTTGATGTTGCGCAGGATCTGGTCCGAACCGGTCTCGTAGCCCACCAGCAGCAGCCGCAGCCCGTTGTCGCGCATGATCTTCAGCGTGTCGTACGGGACGTTGGCCTTGGCGTTGCATGACCAGGTCACGCCCAGCTTGCCCAGGCCGCGCGCGATCTCCTCGGCGCGCGGACGCAGGTCCGTGAAGGTGTCGTCGTCGAAGAAGATCTCGCGCACCTGGGGCATGTTCTTCTGGATCCAGGCGACTTCCTCGATCACGTTGGCCGGGCTGCGCACACGATAGCGGTGGCCCCCGACGGTCTGTGGCCAAAGGCAGAACGTGCAGCGCGATTTGCAGCCGCGGCCCGTGTAGAAGGAGACGTAGGGGTGCTTCAGGTAGCCGATGAAATAATTCTCGACTTTCAGATCGCGCTGGTAGACCGGCGACACCCACGGCAGCGCGTCCATGTCCTCGATCGGGGGGCGCGCCGACGTATGGACCACCTGGCCGTCGGCCCCGCGGTAGCACAGCCCGGCGATCTCGCCCAGCGGCTTGCCCTGCGACACTTCCAGGCAGGTGTAGTCGAATTCCTCGCGGCAGACGAAGTCGACCGCCGGCGCGGAGCGCAGCGACCCGTCAGGATCGACCGCGACCTTCGCGCCCACCAGGCCGATCAGCATGCGAGGATTGGCCGCCTTCAGATGCTCCGCGACCTTGGCATCGCTGGCAAAGGACGGCGAGCTGGTGTGCATGATGACCAGATCGGCGTCCTTCACCCGCGGCATCACGTCGTCCATCGTCAGCCCGTCGGTAGGCGCGTCGATCAGCAGGCTGCCCGGCACCAGCGCGGCGGGCTGGGCCAGCCAGGTCGGGAACCAGAACGAGCGGACCTCGCGCTTGGCCTGGTAGCGCGCGCCTGCGCCGCCGTCGAAGCCGTCGAATGAGGGGGGATGCAGAAATACGGTCTTCAATGCCATCGGAATTCAGCCAGTCCCAGAAGCGGCCGGAGATGCACCCCGGCCATCGGTTCTTGTTCAGCCGCCAAGCGGGCTCAAGGCACCACCGCTGCCCACTCGATACCGCCGGCCCCGCCAGGTGATGCCCCGGCCGAGGAATCCGGCAACCCACACCGCGAGCAGCAGAGCGTCGCGCAGCGGGATCAGGAGCGAATCGTACCCGTTTCCTGCTGCGCCGCGGCGCCGCTGTTCGCGGTGAATTCCCACCCGGCTTAGGAGGGCAAAAGCGCCCATGCCCCAGGCCCACGGCGATGTCCAGGCCAGCAGCACGCCCAGCAGCGCCACCGGAAGCACGAACGAAAGTCCCATGAATGCGTATCCGAGCGGCTCCACGGTCCGAATCGTGCGCATCCACCGCAGCTCGCGGCTGGCGTGCGCGCGAAAACCGTCGTCGCCCATCTCGGTCTCGACCACGACCGGGCTCAGAAGCGTTTTCAGCCCCAGGCGGCGCACGCGCTCGCCGATCAGCCAGTCGTCGGCCAGGTGGTCCGCGATCACCTGAAAACCGCCGATCGCCTCCAGCGTCGGGCGCCGCAGCGCGATCGTCACCCCGGAGGTGAACGAGCGGTCTCCCAGGGCTCGCGAAATCAGCACCGCCGGGAAGTACCAGTCATTGACGAAAAGCGCCGCCACCCGCGACCACAGCCCGGCTCCTGCGCGCGCTCGATACAGGCACGTCACCGCACCGACATCGTCCGGCTCGAGCGTGGCCACCACCGCCTCCAGGTAGCCGGGGCCAACCCGCACGTCGCTGTCCGAGATCAAGACGACCGGATGGCGCGCGCGGGGCAGCATGTTGATCAGGTTGCTCGCCTTCAGGTTCTGCCCGTGCAGCCGTCCGTCGATCACCAGCTCGATGTCGAGCGCGGGAAACTCCACGCGCAACTGCTCGACGACCGCGATGGCCGGGTCCGTGGACTCGCGCACCCCGAACACCATCTGCAATCCGGGATAGGCCTGGCGCGCGAACGATCGCAGGCATTCGGCCAGGCGCGCCTCGGCTCCGCACAGGGGCTTGAGCACCGACACCGGCGGGCTCCAGCCGGCCGGCGGCGCGGTTTCGCGCCAGCGCAGCAACAGCAGCCAGGCTGCGCCGGAGTACAGGGCCGCCGCGGCCGTCAAAGCGAGGCCGATGGCGACGATCGTTGCGTGCATGCTGGATGGATCAAGATTAGAAGGAATGCAGTTTAAGCCGTCACCCTCACCCCCAGCCCCTCTCCGACTGGCGTGGGAGAGGGGAGGAACGGCTCTTCGTTGCATGGGCAAAGCGCCGCAACCAGAAGGGGAGAAGTTCCTCCCCTCTCCCGCTTGCGGTAGAGACCTCCCCAGCATCCGCCTCTGGCGGGTTCTTTCCCGGAACCATGGTTCCGGGCTAGGGGGCGGGGGTGAGGGTGAGAGCTAGGCGCGGACCGTCTGCCCGGCCCAGATGTCGTCGATGCGCGTCAGGCCCCAGGCGGCCGGGTCTTCGCGACCGACGATCCGGTGAGCGGTGTGCGGATCCGCCAGATCGACCAGCTCCGGAGGGATCCGGCTCTGCGACGGGATCGAGAAGAACAGCTTGACCTTCGGCTTGAGCAGCGCGCGCTCGTTGTGCTCGACCACGACGCCCAGCCGGTTGCATTGCAGCCTGACCAGCGTTCCGACCGGAAAGATGCCGACCGTTTTCACGAACGCCTGAAAAATCTTCTCGTCGAAGTGACCGGGCGCCCACTCGGCCATCTTGCGGACCGCTTCAGCCGGCGCCCAGCCGGCCTTGTACGGCCGGTTCGATGTCACCGCGTCATACACGTCGCACACGCTCGCCATCCGCGCGAACAGGCTGATCGAATCGCCGGCCAACCTGTGCGGGTAGCCGGTTCCGTCGACCTTTTCGTGATGATGCAGCACCACGTCCATCGGAATCGCCCCGTACGTACCCTGCTTCAGGATCGAGTGGCCGATCTCAGGGTGGGATTTCATCTTGACCCACTCCTCGTCGGTCAGCTTGTCGGGCTTGCGCAGAATCCTGTCCGGGATCTTCGCCTTGCCGATGTCGTGCATCAGCCCGCCCATGCCCGCTTCGCGCGTCTGCTCCTCGTTCAGCCCGAGCTGCTTGCACAGCGCGATCATCAGCGCGCTCACGGCGACCGAATGCATGTACGTGTAGTCGTCCGCGCGTTTCAGGCGCGACAGGCTGATCAGGGCACTCGTGTTGCGTTGCACCGACTGGTAGATGTCCTCGACCAGGTCGGCCGCCACTTCGGAGCCGATCGCGCGTCCCATCCTGGCTTCGCCGAACATCGACATCACGGCCGGCCGGGCGCGCGCAGTCACCGCCTGGGCGCGCTCGAGCTCCTCGCTGAAGACGGAATGATCCGCCGCTCGCGACGGCGTATCGGCCGCCGACTCCAGCTTGCGTTCGATTTCGGCCTCGGCCTCGGCGCGACTCGAGACACGTGCCGCGTCGGCATCGCGCCCCTTGTCGGTGTCGATCCACACCTCCTGGATGCCGCTGGCAACGATGCGGTCGACGTCGCTGGCGTCTTTCAGCGCAAAGCGGGTGCGCCAGAACGGATGCTCCATCCACGAGCCGCACAGCTCGTCGATGAACATGCCGATCCGAAGCTCGGACACCGCAATCCGCTTCAGCATGACGCCTGGGCCCTTCCGACTGGAAGGGCTAGCATCGCGCGATTCTGACCCCCTTGACCCGGGAAATTCGCGGCCGAATCGCCTCCGCCTTGGCGGATTGGCCGCTTCAGGCCGCCTTTTTCTTCAGGCCTGCGGCCTCGCGCAGCTGTGCGGCCCGGTCCATCCGCTCCCAGGTGAACTCGGGCTCGTCGCGGCCGAAATGCCCGTAGGCCGCGGTTTTGCAGTAGATCGGCCGCATCAGATCGAGCATCTGGACGATGCCCTTGGGCCTGAGGTCGAAATGCTCGCCGATCAGCTGGGCGATGCGCTCGTCCGGAATGACTCCCGTTCCCTCGGTGTACACGGTCACGTTGATCGGCTTGGAATACCCGATCGCGTAGCTGACCTGGATCTGGCACTGACGCGCCAGGCCGGCGGCCACCACGTTCTTCGCCACGTAGCGCGCCGCGTACGCGGCCGAGCGGTCGACCTTGGACGGGTCCTTGCCGGAGAACGCGCCGCCCCCGTGCGGGCAGGCCCCGCCATAGGTGTCGACGATGATCTTGCGGCCGGTCAGCCCGCAGTCGCCGTGCGGCCCCCCGACCACGAAGCGGCCGGTCGGGTTGATCAGGTAGCGGGTCTGGCTCAGCCATTCCTTGGGCAGGACCGGCTTGACGATCGTTTCGATCACCGCCTCCTGCAGCGTCTTGTAATCGACATCCGCATCGTGCTGCGTCGACAGCACCACCGTGTCGATCGAATGCGGCCTGCCGTCGACGTAGCGCATCGTCACCTGCGACTTGGCGTCGGGGCGCAGCCACGGCAGCCGCCCGTCGCGCCGCACGTCCGCCTGCCGCTCGACCAGGCGATGCGCGTAGTAGATGGGCGCCGGCATCATCTCCGGCGTCTCGTCGCACGCGTAGCCGAACATCAACCCCTGATCGCCCGCGCCCTGGTCCAGGTCCAGCCCCTTGCCCTCGTCCACGCCCTGGGCGATGTCCGGGCTCTGCCTGTCGTAGCACACCAGGACTGCGCAGCCCTTGTAGTCGATGCCGAAATCGCTGTTGTCGTAGCCGATGCGCTTGATGGTTTCGCGCGCGATCGCCGGGTAGTCCACCACGGCCGTGGTCGTGATCTCGCCGGCCAGCACCACCAGTCCCGTCGTGACCAGCGTTTCGGCCGCCACTCGCGCCCGCACGTCATGCTCCAGGATCGCGTCGAGCACGGCGTCGGAGATCTGGTCGGCCACCTTGTCGGGATGACCTTCGGAGACGGACTCGGAAGTAAACAGGAACTCGCTCGTCATGGATCACACTCCGTTCTGGATGCGCGCCACGACCGCGGAAAAGGGGGTGACGCTTTAGCAGTATTTTTTCGCAAACCGCGCAACCGGTCCGCGAAGTCGCCCTGCAAGTTGTACGTTAACTCGGCATTGGCGATTATACGGGATCCAGCCGACCGGCCGGCCGCTACGATCGGCTCCGTGAGCAGCGCGCCAACCGAACTGGCCATCGAACCGCAGGTCCGTCCACGGCGCCGCATCGACCTGTGGGCGGCCCACTTTAGCATCGCGCTGATCAACCTGACCGCGCGCTGGCCGACCCGGGCTCGCGGCTTGATGGCGCGCGCGCTCGGCAGCCTGGGCTGGGCCATGGTCGCATCGCGCCGGCGCGTCACGCTGACCAACCTGACGGCGTGTTTCCCCGAGCTCGACCCTGCGGAGCGCCGCCAGCTGGGGCGTCGACTGTTCCACAACCTGGTACGCGCCGCGATCGACCACTCGGTGCTGTGGAAGGGCAGCCGGCAGGATGTCGAACGGCTGGTTCGCATCGAGGGCCTGGAGCGGATCCAGGATCCGGCCAACCGGCCGCTGATCATGCTGGTTCCGCACTTCGTCGGCCTGGATGCCGGTGCGGTCCGCGTGACCCTCGATATCGGGTGCGTTTCGATCTACGCGCGCCAGTCCAATCCGGTCTGGGATCGCTGGCTCGAGTACGGCCGGTCGCGCTTCCTGCCGCAGCGCCTGATCGCCCGCCGGGGCTCGGACCTGCGCGCGGTCGTGCGCGCGATGCGGGAGGGCCTGCCTTTTTACTATCTGCCCGACATCGATGGCGGCCTCACCAATTCGATCTTCGTCCCGTTCATGGGCGTGCCGACCGCGACGCTGCCGATGGTGTCCCGCCTGGCTCGGATCACCGGCGCGCGCGTGACGATGACGGTGACGGAACAGACGCCGGACGGTTATGTGCTGCACGTGGAACCGCCCTGGGAGGACTTTCCGGGGCCCAGCGTCCAGCACGACACGGAACGGATGAACCGGGAAATCGAGCGGTGGGTGCGCCGGCTGCCCGACCAGTACCTTTGGACCCATCGGCGCTTCAAGACGCGTCGGCCCGGCGCGCCGTCGATTTATTGACGGATGTCGAGGCGGGCCCGATCGACTTGCCGCTACGATGCCAGCCGTGAGCAGCGCACCGCCCGAACTCTCGGTAGAACCGAAGATCCCCGCACGGCGCCGCATCGATCTTTGGGCGGCCCGTTGCAGCATCGCGGCGATCAACCTGACCGCGCGCTGGCCGACCAGCGCACGCGCCTTGCTGGCGCGCGCGCTCGGCAACCTGGGCTGGGCGGTGGTAGCGTCGCGCCGGCGCGTCACGCTGGCCAACCTGGCGGCGTGTTTCCCCGAGCTCGACCTGGCGACGCGGCGCCAACTCGGGCGTCGCATGTTCCACAACCTGGTACGCGCCACGATCGACCACTCGGTGCTGTGGAAGGGCAGCCGGGAGGATGTCGAACGGCTGGTGCGCACCGAGGGCCTGGAGCGAATTCACGATCCGGCCAACAGGCCCCTGATCGTGCTGGCGCCGCACTTCGTCGGCCTGGATGCCGGTGCGGTCCGTCTGGCGATCGATTTCACGGCGGTCACGATCTACGCACGCCAGTCCAATCCGGTCTGGGATCGCTGGCTCGAGTACGGCAGATCGCGCTTCCTGCCGCAGCGCCTGTTCGCCCGCCGGGGCTGGGATCTGCGCGCAGTCGTGCGCGCGATGCTGGAGCACCTGCCTTTTTACTATCTGCCCGACATCGACGGGGGTCCGTCCAATTCGATCTTCGTCCCGTTCATGGGCGTGCCGACCGCGACGCTGCCGATCGTGTCCCGCCTGGCACGGATGATCGGCGCGCGCGTGACAATGACGGTGACGGAACAGACGCCGGACGGCTACCTGGTGCACGTGGAACCGCCCTGGGAGGATTTTCCGGGGCCCAGCGTCGAGCACGACACGGAACGGATGAACCGGGAAATCGAGCGGTGGGTGCGCCGGCTGCCCGACCAGTACCTGTGGGCCCATCGACGCTTCAAGACGCGGCCCCCCGGCGCGCCGTCGATCTATTGATGTCGGAGCCCGCCGCAAGCGACCGCCTGCGGCGATAATCGAGCCCATGCGGCTTCGATTTACCAAGATGCAGGGCGCCGGCAACGATTTCCTGATGCTCAACGGGATCGACCAGCCGCTCGAGCTGACGCCCGCCAGGGTGCGGGCGCTCGCCGACCGCCGCTTCGGGGTCGGCGCCGACCAGATCCTGGTGGTCGAGCGACCCGGCGATCCGGGCGCCGATTTCCGTTACCGGATCTTCAACGCCGACGGCGGCGAGGTCGAGCAGTGCGGCAACGGGGCGCGCTGCTTCGTGATGTACGTGCGCGAGGCCGGGCTGACGCAGCGCTCCGCGATCCGGGTGCAGACCGCCGCGGGAATGATCGAGCCGCGCCTCGGAGACGACGGCACCGTGTCGGTGAACATGGGCTCGCCGGCTCTTGATCCCGCGGCAAGCGGCTTCTCGACCCAGGAACTGTCGGCGCGCCGCGCGGGCCGCGCGGCGCTCTGGCCGCTGCCGGTCAACGGACGCGACCTCTGGATCACGGTCGTTTCGATGGGCAACCCGCACGCGGTGCAGCAGGTCGAAGACGTGGACCGCGCGCCGGTCGGGGACGACGGACCCGCGATCGAACGGCATCCGCGCTTTTCCGGTGGAGCCAACGCCGGATTCATGCAGGTGCTCAACCGCCACGCGATCCGGCTGCGCGTGTGGGAACGCGGAGCGGGAGAAACCCTGTCCTGCGGAACCGGTGCCTGTGCCGCGGTGGTGGCCGGGATCGAGCGCGCATTGCTGACGTCGCCGGTCGAAGTGCAGACTCGGGGCGGGCGCCTGAGCGTGCAGTGGAGCGGTGCCGATTCGCGCTCGGCGGCGCCGGTTTTCCTGGCCGGTCCGGCGGTCAAGGTGTTCGAGGGCGAGATCGAGATCGAATAGACAAGCCATGAACGAGGACGACGTCGCAAATTTCATCGAGAACAACCCCGAATTCTTCCGGCGAAAACCCTGGCTGCTCGGCTCGATCGAGCTGCCCGACCCGCACGACGGCCAGGCCGTTTCCCTGGCGGAGCGTCAGACGCAGATCCTGCGCGAGCGCGTCCGCTCGCTGGAGGCCAAGCTGGTCGACCTGACCCGCCACGGACACGAAAACGACGCGATCGTGGAGCAGCTGGCCCGATGGTCGTGTGCGCTGCTGGGCGAGCGCGACGAAACGCGCCTGCCGCAGGCGCTCGTCGATGGACTGAAGGGCATGTTCGAGGTTCCCGCGGCCGCCGTCCGGATCTGGGAATTCGACCCGCGCTTTGCTGGCCTCGAATGCACGAAGCCGGTCGGCGCCGACCTGGTGCGATTCGCCGCCAGCATGCAGGCGCCGTTCTGCGGCCTGAACGCCGATTTCGCCGCGGCCGGCTGGATGCAGTCCGATACCCCCGAAACCCGCAGCCTGGCCCTGATTCCCTTGCGAACCGTCCCGGCGGCGGCGCCCTTCGGCCTGCTGACGCTCGGATCCGGCGATCCGGACCGGTTCCGCAGCGACATGGGGACCGAATTTCTGCGCCGCATCGGGCAGCTTGCGGCGGCGGCGCTGTCCCGGCTGAAGCCGTTGGCTGCCCCTGTGCCCTTGGGCAGGGCCATCGGGGCAGAGGGTCCCTCATGATTTTTTGGACCTGACGGAATGAATCAAGGCGAGCCGGCGGGCGTGGCGCGCGAGTTCCTGAGCGAGCTCGCCACGGTCCGGCGCCTGTCGCCGCTCAGTGTGGCCGCGTACCGCCGCGACCTGCTGCGCCTGAGCGAGCTGGTCGAGGGCCGGCCGCTGGCGGACCTGTCCGCCGCCGACGTGCGCCGCGCAGCCGGTCGATTGCATGCCCGGGGCCTGGCACCCTCCAGCATTGCGCGCATGCTGTCCGCCTGGAGGGCGTTTTTCCGGTACCTGGCGACACGCGAAGCCCGCACATCCAACCCGGCCCTGGGAGTGCGCGGCCCGCGCCGCCCGCAACGGCTGCCCAAGGCGCTCGCCCCGGACCAGGCGGTCGCGCTCGCCTCGTATCCGGCGGGCGATGCGGCCCTGGCGCGGCGCGACCATGCGATCGTCGAGCTGTTCTATTCGAGCGGGCTGCGGCTGTCGGAGCTGGTGGCGCTGGACGTGCGGCCCTACGCGGCTCACGCGCGCCAGCCGGCCTCGCTCGGCTGGATCGACCTGGCCGAGCACGAGTTGACCGTCACCGGAAAGGGTTCGAAGCGGCGTTCGGTTCCGATCGGCCAGAGCGCGATCGATGCACTCAAAGCGTGGCTGCAGGTTCGAGCCCAGCTGGCGGAAGACGGCGAGCGGGCGCTCTTCGTGTCGACGCGCGGCACCCGCCTGACGCCGCGCAGCGTGCAGCTCAGGCTGCAGCAGCTCGCCGCGCGGTCCGGAATCGGCGTGCCGGTGCATCCACACGTGCTGCGCCATTCGATGGCTTCGCATCTGCTGCAATCCAGCGGCGACCTGCGCGCGGTGCAGGAGATGCTGGGCCACGCCAACATCTCGACCACTCAGATCTACACCCGGCTGGACTGGCAGCACCTGGCCAAGGCCTACGACTCGTTCCATCCGCGGGCGCGGCGCAGCCGCTGAGAATCGAGCGCGCGCGATGGACCAGCTGGTGCTGAAGCCCGGCAAGGAGCGGTCGCTCGCGCGGCGCCATCCCTGGATCTACGCGACCGCGGTGGCGCGCGTGGTCGGCACGCCCGGCTCGGGCGACCTGGTCGCCGTGCTTGGGGCCGACGGCCGCTGGCTTGCCTGGGCCGCCTATTCGCCGGACTCGGCGATCCGGGCACGCTGCTGGAGCTACGACCAGGCCGACCGGATCGATCGGGCCTGGCTCACCGCGCGGGTGCGCGAAGCGCTGGCTCGCCGCGCCCAGCTGGCCGGACGGGCCACCGCGCTGCGGCTGGTGTACGGCGAGGCGGACCTGCTGCCCGGCCTGATCTGCGACCGCTACGCCGATCAACTGGTCGTCCAGTTGCAGGCACCGGGCGTGCTGGCGCAGCGCGAGGTGCTGCTGGACGCGCTGTGCGAGGCGAGCGGCTGCCGGGACGTGTACGACCGCTCGGACAGCGCGTTGCGGGCGCGCGAGGCGATGCCGGCCTCGGAAGGCGAAGCGCGCGGCGCCTTGCGCGGCCAGGAGCCGGCCGAGCGTATCGCGATTCGCGAGCATGACCTGGCCTGCTGGGTGGACGTTCGGCGCGGGCACAAGACGGGCTTCTACATCGACCAGCGCGACAACCGGCGCCTCGCCGGCGAGCTGGCGCGCGAGCTGGGCTCCACGCTCGGGCGCGCGCCGCGTGCTCTGAACGCCTTTTGCTACACCGGTGCTTTCTCGGTGGCGCTTGCGCGCGGCGGGGCGCAGCACGTGCTGTCGATCGATTCCTCGGCCGATGCGCTCGCGATGGCGCGCGCGAACGTCGAACTGAACGCGCTGGACCCAGCCTCGTTCCACTGGCAGTGCGCCGACGTGTTCGAGCATCTGCGCGCCTGCCGCAGCGCTGGCGAGCGATTCGACCTGATCGTGCTGGACCCGCCCAAGTTCGCGGCCAGCCATCACCACGTCGAGCGCGCAGCGCGGGCCTACAAGGACATCAACCTGAGCGCGCTGCGGCTGCTGCAGCCGGGCGGCATGCTGATGACGTTTTCATGCTCGGGCGCGATCGACGTCGATCTTTTCCAGAAGATCGTCGCCGGCGCCGTGATCGATGCGCGCGTCGAATGCGTGATGCGCGCGCGGCTGGGCCCTGGCTCGGACCACCCGATGCTGATGACGCACCCGGAGGGCGAGTACCTGAAGGGGCTGCTGCTGCAGCGGGTGTAGCAGGCGGTCGGCCTCACCCGAGCGCTGTGCGCGCACCGTCGCCCTCGGAACGGGAGGTATGGCGTTCCGGGCTGGGGCTGCACCGGGCCTGCTTCAGCCATTTCAGGATCGTGTGGTAAAGGACCGGCGGAAAGATCGGCTTGGCGACAAAATCGTTCATGCCGGCGGCCAGGCACTTGGAGCGGTGCTCCTCGAATGCGTTGGCGGTGTTGGCCAGGATAGGCGTGGCGGACCGGCCCGGCATGGCGCGAATGGCACGCGTTGCCTGCAGGCCATCCATGTGCGGCATCTGCACGTCCATCAGGATCAAGGCGTAATCGCGATCCGCCGCCATGCGCACGGCCTGCCCGCCATCCTCCGCCAGGTCGGGCGACAGGCCGACCTGGCGCAACAGCATCAGCGTCACATCCTGGTTGATCGGATCGTCCTCGACCAGCAGCACGCGAATTCCATGAAAATCGCGCAGCAATTCCTCCTCGGCCTTGAGTTGCGCCTCGCGGACGGTTTCGGCGCCACCCGCCGCCCCCCGAGCCAGGCGCGCGGTCAACCAGAAGGCGCTGCCCTGGCCGGGCGTGCTTTCGACCCCGACTTCGCCGCCCAGCAGATGCGCGATGCGCCGCGTGATGGCCAGGCCCAGGCCCGTGCCGCCGTACTTGCGCGTGGTCGAGCTGTCGATCTGCTCGAACGCTTCGAACAGTCGTTCGCGCTGCGCCGGCGCGATTCCGATTCCGGTATCGATGATCTCGAAGCGCAGCAGGCAACCCGCGTGCGTTTCCTCGACCAGGCGACCCCTGAGGGTGATACCGCCGCGCTCGGTGAACTTGACGGCATTGCTCAGGTAGTTCATCAGGGCCTGCCGCAGCCGGGTCGGGTCGCCGTTCAGGGCCTGCGGCACGCCGGCAACGTCGACGTTAAACGACAGGGCCTTGGCCCTGATGCTGTCGCCGATCAGGGCTGCGATGCCCTGCAACAGGTCGGCCAGGGCGAAGTCCTTCGTTTCGAGAACGACCTTGTCGGCCTCGATCTTCGCCAGATCCAGGATGTTGTTGATGATCCCCAGCAGGTGCCGGCCGGCTGCGTCGATCGTATCGAGGTGTTCGGCCTGCTTCGTCGTGACGTCGCCGTACCGCATCAGGTGCGCCAGGCCCATGATTGCATTCAAGGGCGTCCTGATCTCGTGGCTCATGTTGGCGAGAAACTCGTTCTTGAGCCGGGCCAGCCGTTCGGCCTCGGCCAGCGCCACTGCGCGCGCCGCTTCGGCCGCAGCTTGCGCCAGCTGGGCCTGCTTGCGGTCGGTGATGTCGGTGACGGCGATGCGCACGACCGGGGATTCGCCCTGCATGGCCACGCTCAAGCAGTCCGCCTGCGCGTGGAAGCGGGATCCGTCGTCGCGCCGCAGGACGATTTCACAGCCCACCTTGTCGCAATGCTGCACCACGCGCGCGAACTGGCGGTGCCAGCGGTCGCCCTCCTCGGGCGCGACAAAGGCGGCGAATCGGCGGTTCGTCAGCTTGTTGCGCTCCACGCCAAGCAGGGCTGCACCGACCAGATTGGCTTCGGCGATCAGACCCCTGCGGTCCACCGTGAAGTAGCCCACCGGGGCGAATTCGTACAGATCCAGGTAACGGTCGCGTGACAACTCCAGCGCGACCTGTGTCTGGCGCAAGGCCTCGTTCTGCATCTCCAGCTCGATCTGATGCGCCTGGAGCTCGTGCAGCAGATCGTCGGCGGAGCGCGGCGCTGTCTTGCCGCGTTGCGTGCGCGCCAGTTGCGATTCGGCGCCCCTCAGCCGAGGGCCGGAAGACGACCCGGTGCTCATACGCCTGCTCCCGACTTTGCGACGTGGCGGCTGCGAATGCCGCACCTCCCCTCGACTCAAATCGTCCTCCTTTTTTGGAAGATTGGACGATTACCCGTGAGGACGGTAGAGACATTTCCCGGCGCCTCGCCTCCTTAAGGCCTCGCTCGAAGAGCCGAATCCGCGTCGTCAACCTTGTGTCGAAGCCCGCGCTTGCGGTCGCGAAAGGGCGAGCCCCCGCACTTGAACGGAAGTAGTATGGACAATGCGGCGTTCGAGGCAGGAGGGAAGATTCCAGTAAAAAAAGCGGCGAACAAGGCCCTGCCCGTCGCCGTGGCAGCCCCGGTTGACCCGCTCGCATCGGGGAAGTCCTTCCAGATCGTCGGCCTGGGTGCCTCGGCCGGCGGACTGGAGGCTTATGAGCAATTTTTCCGCCACCTTCCGCCCAAATGCGGTCTGGCCTTCGTGCTGGTACCGCACCTCGATCCCAGTCACGCCAGCATCCTGACCGAGATCCTGCAGCGCAGTACCGCCATACCCGTGGTGCAGGCCGAGGATCAGATGGCGGTGGCGCCCGACCACGTGTACGTCATTCCGCCAAACCGCGACATGGCGATCTTCCACGGCACGCTGCAGCTGTCCGTGCCGCAAGAGCCGCGCGGCCAGCGCATGCCGATCGACGCCTTCCTTCGTTCCCTGGCCGAAGATCAGGGCGAGCGGGCGGTTGGCGTCGTCCTCTCCGGTACCGGCACCGACGGTACCCTGGGTCTGCGCGCGATCGTGGGAGCGGGCGGCGTCGCACTCGTGCAGGATCCGGCCACGGCGAAGTACGATGGAATGCCGTCGAGCGCGATCCGGGCCGGCTTCGCGACGCGCGTTCTGCCGGCGGAGAAGATGCCGGCGGCCCTGATGGCCGATGCAGCCAGGCTGCCCGATCGGCGCGAGACGTCGTTGCCTTCGACCGCGGCACCGCGCGCCGACAGCGGCATCAACCGGCTGCTGATGCTGCTGCGTTCCGCTACCGGGCACGATTTTTCCCTCTACAAGAAGAGCACCATCAGTCGCCGCATCGAGCGGCGCATGGCCCAGCACAGCCTGACGGACCTGGAGCTGTACGGCCGTTACCTGAAGGAGCATCCCTCCGAGGTGCAGGCCCTGTTCAAGGAGCTGCTGATCAACGTCACCAGCTTCTTTCGCGATCCCGAGGCCTTCGCGACCCTGAAGCAGGACATCCTGCCGCAATTGCTCGGCGACAAGCCTGCGGACTACGTGGTCCGGGCATGGGTTCCCGGTGGCTCCACCGGCGAAGAGGCCTACTCGATCGCGATGCTGCTGCGCGAGTACATGGACGATACCCAGCGGGAGTTCAAGATCCAGATCTACAGCACCGACCTGGACGAGGACGCCATCGCGGTCGCGCGCGCCGGCGCTTATCCGCCCAACATCGGCGCCGACGTGACCCCGGAGCGCTTGCGTCGCTTCTTCACCAAGGAAGATGCGGGCTACCGGGTCAAGAAGGATATTCGCGAGATGGTGGTGTTTGCGGTTCAAGACGCGATCAAGGATCCGCCGTTCACCCGGCTGGACCTGGTCAGTTGCCGCAACCTGATGATCTACCTGGAGCCGGAGCTGCAGGACCGCCTGCTGCTCGCGCTCCACTTTGCGTTGAAGCCGGGCGGGGTGCTGTTCCTGTCGCCATCGGAAAGCACCGGGAATCATCCGGAATTGTTCGCGCCCCTGAACCGCAAGTGGAAGCTCTACCGTGCGGTTCATTCTGCGGGGCCGACCCGCGCCCCGATGCCCGGCAGCCAGTCCTGGACCGCGGGCGGCGGCGCGCAGGAGCAGGTCGGGACCCCGAAAAAGGCGCCCCAGGCCGATTTCGCCGAGCTGACCCGGCGCGCGCTGCTCGATTCCTACGCGCCCGCCTCGGTGGTGGCCGACGCGAAAGGCAACATCCTGTACGTGCACGGCGATACCGGCAAGTACCTGCGCCCGGCGCCCGGGCAGGCCTCGCTCAACGTCGTGACGATGGCGCGCGAGGGGCTGCAGGTGGACCTGCGCGCCGCCATGCATTCGGCAGCCGGCCAGCGCCAGGGCGCCGTGGAGCGAAACGCATCGGTGAAGCTCAACGGCCTCGCGCAAGCGGTGCGCATCGGCGTGCGCCGTCTGGAGGATGTGGAGGCGGGCCAGGGCCTGATGCTGGTGAGCTTTCAGGACCTCGCGACGGCGCCTTCGGCAAAGCCCGCCCGCAGCGGGCGGACCACCGGGTCGCCAGGCGCCCGGCGCGTGGACGAGCTCGAGCGCGAGCTGGCCTACACGCGCGAGAACCTGCAGGCCACCATCGAGGAACAGCAGGCCTCCAACGAGGAGCTCAAGTCGACCAACGAGGAGTTGCAATCGACCAACGAGGAGTTGCAATCGACCAACGAGGAGCTGGAAACCTCGAAGGAGGAACTGCAGTCGGTCAACGAGGAGCTCAATACCGTAAACGCCGAGTTGCAGGCCAAGATCGAACAGCTGGGCCAGATGCAGAACGACATGAAGAACCTGCTCGACAACATAAGCATCGGGACCATCTTTCTCGATCAGAATCTGGCGATCCGGCGTTTCACGCGAGAAGCCGTCCGCATCTACCGGCTGGTGGCGAGCGACGTCGGCCGGCCGCTGGCCGACATCAAGTCCGTGCTCGCAGGCGACGACCCCCTCGTCGACGAGGCGCGCCGCGTCCTCGACAGCCTGGCGCCCTGCGAACGCGAGGTGCGCACCGCTGGCGGCGCCAGCTACCTGGCGCGCATCCAGCCCTACCGCACGCTGGAAAACGTCATCGACGGCGTGGTTCTGACCTTCACGGACATCAGCCGGCGGGTCGAGGCGGAGGCCGCGATGACGGCTGCTCGCACGCTGGCCGAGGGCATCGTCGATACGGTTCGCGAATCCCTCGTGGTGCTCGATGGGGACTTGAAAGTCGTGACCGCCAGCCGGTCCTTTTACCGGTGGTTCCGCACGACCTCGGGCGAAACCGTGGGCCGGCGCATCTACGAACTGGGAAATGGCCAGTGGAACATCCCCGCGCTGCGCGAGCTGCTCGAGACGATCCTGCCGCGGGACCAGAGCTTTGAAGGATTTGCCGTGGAGCACGACTTTCCCGCCATCGGCCGCTGCAAGATGCTGCTCAACGCGCGCCGTTTCGCCGGCGGCGCCGGCCCGCCGTTGATCCTGCTGGCGATGGAAGACGCCGGGGTCGCGTGAAAGTGGTGGGTCACTTCATGGAAATAACCGAACAACCGGCTAAAGTTATCCTTGGCACCATGGATTCAATTTGATCCAATGCAAAGCTGCCCGGTGGCGGCACGGGATAATGGGTTTCATGGTCTCGAACGGCCGCGGACCTTCGGGGCCCTGACCGGATCAAGTCGATGCGCTAACCTTGTGATGCGATCCAAATCCCCGCCCGTCGAATCGAGGACAGAGGTGCAGGTGGCCGCGCCGGCCCCGGCGCCGACACGGTCCGTCGATGAGCTGCTGCACGAGCTCCAGGTCCACCAGATGGAGCTGGAGATGCAGAACGACGAATTGCGGCGCGTCCAGACGGCCCTGGAAGAATCGCGCGACCGCTACCTCGACCTGTACGAGCTCGCGCCGGTCGCCTACATGACGCTGACGCGCGAGACCCGCATCGCCGCCATCAACCTCACCGGCGCGGCGTTGCTGGGCGAGGACCGCGGCAAGCTGCTGAATCGCAGGTTCGCGCGCTTCGTCGAGAGCTCCGACAGCGAGCGCTGGCATCGATTCTTCTTCAACGCGCTCCAGCAGGAATACCGCCAGAGTTGCGAGCTGCAGATGCAGCGCGGCGATGCCAGCCGCTTTCAAGTCCGGGTGGATTGCCTGCGCCAGGACGACGAGGCCTCGGGGGTGCGCGTCACCCTGACCGACATCACCGACCGCAAGCGCGCCGAGGAGCAGCTGCGCATCGCCGCCGTCGCCTTCGAGTCGGAGGTGGGCACGATAGTCACCGATCCGCAGGCGGTCATCCTGCGCGTGAACCGCGCCTTCACCCGCCTGACCGGGTACCTCGCCGAAGAAGTGATCGGCCGGACCCCTGCCCTGCTCAGCTCGGGGCGGCACGACCAGGAGTTCTATCGGCAGTTGTGGCTGGCGCTGCTGCAGCAGGGGCACTGGCAGGGTGAGATCTGGAACCGCCGCAAGGACGGCAAGCACGAAGCCGACTGGCTGACGATTTCCGCGGTCAGGGCGCCGGACGGGTCCACCACCCATTATGTCGGCACCTTTTCCGAGATCAGCCACAAGAAGGCAGCCGAGGCCGAGATTCACCGGCTCGCCTACTTCGATTCGCTCACTCACCTGCCCAACCGTCGCCTGCTGCACGACCGGATACGCCAGGCCATGGCGGTCAGCGGGCGCAACGGGCACTACGGCGCGCTGATTTTTCTGGACCTGGACCACTTCAAGAACCTGAACGACTCGCGCGGCCACGACATCGGGGATCAGTTGCTGGTTGAGGCCGCGCAGCGCCTTCAAACCAGCCTGCGCGAAGGCGACACGGTGGCGCGACTGGGCGGCGACGAGTTCGTGGTGATGCTGGAGGGGCTGAGCGACGAGTTGAGAGAGGCCGCGGTCCAGACCGACCTGGTCGGCGAGAAATTGCGCGAAGCCCTGGCCCGGCCTTACGACCTGGGTGGACGGGAATTCCATTGCGCCGCCAGCCTGGGCGTTGCGCTGTTTCGTGGACACGAGGAATCGGTCGAGACGCTGCTGCGCCACGCCGACCTGGCGATGTACAAGGCCAAGAGCGCCGGGCGCAATACCCTGCGCTTCTTCGACCCGGCCATGCAGATCTCGCTGGACGAGCGCAGCGCCCTGGAGTCGGACCTGCGCCTGGCCGTGGAGCGAGGCCAGTTGCACCTGTATTACCAGGCGCAGGCCGACGTCGCCGGCCACGTCACCGGGGCCGAGGCCTTGCTGCGCTGGGAGCATCCGGAGCGCGGACTGGTGCTACCCGGAGATTTCATCGCGCTGGCGGAGGAGACGGACCTGATCCAGCCGATCGGCCAATGGGTACTGCAGACGGCGTGCGGCCAGATCAGGGCGTGGTCGGCGGCCGCCTCGACCCGGGCGTTGCCGCTCGCGATCAACGTGAGCGCGCGCCAGTTCCGGCAGCCGGACTTCGTCGATCAGGTCGAGCAGGCACTGGAGCGAACCGGCGCGGACCCGATGCGATTGAGGATCGAGCTGACCGAAAGCGTGATCGTCGAGAACATGGGCGACACCATCGATCGCATGCACGCCCTCAGGGACCTGGGCGTGGGTTTGTGCCTGGACGACTTCGGCACCGGCTTTTCGTCGCTGTCTTACCTGAAACGCCTGCCGGTGAAGCAGTTGAAGATCGACCACGCCTTCGTGCGGGACCTGGCGACCGATGCCGCCGATGCGGCCATCGTGCAATCGATCGTCACCATGGGCAGGAACCTGGGGCTGGAGGTCATCGCGGAGGGCGTGGAGACGGAGGCGCAACTCGAACGCCTCGTGCAGTGCGGCTGCCCCGCCTTCCAGGGGTACCTGTTCGCCCGGCCGCTGGCGCTGGAGGAATTCGAACGCTTCCTGGGAGGACACCTCACCCCGCCCCGGCCGTGAGCCGGAGCGACTGCTTCGGGTCCCGAAACACCAGCGGCTGCACCGCGACGCGCTCGGCGTCCGGCCGCTGCGCCTTTTCGACGGCGTCGGTCACCAGGCCATGCAGCGGCGATTTATCGCACACCGGGTCGGCGTTGGCCGGATCGCCGGTCAGCAGGTAGGCCTGGCAGCGGCAGCCACCCAGGTCCTTTTCCTGCTCCGGACAGCTGCGGCACGGTTCCTTCATCCAGCCGGTGCCGCGAAAACGATTGAAGCCCTCCGAGTCGTACCAGATCGCCCGCAGATCCATGTCACGCACGTTCGGAAAGGCCAGCCCGGGCAGCATCTTCGCCGTGTGGCAGGGCAGCGCGGTGCCGTCGGGCGTGATCGTCAGGAACACGTTGCCCCAGCCGTTCATGCATTTTTTCGGACGGTTCTCGTAGAAGTCGGGCACGACGAAGAACATGCGGATCCTGTCGCCAAGCCTGGCGCGGTACTCGTTGGTGATGCGCTCGGCCCGCTGCAGCTGCTCGCGCGAAGGCAGCAGGTGGTCGCGATTGACGTGGGCCCACGAGTAGTACTGGCTGTTGGCCAGCTCCAGGTACTCGGCTTCGAGCTCCACCGCCATTTCGATGATCTTGTCGATGCAGTCGACGTTCATCCGGTGCAGCACGACGTTCATCACCATCGGCCAGCCGTTGGCCTTGATCAGGCGGGCGACACGCTGCTTCAGGTCGAACGTCTTCGTGTGCGAGAGAAAGTCGTTCATCTCGCGAGTGGAGTCCTGGAACGACAGCTGGATGTGATCCAGGCCGGCCTGCTTCAGGCGCGCCGCGCGCTCCTCGGTCAGTCCGACGCCGGAGGTCAGCAGGTTCGTGTAGTACCCCAGCCGGTGCGCCTCGGCCACCAGGATTTCCAGGTCCTCGCGCACCATCGGCTCGCCGCCGGAAAACCCGCACTGCACGGACCCCAGCGCGCGCGCCTCGCGCAGCACCCGGATCCAGCCGTCGGTGTCGAGCTCGCGTTCGGTCAGCGCAAAGTCCACCGGGTTGTAGCAAAACACGCAGTGCAGCGGACAGCGGTAGGTGAGCTCCACCAGCAGCCACAGCGGCGCGCCACCGGACGCCGGCACGGTCTTGACCTGTGGAACATCCATGTCAGCCCTCGATCCACTGCTTGCCGCGCGCGATGTCCAGGAACGCCAGCACGTCGCCCTGCAGCCCCTGCACGCCGAAGCTGCTTTCCAGGTCGGCCACGATCTGCGCGATCGAACGCGCGCCGTCGCAACGCTTCATGATCTCGCCGGCCGGGCCGTTCAGCTTGACCATGCCCTCCGGGAACAGCAGTACCCAGGACTGCTGCGCTTCCTCCCACTGCAGGCGGAAGCGCGAGCCGACCCGGGGGCGGCCTTCGAGGATCGAGGAATCGCTCACGTTCGCACCCCGTAACGCAGCGCCATGGCGTCGCTCATCGACCACAGCACGTCGAGCTTGAACTGCAGAATTTCCAAGGCGCGCTGCTGCATCGCCCGCGTATCGAAGTAGTCCAGCGTCACCGCCAGCCCCTGCTCGACGTCCCGCCGGGCCTGGCTGACCCGGTTGCGGAAATACTGCAGGCCGGAGGACTCGATCCACGGGTAATGCTGCGGCCAGCTGGCCAGGCGCTGCTTGTGAATCTCAGGAGCGAACAGTTCCGTGAGCGAGGAGCAGACCGCCTCCTGCCAGGGCGCGCGCCGCGCGAAGTTCACGTAGGCGTCGACCGCGAAACGCACGCCCGGCACGACGTGGCGCAGGTCGAGCACTTCCTCGCGCGTCAGTCCCACCGCGATGCCAAGCCGGATCCAGGCTTCGATGCCGCCTTCATCGCTCGTCTCGCCGATCTGGAAGCCGTCGTGGTCCAGGATGCGCTGGACCCAGCCGCGCCGCACATCGCGATCCGGGCAGTTGGCCAGGATCGCGGCGTCTTTCACCGGGATCGAGATCTGGTAGTAGAAGCGGTTGGCGACCCAGCCCTGGATCTGCTCGCGCGAGGCGCTGCCGCTGTTCAGCAGCACGTTGAAGGGATGGTGGATGTGATAGGCCTTTCCCTTTTCGCGCAAGCGCGCCTCGAATTCGGCGCGGCTCCAGGCCGCCTGCTGCAGGTCGCTCAGGTCCATGGTCCGGCTCACAGGTTGATTTCCATTCCGTCGAAGGCCACCTCGATGCCGTGCCGGGCCAGCTCGCGGTGCTCCTCGCTGCCCTCGTCCAGGATCGGATTGGTGTTGTTGATGTGAATCAGGACGCGCCGCGTCGCCGGCGCGAGCGAATCGAGCTGCTCGATCATTCCGCCGGCGCCGTCCTGCGCCAGGTGGCCGATGTCGCGCGCACGCTTGCCGGAAACCCCCAGCCGCACCAGCTCGTCGTCGCTCCAGCAGGTGCCGTCGACCAGCACGCAGTCGGCGCGCTGCATCGCGTCGCGCACGCGCGGTTCGATCTGGCCCAGCCCGGGCGCGTAAAACAGGCTCTTCCCGCTGTGCTCATCGATGATCGTCACGCCGATGTTGTCGCCCGGTTCGGGATGGTCCCGGTGCGGCGAATACGGAGGCGCCTTGCTGTGCAGCGCAATCGCCACGAAGCGCAGCCCGTCGACTCCCCGGACGTGAAAGCCCGTTTCCGTCAACGGGATCGCATGGCGATTGACCCCGGCAAAATGGCGCAGCACGCTCAGTATCGGGTTGCCGGTGGTCAGGTCCTGGTGGACCGGGTCCGTGCACCACAGCTCGAGCGGACGGTTGTGCTCGCGCAGCATCAGCAGCCCGGTCGTATGGTCGATCTGCGCATCGATCAGCACGATGCCGGTGATCGCGGTCGTCCGGAGCCGGTCGCCCGGCTGCAGGGCCGGGAACTCGCGGATCTGCTGCAGGATGTCCGGAGACGCGTTGAACAGGACCCAGTGGCGGCCATCGCCGCTGGCCGCGATCGAGGACTGCGTGCGCGGGCGCGCGCGGATCGTGCCGGCCCGCACGCCGCTGCAATTGCGGCAATTGCAGTTCCATTGCGGAAAGCCGCCTCCGGCGGCGCTTCCGAGCACGCGCACCCGCATGATGATCGCCCGATAACGAACCGGGCGCCTTGGCGGAATCATCCGCCGCGGCGCCCGGTGCTGGAATCCCGCCGGGACAGCGCCGTTCAGGGGTTAACCGATTGCGCCGCCCGGGTCAGGAATTCAGTCTTACCGATTGGCTATGTACATCGTGATTTCGAAGCCAAACCGGAATTCGGTCGCAGCGGGGGTTTGCCATTTCATGGTCGATACTCCTGTGTTTGATTCGTTCGAGCCGCTCGGCTCGCCCTGCAATTTTGTACCGCGGGTAGGGGCCGGTACCGAGCGCAGTGTGCGCGACCGGGCCATGATTCGCATGGACGCAGCCGGGAATCGAGCCTCATGATTTTCTTTAGTCGGCGTGCTGCGGCGCAGCAATAAATGATGCTCGCGCGCGGATGCCATAACATCGCAGACCTGCAATGAGCCTGCGCCTGCAACTTCACCTGATCCTCGCGACGCTGATTGCCGGCTTCACGACGCTTCTGGTCGTGCAGCAGGTCGAAGACACCCGGCGCAGCGTGCGCGAGGAGGTCGAGGCCGCCAGCATCGTGGCCTCGCAGGTGTTGACGAGGGTCGGCTGGATCTACGAGCAGGCCGGTCTGCCGGGGATGGTGAATTTCCTCAGGCGCCTGGGGCACGTACGCGGCAACGACATCTCCCTTTACGACGACACGGGCCAGCTGATCTACAGCTCCCCGACCGCCACCTACAAGGCGGGACGCGAGGCGCCTGCCTGGTTTTCCCGGCTGGTGTCGCCGCCGACACATCCCACCGAGATCGAGCTGAACGGCGGGCGCATCGTGCTGAAGGCCGATGCGTCGCGATCGGTACTGGACGGCTGGGACGACCTGGTCAAGATGCTCGGCGGCGCCACCCTGGGCCTGGTGATCGCCAATTTGCTGGCGTACGTGCTGACGCGCCGCGCCCTGAAGCCCCTGGGCCAGGTCGTGGAGGGTCTGCGCCGCATCGGGGCGGGCGACTACTCGACCCGGCTGCCGGCGCTGCCCGGGGCGGAGGCGCGTCCGATCGGCGAGGCGTTCAACCGGATGGCGCAAGTGGTTCAGGAGAGCGTCGAGGCGCGCCGGGTTGCCGCCGAAGCGGAAGCCGACCTGGCGCAGTCGCGCGAGCTGACGCAGATGATCCAGACCCGGATCGAGCAGGAGCGCGGGGCGATCGCGCGCGAGCTGCACGACGAGCTCGGCCAGCAGGTCACCGCGATCAAGAGCGCCGGCGTGTCGATCGCTCAGCGGGTGCAGGGTCGGGACCCGGCTCTGGAGCAGGCGGCGCGCCTGGTGGTGGATACGGCCAGCCAGATCTACGGGGTGGTGCACCAGATCATCGCTCGCATGCGGCCGCTGCCGCTCGATCACGTGGGACTGGCCGAAGCGCTGGGCGATCTGCTGGGCGAGTGGCGCCTGCAGCATCCGGGCGTCGAATTCTCGCTCGATGTCCAGAAACTGCCGCCGGACCCGGGTGACGCCCTTTCGACGGCCGCGTACCGGATCGTGCAGGAGGCGGTGAACAACGCGTTGCGTCACGGAGCGCCATCGCGGGTGAAGATCCAGGTGCGTGTGGACGGAATCGATCTGTCGATCCGCGTCACCGACGACGGCAAAGGGTTGCCGGTCGACTGGCGGCGCCCGGGCCATTACGGCGTGCTGGGCATGCGCGAACGCGCGGTGGCGCTGGGCGGCCACTTCGAACTGCACAAGCCCGAGGGCGGCGGCGTGTGCGTGTCGGCGCGCATACCGTTGCACGCCGAAGCGGCGGCCGCCGCGTGATCCTGCCCCGCGCCCCTCGGTCTCCTCCAAGCCTTCACATTGGCTGGCGGGAGAGGGTCCCCCACTGTCTTTTCAGTCTAACTAGATGAGCGCAAAAACGCGCGTGATGCTGGTCGACGACCACGCGGTCGTGCGGATGGGATTTCGCCTGTTGCTTCAGGCCACCCACGACATCGAGGTGATCGCCGAGGTCGACAGCGGGGAGTCGGCCTGCCAGCGGGTCGCCGAATTGCACCCGGACGTGGTCGTGATGGATCTGGCAATGCCCGGCATGGGCGGCATCGAGGCGGTCAAGCGCATTGCGGCGCGCGATCGCGGGGTGCGCATCCTGGCGCTGTCCGCGCACGAGGATACGAGCCACCCCAGGCGCGCGCTCAAAGCGGGCGCCTTGGGTTACCTGTCCAAGCGCGTGGCGCCCGAGGCGCTGATCGAAGCGATTCGCACGATCGCACGCGGTCGCCGTTACCTGGATCCGCAAATTGCGCAGCGCATGGCCGTGCAGGATCTGGAAGGCGGCGATAATCCGACGGAGCAGCTGTCAGAGCGCGAATTCGAGGTGTTCGTGCAGCTCGCACGCGGGCTGTCGGTCAACCAGATCGCGGAAAACCTTAACCTCGCCCCTTCCACGGTCGGCACCCACCTGTACAACATCAAGCAGAAACTGGGCGTGCAGAACCAGTCGGAATTGACCCTGCTGGCGGTCCGCCATGGGCTGATCGAGCCGTAGACGGCCGTTCCGTCCTAACGAAGCGTGTCCTTGCGCGCGGTGCGTGTCAGGGCGGCCCGCTGTTGCGCGCCCATCACGGCCTCGTACAGCATTTTTTCGCGGAACCGTGGGTCGGCATCGATCAGGCGTGTCACGAACGACACCGGTATTTCGCGATACTCGCGCCGGTCCGGCCGATGGTGCTCGACGCGCCAGCCTTGATCCATCAGCCACAGCCATAGCTCATCGCTCATCCCGGCCTGCACCACCATGCGCAGGCCCTCCCGGACGTGCACGATCGGTGTGCCGATGCGCGGCTTGCGGCTTCGGCGCGGCACCTGTCGCTCCAGTTCCTCCTCACCCTTGAAGGAGCGCAGCCAGGTTCGCCATGAATCGATCAGACCCATCGTGAGCAGAATTCTGAACAGTCCTTCAGCGCTCGGGAAGGCCGCAGTCGGGCTATGAAGGCCGATCCGGGCACATCCAAAGTTAGCCGAAATAATTCATTCAAACCCGACAAGCCATACGGGTTACCACTCTCGATAGATCGATCCAGCGATCGCGCTGCAAGACCTGAAGCGCGATGCCGGAGCGTGACAGGAACCCGGGCAGCGTCGGATCGACGATTCCGGCCGCAGCGAGCTCGGCCGGATCCCGGCCGTCGGCCGGCAATTCACACGACTTGACCAGCAACAGGCCGTTTGCGCCCAGTGCCTCGGCCAGCCATGCGGCGATCGTGTCCGAAGTGACGTCCCAGCTTCGCGCCAGGCGGCGCTCGCGGCTCATCAGACGGGCGGGCAGCCAGACCGGCAGGCCGCCCTCGGCCCACGCGCGGCCGATCTGCAGCCGGGTCGTACAGGCGACGGCTCCCGGCTCGATTCCGCACAGCATCTGCCCGAACTGGTCCATCGCGCCAAGCGCCATGGCGTGCGCCACCTGATCGTTGAACTGCCATGCGTGCTGCGCCGCGCGAACCGCGTCGGCGAACGGGCCTCCGCCCGGAACGACGACGAAGCGCGCGGACCTGTTGCGTGTCAGTTCGTGCAACCACTGAGCGAGCGGGGTCGAAGCGGCCAGGCTGCCTCCCAGCTTCACGACAAGTCGGAGCCGCGGTCGCGATGTACCGTTCAATGCGCCTGCTTCAGAGCGAGGATTGCGACGGCGGCCGCAGGTGCGCACATCGCAAGCGCGGCCGGCGCGACGCGTGAATCCATCAGTCGCGCGATTTCGACCACGGGCCGGTGCAGCGCGCTGGCTACCTCAGGCACCAGGAAAGCACCGCTTCCGGCGGCAACCAGCGGCGCCGGCGCCTCGACCTGGCCGCGCAGCAGCACCTGCTGGGCGGCGCGCCGGATGCGCTCCAGTTGCGTGGACCGAAACGACGCGGCCAGTTGCTGCCAGGCAGCCGGCGGCCGACTCTGTGCATCGCATCCGATCATGCGCGCCAGGCGCCGCGCGCTCGCCTGCGGCGTTTTTTCGCCTCCGTCGGCCGCGGCGTGCTGATCGCTGCCCTCATCGAGTTCTCCTGTGAGGCGGTACACATCCGCCATGGTTGCGAAGTGTTCGGCCATCAGCGGAACCCGCAGCCCCTCGAATTCGATCGCGTCGGCGACCGACATCAGCGCGGTTCGAACGACCCCGGTGTACACCAGTTCGCCGCTGACCAGGCGTTCGAAATCGCTGCGCCCTCCCGCCTGGACCCGACCGTCGCGCACCGCCACCAGGTCGGTCGTCGTGCTGCCGATGTCCACCAGCAAGGCATGGGCCCGCCTGGTTGCGACCAGCTGCGCGCTTGCGATCCAGTTGGCCGAGGCCACTTCGGCGCAGCGCTGCAGCGCCTCCTCCGGATCCAGCAGCCCGCGTTCGCCCGCGAACACACGCAAGCGCCGTGCGCCGAGGCGCTGCTGCAGCGTCGCGACGATGTGGCGTACGCCCTCGTCCCGGTCGGCGAACACGTCTGCGAGCTCCCCGGTCATCGTCGCGGCGTGGCTCGCCGAGACCTGTGTGGCTTGCAATTGAGCCAGCGCCTGGTCCAGCGCGCCGTGCAACTGGTCCAGGCCCCGCCAGAGCGCACAAGGCACCTGCAGGGCGGCCACGACGCGACCACGCGCGTCGACCGCCGCCGCCTTGACGTGGGCGCCCCCGATGTCCCAGCCGACCTGAGCGATCTCAACGACCGGCATCGTCACTCAAATCCAGTCGTACCGCGCGGCCGCGATGGCCGTTTGCTACCCGCAGCCGCCGATCGGCGACGGCGGCCAGCACTCTGTCGGCCACGTTCAGTCCGAGCGCGCGCTTGAGCGCGGCATACGAACTGGTCAAACGGGGGTTGACTTCGATCACCACCGGACGCGCAGGCGTGCGCACGAAGTCCAGTCCGAAGAAACCGCGCAGACCCGGAATCGCCGCTGCGACCCGCTCGGCCAACGTTGCCAGCTGCTCGGTGACCGGCTCGCAGTTGACATCGATCGCGGCCAGTTCGAGGACACCCTGGTTCAGCCTCAGGTGCTGCCGATTCACGCTCAGCACATCGACCCTGCCGTGGCTGGCCATCACACAAAGGCTCATCGCTTCGCCGGCGATCCAGGGTTGTGTGATCCAATCGTATCCGCAGTCTCGCAGTGCCGCTGCCGCCTGATCGCGGTTCGCCCAAACCCGGGTGTCGACGCAACCCGCGCCGTCATCCGGCTTGACGACCCACGGCCCGTCGATCGCGGCCAACGGCAGGGCCGGACCGAAGCACGGCACGACGTCGACGCCTGCCTGTTGCAGGCGCTGCGCGGTCGCGCGCTTGCTTGCGGTCAGACGGATTGCGTCGGGATCCGGGCCAAGCAGGATGCGGCCGCCGTCCAGCGCCGCTTGCGCCGCGGCCTGCAGCGCGCCACCGGTTTCCGGCGCGATCGGCCAGACGGCGTCGGCCGCCGCGATTTCACGCGCGAGCGCGACATGCGGCGCCTCGCCGGGCCGGCGCCCGCAAACACGGGCGGCGCTCAACCGCGTATCGCCCAGGGGAGCGAGCCGCGAGTCTCGCGCGTAAGTCACCTCGATGCCCGGCAACTCAAGCAGATCCACGAGGAGCGCCGACAGCATCAGGTCGCCTTCGTGCGCCAGCCGCGCCGGCACCGGCGAGCCGCCCGTTCCGCCGCCGCAGATAAACTCGAACACGTGAATGCGCACGACACCCCGGCCATCAGGTCATTCGAAGTCATACCGGTGATCGACCTGATGGGCGGCCTGGTGGTGCATGCCCGCCTGGGCGATCGCGCGAATTATCGACCGATCCGTTCGCGGCTGTGCGACTCGCCGCGCATCGAAGACATCGTAAGCGCGCTGCTTGACCTGTTCGCGTTCCGGCGGCTTTATGTGGCGGACCTGGATGCGCTACTCGGCCGCCCGTTTCAGTTGTCGGCGATCGACACGGTGCGGCGCATTGCCCCGGGGCTGCATCTGTGGATCGATGCGGGCATCCGCGGCGAGCGCGACCTGGCTGCGGTCGCCGCGCGCGGTACGCCGGTGCTCGCCTCGGAGACGCTGGCCGCGGCCGATGCCGATCGGCTGTTCACGGCCCGCCCGGCCGCGGTGCTGTCGCTCGACCACCAGGGCGAGCGCTTTCTTGGCGAACCCGCATTGCTGGAGCGGCCGCAGAGGTGGCCGGCCGACCTGATCGCGATGAATCTGGCGCGCGTCGGCAGCGACCTGGGCCCCGACCTGCATCGCCTGGAAACACTGCGCCAGCTGGCGCCGCGCTCGCGCGTATACGTCGCCGGCGGCGTGCAAAGCGCGGCGCAGCTGCAACTGTGCCGAAGTGCCGGGGCGGCCGGAGCCCTGGTTGCCAGCGCGCTGCACGATGGCCGCATCACGCGGGCGGACCTGGAGGGAATCACGTGAAAACGACCCTCACCCCCTCCCCTCTCCCGCTTCGCGGGCGAGGGGAGGGGGTGAGGGTGAAGGTGAGAGTGAGAGTGACGTCTAAATGACTGCTTCCGTCGTCGCGATTTGCTCGGCCGTCTACCTGGGGATGATCCTGGGCGCGTTGCCGTTCCTGCAGCTGGACCGCACTGGGATCGCGTTGCTCGGCGCCATAGCGCTGGTGGGCATCGGCGCGCTCTCGCCCGAGCAGGCGGCCCGGTCGATCCATCTGCCGACTGTGCTGCTGCTCTTTTCATTCATGGTGATCGCGGCCCAGATGAGACTGGGCGGCTTTTATCACTGGGTCACGCAGCGCCTGTCCGCGCTGCCGCTGCGACCCCCGGCACTGCTGGGCGCCGTCATTGCCGTGGTGGCCATGCTGTCGGCGGTGTTCAGCAACGATGTCGTCTGCCTGGCCGTCGCGCCGGCGCTTGCCGACGCGTGCGCGCGCCGCCGACTGGATGCGGCGCCGTTTTTGCTGGCGCTCGCCTGCAGCGCGAACGTGGGCTCGGCCGCCACCCTGATCGGCAATCCGCAGAACATGCTGATCGGCCAGGTGTTGAACGTGCACTTCGGCAGTTACCTGGCCGAAGCAAGCGTTCCGGTCCTTGGCAGCCTCGTGGCGATCTGGGCCCTGATCGCGGCACAAACGCGCGGGCGCTGGACGAGCGAGCCCGAAACGCTCCCGTCCCCCGCCGAAGACGCGGGTGTCACGCTGGACCGCTGGCAGACGGTCAAGGGCCTGTCGGTGGCCGGCGCGCTGATGGCCGCTTTCCTCTTCACGTCCTGGCCGCGCGAGGTCGTCGCATTGATCGGTGCGGGGCTGCTGCTGACGAGCCGCAAGCTGCACTCGCGCGAGATGCTGGGACAGGTCGATTGGGAGTTGCTGATCCTTTTCGTGGGACTTTTCGTTGTAAATCGGGCCTTCGCCGATACGGGGCTGGCGGCACAGGCGGTGCACTGGCTGGAAGATGCCGGCGTGCCGCTGTCCTCACCGGCGCCCCTGTTCGCAGCGTCTTTCCTGCTGTCCAACATCGTGTCGAACGTGCCCGCGGTAATGCTGCTGCTGCCAGCGGCGACATCGCCCGCGGACGGGCCGCTGCTCGCGCTGTCCAGCACGCTGTCGGGCAATCTGCTGATCGTCGGCTCGATCGCCAACATCATCGTGGTGGCGGCAGCACGCCGGCGCGGCATTCAAATCGACTGGCGACGGCACGCGCGCACCGGGGTGCCGGTCACGCTGGTGACGCTGGCGATCACGGCTGCCTGGCTGGCGGTGCGCAACTGACCCCGACGGACCCTCACCCCCTCCCCTCTCCCGCTGCGCGGGCGAGGGGCGACCGAGGGTCGCAGGTTTGTCATCGTTCGCTCGGGCACGCCGTATCGCCCCTCGCCCGCGCCAGCGGGAGAGGGAAGGGGGTGAGGGTCGCTGCGGTCAGGACTGCATCCTCTGAGGCCTGCCGTCGCAGATCTCGTAGTAGTCGCCCTTGTTGGCGCAGAAGATGTGCTCTGCGATCTTGACGCCGGTCGGTCCGTCGATCGTCCCGGCGGCGATGCTGATGCGGGGCTCGGTCGCCGGTTTCCAGAACAGGTTGGAGCCGCAGACCCTGCAGAATCCGCGCTCCGCGCTGTGCGAACTCCGATACCAGGCCAGCGCCGAGTCGTGGTCCAGCCAGAACCGGTCGAGCGGCACCGAGGTCATCGCGCTGAAGTGCCCGCTCTGGCGCCGGCACTGCGTACAGTGGCATGCGATCACGTCGCGCAGCGGACCCGCCGCACGATAACGCACCGCGCCGCACAGACATCTGCCCTTGAACTCCATCGCGATCGCCTCCCGCCACTCTTGCGCTCTGACCGGCGGGAACATACGTTCGGCGACGGCCGCGTTCAAGCGCGCCTCGACGGGACGCGAGGAAAGCAACCATCCCCCGTGGGGAAAGCCCCGGTCGTTCCATTCGGATAAGCTTCTGCCCCCACTGAGCGTTGCCAGGATGACCGATCGCTAAGCTTCGGCGGCGTCGCGGCCAGCTACAGAGAAATGGGCATTGCTCCTTCCTTGAATCGCCAAGAGTGGATCTGGTCTTCGTAACGGGTGCTTCCGGTTTCGTCGGGTCCGCCGTGGCCCGTGCGCTGCTCGCGTCCGGCTACCCGGTGCGCGCGCTGGTGCGCAAGACGAGCCCGCGCGTCAACCTGGACCTTGCCGGTCTGCAGATCGTCGAGGGGGACATGCGCGACGAGCGCACGGTCGCTCAAGCGGCGGCCGGGGCCCGCTACGTGTTCCACGTGGCGGCCGACTACCGCCTGTGGGCTCCGGATCCTGTCGAGATCGTTCGCAACAACGTCGACGGCACGCGCGCGGTGCTGCGCGCCGCGCAGGCCGCAGGTGCAGAGCGCATCGTGTACACCAGCAGCGTGGCCACGCTGCGGTTGAATCCGGATGGCGTGCCGGCCGACGAGAGCGTGATGCTGTCCGAGGACGCGGCGATCGGCGCCTACAAGCGCAGCAAGGTGGCGGCCGAATCCCTGGCGCTTCAGATGGTGGCCGACGGCGGCGTGCCGGTCGTGATCGTCAACCCTTCGACGCCGATCGGCCCGCGCGACGTGCGTCCGACGCCGACCGGTCGCATCATCGTCGAGGCGGCGTCGGGGCGCATCCCGGCTTTCGTGGATACGGGCCTGAACCTGGTGCATGTGGACGACGTCGCCCGCGGACACCTTCTGGCGCTTCGCTTCGGGAAGATCGGCCAGCGCTATATCCTGGGCGGCGAGAACGTGAGCCTGGCCCGCATGCTCGAGATGATCGCGGGCCTGACGGGCCGTGCGGCGCCGCGCGTGCGCCTGCCGCGGCGGGCGGTTTACCCGATCGCATTCGCGTCCGAGGTGATTGCGCGCTTCACGGGCCGGGAGCCGTTCGCCACGCTGGACGGGCTGCGCATGGCCAGGTATCGAATGTTTTTCACCAGCGCCAAGGCGCAGTCGGAACTCGGGTACAGCGCGCGCCCGGCGATCGAGGCCAGCGGCGGCCGCGTCAGTCAGTTTCGCTGACCGGAATGTCGAACCGTTGACGGATTGGAGTTTCTTTGCGCCGGCTGAGCAAACACTATGCGCCGACCGGCAGGACGATCGAGGCGACCAGGCAAGAGTCGGCCCTTCACGATGCCGCCAAGTGCACGGTCCGCCGCGTCCTGCAAATGCACCCAACTCAAGTCGTGCTCGTTCCCATGGCATTGCGTCCCAAGGATGATGATCGCGTCGTTCTGAGACAGCTGCAGACGGAGCTCGGCCACGATCCACGGATCTCACTGATCGAAGACTACGCTTCACCCGCGGCACTCCTGGAGCATTTTAAAGGGTTCGATTTCTTCGTCGCGATGCGCTTCCATTCGGCTGTGTTCGCGATGCTCTCGCAGGTGCCCCTGGTGGCAATCGATTACGACAGTCAGGGTGGAAAGACCACCGGGCTCATGGAGGCGATGGGCCTCTCGGAGTTTGTGCTGAACATTGCGGATGCGACGCCGGAGCGCCTCTGGACGCTGGTTGAAACGGGACTCAGCCAACGTGCA
>CAVTZO010000007.1:0-17938 GCA_963739145.1 uncultured beta proteobacterium
CATCGGCGCGCATCCCGCCGCAGCGCTGGAAGGACTTGCAGGTCGAGGTCGAAACCCAGCCGGACCCACCTCGGGCAGGCGCCGATGAGATCCTGGTTATCCTGGCGGCACCTCGCGGAGTCTCGACCTACGATTGCATCGTGTGGCTGCGCACCAGCGAGGCCGATCCCTGGGTCCAGGCGATTCAAGACGGGCACTCCGGCGTGTATCGGCGCGTGGTGGAGCTGGACCCACCGCAGCGATCAACCCTGCAGGTTCGGATCAGCCGCCAGAACGAACAAGGTGAGCTGCGATTTGCGGTCATTTCGACGACAGCCGGCTGATCGGGCGGGTCAACGCCCGCGCCTTGAGAATCGTTAAGTGCAGCGGAGTACCGCAGCTGAGCACTCAAGATATCAAGGGACGAATGCGGTAGCCTCTTGTTTAGCGCACCAAGCCGATATTCATATATGATTTCTGCCGTCTCGGAGGAGACTCGAGACACGGAAACCGAAAGGGGAAAAGGAGACAAGGATATGACCAGCCGTCGCGAATTCGTGTTGAAGATCGTTCCGCTCGCGGGCGCGGCCACCGCACTGTCGCAACTGGCGATCGCCGACGAAGTGCCGCTGTTGACCGAAACCGATCCGATGGCCCTGGCGCTGGGTTTCAAGCTGGACACGTCCAAGGCGGATCAGGCCAAGTATCCGAAGCACGACGCCGAGCAGTTCTGCCAGCGCTGCATCCACTTCACGGTGCCCACCGCCGACCTGGCACGCTGCGACCTGTTCAACAAGCGCGTACCCAAGCACGGCTGGTGCAGCGGCTTCTCCAAGCGGCCCGCCTGACCGGCCGGGTTTGATACTATTGCTGATCCGATAAACCGATCTGGATCTGTCGCAGGAAAACACGATGCCCATCGAGCTGCTGGTTCCCATCCTGATCTTCCTGGGTGGAATGTTCGTTTCGCACATGCTGTCCGGCAATGGCGTGCGGATTCTCGAGCAACAGAGGAAGCGTTAGCCAACCATCCGCCCCACGCGGCAAAAGGCCCGACCTGGTCGGGCCTTTTTTGTCTGCCCTCGCGTGCCGCCCCGCGGCTGACGCATGACATCCCATCCGCTCGCCAAGTTCCTGGTGCTATCGGTCGTTTCGTTCTGCATCGGAACGCTGCACGGGATGCTGCAGGTGCTGCCGTCGATTCGAAAATGGCTCGATTCGATCGGCAGTCCCTACGGCGGACCCGGACACATGATCGACCCGCTGGCGCACGCGCACATGAACCTGGTGGGCGGCGTCGTGCTGCTGGCGATGGGCACGACCTACTACCTGCTGCCCCTGATGACCGGCCGCACGATTCACTCGATGCGGATGGTGAACCAGACCTTCTGGTGGACCGCGATCGGAGCCTACGGCTTCTACGTGACCCAGATGACGTTCGGGATCTGGGAAGGCGTGCTGCTGCACACGGATGCCTCGCAGATTCCGTGGCTGCACCGCTTCTACGGCCCCGCGGTAGCCGCCTCGGGCACCACGATGGCGGTCGGCTTCTTCGTCTACTTCGTCAACATCGCGCTGACCCTGCGCGGGCCGCGATCTACTTCTTCGCGATGAAGTAGATCGCGACGGCCAGGATCAGAAGACCGAGGGTCAGCTCGATCATGCGGCCGACTCGACCGCGGCCAGTTTCGGCCGGATCGCCCCGTTGCGCAGCAGCGCGCCACGCAACAGCAGGACCCCGATCACGGCCACCACGACGCTGACGCCGACGTCGAACAGGCTGGTCATGGGCTGGTGCGCCCGCTCGAACGGACCGACCGGATAGGTGCCCGCGATCCACGTGTAGCGCTCGATCCAGGTACCCACGATCATCGAGCACGCCACGACGAAGATGGCGGCCGGAGAGTGCCGGGCGAACGTGAATATCAGCGACAGGAACGGGATGATGAACTTCAGCGTCAGGAAGGTCCACCACAACACCGAGTAGTCGCCGTTGGCCATCGCATCGATCCGGTCGCGTTCCTCCGGCAGGTTGCCGTACCAGATCGTCAGGTACTGGGCGAAATACAGGTAGGTCCACAGGATCGTGAAGGCCAGCATCATCTGCGCGATGTAGTTGTAGAGGTGCTCGGACACCGGGGCCGCAGCGCGCCCGCTCAGATCGAGCCAACGGATCATCGCCACCAGGAACGCGAGGGACATCCCGAAGTTGCTGACGAAGTGGTACATCGCGTAGACCGAGCTCTCCCAGAACGGCCGCAGCGTCATTTCGAAATCCCAGGCCACCATCGTGCCGTACAGCACGTGCGTGACCGGAATCGCGATCGCCGTCGTTTTGAAGCGCTCCCAGTCCTCGGTGCTCCTCTCGCTGACCGCCTGCAGGCGGATATAGCGCCAGTACAGCCAGCCGACGAAGGCCAGGCCCCCGACTTCGCGCGCGACCAGGAAGCCGTAGTTGTGCCAGGCCGACAGGTGCTCGTGCGATTCCGCGCCCAGCCAGGGAAAGGTCGCGCGGCCGAACGCCAGCAGGATCAGCAGCAGCACGAACGCGAGCGGGTACATCCCGAACAGCGATATGGCGTACTGGCGAACCTCGTAGCGCCATTTCGCGCTGGCCAGGTGCAACAGCGCGCTCAGCGTCACGCCGCCGATCGTCAGATGCAGGACGATCAGGAAATCGGCGGTCAACACGGACCAGCTTGCGAAGGGGACCATCATCGGCTCACTTGGTCGCGTTGCTGGCCTGGGCCGCAGCGCCCTGCCTGGCCAGCACGTTGCGTACGTAGTTGGTGACGTGCCAGCGCTCCATCGGCGACAGGTCGTTGGCGTAGACCGGCATCACCGCGCCGCCGAACGTCATGTAGCCGAAGATCAGCCCGTCCGGGATGTCCTTCATCGCAGGGCTGGTCAGGTCGAACGGGCGCAGCACCAGCTTCTCGCCGACCAGTCCGTCGCCCTTGCCGGATACCCCGTGGCAGGGCGTGCAGTAGATCCCGAACAGTGCCTTGCCCTTGCCGATCGACTCGGCGTTGGCCGCGACCGGATTGGCAAGCTTGGCCGCCTCGTCGCGGTCGGCCACGCGCAGCGTGGGTGTGCCCGGGACCGGAACCGAACGCTTGGGAAACGGCATCGGTCGCCCGAGCGGCTGCACCGGCTCCTGCGGCTTGTACGAGATCTGGTCGGCCATGTCGCGCGACCACGGCCACGCCTGCGCCAGCACCGGCACCAGCGCCAGCAGCAACGGCAAAAGGATCTTCGCTTTCATTCGACGAACTCTTCCTGGACCGAAAGGACCTGATGCCGCTCGAAGATCTTGCGGATCTCCGAGACCACGTGCGCGTTGCCCTTGACCATCACGCCGACCTGGTCCTCCGAGACCTTCACGTTGTACAGCTCGCTCTTGATCCGGGCCGGCAGGCCGGCGCACATCAGGAAGCCGAACACCGTGACGTAGACGCACCCAGGATCAGCATCTCGTAGGTCAGCACGAAGTCCGGCGGAAACGGAATGATCGGCTTGCCGCCCTTCTGCTGGGCGAAGAAATTGCCCTGGGCCGCGGCGATGAACAGGAATCCCAGGCCGCCGCCGAGCAGCGCCCCGACCAGCGTGTACTTGCGCACCGAGGACTTGCGGTCCGCCCAGCACGCTCTTCGACGTCCGGATGCTCGATCGGCGACTTGATCGTGATCTCGTCCATCTTCAGCTCGCGGCAGGTTGGCGTGCGCGCACCTCGTGGATCGCCGCCGACGCCTGGTCGAAGTCGTCGAACAGGCCGAGTATCCGCTTGATGATCATGCTTCCCTCTTCGCGTGCTTGGTGGCCAGCGTGCGGTGGTAGACCATTTCCTTGACCTCGTACATCGACACGCTCGGCACCAGCTTGCAGAACAGCATGAACAGCATGCCGAACCATCCGAAGCTGCCGAACACGATGCCCCACTGCACCCAGCTCGGGAAGAACACGTGGTCCCAGGTCCACGGGTAGAAGCCGTGCGAGAAGGTCGGCGTGACGATCATCCAGCGCTCCAGCCACATGCCCAGGTTCAGCAGCAGCGAGATGATCATCATCGCGGTCAGGTTGGCGCGCACCTTCTTGAAGATCAGCGTGAACGGGCAGCACGGACCCGCAGGAAGTTCATCGCCCACCAGTAGACGCGAATACGGCCCGGTCGCCCGCATCAGCAGGGTCTGCTTGGCGACCTCGTCTGTCGCCGTACCAGACCGACGCGTACTCGATCAGGTTCAGGTAGGTCCACACCATCGCGATCGCGAAGGTCAGCCGCGCCGTCTTATCCAGGATCGGCATCGTCATGTATTCCTCGAAGCGGAACACGTGGCGCAGCATGATGAACAGCGTGATGATCGCGGCGCACCCCGAATACAGGGCACCGGCCACGAAGTACGGCGGAAACGAGGTGACGTGCCAGCCCGGCTGCTGCGACATGGCGAAGTCCGATGCCACGATCGAGTGCACCGAGACTGCCAGCGGGATCAGGAAGCACGCGATGACCAGGTAGGCCACGCGGAAGTTGCGCCACTGCCGATCGGTTCCCATCCAGCCGAGCGACAGCGTGGTGTAGAAGCCCTTGCGCCAGCCGGTGGCGTTGTCCCGGCAGATCGCAAAATCCGGAATCGAGCCCGACGTACAGGAACAGGATCGACGAACTCAGGTAGGTGAAGATCGCCGTCGCGTCCCACAGCAGCGGCGACTGGAAGTTGGGCCAGACCCATCGCTCGTTCGGATACGGCACCGCGTAGTAGACCTGCCACAGGCGGCCCAGGTGAACGATCACGAACAGGCCCGGCCGTCATCAGCGAAAAGGTGGTCATCGCCTCGGCGAAGCGATAGATCGGCTTGCGCCAGTCGGCGTGAATGATGTGCAGGATCGCCGACAGCAGCGTGCCCGAATGGCTCATGCCGATCCAGAAGATGAAGGTGGCGATGTACAGGCCCCACACGTTCGGGTTGTTCATCCCGGACACGCCCATGCCCCGTCTGGTACTGGTAGATCTCGCAGCCCACGCCGACCAGGAACATGGCGAAGGCCCCAGCGAAGATCGCCCAGAACGTCAGGCGCGGCCGCTCCATGCTCTTGAGCACGTCGTGGTTGATCTGCGCCCAGGCGATGTCCTCGCGGATGTCCTTTTCCTTGGCCTCGGTCACGCCGACCGGGCCCATGCTGTCTACGGTCACGCTGCTCATGGTCATCCAGGTTCGTCAGGCTCAGGGCTGGGCTCAGGCCTTGGTGTCGCGCACGCGTTCCAGGTACATGACGGACGGGTAGGGCCGCAGTTCCTCCAGGATCCGGTAGCCGCGCAGGCCTTCGCCTTCCGGATGGCCGGGCTTGTCCTTGTCCTGCACGTCCTTGTCGAGTTCGACCCGCTGGCGGCGCCATTTCTCCGCGACCTGCGAGTGAGGATCGGCCAGGTTGCCGAACGTGATGGCGCTGGTCGGACAGGCCTGGGCGCACGCGGTCAGCACCTCGCCGTCCTCGACCAGGCGCCCCTCATCGCGCGCCTTGTCCTTGGCGTCGGTCAGACGCTGGACGCAGAACGTGCACTTCTCCATCACGCCCTTGGTGCGCACCGTCAGGTCCGGATTCAGCTGCATCGGCAGCGGATCGGGCCAGACCTTCTCCTGGTTCGGATAGTCGTACCAGTTGAAATAGCGCACCTTGTACGGACAGTTGGCCGAGCAGTAGCGCGAGCCGATGCAGCGGTTGTAGACCTGCGAATTCAAGCCGTCGGTCGTGTGGTTGGTGGCGCCCACCGGGCACACGGTCTCGCACGGCGCCGCCTCGCACTGCTGGCACATCATCGGCAGGAACTGCGCGCCCTGGCTGGGCGTCTCGATCGTCGGTCTCGTTCCAGTAGCGCTCGATCCGGATCCAGTGCATGACCTGGCCGTGCGAAAACTTCTCCTTGCCGACCACCGGCAGGTTGTTCTCGGCATAGCAGGCGACCACGCACGCGTTGCAACCGGTGCACGCATCCAGGTCGATCGCCATCGCCCACTTGTAATCGCCGTATTCGCCGGGGCGCGGAACGGTCTGGCGGGACTCGGTGTATTCGCCGGAACGCGGAATGGTCTGGCGGTACTTGGTCCAGTCGTGCAACATCCGTTCGATCGACATCGATCAGACCTCCTTGGACAGCTGGGCCTTGTCGGCCGCCACCGTAACCACCAGCTTGGCGCCGTCCTGCGTCTTGATACGGCCAAACCCAAAGCCTTCATCCTTGACGACGCGCACCCGCTCGCCGGTCGGCGTGACCTTGACCCGCGTTGCGTACAGCGCCAGTTCGCCCGTGGCGCGGTCGAACACCGGGTCCAGGATCTTGAACGGATTGACACCCCGCCCTTCCGCATAGCGGCCCATGCCCTGGTGGCCCTGCCCCAGCGGAACCCCGACCACATCCGGGTGCAGGCCGGGGAAAAGGTAGGCCTGCACCTTCAATGACCCGCTGGCGGAGGCGATCTCGACGATGTCGCCCTCCTTGATTCCCAGGCGCTCGGCCGCTTTCGGGTGAAACTCGGCCCACGAATCCCACACGATCGTGGTCATCGAATCAGGCGTCTCCTGCATCCACGGCAGATTGGCATGGCGCCCGTCGCGAAATCCGGATCGAACCGCGGGCGCCAGATAAAAGGCGTGCGCTTCATCTGCCGCCTGCGGGCCGGAACCGGCCAGGTCCAGGTCCGCCGCTTCGAGCCGGGTCGACACCGCTTCGCCGCCGGATGCCTTGGCCACCGGCCTCGCGGGCGTCTTCGCGGGCGCGTGAGCCGGCTCGACGGCCGCCAGCTTCAAGACCCCGTGGCTGAGTGCCTCCGACCAGAACAGCTCGCCGTCCGCCTCCCCCCCCTCGAACGCGCTCTTGTTCTTCGTCAGCGCGCTTTTCAGGTACGCGTAAAAGTCGGGATAGGCCTTGTACTCGTCCGGCCGGCGCCGGCGCAGCAAATCGAGCAGCACGTCGCCCAGCGAGCGCGTGCCGTCCGGATACAGCTTTTCCATCAGCGGCTGCTGCAGCGTCAGCTCGAGCGCTTCCGGCTGACAGGAAGCCAGGTGCGTGCCCCAACCCTCAAGGGCCGAATCCAGCGGCAGCACCAGGTCCGACGCGCTCGCGGTCTCGTCCAGGTAGCTTGCAAATGCGACCTTGAACGGGACCTTGGCCAAGGCATCGCGCAGCTTGACGAAGTCCGGGGCCGTATAGAGCGGATTGACGTCGTGCAGGAAGACGGTCTGGTAAGCCCCGGTGCCCGCCGCGTCCGCGAAGCGCTTCAGCGAAGCCGTGTCTCCGGAATCCGGCGCGAGCTGGGGGAACGGCCAGCGCGGACCGGGGAACACGGTCTTGCCCGCGTTGCCCAGCACGTGGTTCAACGCCAGGATGGCCGCCGCGTTGCGGCTGCCGTGGGCGTGCCCTTCGGCCGACGGTCCGGACAGCACGACGGCGGGCGTGCGCTCGCGCAGCAATGCGACCAATCGATCGAACGCCTCCGCGCTGACTCCGGTCTGGGCCAGCACATTCGCCTTGTCGTAGGGGGCGGCGGCCGCCGCGATGGTCGCAAGGGCGCCGCTCGAATGCGCAGTGCCCTGAATCAGGGCATTGGCCAGACCGAGCGCCAGCACGCCCTCGGCACCGGGCCGGATCGCGATCCAACGATCCGCATTGGCGCCGGTCAGCGTCATCCTCGGCTCGATCTGGACCAGCACGCCGCGCGCCTTGTCCTCGCGAGCCTTGCGAAAGCGCGCGTACTGACCCGAGAAGTAAACCGGGGACAGCCAGGTGTCCAGGAAATCGGCGCCAAACGAGACGATCAGCTGCGCCCGATCGAGCTGCAGCCGGGGCACTTGCGCGCCGAACAGCTTTTCGCTGACGACCTGGTTGACCCGGGTCGACAGGGGGTCGTACGCGAAGTGGTCGCTCGATCCGAGGCTCTCCGTGAAATTCTGTACCAGCACCTTCAGGTGGCCGCTCAGCGGTCCGGTCACGAAAGCGAACTTGCCGCCGCTCGCGGCCGCTTGAGTGTGCTCGGACAGCGCCGCCATCGCGGCGTCCCAGTCGACCGCCTTGAGCAGCCCGCCCTGCTGCCGCAGCAGCGGCTGCCTCAGGCGATCCGGGTTGTAATGATGTTGAACCGCGGCCTGGCCCAGGCCGCACAGCTTTCCGCCGCTGAGCGTCGACTCCCGGTTGCCCTCGAGCTTGAGCACGCGTCCTTCGCGCACCCGACCGACGATCCCGCAACCCGACCCGCACTGGGTGCAGGTCGACGCGTAGTAGACGCCGACGCCCGGAATGTTGAAGTCCTCGGGCTCCACATACGATTCGACCGTCTCGACGCCGGAATCGACCGACGTGAAGCCGCACCCTGCCACCGACAGCGAAGCGCCGCCGAAGCCAAGCACCCTGAGAAACTGCCTGCGATCGACTTGACTCATCCGCGCCTTTTCTCCATTCGCCGAATTCGAATCAACCACTCGAGGCAACGCATGGCTGCCCGAGACGGCGATGCCGATCCACGATCACTTGTGGCAGTCCCAGCAGTCGTGCGGTCCGTTGCCGGTCTCGGCACTGTCCTTGCTCACCGGGTGCTCGCGCGTGTGGCATGAGCGGCACCAGCCCATGGACAGCGGCTCGACCTTCTCCGCGACGGTCATGCCGCGCGGGTCGCCGTGGCAATACCCGCACACCTCGTTCACCGGGCGCCCCAGCTGGAAATAGAAGCGCTGGATGTGGCGCTCGTGGTTGAAGCGGACGAAGTCGGGCAGGTCGTGCACCTTCTTGAAGGGAATCGGCTCCTTCTTGTCCCAGTACTCGAACAGCGCCTTGATGCGCGGCTTGTCCCGCACGGACAGGATCGACTGGTGACAGCCGATGCACTTGCGCAGCGGCGGAATGCCGGAGACGCGGCTGCGCCGCGCATAGGTGTGGCAGTACATGCAATTGATGCCCAGCTTGCCGGCATGCGTGTCATGCGGGAATTCGATCGGCTGGGGCACCTTGTCGCCGGCCATCGCAAGCGTGGCCCAGCACGACAGCGCCAGCAACAGACAGAATCGAACCGTCGCGCCGAACTTCGCCGCCGGCCCGCCGTTGCGCTTCCTCATCGGCTCCGATTCCCCTTGTGCGTTAAACAAAAAAACCGTCTGTCGTCCTTGTTAGGGCGGACGTCCAGTTGAAATGATTAAGTTTTCCGCGGGACTGCGTCTTGACCCGCGACAAGTGGGAGGCGTTTATTTCTTTTTTTTGCTTGACTGACCCGTGATGCCGTCACAAGCACCGCCTTCCCGCGAATCCCCTTGCGAACAGGCCTCCCGTATCTGGATGACGCACCGCACCACCAAACAAGCGAGCGCGATTCTATCCGAGAGCAGTTGGCATTTTTCGCGTTCGCATCACCCCTTTTGATCGTGCGCTGCATCATCAGTCAAGTTTTACCGGTCACTTGACGTCGCGCCAGAACACCGAGTTCAGCCAGCGTCCGACACCGATGAAAACGACCAGGAAGGCAATTGCCCACACCCCGATACGGCGTCGCGTGTTGGCGGTCGGCTCCGACATCCAGTTCAGGTACGCGACCAGGTCCGCCACCTGCGCATCGACTGAAGCCGCCGCGGCCGCGTCCAACGGCTTGAATCCATAGGCAAAGCTGGGCCCCCCATGGTCCAGCTCGGTGCGCGTGACCACCGCATTACCGGTTGCATCGAACTGGCTGACCGTCTGGACCAGCCGTTGCCGCGGCGCGCCCTTGCCATCGGTTGCCGGCACGTCCTGGTACTCGACCCGGGTCAGGTTCGCCTCGCGCGGTCCCTGTCGTTCCCAGAAAATGTTGGGCATCGAGATGTTCGGGTAGACCACGTTGTTCCATCCCGTGAGCGTGGACCGATCGCGGTAAAACCCTCGCAACAGCGTGTAAATGTAGTCGGTGCCAGCGTGCTCGACCGTGTTACGCGCGCGCACGATCACCGACAGATCGGGCGGCGCCTTGCCGAACCAGTCCTTGGCGTCGCGCGCGTTCATGGCCACGGTCATCGTATCGGTGACGCGCTGATTGCCGAAGATCAGCAGGGACTTGATCTGCTTGTCGTCCAGGCCGATCTCGCGCAGGCGGTTCCACCGGTTCAGGCTGGCGCCGTGGCAGTTCAGACAGTAGTTGACGAAGGTGCGCGCCCCGCTTTGCAGCGCCGCCAGGTCGTTGGCGCGCTCGTCGGGCCAGTGGTCCAGTGCCACCTCCTGCGCGCGCGCGCCGATCCGGGCGCGAGTACCAGCGCCAGAAGCAGCGCCAGGCCGGCGAGCAACCGCCGCCAGCATGCCGAACGTTCTTCATCGCGCGTCATGCCTGGCTCCCTCAATGCGCGACAAAGGTCACGCGGTCGGGCACCGGCTTGAAGCGTGCCCATCCGGCTCCACCACGGCATCAGGAAAAAGAAGCCGAAGTAGATACGCGGCGCACAGCTGCGACACCACGGTTCGCCCCGGACTCGGTGGCAGCATGCCCAGGCAGCCGAGCACCAGGAACGCCACAACAAACCCTCCCAGCAGCGCCTTGTGCCACGGGGCCGGTAGCGCATCGACTTGACCGGCGACTGGTCCAGCCACGGCAGCACGAAGAACACCGAAGTCGACAGGGCCATCAGCACCACACCCCACATCTTCGGATCGAGCCTGAGCTGCGGAACCGTCATCAACGAGAACACGACGAACGTGCCGGCCGCCACCGCCCAGCGCAGCCAGCGCGTGCGCACGCTCAGCACGATCAGGGCGCCGAGAAACACCGCGCAAAAGGCGATCCAGTACATGAACTCCCCGGTGGTGGCCCGCAGGATCGAGTAGTACGGCGTGAAATACCAGAGCGGCGCGATGTGCTGCGGCGTCTGGAGCGGGTCGGCCGGAATGAAGTTGTTGCCCTCGAGGAACACCCCGCCCAGCTCCGGCGCGAAGAACAGCACCGCGCAATAGGCCATGAAGAAGAATCCGAGGCCGTACAGATCGTGCACCGTGTAGTACGGGTGAAACGGGATGCCGTCCAGCGGGCGCCCCTGCGCATCCAGTTGATCCTTGATTTCGACGCCGTCCGGATTGTTCGACCCGACGTCGTGCAGCGCGAAGATGTGCGCGATCACCAGTCCCAGCAACGCCAGCGGCACCGCAATCACGTGCAGCGCGAAGAAGCGGTTCAGCGTGGCGTCGCCGATCACGTAGTCGCCGCGGATCCAGGTCGACAGCGCCGGGCCGACCCAGCGGGATGGTATCGAACAGGTTGATGATCACCTGCGCGCCCCAGTAGCTCATCTGGCCCCAGGGCAGCAGGTAGCCCGAAGAACGACTCGGCCATCAGGGCCAGGAAGACGACGCAGCCGAACAGCCAGACCAGCTCGCGCGGCTTGCGGTAGCTGCCGTACAGCAGGCCGCGGAACATGTGAAGGTACACGACGATGAAGAAGAACGAGGCGCCGGTCGAATGCATGTAGCGGATGAACCAGCCGCCCGCACCTCGCGCATGATGAATTCGACCGACCAGAACGCCAGGTTCGAGTCGGGCTTGTAGTGCATGGCCAGGAAGATGCCGCTGAAGATCTGGATCACCAGCACCACCAGCGCGAACGAGCCGAAGAAGTACCAGACGTTGAAATTCTTCGGCGCGTAGTACTCCGACATGTGCGTGCGGAAGGCGATCAGCAGCGACGGCATGCGCGCGTCGACCCACCCGAGCACACCTTTGTATCGCGTTTCGTGCAGCCCCATCAGTTTCCCCCTCGATTCGAATCCCGACCGGCCGGACTTGACGGTTCGACGCGCCCCCCGGCGGCAAGGCCGGCGCGCGGCGGTCAGGTCACGACGACCCGGACACGGCGGCCGGTCACTCGCCTTTGTCGTCGCCCACGACCAGCAGGCCGTTGGAGACGTATTTGTAAGGCGGGACCGCCAGGTTGTCCGAGGCCGGCTTGTCCTTGAACACCCGGCCGGCCAGGTCGAAAGTCGATCCGTGACAGGGACAGACGAATCCCCGGTACGGACCCAGCTGCGGATTTTCGTTCGGGCCGAACGGGCCGCTGGGCGAGCATCCCAGGTGGGTGCAGATGCCGATCGCGACGAAGATCTCGGGCTTGATCGAGCGCATGGACGGATCTTTCAGCACGTAGGCCGGAGTCGGGTACGCGGTGCGCTTGGATTTCGGATCGGCCAGGCGATCCTCGTCCTGCTTGAGCCCCGCGATCATCTCGGCGGTCCGGTGCAGGATCCAGATCGGCTTGCCCTGCCATTCGACCACGTGCATCTGGCCCGGCGCGACGGTCGTGATGTCGACCTCGACCGGGCCGCCGGCAGCCTTTTCGCGCTCCGAGGGGCCCCAGGACGCAATGATCGGGATCGCGACGCCGGCGCAGCCGGCTCCGCCGACGGCACAGGCGGTGATCACGGCGGCGCGACGCTCCAGATCGTCCGGCGCATCCGGTTCGATCGGCCCTTCCGTGGTTTGCAAAGCGGTCATGATGATCGAGCCCTGGCAGCGGAATGAAAGCGCGGATCGTTCAATATTACTGGATGCTTTCGGCCCCGGCGGCGAATCGACCATAATCGTGCGAAATCGAACCGAGGGGATTTCCGTCTTGACGCCGCAAACCGAGTCGAACGACGAGGGTGGCCAGTCGATCGACCAGCAGGTCGTCGACCACTTGGTCCGCACGGTAGGCACCCTGCCCGAGCAAGCCGGCACGCGCGACCTGCTGCGCGCGGTGTCGCTGGTGGCGCGCGAGCGGCTGGCCGAGCGCTGGGTCGACACGCAACGCGTGCAGAGCCGGGCCAAGGCGCGCCGCATCTACTACCTGTCGATGGAGTTCCTGATCGGGCGCACGCTGGGCAATGCGCTGCAGGCGCTGGAGCTGCACGAGCCGGTCGCGCAGGCGCTGGCGCGCGATGGCCGCCACCTGCACGAGGTACTGGAGCAGGAGCCCGATGCGGCGCTCGGCAACGGCGGACTGGGGCGGCTGGCGGCGTGCTTTCTCGACTCGATGGCGACGCTGGAGCTGCCGGCCTGGGGCTATGGCATGCGCTACGAGTTCGGCATGTTCGCGCAATCGATCCACGACGGTCAGCAGGTCGAGTTGCCCGATTCGTGGCTGGACAGCGGCTCGCCCTGGGAGTTCGAGCGGCCCGAGGTGAGCTACGACGTGCATTTCGGAGGCTGGGTCGAACGCGACACCCGCGGCAATCCATTGTGGCGGCCGCATGATGAGCTGCGCGCCAAGGCCTTCGACATGGTGATCCCGGGCCATGGCACGCAGCGGGTTGCGACCCTGCGCCTGTGGAAGGCGGCCGCGCCGGCGCACCTGGACCTGGAGGCGTTCAATCGCGGCGACTTCGCGCGCGCGGCCGAATTCAAGAACCGCTTCGAAAGCATTTCCTGGGTCCTGTATCCGAACGACAGCACTCCGGCCGGACGCGAGCTGCGCTTGCGCCAGGAATATTTCTTCGTCTCGGCGTCGCTGCAGGACATCGTATCGCGCCACCTGGCCGAGCACGGCGCGCTGGAGAACCTGGCCGATCACATCGCGATCCACCTGAACGACACCCATCCGGCCATCGCCGTCCCGGAACTGATGCGCCTGCTGCTGGATGTGCACGCGATGACCTGGGACGCGGCCTGGGCCCAGTGCCGGCGCATCTTCTCCTACACCAACCACACGCTGATGCCGGAGGCGCTGGAGACCTGGCCGGTGGCGCTGGTGCAGCACCTTTTGCCGCGTCACTTCGAAATCGTGCTGCACATCAATCACGCTCTGCTCGAGCAGGCGACTCGCGCCGAGCCCGGCGACCTGGGGTTGCTGAACCGCATCTCGATCATCGACGAGGCCGGCGAACGGCGCGTGCGGATGGCGCACTTGTGCATCGCCGGCAGCCACCGGGTCAATGGCGTGTCCCACCTGCACTCGGACCTGATGCGCCAGACCATCTTTTCCGACTTCGCGCAACTGTTTCCCGAGCGATTCGACAACAAGACCAACGGCGTCACGCCGCGGCGCTGGCTGGCACAGGCCAACCCGCCCCTGTCGGACCTGTTGGACCAGGCGATCGGCCGCGACTGGCGGCGCGATCTGAACCAGCTGCACAAGCTGGCCCCGTTCGCCGCCGACCCGGCATTTCGCGACGGGTTCGAGCGCGCCAAGCGCCAGAACAAGGAGCGGCTGGCGGTCCATCTCGGACGCACCCTGGCAATCACGGTCGATCCGGCGGCGCTGTTCGACGTACAGATCAAGCGCATCCACGAGTACAAGCGCCAGCTGCTGAACGTGCTGCACCTGATCAGCCGCTACCACGCGATCCTGGACCATCCGAACCGCGACTGGGTGCCCCGCTGCGCGATCTTCGCCGGCAAGGCCGCCTCCTCGTATCACATGGCCAAGCTGATCGTGCGGCTGGTGCACGACGTGGCCCGGACCATCAACCAGGACAAGCGGGTGCGCGGACTTCTGAAGGTCGCCTTCGTGCCGAATTACGGGGTGACCGCGGCCGAGCTGATCATGCCCGCCGCCGAGCTGTCGGAACAGATCTCGACCGCCGGCACCGAGGCCTCGGGCACGGGCAACATGAAGCTCGCGCTGAACGGCGCGCTCACAATCGGCACCGAGGATGGCGCCAACATCGAGATCCGCGAGGCGGTCGGTGCCGGCAACATCTTCATCTTCGGTCACAGCGCGGCCGACGTCGCGCGAATGCGCGAGCATGGCTACGATCCCCGGCGACACTACGCGCGCAACGAGGCGTTGCGGCTGGTCCTGGACGACGTCGCGGACGGCCGCTTCTGCCGGGGTGAGCCGGACCGGTACCGGGCCATCGTCGACTCGCTGCTGCTGTATGGCGACCACTATCTGCTGCTGGCGGATTTCCCCTCGTATCTGCAGGCGCAGGAGCGGGTGGACCAGCTGCGCCACAGCGCGCCGCAATGGACCGCCACCGCGATCGCGAATGTGGCCGCGATGGGTCCGTTCTCTTCCGATCGCGCCGTGCTGCAGTACGCGAACGAGATCTGGAACGTACGACCGGTGGCCTGATCGCGATGCGAACCGATGCTAGATAGCCCGCAGGTCGAGTCGATCTGTGAAGCCCGGCACGGCGATCCGTTCGCGGTGCTCGGCATGCACGCCGACGGCGCGGGCTGTCTGTGGGTGCGCGCCATCTGGCCCGGCGCCTCTCACGTCAGCGTGATCGATGCCCGCGATGTGCCGGTGCTCGACCTGGTGCGGCGCCATGCCACGGGTTTTTTCGAAGGCGAGGTGGCCGGATTTGCGCCGTTTCGCTACCGCTTGCGGGTCGGCTTCGGCGGCCCGCTCCTGACGATCGAGGATCCGTACCGCTTCGGGCCGGTGCTGGGTGAAACGGACCTGTGGCTGCTGGCCGAAGGAACCCATCGTCGGCCGTTCGAGGCCCTGGGTGCGCACCCGCGCGTGATCGAGGATGTGGCCGGCACGGTGTTCGCCGTGTGGGCGCCCCATGCCGAGCGGGTCAGTGTCACCGGAGATTTCAACGACTGGGATGGGCGACGCCACCCGATGCGGCTGCGACCGCAGGCCGGCGTCTGGGAAATCTTTCTGCCCGGCGTTGCCGCCGGCGCGCGTTACAAATTCGAACTGCGCTGCCCGCCGGATGGGCGCGTGCTGTACAAGTGCGATCCGTACGGACGCCAGGCCGAAATGCGGCCGGCCACCGCCAACGTGGTGGTTCCGCTGGCCGCCGCCGTTGCGCCGTCGGACGATCGCCTGCGCGCCAACTCCCACGATGCCCCGATTTCGATCTACGAGGTGCACGCCGGTTCCTGGCGCCGCGTGGAGGAGGAAGGCAACCGGTTCCTGAGCTGGCACGAGCTGGCCGACACCCTGGTTCCGTATGCGGCCGGGATGGGCTTCACGCACCTGGAACTGCTGCCGGTGACCGAGCACCCGCTCGATGCGTCCTGGGGCTACCAGCCGATCGGAATGTATGCGCCGACCGCGCGGCATGGCGAGCCGGACGGGTTGCTCGACTTCGTTCGGCGGTGCCACCAGCACGGCCTGGGCGTGATCCTGGACTGGGTGCCGGGCCATTTTCCAAGCGATGACCACGGCCTGGCGCGCTTCGACGGAACGCACCTGTACGAACACTCCGATCCGCGCGAGGGCTGGCATCCGGACTGGGGCACGCTGATCTACAACTTCGGCCGGCGCGAGGTGCGCAATTTCCTGATCGGCAGCGCGCTGTACTGGCTGGAGCGGTTCGGCGTCGACGGCTTGAGAGTCGATGCCGTCGCCTCGATGCTGTACCGTGATTACAGCCGCGCGCCCGGCGAGTGGATCGCCAACGTGCATGGGGGGCGGGAGAACCTGGAGGCGATCGAGTTCCTGCGCACGATGAACGCGACGATCCGGGCCGAGCGCCCCGAAGCGATCACGCTGGCGGAGGAGTCGACCGCATTTCCGGCGGTGTCGCGTCCGGTGGCCAGCGGCGGGCTGGGCTTCGATTTCAAGTGGAACATGGGCTGGATGCACGACACGCTGGCCTATTTCGCGCGCGATCCGCTCCAGCGGCAACACCACCAGGGCGAGCTGACTTTCGGCCTGATCTATGCGTTCGACGAGAACTTCGTGCTTCCGCTGTCGCACGACGAAGTCGTGCACGGCAAAGGCTCCCTGCTCGACCGCATGCCGGGCGACCGCTGGCAGCGCTTCGCCAACCTGCGCGCCTACCTGGCGTTCATGTGGTCGCATCCGGGCAAGAAGCTGCTGTTCATGGGCGGCGAGTTCGGCCAGCTGCGCGAATGGAGCGAGGAGCGCGGCCTGGACTGGCACCTGCTGGCCGACCCGCTGCACGCGGGCGTGCAGCAGCTGGTGCGCGATCTGAACGCGCTGCTGCGTTCGGCGCCGGCCTTGCACGAAATCGACTTCGAGCCGCGCGGCTTCGAGTGGATCGACTACTCGGACGCGAGTCAGTCCGTGCTCAGCTTCGTGCGCCGGGGCCGCGACCCGCGCCGCATCACCGTGACCGTCTGCAACTTCACGCCGGTCGTTCGCCAGGGCTACCGGATCGGCGTTCCGCAGGCCGGCCGCTATGTCGAGCGTGTCAACACCGACTCCCGCCACTACGGAGGCAGCGACGTCGGCACGCCGTTCGGATTCGTGCAGGCGCAACCGCAACCCTCGCATCAGCGGCCGTTCAGCATCGAGCTGACGCTGCCGCCGTTGGCGACGACGATCTTCGAATGGACCGACGACTGATCCGGGCCGGCGCGCTTGACGCGCACGGCTTGCCGTCGGCGCTGGAAGCGGGCCGGGCTCAGCCGCTCGGCGCGACCGCGCACGACGGGGGAGTCCCGGTGTCAAAGATCAAACGATAGACCCCCGGGAAAAGGTCTGCGCCCTCCGGCAGCAACTGAGGACATCTGCCATCCTGATCAGTGCGCGCCGAGGCCAACAACTTCCAATCGCCGGTGCCGTTCCGTTCTTCCAGCCGCACAAGCACGTCTTTTGCGGGCTTGCCCTGAACGAGGTCGAGAATGTGAGTCGATATGCGTTTCATCCGTGGAGCCATTTCCTTAACCGGATTTCGGTAATCTGGCGCTGCTGCTCGGCGGATTCGTGCAGCTCAGTTTCTGCGTCATTGTTCAGGCGTTGTTGAAGGATCTCCAGAATCTCCGGCGTAGCTTACCCGAGGCGCACACGATGAAGATTCGGTCAAAACGCCGTTCGTATTCTCGATTTGCATCCGCTAGCGCAGCCTTGACCTGAGCATCAGAATCCACTACCTTGCGTTGTTCTTGCGCCGACCACGCCACGGATTGAGCTCGCCGATGGCTGCGGCGCGCGTGACTCACCGATTCGAGGATGGCTGTGGAACGCTTCCATCCATTCGGACGGCGCCAGACCGCGCCACGTTTCGTTCGACGCAGCCAGAAGTGCAGGTTCGTCCGCCAAGGGCCTTTGAGAAACCACGCC
>CAVTZO010000008.1:0-29690 GCA_963739145.1 uncultured beta proteobacterium
CGCCGGCCTTCATCGGCGAGCCGTCCTTGGAATGGATCATCCAGCCGCAGATGAGGCCGCCGACCTTGTCGGCCGCGATGTCGTCGCCGGTGAAGATGGCGACGACGCCGGGCGCCTCGAGAGCGGCTGACGCATCGATCTTGTCGATCGTCGCATGCGCGTGCGGCGAGCGCAGGAAATAGGCGTAGGCCTGTCCCGGACGGTTGATGTCGTCGACGTAGTGGCCCTTGCCGGTGATGAAGCGGATATCTTCCTTGCGTTTGACTGAGGCGCCAATGCCTGTCGCGCTCATGTTTCTCTCCCTTGGAATGGCTGTGAAAGCGTGGGGCTTATTCGGCTGCCTTGGCCGTCGACATGGCGCCCATCTCTCGCGCTCCCTGGGCGACCGCCTTGACGATGTTGTGGTAGCCGGTGCAGCGGCAGATGTTGCCTTCGAGCCCGTGGCGGATCGCGGCCTCGTCGAGATTTGAGCCCTCGCGATTGACGAGGTCGACCGCGGCCATGATCATGCCCGGCGTGCAGAAGCCGCACTGCAGGCCATGATTGTCCTGGAAGGCCTGCTGCATCGGGTGCAGCTTGCCCTTCGCGGCAAGGCCCTCGATCGTCGTCACCTGCGCGCCGTCGCAGCTCGCCGCCAGAATTGTGCACGACTTGATGGAGCGGCCGTCGACATGGACGACGCAGGCGCCGCACTGCGAGGTGTCGCATCCGACATGCGTGCCGGTCAGGCGCAGATTCTCGCGCAGGAACTGCACCAGCAGCGTCCTCGGATCGACATCGGCCGACGCGGGCCGGCCGTTTACCGCCATAGAGACATGAACCATTCCCATATCCTCCTGAACCAAGATACCTTCATTGGGATCGCCTGCGGCGCCGCGGAAGGCGTGAGCGGCTCGGCTGCGCCGGCCGGAGCAGGACCGCCGCCGGCGGCGGCGAAATTGGCGAAGAATTTGTCGGCCATGTTCTTGGCGACGCCGTCGATAAGACGCGCGCCGAGCTGGGCCATCTTGCCGCCCACATGCGCCTCGACGTCATAGCGCAGCAGCGTGCCGCCTGCGGCGTCGCCGAGCGACACTTTCGCGCCGCCCTTGGCGAAGCCAGCGACGCCGCCCTCGCCCTCGCCCGAAATTGTGTAGCCGACGAGTGGGACGATGTCGGAGAGTTCGACCTTGCCTCTGAAAGTGGCGGAGACCGGTCCGATCTTCGTCTTGACGACGGCGGCGAAGCCGTTGTCGCCGGCTCTTTCAAGGGATTCGCAACCCGGTATACAGGCCTTGAGCACTTCGGGGTCGTTGAGCAACGCCCAAACCTTCGGCCTGTCGGCGGGCAGCGTCGCTTCGCCCGTCATCGTCATGGCCATGGGCGGTTCCCTCCTCCGCGGACGCGGTCGACGCGCTGTTCAAGAACTTGAGACGGCTCGGGATGAGAGCGCGGCGCATCGACAGCTTTTCGCATCGCGCGCCAAATATCAAGACGTCGTGGTTCTCTCGCCGATCGATGACGGAATTGGACTTGCGACCGGATCGCCATTGCTTACCCATCATAGTGGGTCAGCCTTGCATTCCGCGAAATATTCATTCGGATATTACGCGTCCGCAGCAATAGTGGTAAGGCTCGGTGATGCGCGACGAGACGCACGCAGGAAAAACGCGTCGATCGTCGGGTTGCCGTCGAGCCGCACGGCGGCTAGGCTGTGGAATGCGAGCGCGCGCTTTCGGCACGGGAGAATGGGGCCGCCGGCGCGAAGTCGCGTGACGACAGGGCGGCCGAACGAATGGCACGTTTCCTGCGAGTCCTGGAGGAAACAAGAGGGCGGGTTTAGCGCATGGATAATTTCCTGCAGCAGCTGATCAACGGGCTCACGCTGGGGTCGATCTACGGGCTCATCGCCATCGGATACACGATGGTTTACGGCATCATAGGCATGATCAATTTCGCCCACGGCGACGTGTTCATGCTGTCAGCCTTCATTGCGCTGATAATATTCATGATTTTAACCCAGATTCTGGGCCTCGGCTCGCTGCCGATCGCGTTTGTCGTGGTGCTGATCGCGGCGATGGCGCTGACCGCGTTGTGGAACTGGACGATCGAACGGCTCGCCTACCGGCCTCTGCGCGGATCATTTCGGCTGGCGCCGCTCATTTCGGCAATCGGAATGTCGATCTTCCTGTCAAATTTTGTCCAGGTTGTTCAAGGGCCGCGCAACAAGCCGGCGCCGCAACTGCCCAACCATGTCTTCAATCTGACCGGCGGCGCCTACGACGTCACGCTGTCGGTGCGGCAGATCCTCATTGTCGTCGTCACGGCCGTCCTGCTCGCGGCCTTCTGGTACCTCGTAAAATACACTTCGCTCGGGCGGGCGCAGCGCGCCTGCGAGCAGGATCGCAAGATGGCGGCGCTGCTCGGAATCGACGTCGACGCGACCATTTCGATCACCTTCGTCATCGGCGCCGCCCTGGCGGCGGTCGCCGGCGTCATGTTCGTCATCTACTACGGGGTGGTGAATTTCGCCGACGGTTTCACGCCCGGAGTCAAGGCCTTCACTGCCGCGGTGCTGGGCGGAATCGGCTCGTTGCCGGGCGCAGTGTTGGGCGGGCTCTTGATCGGACTGATCGAGGTGTTCTGGTCGTCCTATTTCACCACCAACTACAAGGACGTGGCGGCGTTCATGATTCTCGCCATCACCTTGATCTTCCTGCCCTCCGGCATTCTCGGCCGGCCTGAAGTGGAGAAGGTCTGAGCATGACCGCGGCGCCGCAAACCTCTGAGCTCGCCGAGACCGTCGTTAGCACTGGCCAACTCGTTCCTTCGCTGCGTTCAGCGGCGGCGGCGGCGTGCGTCGCTTTCGGCCTCGCGTTTCCGATCATCAGCTACCATGCCGAATCGAACATCAATAACGAGCTCGTGCTCAGCGGCCGCTGGCCGCTTTCGTTCGGGATCGCGGCGATCGTGTTCGTGTTCGTTTTCCTGCGCCAGATGGCGCAGGCCGACTGGCGGATTTGGTTCGACCGCCTCGGCTCGATCGCGGCCGGCGGCGTGGGCGGCGCGCTGGTGCAGGCGGCGCGCGAGGGCGAGGGCGTCGCGCCGCCGTCGCGCGCCCGGATCGCTTTCGGACGTTATTTCGGCCCCTTCGCGCTTGGCGCCCTCGCAGCGGTTCCCCTCATCGCGCTCGGGCTCCTTGGGCCAGCCAGCTCGCTCAAGTGGATCAACAATTACGGCATTCAGATCATGATCTACGTGATGCTGGGCTGGGGATTGAACATCGTCGTCGGCCTCGCCGGCCTGCTTGATCTGGGATAAGACAGCCTTTTACGCGGTCGGCGCCTACTCGTATGCGCTATTGTCGACGACTTTCGGCCTGTCGTTCTGGATTTGCCTGCCGCTCGCCGGCATTCTCGCGGCAATGTGGGGGATCATTCTCGGATTTCCGGTCCTCAGGCTCAGAGGCGACTATCTGGCGATCGTGACCCTCGCCTTCGGCGAGATCATCAGGCAAGTCCTCATCAACTGGGTCGACCTGACCAACGGCTACGCCGGCATCGCCGGGGTTCCGCATGTCACGTTCTTCGGCATTCCCTTCAATGACGACGACAACGAATTTCGCGGCGATCTTTCATCTCCCTTACACGCCGATCTACCGCACGATCTTTCTCTTTTATTTGATCCTGGCGGTCGCGCTCTTGACGAATTTCGTGACGATGCGGCTGCGCCGGCTGCCGATTGGGCGGCGTGGGAAGCGTTGCGCGAAGATGAGATCGCCTGCCGGTCGCTCGGCATCAACACCAGGAACACCAAGCTGACCGCCTTCGCGCTTGGGGCGATGTTCGGCGGCTTCGCCGGCTCGTTCTTCTCGGTGCGTCAAGGGTTCGTCAGCCCCGAGAGCTTTACCTTCGTCGGAAATCGGCGACGATCCTCGCCATCGTCGTGCTCGGCGGAATGGGCTCCCAGCTCGGCGTCGCCATCGCCGCGGCGGTCATGATTGGCGCGCCCGAACTCATGCGCGAACTCGACTGGATGAAGGCCCTGTTCGGCCAGGATTTCGATCCGACGCAGTACCGTCTGCTTCTGTTCGGCGCGGCGATGGTCATCATGATGATCTGGAAGCCGCGCGGCCTCGTTTCGACCCGTTCGCCGTCGATATTCTTGAAGGAGCGAAAAGCCGTGTCCGGCGACCTCGTCAAAGAGGGGCACGGCTGATGAATTGGTTGAACAGCACCCTGCTCGCGGTGCCTGCCGGTCGTCGCCGCACGCCGCGAGTAAATGGATTGCGAGAATTGCCGCAGCCCAGGCGATCTGCCTGCTGCCGGCCTCCCGCAACTGCGGGACGGTGGATGACGCGACAGCGGTCACCGGGGACCGGTGGACGTCTTCTTGGTCGCCGCGGTCTCCGTCCGAGGCGGCTCGCCCGGGTCGTCCGAGGCCACCCCGGGGTCGTTATCCAGCCGCCCGGCCGCGTCGGAACCGTACAGATTGACCATGAAATATACGAACGTTCCGGCGATCGCGACATAGAAGATCGCCGCCACGAACCCCCAGTTGAACCACTGGACCTTCACGCCCGGCCTCTGGCCCCAGAAAGGGAATCCCAGCCCGACCGCGACCAGCAGCACGATCACGACCACGGCGATGAACCAGTAAGGCACACGCCGCTGGGACGCGGGAATCTTCTCGACCAGTTCCCAGTCCTCCATGCCGCGCTTGGACAGGCGCTCCTTGTCCGAGCCGTAGCCGAAGTGGTCCTCGGGCTGATGGCCCCATTCGGACTGGACCGCGGACAGGTCCTTTCCGTCGCTCGATTCCATAGGGGACTCCTTGATGTGGCGGTGGATAACTACCCGCCGATGCGGCCGGAGCGCGCGTTCGACGAAAGCACGCGCTCGCTGGGCGCGTCCGCGCGGCGTCCGGCCGAACCCTGCCAGGTGGACAGGTGCTGGATGGAGAAGCGGCCGACCCATCCGTCGTCGGCATGCACTTCGATCTGGACCGGGTACAGGCCTTTTTTCAGCGTCGGGGCGACCGACAGGATCACGGTCGCGCGTCCGGCCTGCGCCAGGTCCGCCCGGCGGGCACTCAACCGGTAGGCGTCGTCCGGAAGCCCGTTGATCTGCACGCTCACCGCTTCCGGCCGATAGCGCTTGTTTGCGATCGAAATCTGGTAATCGACGACCTCCTGTCCGGTCGGGGCCTGCAGGTGATCGACCGACAGGTGGTACGGCTCATAGCTCCAGAATCCCCAGCCCAGCATCAGCGCGCCGAGCACGCCGAAGGGTATGGCCCAGCCGGAGCGCGACAGCAGCGAGGTCTCGTTGTTGCGGAAGGTCCGCTGGCGCGCCGCGGCACGCTGCCCGAATTCAAAGCGCAGCAGGCCGACCTCGCCCTTCTTCTGGTGCATCTGATTGCAGGCATCGATGCACTCGCCGCAGTTCACGCAGCTGTCGTAGGTCTGGGTGTTGCGCGGGTCGATCTCGATGAAGCAATTGGTCGCGCAGAAGTTGCAATTCGTGCAGTCGTCGGAACGGGTCGCGTCGTATACGACGTGCAGCGTCTGCCGGGTCCGGAACGAGTGCTGCCAGACGCGATACACGCAGACGAAGCGGCACCAGAAGTGGCGCAGCACGGTGACGTCGAGCAGGACGATCAGCACGAACACCGTGTAGATCCAGTAAAGCGAGCCGGCCAGGCGCGCATCGGGCCGCAAGGTCACGAACGACCACACGACCGATGGCGGGTAAAAGTAGAACATCGGGACCAGCGCGAAAGCCATCGCCGCCAGCACGAACAGGGCGGCCAGCACGGTCCAGTTCGCTGCGCGGTTCTTCGATGCGGTGACCCGGATCGGGTCGCCATCGAGGCTGACCTCCGCGCGCTTGCCGAGCAGCGTGCGCGTCACGAAGTTGGACCATTCGGCCAGGCTGTTTTGCGGACAGACCCATCCGCAGAAGACCGTGCCCGCGATCGAGTACAGCAACACCAGCGCGGTGGCGATCGTGAACCACAGGCCGAAGATCAGGAAGAAATCGGAAAACCAGATCTGGCGGTCCAGCACGACCAGCGCGCCATCGATCGGGTCGACCCGGAACAACCCGCTGGCCGGGATCAGGACGAAAAGGCACAGTGCGACCGCCTGCATCAGGCGCCGCTTCCAGTGGAAGCGCGCGGCCGGCGCTTGCGGCATGGCGCCCAGCACCTTGACCGGTATGGCCTGCAGGTGAGCGTTTGCGGGCGTCGACACGAATCTTCCGTCAGTTCACGAGCGAGGTACGGCCTGCCGGGCCTGCGCGTCCAGCGGGGCCACGATCAACAGCCGGGACCGATACTGCTCGGCCTCGCGCGGATGGCCTGCGGCCCCTTCGAGGTGCCAGAGGGCGCGCAAGGTCTCGACATGGTCCGGGCTCATGCGCAGGATACGCTCTAGCGCTGTCCGCTCGTCCAGCCCGAAGCGCCGCAGCTGCGGCAGCGCCGCAAGCAGGTCGTCGGCGACCGCGTGGGCGATCCAGCGATCCCGCTCGTTGGTCCGGAAGGCCGCGCGGTACAGGCGCGCCTCCTCGGCGGCGTCCCCCCGCAATGCGGCGATCCAGGCCCGGGTCGCGAGCGACTGTGCCTCGTAGGCGCTCGAGAACGCGTCGCGTTCCGCATCGGGCACGCCCAGCGCGCTGGCCGCATCCTGCAGCGCCGGGCGCTGCTGCAGGAGGCCTTCGAGCAGTCGATCCATGTCGATCGCTCCGGCGTAGCGCGCCTTGGGCAGGCGGAACTCGATATAGGGCAACCACTCGCGTTGCAGGGGGCCCGTGCTGTCCGGGATCGTTCCGCAGTAGCGGCTGAGCCAGGTCCACATCCCTTCGCCGCCGGTTGCGGCCTGCTGCTCGTCGGCAGACATCCGCTGCAGATTGGCGCCCATCGCCACCCGGTCCTGGGCGGGGCGGGAGCGGCCGACCAGGGCGGCATGCAGCGCGTCGACATACAGTTCCGCTTGAGGGAACACGTGTCGGAAGCTGCGCAGCTCGACCTGCAGCGACCTTGCATCGAACTGGTTCAGCGCCAGCCACTGCACGAATACCCCATCGTCGGCGAGCCTGGCGCGCGCCCGCGCGAACTGCTCGACCGAGAGCAGCGCGCCCGCTCCGGCCAGGTCCGGGTGGAACAGGTCGCCGACGATCACGTCGTATTTGCGATCCGTCGCTTCCAGGAAATGGCGCGCGTCGTCATGGATCACATGCAGCCGCCCGATGACATGCTCGTTGGAGGCGTCGAACCAGGCGCCGGCGGCGAGGATGGCGCCGGCCGACAACTCGACCGCGGTCCGGTCCAGATCCGGAAAGGGCAGCGAGCCGGCCGCCGAAATGCCGGTGCCCAGACCCAGAAAAAGGACGCTGCGCGGAGCCGGGTGCAGCAGCAGGGCCAGCCGCGCCTGGTCGGCCTGGATGCGCACGGCGCTCGGCTCGGTCGACGCGTCCATCCGTTGCAGATCGGTCAGCAAAATGCGCTGGCCGCTTTCTTCCTGCACGACGTGATTCAGGGCGACCGCATCCTCGTAGCGGAACAGCGTGCGGGCGTTTCCCAGCGCTTGCGGAAGCAAGCGTTCGACCGGGGGAAAGCGGCCAGCCGGTATCGCTGCCAGCGCCGCGATCGGGAACACGAGCCAGGCTCGCCGGGACGGGCTGAACGTCAGACCCAGCCCCAGCAGCGCAAGACCGGCCAGTGCTACGGCGGCTGCGGTCCCGACGAGCGGGATCAGCACCGCGCCGGCCGCGATCGAACCCAGAGCGGCGCCGGCGCAGTTGAAACCATACAGCCAGGCGCCGCTTTGCCGGCCGCCCCAACGGCGGCTCAGGATCGGCAGCCACGCCCCCAGCACCAGCGTGACGGGAAGCGTCAGCGCCGCAAGTGCGAGCGCCTGGACCGCGATCGCCTGGCCGAGCGACGTGAAGCGGGCGGTCTCGAGGCGAGCGGACAGCGCGGGAAGCGCGAACAGGCTCTGCAGCACCCCGGCCGCCGCCAGCAGCGGCAGGATCCAGGCCATGGCCCGCTGCCCGAGTCGTTCGGCGATCAGGCTTCCCACCGCAAGTCCCAGCAGGTAGACCGCCAGAACCATCGCCAGAACGTATTCGGTGCGAAGCAGGACCATGCCGTACAGGCGCGTCCAGCCGATTTCCAGCACCAGGGCGGCGGCTCCGATTCCCGCGTAGACGATCAGCGTTCGCAGGGGCGGGCGCGTGCGGGACGAGCGCGGATCCGGCGTGGCGGCCCGATCGTCGCCGTGGGCCTCGAGCAAAGCGCCGTCTGCACGACCGGACGGCTCCAGGCGTGCCGCCGCGCGACGGCCGATCCAGAGCGCCGCAATGCCGATCGACAAGCCCACCAGCGCAACGCCCCGCGCCGACGCCGCCCATCCGTAACTCGGCAGGGTCCACAGCGGAACCAGCGCGCCGAATGCGGCACCCAGCGTGTTCAGGCCATACAGCTGTCCAACTGCGTGCGGCCGCTCGGGCGCGGCCGCCAGGACCCTGGTGAACGCGAAGCCCATCGCGCACGCCGGAATGGCGAACAACGCGAAGCAGGCGGCCGCCTGTACCGCGAACCACTGGTCGAGCGTCAGCCGGGGTGCCAGTGCGTCCAGGCCTTGGCCCAGCGAGAGGGCCAGCACCGGAACCAGCAAGGCGTACAGCGCCACGCCGGTTTCCAGCAGGCCGAACACGGTCAGCGGCGCAAGGCGCGGGCGCTCGATCCAGCGCGCCCCGGCGACGGCACCGACGCCCAGGCCGGCCATGAACGCAGCCGTGGCGACGATCACGCCGAATATGCTGACGCCGAACTGGGAGGCCAGCAGGCGCGCCCACAGCACTTCGTACGCGAGGCCGGTCGCGCCCGAGGCGAAGTACAGCAGCGCCAGCCGCCGCCATGCCCACGGCGATGCGTCGGCTGCCAGCGGTTTCGCAGCCAGCGGATCGGGGCTCAGAACGGGTAAAACCAGACGAGACCGACGATCGCGTGCACGATGGCCAGCGTGACGCTCAAGCCGGCGAACAGCATGTGCAGCACGAACAGCGGCTTTCCAAACAACCCGGTCGCGACACCGAGCGCGCCGGTGATCAGCAGCAGGACCAGCAGCGGGATCCCGAGAAGGAACATCACCTTGTGACGCGTGCGCAGGGTCTCGTCGACCACCGGGGCGGTTTGCGGCTTCTCGAACGCCTGCAGCACCTGCGCGCCTTCGTTGCCCGGTCCGCCCTCGGCCGCCCGCGCCGGCAAAACCGCGTTCAGCGCCAGCAACAGGATGAGCAGCAGCCGAACCGCCCGGTCCGGGCGCGCGAGCTTGAAGGCATCAAGGATCATGGGAGCTCGGTTCGCCGGGTTCGCCGCCGTGTTCCTGCGTATCGGGGCGGCTCAATTTTCTCCAGGAGTTTCTCCAGGCCAGCACCACCATCAGGATGAACGGCGCGAATACGCCGATCAGCAGGAACAGGAAAATATGCCAGGGTGTATCGATCGTCACATGCAGGAATCGATAGCTGTCGACCGGCGCCGCCGCGGGCGCGTCGACTTGCAGCCAGCTCAGCCAGCCGGCCGCCATCAGCCAGAACGACGGGCTCATCCGGACGCCTCGGCACGAGCGGTTGCGGCATCCTGCGCGCAGCGAAAGCCGAAGAAATCGGAGGCGTAGTTCGGCCACGCATAACTGCGGTGGTAGGTGGCGGTCGAAAACGGATCGCTCTTCCATGACCCGCCCCGCAGCACCTTGTAATGCCGCTTGACCGGGACCTGATCGGACAGCTTCATCGCCCGGTCCTCGGTGCTCAGCGCGCGCGCGACCTTGCCCTGGAACAGGTCCGCCGCTGCGCTCGTGCCCTGGTACGGCAGGAAGTCGTCGTCTATCCATTCGGCGACGTTGCCGGCCATGTCGAACACGCCATAGGGGCTGACTCCGTTCGCGTAAGCATCGACCTGAGTGGCGGCCCCGACGTTGTAGTAAGTGTTCAACCGTTTCGGATCCATCGTATTGCCCCAGGGCCAGCGCCGCGCGTCGGTTCCACGCGCCGCCTTCTCCCATTCGGCCTCGGTCGGCAGGCGCTTGCCGGCCCATTGCGCGTAGGCCTGTGCATCGAACCAGCTCACCAGCGTCACCGGATCCAGCAGCTTGCCGTCCGGAATGCGACCGCCTTTCCAGGTCGACGGCGGACGGTGTCCGGTGGCCGCCACGAAACGCGCGTACTGCGCGTTGGTCACCAGGTACTTGTCGATGCGATAGGCCGGCAGCGCGACCGCGTGCTGCGGCTGGTCCTGGGGGTCGGCCAGCTTGTAATCGGTGCCCATCTGAAAGGCGCCTGCCGGCACCGGCACGGTCGAGTCGAGCTCGTCCCACTGCGGCTTGGTCAACAGGGCATTGGCCTCTTCCAGCGTGTATCCGATGGCGACCGGCTGCGCTTCGGCCGTGGCGCGCTTGAGCTTTTCGTTGCGCTGGTGCAGCACGATGTCCTCGCCGGCGGCCCGCAAGTGCGACTGCTCCTCGCGCAGGTTGTAGGTGGCCTTGTCGCGCATCTCGTCCATCCGGATCGAGCCGAGCAGGACCACGTGCAGGCTGCCGCCGATCATCAGCAGCGCAACGCAGGTGACCAGAGTCGCCTGGACGAAACGCGTTCTGCGGGCCCGCTCCTGCGGACTCGGCGGTGCAAATTGCACTTTCATTCTGGGTTGCGAGTCGAGCCCCGCTCCAGGGTCTTGCGCATCGGGCCGCCCGGCGGCGAGCGACCATAGGTGCGCTTGATCATCACCTCGCCGAGCACTCCGCCGATGGCCGAGGACTCCACCGCGAGAATCACGAAGAATACCCACCATCCCATCGGGATCAGGCGGCTGCCTTCCGGAACCTCGCCGCTGAAATAGATCGAAGCATAGGAAACGGTCCGCACGATCATCGGAGGAAAGTAACAGAGCCACTTTCCGCCGCGCCCGAAGATCACAGCGACGATCAGGCCGACGATGAACGGTACCAGGAACACGTCCAGCGCCCACGCGAAGCTGAACGTGGACAGGCCGTGAAACAGCTCGATCGTGACTCCCAGCAGGCGGTCCCCGAAGTAATTCAGGCCGCTGCCGATCATCACGGTCGCCGTTCCGAGCAGGTGACGCTGGTTCATGCGCATCGAAGATTTCCGCCGTGAGCGCGTATTGTAAGGATGTGGCGGAACTATGATGTCGCATGGCGCTTGCGTGCGCGAGGCCTGCCGACGTAGATCAGGAGGTTGAAAAATGGGCTTTCTCGATTCCCTTCCCGATGGCTGGACCATTTACCTGTGGCTGGTTGCCGGTGCCTTGATCATCATCGCGGTCATCTACTGGATGCGCTGGGGTTTCAAGAACGAACAGTTCGACGAGGACATCAAGTACCTCGTCTTCAACGAGGGTGACAGGGACAAGATGACTCCGGAGGAGTTCGCCAAGGCGCGCGAGGTGATGAAGAGCCAGATGGAAAGCCGTGAGCGCCATCTCGCGCAGCAGGCGGCGCTGCAGCAATCGCCGTCGCACAAGGCGTGAGGCGCGGCGAACGAATCATTCTCTGGGCGGTCGCGGCGGTTCTTGCGGCGGGCCTTGCCCGGGCCCTGATGCTCAAGTCGGGGGCCCGCGACAGGGAGATTCCGTTTTACAGCGCGGCGCCGCCCGAGACCGCGCGCTCGGCGATGGACCTGTATCGCAAGTACCGCTGCAAGGATTGCCACTCGTTGTTCACCTTGCGCGACATGCTGCAATCGGTGCCCGCGCCGATGCTGGACGGAATCGGGTCGCTCAGATCGCGCGAGTGGCTGTTCGCGTACCTGTCGTCTCCGAATCCGCAGCAGATCCTGCCATCGCGCCTGAAGCCGCAATACCAGATGCCGTCGTTCGCCGCGCTGCCGCAGGACGAGAGGAATTTGCTGGCCGACTACCTTGCCAGTTTGAAAGTGAAGGACTGGTATCTGCAGGAGACGCGCCGGCTGGAGCACGAGAAACTCACCGGCGAGGCGACGCTGCCTGCGTCGCAGCCGGGTTCGGACAAATGATTCGCACTTCGCGTTGCGATATCGGTGTCGCGCGCGTTGCGATGAGAAATCTGACTTCGATCTAAGAAGTTTTCGTGGGAATGCGAATCAACAGCACATCGTTTTGATAGGTTCAACACCTTATACGGATTGACGTTAGTGCAATGAGCTTGACAGTGCGTGACACTGATTTCTATCATCAGTTCGATAATAAAAGTTCCGATTCGGCGACAGCCGGAATCGGCGGAGGAGCGCTCGGCGACCCCGAGGTGTTGGGAGGCCGGTCCCGGTTTCTCAGTGATCGCAGGAAGCGGGTTGCTGTCAATGGTGTTTCGACTGAGAAGCGGATGGATAATTCCTGGAACGCGTCGGGCCGATCGACATCCGGTTGCTGGATGCCACGCGGCCTTTCGATTCAGGCAGTTCACAATTTGGGGCATATCAGCATCCCATGTTGACGCGCCTTCCGTCGTCGGGTCCATGCAATCGAACTCCGACGAGCGGGGCAGTGATGGAAAACACCGTCGATTGGAAGAAGTCTCATTCGCGTTTTTGGGCGCGGACGGTTAAGTACTGCCACGTAGGGTGTTGCATTGCATTAAATCGGACTTGAACGGTGTGATTGGTGACGGCCCGGAAACGTAAACAGTTCGTTACCAGCCGTAGGGAATCGCGGATCGAATCGGGGGAGAGGAATGGCAAGCGGGTCGCTCAGTGCAAAATCGTTTTGGATAATCCTGATCGGGGGCATGGGGACCGGGATGGGCAATGGCAGCGTTTTCGGCGCGGCCATGATGTGCCTTCTGGGTCGGGGAGGTTTCGCCGACTGGGGCGGCCCGGGCCATCTCGCGTACGACCCTTCGACGTTCACGGGGTTCATCGATTGGGCGATGATCGTGTTCGGCATCGCGTTCATGCTGATCATGGTGGTCGGCCTGTCGCGTCACGATGCCCTGGAACGCGCGCAGGGTTGACGCGCGAAATTGCACAACGCCACTACGTCAGACGGGGGAATCGATGGCCTTGATCGCCGGCTTGTTGGGAATGACGCTCGCTTTTTCCAGTATGTTGCTTTCGTTTTACGTTCTGACCCCGAAGCCACGGGTTCAGAAGCGGGGGGACTGATCCGGTGATAGGCGCTCGCACTGAAGGAGGCAAGACATGTTGAAGTATCTGTTTGCCAAGGACGAGGACATCCCCAGCGGGCTGGCCGCCGTCTACTTTGGCTATTCTTCAATCGTCTGGTTCGTGATCGGAACCGGCCTGGGATCGTTCAACGCGTCCAAGCTGGCGTTTCCCGACATGGTGACCGGCAACGAGTGGTTCGCGTTCGGGCACATGCGCCAGGTGCACGTGCACGCCGTGATCTTCGGCTGGATCTCGATGGCCTTCGCGATGGCGATGATGTACATCACGCCGGCGCTGGGCAACACCAAGCTGTGGTCCGAAAAGCTCGGCATCTGGAACTGCTTCCTGTGGAACCTGGGCCTGACGCTGGGACTGACGGTGCTGTGGGCGGGTGTCACCTCCGGACGGGAGTACTCCGACTTTCCGTGGTTCATCGACCTGTACATCGCGTTCTGCATGGCGATTCCGCTCGGTGTCAACGTCTGGATGACGATCATCAAGCGCCGCACGCAGGGCATCTACACGACCAACTGGTTCTTCGGCGCCGCGACCTTCATGCTGGCGATCGTGTTCCTGGTGGGTAACTCTCCCGAGTTCTTCCACCTGACCGGGCTGACCGAGGCTTACCTCACCTGGTGGTTCGCCCACAACGTGCTGGGGCTCTGGATCACTCCGGTGGCTGCGGCCATCGCCTACTACACGATCCCGAAGATCACCGGCAATCCGCTGTACTCGCACCGGATCGGCCACCTGCACTTCTGGTCGGTCGTGGTGTTCTACTCGACGCCGGCGGCGCACCATCTGATGTCCTCGCCGCTGCCCGAATGGCTGAAGTCGTTCGCCTCGGTGGAGGGTGTTCTGATCCTGGTGCCGGCGATCGCGTTCGTGTCGAACCTGCTGCTGACGATGCAGGGCAAGTGGCACATGTTCGTCGAGAACCTTGAAGTGCGTTTCACGATCACCGGCGTGTTGATGGCGATCCCGCTGAACATGCAGGGCGGTTTCCAGCAGACGCGCGCGATCAACTGGTACATCCACGGCACCGGCTGGATCGTGGCCCATGCCCACCTGGCGCTGCTGGGCTTCTCGACCTTCCTGGAGGCGGCCGCGGTCTATTACGGATTGCAGACGATCCTGCGCCGCAAGCTGTGGTCGCTGACGCTGGGCAACATGCACTTCTGGCTGTTGCTGATCGGCTTCACGATCTACTGGGTGTCGATGACCATCGCCGGACTGATCCAGGGCGCAGGCAAGATCTACGAGGTGCCGTACATCGACGTGGTGATCGCCGAGCACCCGTACATGATCGCGCGCTGGATCGGGGGCACGCTGGTGTTCACCGGCAACCTGCTGTGGCTGTTCAACATGTGGATGACGGCGCGCGAGGGCACCGTGGTGCCGGAGGGCCGTATGCCGCACGAACTGGCCTACGAGCGATAAAACGAGCTGCGGCGCGAGGGGACTGACCAATGGCATTCAGAGAGTACAAGATCGGGGCGCGCATGTTCGGCATCGCGCTCGGCACCTCGATGTTCATCACGCTGGTGCTTCCGACCATCGACGTGCGGGCCGTGTCGGCGAGCGAAATCTCGCTGGACAAGCAGCTGGCGGCCGGTCGGGAGACCGGGTTCAACGTCGACGATCCGTTCATGCTGGGATGGAACAAGCCGCTGAAGGTGATGCTGCGGACCGATCCGAAGACCGGCGCGGCGATCGACAAGCCGACCTACGTGTACGTGTTCCAGGCCGGCACGTCGTTTCCGAGCGGCATCCTGCACCCGGTCACGCTGGGCGGGCGCCGGCCAGGAGCTGGCGAGTCCAGCAGGGCAGCATCCTGGACGCCAAGAAGATCGGAGGGCGCCGTGTTCGGGATCGCCAAGGTGATGCAGGCCGATCAGGAAGTCCCCTACATCGAGAACCTGACGGCCACCCGCGGCTGGACGCCCAAGGACGTGCTGAAGGTCGCCACCGACGCGGACATCGCGCAGGTGGGCAAGGGCAAGACGATGTTCGTGCGCGAAGGCTGCTGGTGGTGCCACACGCTGCTGCCGGAAGAGACCCAGGACTGGCAGGTGTTCGGCGCGCCGCCGATGCTGGGCGATTTCAACGGCGAATCGCCCACCGCCTTCGGCTCCGACCGCAAGGCGCCGGACCTGCTGCACGTGGGCTCGCGCAACAGCTCCAGGGAGTGGTTGATGATGCATTTCTTCAACCCGCGCCTGGTGCAGCCGCATTCGATCATGCCGCGCTTCGACTACCTGTGGGGCACCAAGGACGCAGACGGCAAGCCGATCGATTTTGACAAGTGGCGCGCCGAGTACATCGACTATCGCGAGGGCCGGCGCGTGATGCCGCCGGACGTTCCGGCGTACGCGACGAATTCGGAAATCCGCGCGCTGATCGACTTCGTCTTGAGCCTGAAGTAAGCGCGTTCGCTGCAACGAATCGACCTGGAGGGTACATGGCATTTGCACTGGACAAGCCGCTCGACACGATGAGCGACAATCAGCTGAACGGACGCGCGAAGCAGTTGTGGGAAGCCGAGAGCCTGGGAGGGCTGACCGAGGACAACAACCGGGTGCCGCTGCCGATCGTCGGCTGCTGATCCTGACGATCTTCACCGCGTTCGGGGTGACGTTCCCGCTGTGGGGTCAGCGCCCGAACGCGGCGATCTACGTGAGCTACGTGAAGTCGATGGACGATCCGTCGCTCAAGGGGCTGGACGACGCCGCAGGCGATGGCCAAGATCGTCGCGATGGACAAGGGCAAGACGCAAGTACGACGCGCTGCTCGAGCGCCATCCGCTGACGATGGACGATTTGCGGATCATGCAGGCCGCAGATCGAGGCGCTGCTGGCCAAGGGCGTGGACCTGGAGGAATACAACGTGGTCGGCGACCGCGTGGTGATCGCGAATTTCGAGGGCAACTTCCGCCCCGACGGCAAGCGCGAGCGCAAGCAGCCGTGGTGGGACAAGGGCTACACGATCGACATCTTCTTCATCCTGTTCTTCTTCACGGGCGTCGTGATCACCGTGAAGCGCCTGCCACCGACAGGTGGCAGCCGAGGCACGACAAAGATCATTGAGCGGGGGCGATAAACCATGCTTGAAGTCGATAACGCACCGGTCGTTCTGTTCTGCATCGTCGTGTTGGTCTGGGTCGCGCCGGCGATCTACGGGTTGTTTGTCGACAAGTACGACAAGAAGAACCCGCAGATCAAGAGCTGATCGGGGCGGGCGGCACGCGATGGTTCTTGAGGGAGACAACTAATGCTTGACACGGATACGACGACCCACGAAGTGCTGGCCATGTACGCCGTCTGGTTCGTTTTCATCGCGGCCGTGGTCATCTTTCTGATGAAAAGGCGCTCGAAGTGAGCGTGCAGGGGGAGCGAATGCGCATTGCGAGTAACCCGATGACACGACGGTTGCCGGCTTGTCTGATGACGGTCGTCCTGGCGGCTTTCGGAGCGGCCGCGCACGCCGAAGGCGCGCCGGTCACGGCGAACGTGACGCACGGCAAGGAGATCTTCGAAAAGGGAAAGGGCGGCTCCGTTCCGCCCTGCGCCAGCTGCCACGGCGAAAAGGGGCTCGGCAACGATGCGATGGGCACGCCGCGCCTGGCCAATATCGGCTATCCGTACGTGGTCAAGCAGTTGACCAATTTCGCGGAAGGCCAGCGTCAGGACCTGACGCAGGGCGTGATGCCGATTTTCGCGCAGCAGCTGACCCCCGAGGATCGGCGCGACGTGGCGGCGTTCGTGAACACGCTGCCGTGGACGACCGAGGAATCGGATCTGGCGGCGTTGAAGGCGTCCGGTACCGAGGTCGGCGAAATGTACAAGGGGCAGATCCTGGTCAAGTACGGCGTGATCGGCAAGGCGCCGGCCTGCCAGTCGTGCCACCAGTACAACGGCCGCGGCGCGGATCCGATCTTTCCGATGATCGGCCAGCAGAAATACGTCTACCTCACCAACCAGTTGAAGCACTGGCGCGATGGCAGCCGCGCCAACGATCCGCTGGGAGCAATGCGGGCCGTCGCGAAGAAGATGACCGACCAGGACATCGAGGACGCGGCGGCTTTTCTGTCGCATGCTCCGCGCAGCGTCATGGGCGACTCGTTTCTCCCGGACAACCAGACCGTGCTGAAGGAAATTGTGCTGGTCAAGTAGGGCCCCACAGCTCGGTGCCCGGCAAGAGTCCGCGCCCCTCGGGGCGCGGCTTCTTTTTTGGGTGGGACTATAGTTCCGGTCAGGGACGGTTGACGGTATGTTGGAAAAATGGCGGCGGCTCAAGACCGGCGAGAAGATCCTGTTCGGCTTCGTCGTCGTCTTCACGCTGGTCGCGATCGAGAACTACGTGGCTCTGGAGTGGTATCGCAAGGCTTCCAACAAGGTGCTGTTTCCGATCCGTACCCACTACGACTTCGCCGGCGACGGCTTCAAGGGATCGGAGCTTTTCCGAACCTACAACTGCACGCTGTGCCATCGGGCGGTCGGCAACGGGACCAACATGGGTGTGGACCTGGACGGCGTCGGCTCGGTGCACGACGAGGCCTTTCTGTACCGGTTCCTGAAGGACCCGGAGGCGACCTACCCGTCCCGCACGCTGGATCACGGTCCGCCTCCGAAGGACGCCGCTTACGTGTCCAAGCTGCCCGACGCCGACCTGCACAAGATCGCGGTGTTCCTGTCCCAGCTGAAGGCGGATCGCGGGTCCGCGGTCGCCCAGGCGCCGCCCACCGGGAAATCCAGTTTCATCGATTCGATGCTGGACATGTGGGCCCCTGACAGCTGGCAGTCGCGCTTCAAGGACGTGCGCAAGGGCGCCGACTCGGACTCCCACGACAACGCGGCCCCGCCGGACCAGCGCAATGGCCATTGAACTGTCGCCCGCGGAGAAAGAAGATTTCACGCGCTACACGCTTTGGTTCGTGTTCGCCTGCGTCATCTACAGCATCATCGGATTTGGCTGGGGCGCGCTGATGGGCGGGATCCCGTCGTGGCGCAATTTTGTCGATTACTCCGCGTACGGGCACAAGATCGTGCTCGCCCATACTCACATCAACCTGCTCGGCTGGGTGGAGATGGCGATTTTCGCCGCGCTCTACTACGTGGTGCCCCGGCTGGCCGGGCGGCCGATCTACAGCGTCCGCCTCGTCAAGGTGCACTTCTGGATCCACAACTTCGGGCTGGTGGGTATGGTCGTCTTCTTCACGATGGCCGGGCTCGTGGGCGGCTTGCCCAGCCTGGGCGACGCGGACGCGACGGTGAAGATCTACGCGATGATGATGGCGCTGGTGGGCATCTTCGGCATGCTGGTGCTGCTGGCCAATATCATCTGGGGCTATAACCTGCTCAGGACATCGATCGGCTGGAGGCAACGGCAATGACGCTGCCACTGCAACCGAACGGCTGGAACTCCGAGGTGGGATACGAGGTCTCACCGAAGGTCGACTTGAGCATCGAAAGCATGCGCAGCCAGGCTTTCGGGCAGGGCGTGTTCGCGTTCCTGCTGATCGGAATTGCGGTGTTCGGGGTGATCGTTTCCGTGTTCTGGGCCTCGCGCAAGGGGTCGCGCGACGCCAAGTTCGGCGAAAAGGTGATGTTCGGAATGATCGTGGCAGGCATCGCGGTGGCCGTCGCGTTCGGCGCGCTGCAGATGGTCGGCAACTTCCTGTTCTAGGTGTCGAAGATGAGTGGGGTTCGCGGTCGGGTAATCGCAGCGGCAATCGCCGGCATGGCAGGGGTGCTGCTGGGCGGGTGCGACCGCTCCGACCCGAATTTGCGTCTGATGCGGGGCCTGTCTGTGGGCTCGCCTGCGCCCAGCCTGCCTACCAAGACGCTGGCCGACGTGGGTGGGGATCTTTCCCGGATAACGACCTACCGGCAGCCCGACGAGCGGATGTACCAGTATTCGGTCGACAAGGCGCTGGCGACCCACAAGCCCATCCTGCTGGAATTTGCGACGCCGGGCCATTGCACGCCGTGCGACGAGCAGCTCCAGGTGACCAAGGCCCTGATGAACCGGTACGGCGACCGTGTGATCTTCATTCACGTAGATCAGTACCTGAATCCGCAAGCCTACAAGGCATACCGGGTGATGGGAGATCCGTGGACGTTTGCGATCGACAAGGATGGCGTCGTGCGCTTCCAGCGCGCCGGCAAGATGCTGTATGGAGAAATGGACCTCGCGCTGAAGATGATCGCGCCGCAGGTCGTCGCGCGCGCGCCGGCCGGCTGAATCGGCTGTCAAGGTCGATGGCCGACGCTGCGGGTTTCGATTTGAAGCAGGACCGGGAGGGGATGCTGTGGGACCTGCTGCTGTACGTGCCCACCGTCCTGGCGCTCGCGACCATGGCGCTGGTGTTCTGGTATGGCGATAACGCCAGCCTGGCGTACCTGCTGTCCTTCATGGCCAGCTTTTTTTTCATCGCCGGCGCCAACCGGATCCTCAAGCGCCTGTTGCTGTTGCCATCGGCGCCGGTCCGCATCGAGGTCGCTCAGGGCGTGATCCGCCTGGTCCGGCGCGACGGGCAGAGCACCGAGCTCGTCAAGGAGCAGCGGTTTTTCCCGGAGGTCTCGGGCAAGTCGTTCGGCATCTCAGGCATGGACCGCGTCGGACAGCGCCAGCAGTTCGAGCTGCACAGAGGCCAGTTCGCCGATGCAGCCCAGTACGGCTCGGTTCAAGCCGCGCTGAAGCGGGCCGCGGGCAAATCCAGGTAACGCTCAGTCCTGCTTCCCCTTGCGCCGCCGTCTGCGCACGACATCCCACGCCATCAGCGCGAACAGCGTGATCAGCACGCCGCACACGATCCACTGGATGGTCGCCTCGGTCTCGGGCCGCACCATGCCTTCGGCGAACATGTGGACGACGAACGTCATGATCAGCAGCGAGCTGACCATGACGAGCAGGTAGATCAGGATTTCCTTGATCATTTTCCGGGCGACGCTTTGGGCGCCGCCGGCGCAGCAGTCCCCGTTCTTACGCGCACGATCACGCCTCCGGCCTGCAGCGCGACCGTCTCGGCATCCTGGCCTCCGAGCAGCGCCAGGTTGCGCGACAGCGACTGGTTGGCTGGATTTCGCGGATCGAACACGATGAAGTCGATGCCCTTGAGCATTTTCAGCAGGTCGCCTTCATCGCCGCCCACCGGGGGCAGCGGCAGCGTGTTGCAACTGCATGCGACCATGGTTCGCCCCGGCCACTGGCTGGCGACGCTCAACCCCTTGGCCGCAGGCGAGTCCTCGCGCGCCCCAGCCTCGGGGGCAGACCGCTTGACCAGTTCGGCCAGTGCCCGGATCAGTTGATCCTGGGCGGACAGTTCGAGTCCGCTGCGAGTCAGCGAGAAGCGTGCTCGATCCTGCGACATGAACAGCGTCGCCAGCGCCAGCAGGATCGCCAGGGCCAGGCCCCGCTCTCGCAAAAGGACCGGCATGCGAGGCAGGCGCAGTCCGAGGAGCAGTGGGAACCCCCAGTACAGGCCGATCAGCGTCGAAAACATGATCCAGGTCGAATCGCCCGTCAACAGGCTGATGGCTGCAGCCGCAACGACCAGGCGTCCGAAGCCGTCGTTCCAGAGCGCGGAGCGTTGTTTCCAGACGATGGCGGCCACCAGCACAGACACGGTGCCGCCGACGATCCAGGTGATCGCATTTGCGCCCGCAGGCTGCGCCCCCCCGAGCACGGCGCCGGTGGCTGCCGTCACCGGATTGCCGAACCACGAAACGCCGGGCCATCCTCCCGCGAGCCACAGTCCGAAGATCGCGGCCGCCGCGACGCCGACGGGTAGACCGATGCGCGCGCCGGTTGCGAAGAACGGCTTCGGTCCGCCCGGCGTCGCCTTGCCGTCGCCCGCGCCCTCCGAGGGCGGTCGCGTGATCCATGAAAGCGCTATGACGAGGGGATACGCGATACCGGACGGATGCAGCGTGACGGCCGCCAGGCTCAACAGGATCAGCGCGAAGTAGCGCCCGCCGAACGGCATCGGACGGGCGCGATAGCTGCGTTCCAGGAAAGCGCCAGCGATCAATACCCACAGCAGGAAGGGCTCGACCGAAGTCCGATCGATCTGCCCGAGCAACTGCGGCGAAAGCAGCCACAGTCCGGTGGCGATCATCGGCGCCTCTGCATCGCTGTCGCGCCCGAACCAGCGGAACATCGCCACCGCCGTCGATGCGGCCACCGCCAGCGTCAGCAGCTTGATGGCGAATACATTGCCGGGAAAAGCAAAACCGGCCGGAATGAGAAGCACTGCCCGAAAATCCGGGACCCCGAGCGTGACGATCGGATTCGCCAGATCCTCGACGAAGGACCACAGGAAAAGCATCACGCGCGCCGCACTTTCGTCGAGGCCGTACGGCGTTCGATTCAGCAGCAGCGCGGCGCCGGCGGCCCACAGCGCGAGTGCGCCGTATGCCCAATAGTTGATCGTGCGCGTGGGCTTTGGATCGTCCATTTCGAAATTGCGCATTGTAGAAGGATGCTGCGACGCACCGTCCGCGAGCGACGCGCGATGAGACGCAATGTACGCAATCTCCCTGATCACGTTGATGCGTCAAGCGAATGTCGTCTGCACACAACGTTCACTCTCCGAGTTCTGTGGCGAAGCGGATCGCTCCAAATTAAGATCACCTTACGGTCATGGATCGCGATGAACATGAATCGGTGACCTGCGGCGATATATCCAGACCGGCTTCGGCCCGGCCGCAATTCAAAACAAGAACGCCGCCAACTTCTCTTCGTCAAGGAGGAATACATGTCTGTGTGTAAGGGCGCCCGCTGGCTCACGTCGGCCTTGATCGCCGGCGCGGCCTGGTTCGGGGCGATGACGACCGCGGAGGCGATCCCGGTGTTTGCGCGGCAGACCGGGCACAACTGCCAGGCCTGCCATATCAGTTACCCGGAGCTCACAGCCTATGGGCGGGAGTTCAAGCTCAACGGCTACACGTTTGGTGTCATGCAACCGATCCCGTTTGCACTTGCGACGATGCAGGGGTTGACAGAGGTCTCGAAAAACAACGTGAACCTGCCCGACGGCACGACGAGCCAGACCAACGACCCGAACAGCAAGTACGAGATCATGCAGTCCAGCATCTTCTCGGGCGGCCGACTCTTCAGCGACAACGTCGGTGCGTTCATCCAGTGGACCTGGAGCGGCCTCGGCGGCTCCACGCATTCGGGCATAGACAACACCGAGGTGCGCGTGGTCGGCCGCTACACGCCCGAGGGCGCACTGGCGCCGGACCTGGTCTATGGGCTGGACGTCAACAACAACATGACGATGCAGGACGTGTGGATGGGCGTGCCGGCCTGGCGTTTCCCGTGGTGGGGCGCCGGCGTACCTCCTTCCGGCCGCATCGGCCCGCCCGGACCCAGCGCGTCGACCATCATGGAAGGCAGCCTCTCGCAGCGAGCGGTCGGCATCGGCGCTTACGCGTGGTGGCGCAAGACGATCTATGCGGAGTTCTCGATGTATCGCAGCGCGAGCGGGACGCTTGGATTCCTGCGCGCGGGCGATTCACCGCAAGTGGTCGGAGACACGCTGAGCGGCTACAACCCGTACTGGCGCATCGCCTACAGCCGCGACTGGGGCTACAACTCGGTGGAGGTCGGGGCCTTCGGCACGCACGTCAAGCAGCATTTCCAGGACGGGGCGACCGGGCTGATCGACGGTCCGGCCAACGTGTTCAACGACGTCGCGGCCGACGCCCAGTACCAGTACAACAAGGGCGAGCCGTGGGTGTTCACCTCGACCGCTTCGTTCATTCGCGAACGGGCGACATACGCGCCCGGATACGCTGCGAACACCAACGATACGCTCAACGAGTTCTTCATCCGGGGAACGACTTACTACAATCGAATGTATGGCTTTTCGATCGGCTACGCGTCGATTACCGGGTCGTCGGATCCGGGTCTGTATGGATTCAATACCGGTTCAACGGTCCTCGGAGCATTCAACGGGACGTACGACCCCGTGGCCAATCCCGTCGGAACGGGCAATCCTGCCAGCAACTACCTGGTGTTCGAGGCCAACTTCGTTCCGCTGCAGAACCTGCGCTTTACGCTGCAGTACTTCCTGTACAACAAGCTGAACGGCGTCTCGGGCACGGACCAGTTCGGCAACAAGCCCGGCGACAACAACACGTTGTTCACCGGAATCTGGTGGGCGTTCTGATCGCGCGGGGGACAAACAAATGAGAGTGAACATGACAAGGACCGCGTTGCGCGCCGCGATCGTATCGTCCGCCTTGGCGGCGGTGATGGTTCCGTGGGTGGCGAGTGCACAGGGATTCCGGGTAGGCGACGAGGATGCTCCAGTGGCAGCTTCCTTGAAAACCCGCGCCGAGCAGGGTGCCCCGGCAAACGCCAAGCGCCTGGCAGGCATATGGTGCTCGGCCTGCCACGGGCCGGGAGGAAAGGGAGGCAACGGCATGAACCCGATCTTCCCGATCCTGGCCGGACAGAGCGCCGAGTACCTGGAGGCGCAGCTCAAGTCGTTCCGGGCCTTGACGCAGGACGAGGTGACGGTCAACCACGAAACGTACGTCGAGCGCTGGCTGATCAACATCACTGGCTGGCGGAAGGTATGGACCAAGGAGCGCTATCCGGACGCCACCCGTTATGAGGAGCGCGCGTGGGACTTCATGAAGGGCGCGGCGCGCGATCTGGACGACCCGACCATCAAGGCGCTGGCGGCATTCTTCTCGGGAGTGCCGAATCCTGGAGGGCGCCCCGCCGAGGGCGATCTCGCCCGAGGCAAGGCGCTGTTCGACCAGGGCGACGCGGCCAAGGGTCTGCTGCCGTGTGCGGCCTGCCATGGCGCCGACGCCCACGGCAATGGCCCGATCCCGCGGCTGGCCGGCCAGCACAAGGACTACGTATACGACCAGGTCAAGTTCATCAAGTCCGGACTTCGCCAGGTCGAACAGATGGCCCCGCTGGTCCAGAACCTGACGGACGAGGACATTGAGGCGGTTGCCGCATACGTGCAGACTTTGAATTGAAAGGCCCGTAGTAAATTCAAAGAAGGGCCTTGGGAGAGACGGCGGTCGTTGACCGCCGTTTTTTTATGAAAACCAGCGCAGGAACGCGGCCGCGCACAGCGCCGTGACGCCGAAGGCCAGCAGTGCGGTCCACGCCCTTTGTCGCTGCGGCTCTCCCCACGTCCTCTCGCGCGCAAGGTACAGCGTCGCGAGCGAGAAGCCGGCCATCGCGCAGGCGATCTTCAGCGACAGCGCGGCCACGGCAATCCCGTGGATGTCCGGAAAACGTCCGAAGGTCGCGAAGCTGATCGCGCCGAACGTCGCGCCGCTGGCTGCCTGCGCCGCCCAGCCGCCCACGACCACCCAGGCGAGCTGGCGTTGCGAGCGCGACACCTGCGGTAGCCAGCGCGCGCCGGCCGCACCGCCCGTCACCGCGACCGCTCCGAAATTGTGTACCACCTGGGTCAGCGCATAGCCGAGATCATGCAGATCCACGGGAGCTTGCTCGATCGCCTGTGCCGTCCCGGGCGCAGGCGATCGCCTGACTGACGGGACCTAGTAGCTCGATGTCGAGGCCGCGGTGGCGGCCGCGGTCATCTTGACGCATTTTTCCGTGCCGGTCGGCGTGTGGCCCTTGTCGACCACCTTGATGCATACGGTATGGTCGCCGGCCGACAGTTTGTCCAGCGTGTAGCTGCCCTTGAGCTGACGCAGCAGCGCGGCCTGCTCGCCGTCGACATACACGTGCACGTGGTCGCCCATGGCACCCGGCTGCACGTCGTACACGAGCTTGGTTCCGGTCAGCGCGACCTTGGCGCCGTCGGCGGGAGACGAGATTGTCACGGATCCATCGGCGAACGCGAGGCAGGGCAGACCAAGCGCGACGACGATCGCTGCGGATTTCAATACGTTCATGGTCGACTCCTTGTCTGGATCGGTCGCGCGAATATAGCAGCTTCGCGCATTGACTCGATGGCGCGCCCGCGTCGACTCATGGCCTTGGCGCGCGTCAATGTTTCAGCCGCGGCAGGATGAAATACCACGTCACGATGCCGGCGACGATGTTGAATATAGCGATCGCGATCGCCGACTCGATCAGGAAGCCGGCCCAGTTGAAACCTCGCTTGCGAGGAGCTTTTGGCGGCTTGGTCGTTTCGTCGCGCGTCACATGAATCTTCAATCAGCTGGCCGCGGCCGGCTCCGCATCGCGCAAAGCGCGGCGCAGGATCTTGCCCACGTTGCTCTTGGGCAGATCCGATCGGAACTCGATGAAGCGGGGCCGCTTGTAGCCCGTCAGGTTCTGGTGGCAGTACTCGGCGATGTCGTGCTCGGTGAGCGCCGGATCGGCCCGAACCACGAAAAGCTTCACCGCTTCGCCGGAATGCTCGTCGGGCACGCCGATCACCGCACATTCGCGCACGCCCGGATGCGAGGCAACGATATCCTCGACTTCGTTGGGGAACACCTTGAATCCGGACACCAGGATCATGTCCTTCTTGCGATCGACGATCCGCGCGTAACCGCGCTCATCCATCACGCCGATGTCGCCCGTGCGCAGGAATCCGCTGTCGGTCATCACGCGGGCCGTCTCGTCGGGCTGCAGCCAGTAGCCGGCCATCACCTGGGGGCCGCGGATCGCAATCTCACCCGGCAGCCCCGGTGGAAGAATATTTCCCTGCTCGTCCAGGATTGCCACATCGGTCGAAGGAAGGGGCAGGCCGACGGTGCCGCTGAACTCGGTGGCCAGTACCGGATTGGCCATCGCCACCGGCGAGGTCTCGGACAGGCCGTAGCCCTCGCAGATCGGACAACCCGTGACGGCGAACCACTTTTCCGCTACCGCGCGCTGAACCGCCATCCCGCCGCCGGCGCATACGCGCAGTGACGAAAAGTCGAGCGAACGGAAGCTTTCGTCATTGGCGAGCGCGTTGAACAGGGTGTTGACCGAAGGAAAGCAGTGGATGCGGTGCCGCCTCAGTTCCCGAACCATCGCCGGGATGTCCCTGGGATTGGGGATCAGCACGCACTTTCCGCCCTGGCGCATCGTGAGCAGAGCGCAGCAGGTCAGCGCGAAGATGTGGTACAGGGGCAGCGCGGCGACATTGGTGAATTGCTCGCCGGGCGCCAGTTGCTGCAGCGCCGGCTGATACCAGGCATGCACCTGCACGACGTTGGCGGACAGGTTGCGGTGGAGCAGCGTGGCTCCCTTGGAGATTCCCGTCGTGCCGCCCGTGTATTGCAGGAACGCGACGTCGTCGGGTCGGACCTGCACTGGCGCCGGCGGGTGCCGCGCGCGGTCGCGTAACACGTCGCGGAACCGTTGCGCATCGGGCAGGCGATACGGCGGGACCAGCTTGCGCACGCGTCCCACCACGAAATTGACGAGCGCGCCGCGCACCGTTCCCAGCAGATCGCCGAGGCGGCACACGCACACGTTTTCGATCGCAACCTCCTGCTGCACGGCCGCCACCGTGGCGGCGAAGTTCTCCAGCACGAAAATCGCACGCGCGCCGGCATCGGCGAGCTGGTGCCCGAGCTCGCGCGGCGTGTACAGCGGGTTGACGTTGACCACCGCGCAACCGGCGCGCAGGATCCCCGCCATCACGACCGGATACTGCAACACGTTGGGCAGCATGATCGCGACCCGGTCGCCCGGTGCCAGCCCGCGCGACTGCAGCCAGCCGGCGACAGCGCCCGACATCGCATCGAGCTGCCGGTACGTCAGATCGGCACCCATGCAGGCGAATGCGACCCGGTCTGCGTGCTGCGCGCTGGCCTTCTGCAGCAGCTCGAGCAGCGTTCCGATCTCGCTTTCGTCGATCGTGGCCGCAACGCCGGGCGGGTAATTCTTCAACCAACGGCGGTCGATGCCATCCATGCGAGCAGTCGGCGCCAATCGATCGGGAGAAGATGCGGGAGAAGATTCGAGCACGAAGGCCAGCCGGATTCGCTTCCCGATGCGTAACGCGAATTCGTATCGTCCTATCGACCCGACAATGATACGCGTCCGTCCAGCCGATCCAGTTCGCGATCGCGCGCGTCCTTGCGCAGTGCCGCAATCCGCTTGACCTCGCGAAAGAATGCGGCCATGTCGGGTCCGGTGCGGCGCATCAACGCGTCGAAGGCCGGCACCCGGTCGAAATACGCGCCGATCGCGGCCAGGTGCGCATTGTTCAGCGACTGCGCGAAATACCGGTCGTATCCGTCAAAACCGCCCCATGGACCATCCCGCAGCGCGTGGTAGCGGTCCTGCAAGTCGGCAAACAGCGCTCGCTTGCGGTTGCGCTTGTCCTGCTCCGGCAATTGGCTGGCGTAGACCTCGTCCAGCGCGCGGCGCGTTCCGGTCAGCAGTTCGAGGAACTGCGCGCGGCGCTGCTCGCTCCTGTCCCAGGAGCTTCGCAGTTCATCGGAACCCTGTGCCTGCAGCCAGCGCTCGACCCCTTCGCGCTCGACCGCCGTTGCAAAGGATTCGTTGAACACGGTGTCGTCCCGCACATAAACGACCTGGTGGGCCAGCTCGTGAAAGATCAGGCGGGCCAGTTCCGGCTCGGGCAGGTTGATAAACGTGTTGAGCAGCGGATCGTTGAACCAGCCGAGCGTCGAGTAGGCCTGGACCGGACTCACGGCGACGTCGTATCCCTGCGGCGCAAGTTCGCTCGCCAGGTGCTCGGCGTCGGCGCGCGCGAAGTAGCCGCGGTAGGACGCGCATCCGAAAAAAGGGTAGCACCAGGTCTTCAGGTCGGTCGACAGCTCCGGCGTCGCAAACACGTTCCAGACGACCACCGGGCGCTTCAGATCGGCATACGTCGTGTAGCTGCGGTTGTCCGGCTCGGCGAGCTCGCGCGAGGCGAACTCGCGGATCCGCCGCGCGTGCCGCAGCTTCTGCTTCAGCGCGTCGGAGGCGCTCGGATCGTCGAGCCAGTCGTCGATCGGGCGCGCGGCCGATATCACACCCCACTGGCCGCGCGCGGCCTGCACGTAGTAACCGAGCGAGCTGCAGCCGGCCATCGTCAGCGCGAGCAGCACAGCCGCCGCGAGCACGGCCCGCCGCCCGGGTCGAGCGTGCACCTGCCCCTTACCCTTCCGCTCCTGGCGAACCCGCCGGAGGTGAGGCAGAGGCGGCAGGCCTGTCCGATCGCTTCACCTGCACAAGACAATCGTAGAACGTCGCTGCCCGACCCAGGTCGGTGAGCCGCTGGTGCGTCAGTTCGTTGGCGTTCTTGCCGTCCGGAGTTAGCTTCCTCCACCAGACCGACAGCGCGACGACCACGCCGGGGCGGGCGCGCTCGCTCACGCGTGCCCGCAGCCGCAGGCTGCCGCGATCGTTGAACACTGTGACCCGATCGCCGTCTGCGATGCCTCGCCCGGCGGCGTCCTGCGGATGGATTTCCAGGTGCGGTTCGCCCTCGGCGTCGCGCAGGCTTCGCACGTTGACGAAGGTCGAATTCAGGAAGTTGCGCGCCGGCGGCGAGATGATCGCCAGCGGAAAGCGTTGCGCCAGCTCCGGCGTGCTGTCCGGATTCTCGTACGGCGGAACGTAGTCGGGCAGCGGATCGAGTCCCTGGGCGGCCAGTTGCTGGGAGGCGAACTCGCAGCGTCCGCTTGGCGTTGGAAAGTTGCCCGCTCGCGAACGGCGCGTACGGCGATGGAACATTCAGACGCCACCAGCCTCGTTGCCGCACCTGGTCCCAGCGGTACCCTGCGGTCGTGCCGGCGCCGGTGAACGCCTGCGCCGCGATCTGCTCGTCGCTTTCCCGGAAGCAGGGCTCGGTGAAACCCATCCGGGCCGCCAGGCGCCGGAAGATCTCGCTGTTCGGCAGCGCTTCGCCGAGCGGGTCGATGGCCGGATTGTTGGCGACCACGTACAGGTGGCCGTACGAGCGGTGCACATCCAGGTGTTCCAGTTGCGTGGTGGCCGGCAGCACGTAGTCCGCATAATCGGCCGTGTCGGTCAGGAAGTGCTCCAGCACCACCGTGAACAGGTCCTCGCGCGCAAACCCCCGTACCACGCTTTTCGAATCGCGGCGCCACCGCGACCGGGTTGCTGTTGTACACGACGACCGCCTCGATCGGCGGTTCGGCCTGCGCCAGCGCGTGTCCGATCGCGCTCATGTTGATCGTGCGGGGGTTGCGGCCGGCCAGCAGGTCGGGGCGCGTCAGCGCCGCGTCATCGACCTCGAACGTCCCGCTCGACGACAGCAGCAGGCCGCCGGCCGGCGTCGCGCCAGTGCCCGGCCAGGGCCGGCAGGCAGGCGATCGCGCGCACGGCGTTGCCTCCGCCGCGCGCGCGCTGCATTCCGTAGTTCAGCCGGATCAGCGCGGGGCGTACGTGCCAGTAATCGTGCGCCAGCTCCTCGATGTCGCGCGCGGCGATCGAGCAGATCGCCGCCGACCCGCTGCGGAGAAAAGTCGCGCGCGCGCGCGGCCAGCCCGTCGAATCCGAGCGTGTGACGTTCGATGAAATCGCGATCCAGCCAGCCTTCGCGCACCATCACGTGGATCAGGCCGAGCGCCAGCGCGCCGTCGGTGCCCGGCAGGGGCGCGATGTGTCGGTGAGGTTTCG
>CAVTZO010000009.1:0-128994 GCA_963739145.1 uncultured beta proteobacterium
CGGATATGCCGCCGCGGTGTAGGTGCCCGTCGTGCCCGCCGGCTTCACGGCGATGTCCAGCACCTTGCCAGCCGGCATGAAGAAGTCGTTCTGGACCTTCGGACAGGCGGCCGCAGTGGTGGACGTCGTGCTCAACCGGATCGGCGAGTTGCCGCTTGGGGCATGTGGCGGGCGCTGTTCCCTTGGTGAACGCCAGCGCCACGTCGGGCTGCTGAAGTGGCTGTCTTCCGCCACCAGCGCCATCTGCAGACCGGCGACCGACGGCATGTGCATCTTCGAGCCCGCGTTGACAAAACGCAGCAGCACGGTTCCGGTCGAGTCGGTGGTCCCGACGCTGATCGCATTCGCGGCCGGATTGGTGCGATCGAACCCGTGGCCGTCGATCAGGTAGTAGGTCGGCGTGTAGTTGACGGCAGCCGGGTAGCACGTGTTCCGGGGCAGCGTGACCGCAGGATTGATAGCCTGGGCTGCCGCGAGAGCAGCCGCGGCGTTCGCCGGGTCGGGCTGCCGACGGCCGAGCAGCCCGGACTCCAGCGTGGTCGGGCTGAACCCGGGGGTGAGCACGGCCGCGTCAGCCGCCGCGTTCTGCACCGCGTCGATCTCGGACAGCAGCAGCACGCCGTCGGCATCGTAGGGAACCCCACCTGCGGTCAGGCAGGTCGTCGTTGCCGTGGCACCACACGGACTCGGATAGGCGGTGCCGGCTGCGAACGTCCCGGTCGTGGTCGGCGCGGTCGTCACCACCAGCACGCCGTACAGCCCCATCGGCCCCTGGATGGATGGATACGATCCGCTCTCGACCCAGGTACGTCCCGGGCCTCAGGCTGCTGAACGTGTAGGTGATGCTTCCCGGCGTGGTGGTCGTCCCGCTGGTTGTGGCCGCAGCGGCCTCTTGCACGAACGACTGCGCGCGCAAGCCCTGTGTGGGCGGCGTGAACGAATTCGGAACCACCGTGGTCCAAGTCGTCGCGCTCTGCGGGTTGTGCGTGCGCGGCGCGCTCTCCACGGTCGGATCGCCGGCCCATTCACATCCGCACTCGGGTTCGGCAACTGGCCGACGATCGTCAGGGAGGTGGGGACCGGCAGCTGGTTGCTCAGCGTGATCGTCAAGGTGTTGCCGGTCGGCACGGTGATCAGCGGGGGCTGCCAGTTGGTGGCAAGACCCGCCGTCTGGGTCTGGGCCTGCCCGTTCGTCTGCGTGCAGGTCGTTGTGCCGGTGCCCTGCGTGATCGCACCGCACGACCAGCCCCACATCGGCACGATGTTGCCGTCCGGCATTGTCGTGCTGGTGCGCGATGCCGTAGATTGAGCGCTACCTGCGCTTGTACGGAGCCAACCGCGGCCAGGAGCGCCAGGAAGGCGGTCTTCGAGAGTGCTTTCGAGATACGCATGTTTGCTCCTGGCTCTTACAGGGTTTCGTCGATGTACCAGACCGGCGGATCGACGAGCAGCATCATCAGCTGGCCACCCGGGAAGATGTCGTCGGTGGTGATCTCACGCTCGTTGTGGGAGTGCCACATGAAGGCCATGCCGGACTCTGCGGGCGAGTTCTGCAGCGCGCCTCCCGGCGGCAGCGGCGTCGCGCCGCGGCTGCGGGAGACCGCATCGGGACCCAGATAAGGCGTGCCGTTGTACCAGAGGCCGTTGGTCGCCACGAGCGGATCGGGCAAGGTCGCCATCCCGCCGGCGCCCACTGCGTAGGCCGGATTGGCCTCCAGCGGATGGTTGTGGTCGGCGCACCACTCGCCGTAGTTGAGCGACGCTGCGCTGGCGTTCCTAATCGCATATCCCGCAGAGGGCGGGCCGAAGACCGGCGCGACCGCGCCGGAAGCGAGCGTGAAAAATCCGTTCGCATCCGGGATGCACTCCGGGTTGCACCCCACCGGAGCGGACGCCGATTGGCCCGCAGGCTGCAGCACGTTGCCGACCGGCACCGTGTAGTTGCTGGAACTCCCGGTGCAAGCCGGGCGCGGGCCGGCGGGCGTGATCGGGCTGTGGCCGTACAGGTCCCAGTTCACGCCCTTGCCGGAGAAGTAGAAGATGCCGTCCATCGCCTGGCCCGGCCACGTGTCGGTGTTGAACATCATCAGGCCGCCCAGCTTGGTGGGATCCGTCTGGCTCAGGATCAGGTTGGATCGCCGCCAGGATCCGGACGTGGTTCGCATGCTCGTGGAACGGGTGTTCCCACCGCCCCGTCCCGGTTACGCGGAGCAGGGTCTGCTCCAGCGGATGCATGTGGGGGTTGCCGTTGTACGGCTGGGCCGGGTAATTGGGCGCGTAGTCCGGATCCATGTTGTGGGGGGCATAGAGCGGCCGTTGATCGTGTAATAGGCGGGGTGGTACGGCTCCGTGAAGACCATCAGGCAACCCCGGGACGCGAGGGCCGTGCTCGGGCAGGTTCCGCCGTTGCCGGTCGCGCCGCTGCTTAGCGCCGTGTTCACGCCGGTTGCCTTCACCTGGGCTTCGGCCTGCGAGTGGATGCGCGGGTCCATCTCGCTCCACTGGAACAGGTATTCGCGGTCGTAGCAGGTTGGCCGGATGGTCATACGCGGCCATCGCGTGCCGGTATTCGAGGCCGCCGTGCGCACCCGTGGTGGTCCCGAGCGGCGTGCACGTGGGCGCCGGCATTCCCGCCGCCACTCCCGGGGTCACCGAGGATCACCACGATCGCGCCGTACATCCCCAACTCGACCTGCAGGTCGGGCTGCGTGCCGCTGTAGTAGGCATGCGTGCCGGCCTTGCCGGTCGTGTTCAGCGTGTAGGTGACTGTCGCGCCGTGGGGCGCCTCGCAGTTGGGACCTGTCAGCAGGCCCTGCGCCCCGCCAGTGCAGGTTGTGGGAATGCCTGAGAACACGATCGACGTGTTGCCGGCGGCGACTGGCAGATTGTTGGTCAGCGTGACCGTAATGGTCGCGTTCTCCGGCACGATCAAGGTCGGGCCCGGCATCTGCATGTTGGACGCGCTCAGCGCGAGGCTCGAGCTCGCCCCCGCGCAGAATTGAGGCACGCCGGCGGCCGCGAATGAGGCGGGCGCGAAGGTCGGTGTGTACGAACTCGCGCAGCCATAACCCCAGGAGTACAGTTGCGCGCCGTCCGGCTGCGAGTTGTAGCCCTGGTTGGCCTGCAGCGCGAAGCTGGTGCCGCTGATGCCCGGCACCGCCGCGCACGCGCTGCCAGCGGTAAAGGCCAGTGCCGTCAGCGCGGCCGCCCCGGCAGCCCCAGCCCACGAGCGTCGTACCGATCCGCTCAAATTGTTCATGATCGAGGTGCTCATCGTGGGGTCTCCTAGGGGGTGACGACGACTTCGGTCATCATGCCGCCGAAGTTTTCCGCGTCGTTTGACAGCATGTACAGATTCGGCGTGTAGACGAAGTACGTGCCCTGTGGCACCGGCGTGGTACACGCGTAGTTGGGTGGCCCCGAGCGCACCTCGCAGGCGTCGAGGATCGCGTCCATCGACTCGCCGCCGCCGATCGTGATCGAATTCGTGTAGTAGTCCAGGTTGTTGCCGGCCTGGTCACGCAGCATCTTCGCGTTCCACCCGATTACGTGAAATGGGATGCTCAGGGATGCGATCGTGTGGTAATCGGTGACCGACAGGTTGATCAGCCGGATCGCCGCGCGCTGCGGAGTGGAGGCACCGGCGCCGTCGACGCTGCCGGTCTGACTGAGCACGATCAGCGCCGGAGCCGGCTGCTCGGGGCGCTGGTTGCCGTCCGAGCCCATGGTCACCTGCGCGTTGGACGTCGAGTCAGCCGGGTTCGGGGTGGACCCGGCCGGGAGGCCGCCGGTCCAGCTGGCGGGCAGCGTGATGGCGCACGGCACCTGATACGTGGACGAGCTGGCCATTGCACAGCCTCCTACCGAGGCGCCCGCGGGGACATAGCCGCCTACGGCGACCGTCGATTGCTGAGGCACGCTGACCGTATCCGGATAGCTGCGACCGTTAAACAGGAAGTACTTCTCTGTCATGTCGGCGAAGCCTTCGGGGTTGAAGGTCATGCCGACGAAGTGGAAGTTCGGATCGAAGCTGTGCATATGAATCGGGAAATCGATGTCGTAGCGCGTGGAGCCGTCGCCGTCGTCGTAGACGTACTTCCAGCCCGCCTGGTGGACGAAGCCCGTATCCGCCGCCGGCGAGGGCACCGAGCACAGGATGTCCGTGTTCGTCGTTGTGCTTGTCGTTCCCGCGTACAGGTTGCTTTGTCCCGGCGTGGTTGTGTGCTCGCCGGTATTGCAGGCGGTGCGCGGGTCGCTCTGCTGGCTAAGCCCGGTCGCGGAGCCGAACGTGCCATGCGACGCAATCGTGCCGGTGCCGGTCATCGCGTTGTACGTATCGGTTCCGGGCGGCAGCCGGTTCTGCCGCGGCCGCACGTAGAGCCAGCCGACCATACCCATCTGCAGGTGCTCGGGCGGCGTGATGTGACAGTGCCAGAAGTAGGTACCCGCGTCCGGCGCCATGTAGTAGTACGTGAAGCTCGCTCCGATGTTGATCGCCAGCGACGCGTCGGGCACACCGTCGTAGAACGAGGAGGCGTTCGGGTAGCCGTGGAAGTGGACCGTGTGCTGCTCGAACAGGTCCGGCCGCATGATCATCCCGACGTTGGTCAGAGTCAGGAAGTACTCGTCGTCCTCGTCGAACGCCATCAGAGGGCCTGGGATGTTGCCGTTGATGACACCGGTATTCATGATGGCCGCCGGGTCGGTGTTCGGGATCGGGTTGGCACCGCTGGGTGCGGAGAACGTCACGGTCGGGGTGTTGACGTAGCCGCTGCCCGGATTCGTAACCGCGACTTCGATGATGGAACCCAGTCCGATGATCGCCGTTCCGGTCGCCCTCGTTCCTGGGCCCGTACACCTCAGGCCGGCGATCACCTGTCCGGCGGCGGTGCAATCGGGCGGCCCGAACGTGACGGTCGGAGGCGAGGTATAGCCCGAGCCCGGCGACACGCCCGGGTTATCGGCATCGGGGTTGATGATGACCGCCTGCACACCGGTCGGCGCCGTGAGCGCCGCGCCATTGCCGATCAGGCTGGTGGCGCCGATCGCGGTGTTGAGGGGCGCGGAGGGCACGAAGCCGACGGCGCCGTTCTGGCTGCACGCGGCGTTGCTATTGCTCGTCAGCGGATTCGGCCCGCCGTTCGTGTAGGGAATCGGCTGGCCGTTGTAGTAACTCCCGCTCGCATTGCAGTACGCCTGGTTGAATTCGTCGTCGAAGTCGCTACCGGCCACGCCGTGCTGGATCTTGTCCAGCCCGCTCAGGGGGCCGAACGAAAACATGAACGTCTGGTTGCCATCGGCCTCGGTCATGAACCCGTCGCCGCCCGAGATCTGCTGGCACTTGACGGTGCCGCCATTGCTGATGTAGGTCAGCGGCACGCCCGCGGCCGTGTAGCTGTTGCTGACGGGTCCCGTGTAGTAGCCCTCGTAGTGCCCGCCGTAATTGTTGGTGGGATTCGGAAGCGTGCTCGGGTCGGTGTAGGGGACTCCGACGCCCGTGGCGTTGTAGGCGTTGTAGAGCGCGCCGCTGGTCGGCGGCGTCAACGACACGACCGGCGGAGTCTGATGCAGCGGTGTCATGTGCGGACACTGCACCATGAAGTTCTGGGCGCTCGCGGACGCTGCGGTAAGCAACAGCAGGACCGGCAAAACGCGAATCAGATGCTGCCTTTTCGACATGAGACCTCCCCGAAAGACCCTAGGCGCCAGCGGGAATGCGAGAAATCCGCGTTCCAATCAAATCCCCTTCGCTCCGTTACCGGCCGCCGCTTCCTCCGCGGCGGTCCGCATCGTTGCGGCCCCCGCCGTGGCCTTGGAGGCACTTCCGGTTCTCCGCTCCGGCCTGTTCCGGTCGAAAACAGAGTGGGGTCAGCGTATTGGGAACGGTTCTTGGCTACAGCCTGGGAGATACATGAAAGGGCGTGTGGGCCCACCCTCGCCTTAACTACTCCTAATGTCAGCTTGGCGCCGACGTCGGGTAAAGGGGTGGGTACCCTACCCTCTGAATTTTTATAGTTTTATATTAGTTATCAATTACTTATATGACAAGATGCTTGCGGTGCACAAAAACCGGATCGACCAAGTTGGGTGGTAAACCCTACCCATTCCTGGTCGAAATCAGGGCGAACCTTAGTGCGTCGAAAGTGTGCGCGAAGCCTGTCAGGGGATCGCGGCTAAGGGTGACACAGCTGGCTTGAACGGGATGCCGAGCCCGCAACGGCGGGACCGGCCGGATGACCAAAAACGGGGTGTGCGAGGGGTTACTTCTGCGCGACCTGGGTCCGAACCTCTCCGAGCACAGCATCCGGAGTGGCGAACCCCTCGAGCCGGACCCAGGGCTGGCCGGGCGCGGCGCGGAAAAACGTGACTGGCGAGTGATTCATCTTGTCGCCGCGGTAAACGTCGAAGGATCGCTGGACCGCGACGCTGGCCTCGACCGAACCGGTGTAAAAGCTCCACTGCGCTCCGGCGCCGTACTTTCCGGCGTACTCCGTGAGTCTGCTCGGCGTGTCCTGCTCCGGGTCGACCGAGACCGACACCATTTTCACCTTGGCGGCATCCTTACCGAGGCGCTTCTGGACTTCGGCGAAAGTCTGGGTCAGCACCGGGCAGATGGTCGTGCAACTGGTATAGATGAAATCGAGCAGCACCGGACGGCCATCGCTCAATTCCTGCGCGAGCTTCACCCGCGTGCCGTCCGAGCGCACCAGCGTGACGTCGGGTACCGTGTAGTTCGCCATCGTGCGCACGACGGCGGGCGGCATCTGCATCATGTGATGGTGATGCGCGTGCTCGTCGACCGGCGCGTCATCTGCGCCCGCCGGGGCGGTCCACATCAGAAGGACGGCGACGGCGGGAGCGACCCGGACGAGGACCTTGGCAGCGCTGCGCATTCTTCTCATGAACGCAAATCTATACCAAAAATCGGTGATGCGAAACCCACCCAGCGCCGTCGAGATTTCCTTAAGTGCGCGCCTTTAGCCGTCCTAAGCACCGCATTCAGGATCACGAATTAAGGCTTGCCCCCGTACCACCCGCAACGGCACAGGAAGCGGGGGTCGATCCCACCGGCTGTTCCGCGGCCACCGATGCGGCGGTCCATCCGATCACGGCCGCCAGCAACGCGGCGAACAGCACATTCTCAGAAATCCGGCTGTAGGGCTTCTTGCTGCGCTTGCCGGAAAGGCGCCATCGCACTCGCCGCGGTATCGTCACATCCATGGTCCCCTCGTTTGCCCGCGTTTTTCGCCTGCTGGCGCCCGCTGCGCTGGCTTGCGCCCTGTGCGTTTCATTGCCTGCGCCGTGCGCGACTGCGCCCGAATCCGCGCCCGGCGAGCCGCCGATCGCCTGGGTCTATGGCGACGTCGACGCTGCCTTTGCGCGCGCGCGCACCGAACACAAGCCCGTCTTTCTGTACTGGGGCGCGGTCTGGTGCCCGCCGTGCAACCAGGTCAAGGCGACCTTGTTCAAGCGCCGCGACTTCGTCGAGCGCTCGAGCCAGTTCATTCCCGTGTACCTCGATGGCGACCAGCCCAGCGCGCAGAAACTGGGCGACCGGTTCAAGGTGCTCGGCTACCCGACCATGATCCTGTTCGCATCGGACGGCACCGAGATCACGCGCCTGCCCGGCGAGATCGATCCGCAACTGTATCTGCAGGCGCTATCGCTCGGTCTGGGCACCGGCCGGTCCGCGCACGCCACGCTGCGCGCGGCGCTGGGTAACGGCGCCTCCAGCCTGACCGCGGAAGAATGGACGCTGCTCGCCAGCTACGCATGGGACACCGACGAAGGGCAGCTGGTCGCTCCCGATCGGGTCGCTGCAACTTTGCTGGCCCTGGCCAAGGCCTGTCCGGCGCGATACGGGTCGAGTTCGGACCGGCTGGCGCTGCGCGCCGTCGCTGCGGCTGCGGCCAGCAAGAGCGCGGTCAAGCTGGACCGGGCGCGCGCGCTGGCGCACGCGCAGGAAGTGCTCGACGATCCGGCGCGCAGCCGGGCGCTGTTCGACCTGCTGGTCGACCGCGCGCCACAGATCGCCGGGTTCCTGACCGATCCGGGCAGCCCGGCGCGACGGCAGTTGATCGCGCACTGGGATTCGCGCCTGGCGGCCTTCGCCAGCGACCCCAGCCTGTCGACCGCCGACCGGCTCGATGCGCTGAGCACGCGCGCCTCGCTGCAGAAGCTGCTGGACCCCAACGCGACGATCACGCCGGCGCTGGTCGAGACGATCCGCGCCGCGGTTGCGCAGGCCGACCGCGATACGACTGACAAGTTCGAACGCCAGTCGGTGATCAGCTCGGCGGCCGATGCGCTGTCGGCGGCCGGGCTGGACTCGGAATCGGATGCGCTGCTCAAGGCCGAGCTGGCCCGCTCGCCCGCCCCGTACTACTTCATGCTCGAGCTGGCGACCAATGCGCGCAAGCGGGGCGACAAGGCCTCCTCGCTCGACTGGTACGAGAAGGCGTACGCCGGCGCGCAGGGGCCGGCGACCCGGCTGCAATGGGGAATGCGCTACGTGATCGCGCTGACCGAGCTGGCGCCGGCGCAGCAGCAGCGCGTCGATAAGGCGGTCACGCAGGTCATCGCGGACCTGGATCCGGCGGCCGCGACCTTCCACGGTCGCAACCGCATCGCGCTGCAACGGCTCGGCGTCGCACTGGAGAGCTGGAACGCCGACCACGCGCACGATGCCACCGTGAGCGATGCGCAGGCGAAGATGAGCGCGGTGTGCCAGAAGCTGTCGGACGCCGCGTCCGAGCGCGCGGTATGCGACAAGGTGCTTCGACCCTCACCGCCAGCCTCTCTCCAGCACGCGGCAGAGGGGAGTTAATTGAGGCGCACCGTCTCGGCCCCTCCCGATAACTCGGCGGGGGTGGCTCAGACCGGCTCCGGGGGCTCTGTCCGAAAGAACGAAGCGGGAAGAATCGCTCCTTCGAGCATTTCCATGGCGCGCGCATCCACGCCATGGGCCGTGAAGAGGTCCTTCCAGGCCTTCACGACCTCCAGGATGGCATTCACTTCGGCTTCGGCCTGCTCACGCGGCAGGCCAAATACATCAGACTGCGAGAGGATGTTGTACAGGCTTGCCGCTCTACCGTGTTTGCCTACGTTCAGTGCGAGGTCGCGTCTTTCTTGAGACGCCAGGGCAACCGGGACGATGTCGTAGGCCGGGGACAGCCTCCAACCTGCGCCCGTATGGAGCAGCGCATGGTTGCGCGGGTGATCATCGTTATTGGTGACCATGGCGTTGAACACCATGCGGCGAAACAACTCGCGGCGGTCTTCGTCGGGCTTGGTGGACCAGCGTCGCAGCTCGTCGGCCAAAAGCAGGTAGGACCAGCGCTCCCGACCAAGGTACCCGTCTTCCGCGTCGAGCACAGTCAAGCCGGATACCAGCCCGTAGCGTGCATATGCGTTGGCATCTTGATTCCATTCGCGGTCGAAGCGCTGAAGGATGAGCACGTCGCGCGACCCGACACGTTCCAGGCGTGCGTCGCACACACGCAGCCCGACTGCACGGGCGAGCTTGAGCGTTGCGAATTCGATTCGCTGGTTGTTGTAGCGGTCGTTTTTCTCCGGAAGCTTGGCCAACCAGATCTTCCGGTCGTCTTCGATGGTGACCTTGGGGCGCGCCCCGCCCATGCTCGTTCCTGGCTCGAGCTCCTCCAGAACCTCATGGGGTAGTCGGCCGTCCTGCTCCAGCTTCTGCGCGGCTTCGATGAGCGCCTCCAGCTGGTGGGTCTTGTTGAAAGGGCGCTTTAGCCCTGGCGGATCGACGGAAAGGCCGAACCGCAAGTTACCTGCGCCGTCGTCCGGCCCGTTGAACAGGTACTCCATCTCCCGGATGTCAGCGTCCGGCCGCTGCAGTTTGGCCTGGATGACCCGGCGGCCCCAGGCGTCAGGGCTGGCGTCGCGCACAGCGCCAGGGATGCCCTTGAGCTTTGTGAACTTCTGGGGTCGCCCCGTCAACGGCAGGTGATACGGGTCGAGTGCGACCACGTTCGGCCGAACCAAGTACCGCTTGCCGTAGGTGAACGTACCTTCAAAGACACCGGCACCAATATCTTTGACCTTCAGCGACGCGCAAGGGACCCACTCGAACGCCCCCGGCAGCTGAATGTAGACGTAGCAGGATTGCTCGGCGGCTGCCATGTCCAGCCTGCTCAAAAGTCGTTCTCATCGGGCTTCACGCTCCGATGACGAACTCGTTGCGCCTGGCGAGCGGCATCCAGAGTCTTCCCGTGCTCGTCGGCATCGGGGTCTGCGATGCGGTCAGTCGTTGAAAGCAGGCCAAGGGTCCAGAGGACGGCATAGACGTGCCCAATGGCGATTCCAGAGGCGCCCGACTCGATGCCGTAAAGCGTCCGTCGGGCAATCTGGCATGCCCTCGCCAATTCATCCTGGCTCATGCGGCGGCGTACTCGGGCGAGGCGAATGCGCTCGCCAAGCACCTTGATTGCCTGCGCCACTTCGAAAGGTGCGGTGGTTGATTTGGGCATTATTACACCCATTAAATAATTTAGTGAGCATAATTTTACCCGTTAATCGCGCGGATGTGAATCCAGCGATGAGCGTAATTTCGCTCATTAGACCGCTTAGCGAGCGCTTTTCTGCGCAATCTAAACATAAAAGTGAAAGGCAGCCGAAGGCGGAACTCTTGATCGCCTGCTGGAGCGCGGCGTATCGCTCCCAGTAGGTCGCGAAGCGACAGCGAACCGGGGGGAAGTTCTCGCCTTGCGTTACCGCTTGCCCGAGGCCGACTGCGTACGCGCGCCTTTGCCGAACTCGGGCAGCCCTGAATAGAGCGACGGCACCGCGGTCGGCAGCAGCTCGTCGGCGCGCTTGCGCTGCTCTTCGGACAGCACGGAGTACAGCTGGCTGGCCGCATCGGCGACGTCCTCCATCGCCGCCAGGCGGTTGCGCACCACGTCCACCCGCCGGTTGATCTGGTGCGGCGCATCCTCGTGCTCGGGGTACGGCGTCACGCCGCGCAACTGGTCCAGCATCAGCGCCTGCGCGCGCGCGGCGAACGCCTCCCACGCGGGCTGCTGAGCCGGCTGCAGCTTTAGGCGTTTGTGCACGTCGTCCAGGTGCTCGTCGAACTCGAGGGCCAGCGTGTTGCGCTCGATCGCAGCGCGATCGGGCTCGTCCGGGGGCGGCTGGCCGCCGCGCCGCGCGCGGCTTGCGTCCGGGGACTGCGCTGCAGCGCCGGCGACCAGCGAGATCACCAGCAGCGGGGCAAGCCACGGCGCGCAGCGCGCAGCACGCTGCGTCACGCCCATGCTTCGACCCTCTGGACTGCCAGCGCGCAGCGTCACGCCCGCGCTCCGACGCTCTGCGCAGCCGGCGCGCTGCGTTCCTGCGCCAGCCGGCGCGGCAGCCACAGGATCGCGCGCAGGCCGCCGCCGTCGCGCGACTCCAGCGCCACATCGCCGCCATGGCTGCGCGCGATGGCACGCGCGATCGCCAGTCCCAGCCCCGTGCCTCCGGTGTGGCGTGCCCGCGATGTCTCCAGACGAACGTACGGTTCGAACATGCGCTCGCGCTCCGCCTCGGGAATGCCGGGGCCGCGATCTTCCACGATCAGCTCGACGCGGTCGGCCCGGTCGCGCACGGTCAGCTCGACTTCGCCGGCGCCGTAGCGGCGCGCGTTGTCGACCAGGTTGCCCAGGCAGCGCCGGACCGCCTGCCCGCGTGCCAGCAACGGGGCGCGCGCCTCGCCGTGCGTTTCGATCAGGCACCCGAGCGCCCGCATGTCCTCGGCCACTGTTTCGACCAGCGCATTGACGTCGATCCGGGCCGGGTGCTCGCCGCTGTGCCCGGCGCGCAGAAACTCCAGGGTGTTGCCGATCATGCGGTCCATCTCCACTAGGTCGCTGTCGATCGCATCGCGCGTGGCCTCGTCGCGCAGGCGCTCGATGCGCAGGCGAATGCGCGTGATCGGGAGCCTGAGGTCGTGCGACACGGCGGCCAGCGCCAGGGAACGCGTTTCCAGGTTGCGCTTGAGGTCCTTCTGCATCCGGTTGAAGGAAGCGGCCGCGGTGGCCACCTCGGCCGGCCCGCCCTCGGGCAGCGGCGGCTGGTCCAGGTTGTTGGCCAGGCCTCGGGCCGCCTCGGCCAGCGTGCCCAGCGGCCGCGTCAGGCGCCGCACGCTCCAGGCCGTCAAAGCGCCGGCGATCGCGACCAGAATGGCGACGCCGACCAAAAGTTGCGTCGGCGGCTGCGCCAGCGGCGGTGGCAGCGCATGGCGCAGCGTCAGCACCGCGCCGTCGCCCAGCCGCGCCTGCACCGCGATGCGGCGCAGCCGGCGCCGCGGATCGTCGTCGAACCCGGCCGCCGCCGCCGGGGGCGCCCCGGGCAGGATCGGCGGCCAGTCCGGGCTCAGCATCAAAATCTGCACTTCGATCGGCCGGGTCAGGTCCTTGCGCAGATTCGCCAGCAACGCAGTCGCCTCGGACGGCGGCTGCTCGCCCTCCTGGCGCCACGGCTCGTCCAGGCTCGCGTGCGCCGGGCGCAGCCCGGTGGTGGTGATGATGCGGACGCGCTCGGCCGGGCCGGCCTCGTCGACCGCGTTGATGAATCCCGCGATACGCTGCGCGGCCTGGTCTCCCCACATATGGCGCGCCAGGCGGGCGCGATCGTCCAGCAGCAGCCAGGCCACCACCAGCTGCGCAACCACGACCGCGACGACGGTGGCGAACACCACCTGGCCGAACAGCGACCGCGGCAGCAGCTGCCTCACCCGCGCTCCGGCCGCGAAACCAGCATGTAGCCCTCGCTGCGCACGGTCCGGATGATGTGCGGTTCGCGCGCGTCGTCGCGCAGGCGCTTGCGCAGCCGGCTGACCAGCACGTCGACCGTGCGCTCCAGACGATTGGCCTCGCGCCCGGCGATCGCATCGATCAGCTGGTCGCGCGTGAGCACGCGGTTCAGGTTCTCCGCCAGCGCGCGCAGCAGGCGGAACTCGCCGGTCGAGAGGACGACGACCACGCCCTCCGGATCGATCAGATGGTGCGCGCCCAGATCCAGGGTCCAGCCGTTGAAGCCGATGCGCGCGTGAGCGTCGGCGCTGCGGTCGCCGGCGCGCCGCAGGATGCTGCGGATGCGCGCCAGCAGCTCGCGCGGGGAAAACGGCTTGGCCAGATAGTCGTCGGCCCCCATCTCAAGGCCCAGCACGCGCTCGAATTCGTCGCCACGCGCGGTTAACATTACGATCGGAACGCCCGAGTGCGCCCGCAACCGGCGGCACAGGGTCAGCCCATCCTCGCCCGGCAGCATCAGGTCCAGTACGATCAGGTCGAACGGGGCGCGCGCCAGTTGATCCCGCATCGCTTCTCCGTCGGCGACCGTTTGCACGTCGAACCCGGAATCGCGCAGGTAGCCGTCAAGCAGCTCCCGCAGGCCAGGGTCGTCGTCGACAACGAGAATGCGCTGCGTCATGCGCCGTGCCGCCAAGGTTGCGATCTTTTCAAGCATATACATGGCTCGAGGTCTCCTCCGGGCAGTGGATACAGCCGCTGACCATCTGTTACGCGCGGTTCACAGGCGCCGTATCGAGATGATGAACCCATTGACACCCGGACGCTCTAATGGTTTCAGTTGCAAGCCACTTCCAAACGATGAACCGGAGACTTTCATGAACGTTGCCCAGATTCGCGCACCCCTGGCGGCCCTGCTGTCGGCCGTTGCACTTGCGGTGTTGCCGGCCTACTCGATGGCGCAGCAGCCGCGCGACCCCCCGATGGCGGACGCGGCCCGCACGCACGAGTACATGCAGCAGAAGATCCAGAAGCACCTGGACCGCCTGGCCTCCCGCCTCGAGATCCGTGCCTCGCAACAGGAAGCGTGGAACGGGTTCACGGGCGCGGTGCGTGCGATGGTGCCGGACAAGCCGCGCGAGCAGCCTGCGAAGGATCTGGACGCCGCCGCGCGCGCGCGGCTGATGGCCGAGCGGGCTACGGAGCGCGGCAAGAAACTGACTCAACTGGCGGACGCGACCGCCAAGCTGCAGCAAGCGCTGGATGCTCCGCAAAAGCAGGTCTTGAACGAAGTGGCGCGCGATTTCGGATCGCATTTTCGCATGCACGGGGAACACGGGGGCATGCGCGGCGGGATGGACGGGGACCATTGCGATGGGAAGCACGAAGGGCACGGGCACGGCCATGACGGCGACGGGCACGACGGCTGATCGCGACTCTCACCCCGGGCCCCTCTCCCGCGGAGCGGGAGAGGGGAGGTCGGGCTCCGCGACTTGCAATTCTTCACCTCAACGCGACACCCTCACCCCCGGCCCCTCTCCAGCGGGGCAGGAGAGGGGAGATCTGCGGCTTGCAATTCTTCACCTCAACTTGCAGCTGAAACTGGCGCCAGGGCAAAGCCCGCGAGCGCGCCGTCGGCCAGCCACTGATTGAGCAAGTCCACCGCGCGGTGCGCGGCCTGCGCTTCGCCGACCACCGCGCCCAGCTCGCCGCACCATTGCGCGAAGCAGGTGTGCGCGGCGAGCCGCTCGAAGGCGCTCGCTTCGTCGGACGCCATTGCGCGGTACCGGACCCGAAGGCTTCGGCGGGACAGCAGCCAGGTGGTCTGATTCGAGTCGCAACGCAGCTTCGGCGGATCCTCGCCGCGTGCCTGGGCCGACCAGGCCAAAGGCACGTTGGAACTCAGGCTCACGCGCCGGACCGCCGGATGAACGATGAAGCTCAATCGCGGCCAGTGGTCGGCATGGATACCCGTCAACGCGTCACGGCTCAGGCAGGACGCGTCCAGCGCGTCAAACGAGGCCGCCATCGCCCACTCGAAGCGGGCCATGTCGGCCAGCTCGGGCCGCGCGCTCCACGCCGGTTCGGAGGCCAGGAACTGCGCCAGACCCTCGCCGTACCAGCGCAGGTTGCGATGGGCTGACCGGTGGGCCGCGATGAACGCGCGGCCCAGCCGCTCGAAGTCATCGGCACCGGCGATCGCGCGCAGGCCCGGATGGTCGGTCTGCAGCGCCTCCAGCAAACGCAGCACGTAGCCGTCCGCGTAGACGTTCATCCGGGTCGCCGCGTCGGCGCTGTCGGTGGCCTGCACGCGGTCCAGCACGGTCGGGTCGCGATGCAGCACGTAGTCCTGGAACTGGCGCTGCAGGCGCGCCAGGTCGGGCAGCCCCGGCCGCCGCATGCGCATCCTCAGGCCGCTCGAGGCGCGGGCACCGACGCGCCCTGCCCGTCGATCAGCGCCGCAATAGCGCGGGCCTGGTCCAGTTCCACCAGCAGGTCCGAAAGCGGCGGAATGTCCGCATCGCGCTCGATCACCGTCGCCACGTCGCCAAAGAGGCGCCGCGCATGCTCATAAAGGCGCCAGACCGGTTCATCCACCGGGCGGTCGTGCGAATCGATGATCAGGTCGGCACGCCGGTCGTGTCCGGCCAGGTGAATCTGCTGCACGCGCGCCGGCGGGATCGCCTGCAGATAGTCGAGCGGATCGAAATCGTGGTTCACGCTGCTGACGTAGACGTTGTTGACGTCCAGCAGCAGCAGGCAATCGGCGCGCTGCGCGACCTCGACCAGGAATTCCCACTCGGCCAGGCGCGAGGACGGATAGGTGACGTAGCTGGAGACGTTCTCCAGCAGGATGCGGCACCCCAGCCGATCCTGCACCCGCGCCACGCGCTCGACCACGTGGAACAAGGTCGCTTCGTCGTACGGCAGCGGCAGCAGATCATGCAGGTTGGCGCCGGCCACCCCGGTCCAGCACAGGTGATCGGAGATCCAGACCGGCTGAACGCGTCGCTGCAGGCGCTGCAGCGCGGCCAGGTACTCGTCGTCGAGCGGGTCGGTGCTGCCGATCGACAACGACACTCCGTGCATCGCGATCGGGTAGTCGGCCCGTATCCGGTCCAGCCAATGCAGCGGCCGCCCGCCCGGCACCATGTAGTTTTCGCTGATGATCTCGAACCAGTCGACCTGCGGCCGGGTCTCGACGATCTGCGTGTAGTGCGGCGGTCGCAGGCCGAGCCCGAAGCCGAGCGAGCGCGCTGTCACGGGACCGGCCTGACGTCAGCCACTTCGGTCAGCTACTTCGGTCACCTACTTCGAAGTGTCCGGTTTAAGCGCCTGCTTGGCCTTCGCGCATTCCTCCGACGTCATCTCCAGGAAGCCCTGACCCTTGCAGGAGTTCTTGCCTTCGCAGGAATTCTTCGCCGATTTGCAGTCTCCCTTGCCCTTGCAGCTGTTGACGCCCTCGCAGTGGACCTTGCCTGCATCGTCGGCCAGCGCGGGGGCCGCAAGTCCCATCGCGAACAATCCCGCGGCCGCAACCGCGATCGCGGCGCCGGTCAGCGGTGCACTGCGCATCTTCCTTGCGCTTGCATCCTTGATATGAATCATCGATGACCCCCTATGTTCAAGAGATTCGGCCGACCGCCGAGCAGCGCATCGGCCCGCATTGGCCAATCAGCGACCGCTACGATGCTACAGTGATCCGGCGCACCGATCATGACGGGGACAGGCTGACTGGCTAATGAGGGTGGTCGATCATGCAAGCCGACGATGTCGCGAACGCGACGCACCAGATGCGGGTCCGATGGCTGGCTGCGGCAGGCGCGATATTCGGGCTGACCGGAGTCGCCGCAGGCGCGTTCGGCGCCCACGCGGCAAAGGCCTGGATGGCCGCCGAGCGGATAAGCGTGTTCGAAACGGCGACCCGCTACCAGGTTCTGCACGCGCTGGCGCTGTTTGCCGGCGCGTGGGTGCTGCAATCCTGGCCGGGGCGCCTCGCGTGGGCGGCCGGCCTTTGCTTCATAGCCGGAACCGTGCTGTTTTGCGGGAGCCTGTACTTACTGGCGCTGCTGGACCTGCCCCGCCTCGGGGCGATCACGCCGTTCGGCGGGCTCGGGTTCCTCGCGGGCTGGACCTTGCTTGTGGTCGCCCTCCTCAGATCGTAGAAGTTGACGGAGGCGGTCAGCTAAGATTCGCCGCCCACCGCGAACGCCCTGGCATGCGGTGGCTTAAGCCGGGGGCATGTCGTCTATAGGCGCCAAAGGAGCAGGGCATGGGGCAGTGTGGGTGGCAGGACGCGGCACGGACTTTTGCGCTGTGCGGGGTCGCGCTGTGGCTGGCCGGCTGCAACGCGCGCGGCGACACCCCGCCGAAGGCTCCGCCCCCGGCCGAGGTCACGGTGATGCGCGCCCAGCCGCGCGCGGTGACCCTGACCGAGGAATATGTCGGGCAGGCCGAGGCAGTCGAAACGGTCGAAATCCGGTCGCGCGTGCAGGGACTGCTCGAGCGCCAGGCTTTCCGCGACGGCGCAAGGGTGCAGCGTGGACAGCTGCTGTTCCAGATCGACCGCCTGCCGTTCGAAGCGGCACTGGAGCAGGCCCAGGCGAACCTGGCCCAGGCCGAGGCGTCAGCCGCCAACTCGACGCAGAACCTCGCGCGCGTCTCGCGGCTGATCGCCGATAACGCGGTCAGCCAGCAGGATATGGACACGGCGGTCGCTCGCGATCGCGCCGATCGGGCCAGCGTCGAAGCGTCGCGCGCGGCGGTGCATCAGGCCGAGCTGAATCTCGGATACACCCAGATCACGGCGCCGCGCAACGGGCTCATCAGCAAGGCACTGGTCAAACCGGGCTCTTTGGTGACCGTTGCGCAGACGCTGCTCACCACGATGTACTCGTCCGACCCGATCTATGTGAATTTCGTGCTGGGCGAGCAGCGCATGCTGGAGCTCACTCGCAGCGCGCACGGCAAGGCCGGCGCCCAGCCGGATTTCCGGCTGCATCTGGTCGACGGCAGCGACTATCCGCATGCGGGCAAGCTGGACTTCATCGATGCCGCGGTCGACCCGAAGAACGACACCCTGCAGATGCGGGTCGTGGTCCCGAATCCGGAGGGGATGCTGCGCCCCGGGCAGTACGTGCGCGTGCTGGTGCCGTCGGCGGTGCGTCCGAGCGCGATCCTGATCCCGCAAAGGGCCGTGCTGGAGCTGCAGGGCCTGAAGACGGTCTACGTGATCGGCCCGGACAACAAGGCCTCGGTGCGCCAGATCACGGCAACCCAGCGCATGGGCAGCGATTGGGTGCTCGACGGCGGCCTGGCGGCCGGGGACGTGGTCGTCATCGACGGATTGCCGAAAGTCGCGCCGGGCGCCACCGTCAAGCCGGTGTTCGCTGCCGAGCCTGCGCCGCCCGACGCCAAGCGCGGCTGATTTCGATGGGTCCATGCTGAACTTCTTCATCGAGCGGCCGATCTTTTCGACGGTCATCTCGCTCGTCGTTGTGCTGGCCGGCGCGCTGGCCGGCTTCAGCCTGCCGATCGCGCAGTACCCCCAGATCGTGCCGCCCCAGGTCCAGGTAGCGACCAGCTTCCCGGGCGCCAACTCGCAGGTCGTGGCCGAATCGGTCGCCGCTCCGATCGAGCAGCAGGTCAACGGCGCCAAGGGCATGATCTACATGGACTCCAAGAGCGGCGCCGACGGCTCGTACAACCTGGTCGTCAGTTTCGAGATCGGCACCAATCCCGACATCGCGGCGGTGGACGTGCAGAACCGCTTCGCGATCGCGCAAAGCCAGCTGCCGGCCGACGTGTCGCGGCAGGGCATCACGATCCGCAAGGTGTCGACCGACTTTCTCGAGGTGTTCGCGCTGACCGCGCCGGACGGCCGCTACGACAACGTGTTCCTGAGCAACTACGCGACGCTGAACCTGGTCGACGCGATGACACGGGTCAACGGGGTCGGGCAGGTGCGCGTGTTCGGCGCGCGCGACTACAGCATGCGTGTGTGGCTCGACCCGGACCGGATGGCGCGCCTGGGCGTCACCGCCGGCGACGTGGCCAACGCGATCCGCGAGCAGAACGTCGTGGTGCCCGGCGGCGTGATCGGAGCGCCGCCGTCGCCGCCCGGCACCACGATGCAGTACACGGTGAACGTGCTGGGCCGCCTGAGCAACGTGTCGCAATACGAGGCGATGATCGTGCGCGGCGCGCCCGACGGCCAGATCGTGCGCCTGCACGACATCGCGCGCATCGAGCTGAGCGGCGCCGACTATTCGATGACCGCGCGCGAGCGCGGACTGCCTTCGGCCTTCATCGGGATCTTCCTGTCCCCCGATGCCAACGCGCTGGACGTCGATCGGGGCGTGCGCAAGGTGATGAGCGAGTTTTCCAGGTCGTTTCCGGAGGGAATGGTCTACTCGGTCCCGTACACGACGGTGCCGTTCGTCACTCAGTCGCTGAAGGAAGTGGCGATCACGCTCGGCATCGCATTCGTGCTGGTGGCGTTCGTCGTGTTCCTGTTCCTGCAGAGCTGGCGCGCCACCCTGATCCCGATCGTCGCCGTGCCGGTGTCGCTGATCGGTACGTTCGCCGCATTCGCCGCGCTGGGTTTCTCGATCAATACGCTGACCCTGTTCGGCCTGGTGCTGGCGATCGGGATCGTGGTCGACGACGCGATCGTGGTGGTCGAAGCGGTGCAGCACCGGATCGACTCCGAAGGCCAGTCCCCGATGGAGGCAACCAAGGGGGCGATCGCCGACGTGGGGGGACCCGTGATCGCCATCGCGCTGGTGCTCGGGGCGGTGTTCGTGCCGGTCGCCTTTCTCGGGGGGCTGACCGGGCAGCTTTACCGGCAGTTCGCGCTGACGCTGGCCTTCTCGGTGATGCTGTCGGCCATCTGCGCACTGACGCTGACCCCTGCGCTGTGCGCGCTGCTGCTGCGTCCGGCGCGCGGCGGGGAGCGCCGCCGCAACCCGCTGGCGGCTTCCTTCCGGCTGTTCAACCTGGGGTTCGAGGGGTTCCGGCACGGGTACCTGCGGGCGGTCGACCGCCTGGTGCACCACGCGGCGCTGGTGTTCCTGACCTTCGCGGCCCTGCTGGTGGCGCTGTACTTCCTGGTCAGCGCGCGCCCGACCGGCCTGGTTCCGGACGAGGACCAGGGCTTCGTGCTCGGCATCGTGCAGCTGCCCCTGGGCGCCTCGACACAGCGAACCCACGAAGTGTTCGCGCAGATCGAGGCGCTGTCGCACGAGGTGCCGGGCGTCGAAGGCCTGGCCGGTCTCGAGGGGTTCAACATCCTGACCGGCATATCGTCGCCGTACAACGCGACCGTGTTCATCCGCCTGACGCCCTGGGACCAGCGCATCGGCCGGCCCGGCCAGAGTGCCAGCGAGATCTCCAATCAAGTGATGATGCGCATCAATCGCGACATCAAGGACGCGTTCGGGCTTATCTTCAATCCGCCGCCGATCCGCGGCCTGGGCACGGCCGGCGGCTTCGAATTCGTGCTGCAGGATCGCGCCGGCGGACCGCTGCCGCGCTTCACCGAGGTGCTGCAGGATTTCCTGGCGCGCGCGCGCAAGCGCCCCGAGTTGAAATACGCGATCGCCAACTTCGATCCGCGCGTGCCGCAGATCGAATACGCGATCGACCGAGACCGCGTCAAGTCGATCGGGGTCAACCTGGCCGATGTGTTCTTCACGCTGCAGACCTTCCTGGGCAGCTACTACGTGAACGACTTCAACCTGTACGGCCGCACGTTCCGGGTCGAGACCCAGGCCGAGGCCAGCGCGCGGGCGCGCCCCGAGGACATCGGCCGGATGTACGTGCGCACCGACGCCGGCGCGATGGTTCCGCTCTCGACGCTGGTCTCGATCAAATCGGTCAACGGTCCCCAGTTCCTGCAGCGCTACAACATCTACCGGGCCGCCACCATCAACGGCGCCGCCGCCCCGGGCTACAGCTCCGGCCAGGCCGCGCAGGCGATGGAAGAGCTGGCGCGCGACCTGCCGGCGGGTTACGGGTACGAGTGGACCGGCGCCGTTTACCAGGAAAAGAAGACCGGCGGGCAGACCGGCTACGTATTCGCGCTGTCGCTCGCCTTCGTCTTCCTGGTGCTGGCCGCGCTGTACGAGAGCTGGGCGATACCGGTCGCAATTCTGCTGGTGATCCCGTTCGGAGTGCTCGGCGCCTTTTCCGGAATCGCCCTGCGCGCCATGCCGAACGACGTGTATACCCAGATCGGCCTGATCATGCTGATCGGACTGGCGGCCAAGAACGCGATCCTGATCGTCGAGTTCGCCAAGATTGCGCACCAACGCGGCGCCTCGATCATGGACGGTGCCATCCAGGGCGCCGCGCTGCGCTTGCGCCCGATCCTGATGACCTCGTTCGCGTTCATTTTCGGTTCGTTGCCGCTGGCGATCGCCAGCGGCGCGGGCGCGGGCGCGCGCCGCTCAATCGGCACCGCGGTGGTATCGGGCATGCTCAGTGCCACGCTGATCGGGATCTTCCTGATCCCGGTGTTCTACGTCGTGATGCAGCGGATCAGCGAACGGCACTGGCCGTTCCGTTCCGAAACGTCGTCGGCAGGCGCGGCCGCCGGATCGAGCGGCACGGCCCCGGACTCGCTTCCGGGAAGCGGCCATGCTTAGGTGGATCGGCGTCGCGCTGGTCGGATGCGCGCTCGCGGCCTGCACCATGGGGCCCGATTACAAGCGGCCGGCCCTGCAGATGCCGGCCGGCTGGCGCATGGGTCCGGCCGAAGCGGCCGAGACTTCCAATGCAGCCTGGTGGGATGCGTTCCAGGAACCCGCGCTGTCCAGGCTGGTGGCCGATGCGATCGCCGGCAGCCTGGATCTGAAGGCGGCCGTGGCGCGCGTCGACCAGGCACGCGCGCAGTACGGACTGGCGCGCTCGGCCCTTTATCCGCAGGTCAACGCCGATGCCTCGGGCCAGCGTCAGCGGGCCAGCCGCAACACCTTCCAGGGCATCTTCATTCCGCCGGGGCAGGAGAACTACAGCAGCTACGACCTGGACCTGAGCGCCAGCTTCGAGATCGACCTGTGGGGAAAGCTGCGCCGCGCCAACGAGGCCGCGCGCGCTCAGTTGCTGGCGAGCGAGGAGGCGCGACGCACGGTCGTGCTGACGCTGGTGAGCAACGTGGCCGACGCTTACATCGAGCTGCTCGCGCTGGACGACCAGCTGGCGATCGCGCAGCGCACGCTCGAATCGCGGCGCGAGGCGCTTCGGCTGCAGAAGGCGCGCTTCGAGGGCGGCGTGGCGCCCGAGAGCGATTTTCGGCAGGCCGAATCGCAGTTTCAGATCGCCGCGGCGGCGGTTCCAGCACTGCAACGCCTGGTCGCCCAGCAGGAGAACCTGATCAACCTGCTGGCCGGGCGCAATCCGGGACCGGTCGCGCGCGGGCGCGCCTTCGGCGAGCTCGCGTTCCCGCCGGTTCCGGCCGGGCTGCCCTCGGATCTTCTGGAGCGTCGGCCGGATGTGCGTCAGGCCGAGGAGCAGCTGATCGCCGCCAATGCCAACATCGGCGTGGCCCGCGCCGCCTACCTTCCCAGCATCAGCCTGACCGGCTTTCTAGGATTGCAGAGCGAGCAGCTGGCGCAGCTGACCCGCAACTCCTCCTTCGCCTGGACCGCGGGCGCCGGTCTGACGCAGGCGCTGTTCACCGGGGGCGCGCTGCAAAGCCAGGTCGAGCTCGCGAAGGGACGCGAGCGCGAGCTGGCGGCCGATTATCAAGGTGCAGTGATCTCGGCCTTGCGCGAGGTCAACGACGCGCTGGTGGCGCGATCCACGCTCGAGCAGCAACGCGCCGAGCAGGAGAAGAACGTCATCGCGCTGACCCGCCTGCTGAAGCTGGCGACGCGGCGCTACCAGGAGGGCGCAACGATCTTCCTCGAAGTGGCGACCGCCGAGCAATCGCTGTTCGATGCGCAGCTCTCGCTCGACGCGGTGCGCGCCCAGGAGTTCCAGAGCTATGCGGATCTGTACCGCGCCTTCGGCGGCGGCTGGATCGAGACGGCGCAGGCGCTGTCGCCCCAGGCGGCGGGAAGCGCGCGCTGAACGCGTTTACTTCTGCTGCGATTCCATCTGCGCGTCGCGCTGTTGCACGGCGTCCTGCATCATCTTCCCGGTCGACCTGGCCCTCTCCATCGCCTCGCGTTGCGCTTTCAGAACGTCGGGCGGCGCCTGCGGATTGGAACGGCCGCAGGACTGCAACAGCACGCACGCGCCGCACAGGGCGACCTCGAGGAGCCGGTGCAGTGCGGCCGGTCGCTTTGACCCGATCACTTCGGTTCCTTTGACCGGCTCGACTTCGAACCTTCGGCCTGCGGCGCCAGCAGGTCGTGCAACTTGCGATAGAGCGCATCGTACTGGTACGCCGGTACCTGGAAATCGTAGCCCTGGACGCGCGCGTTGATCGCCGTCGCCTCTGCCGCCGGATCCGCAACCGTGGCGCTCTTCGGGTCCGGGCTGCGGGCCGACTCGCTTTTGCCCTCGGCGCTCTTTGCCGCGGAAGCGCCGTTTACCGCTTCGGCCTGGGCGGCGGCAAAGCGCCGCGCCGTATCCGGATCGACACTCGCGTCGATCCGGACCCAGCTCGCGCCGCCGTCCCGGTAGCCGTCCATGTCGATTTGCAGGCCCTCGAACGTGCGGAAAGTCGCGTGGCTCGCATTTTCCAAAGGGCCAGGCGCGCGCGGCTTCACATCGTCGGCATTGAGCCGGGCCAGCGCGCCGGCCACCGCATCGACCACCGCCGGGCTGGCCGCTTTTCGACCCGGCGGCACCCCGTGCAGAATCAGGTCGGGTGCGCCGCGCCGGTCGCGCTCCAGGGAGTAGGACGGGCTGCCCGCGGTCCGCACCGCCACCCGCTGCACGCGCTCGGCGGGCAGCTCGAGCAGGTCGGACTTGATCCAGTGGGTGGGCCGGGGATCGGCGTCGATGCGCGGCTGCGCCAGCAGCGCGGCGGGCGCGCCGGCAACGCGCACGTAGCTTCCGTTCGGTTCGGCAGCCTTGCCGAGCAGCAACGACCAGGTGCGCGCGCCCGCGACCACGTCGATCCGTTCGCTGTGCGATTGCGGACCCGCGGGGTCCTCGACATTCAGCACCGCGTAGCGCGCCGGGTCGCTGGTCTTCTCTTCGATCGCATGCAGCGTCGACAGGCCGATCAGCAGCGTCCTGAGCTTGTTTGAATCGGCCGGATAGTTGCGCTGCGCAACGTACCAACCGGTATCGCGCCGCTGCAGCGTCGTCGCGTTTCCATCGCTGCCCGTCAGCCGCACCTCGTTGACCGCATCGATCGTGTCGGCGAGCGATGCCAGCACAGCGGCCTGGCTGCGCGATGCCTGTTCCGGGCCGCCGCGCAACGAGACCCAGACCGCGGCAGCGACGACCACAAGGGCCGTCGCCGCCAGCGCGATCAGCCGGCGCGCGTTCATGTGGCGTGCGCCGGCGCCGGTGCGCGCGGGCCGGCATGCCGCCGGCGACGCGCCGCGCCGGCAAGCAGCAGCGCCAGCAACGCGAAGGCGGCCGGCACCAGAACGATGTTGATCAGCTTCAGGCGGCCACCCAGCGCCTGGATGTCACGGTCCAGCCCCGCCTTCACGTCGCGCAGCTCCTTGCGAATGCGCAGCTTTTCCTTCTGGAACCGCTGCAACTCGCGTTCCTGGTCTGCGCTCAGGATCAAGGGCGCGGCCGACGCGCGCGAGGCGGACTCGGGTCCCCGATTCGCCTGCAGCGCGTCGAGCTTCTGCTCGGTCTGCGCGAGCTGCATTTCGAGCTCCCTTTGCTCGGCGCGGAAGCGATCCTCCGCGGCCGTGCGCAGCGCATCGACGCGGTCGAACGGACGAAGGAAACTCGCGCGGCCGCGCACGCTGATCAAATCGCTCGAGCCGGCCAGGTTGTCCAGCGCGTTCCAGACCAGATCGCCATTGTTGGCCCAGGCGGAGGCGGCACGTTGACCGAGAAAGTTCTGCCAGCGCACCCACAGCGGATCCGACAGCATATCGCTGTCGGCCGCAATGACCAGGTTCAGCGGCTTGCTGGAGGCCGTCAGCGGCGCCTGCCCCGCGGCCGGCGCGGCGCCGGGCGGCGGGCCGTCCGGGAACGCCGTCTTGACCATCCCGGTGACCCGCGCTGCGACCGTGTAGCGCTCGCCGGTGGGCTTGAAGCCGTCGCGCAGACTGCTCGGATCGGTCAGCTGCTCGAAGCGCTGCGCCGGAATCGGCGCCGCGTGCGTGCTGGACTGGATCAACGGTTCGAACCGCACGCCCGTATCCTTCTTCGGGCGCAGGATACCGGCCGTCTCCATCGTGATCTCGGTCAGCCCCGACGTGACGATGTCGTCCGCGGCGAGGCTGCCCCGGTCGAAGCCCAGTATCGCGATATCGCGCACCGGCGGCTCGCCCGGCCGCACCGTCACGGTCAGACCTCTATCCAGGTCTCCCAGCACCTCGCCCGGATCGAACGACACACCCCAGGACGACAGCAGCGGCTCGAGCGACGACGCGCGCGAAGCGCCCGGCATCGTCATGGGACCCGCGCCGGCGTCCTGCTCGGCGATCGGATCGACGAACACCAGCAGCCGTCCGCCACGCAACGCGTACTGATCGATCGCGTACTTCGAAGCCGGCGGCAGATTCTTCGGGTGCACCAGCACCAGGACGTCGACGTCGGGGTCGACCTGGGCCAGGCCGGGCGACAGATCGCGCACCGTGAACAGTTGCTGGGCCTGGCTGTAGACCATCCAGGGCGACCGCCGCTGCCCGACCGCCGGATCGTATCCGCCCGACATCGGAATCGACGACAGCCACCCGATCACGGGCTTCTTCGGCTGCGACAGTTCGACCAGCAGCTTCGCGACGTCGTATTCGAGGAACGGCTCCTTGGACGGATCGAAGAAGTCGATCACGGCGCGCCCGTCGGTGCTGTTGGTGCCCGCCAGACCCAGATACAGCGAATTTCCGGAACTGTCGAGGGGCACCGCCCGGATCCCAAATTCGGACGCGCGATCCTCCTCCTCGGAGAACGGCTGCGGGTCGATCACGTGCAGCCGGATCCGGCCCCGGCTGCGGTCTGCCACTTCCTGCAGGAATTCCCGCACCCGTTGCCCGTACACGCGCACCGCGGGCAATCCGGCGGCGGCCCGTTCGGAATAGAAGAAGTACAGGTTCACGGGCTCGGTCAGCGTGTCGACGATGTGCCTGGTCCCGGGCGTCACCGTGTACAGGCGATGCTCGGTCAGGTCCAGGCGCGCTCCGCGCAGCACGTGATCGCTCAGCACGGTCAGGCCGACGAACAGCACGCCCAGCGCGATCAGCGCACCCCCTCCCACCGTCAGTCTGCGCCAGGTTGGCCGGCTCATCAGCGCACCCTCAGTCCGATTTGTGCAAGTCGAGCAGCACGACGCTGGCCGCCAGGAAGCAGGCGATCATCAGCGCGAAGAACGTCACGTCCCGCAGGTCGACCACGCCCTTTGCGATCGCCCCGAAATGGGTTAGCAGCGACAGCGACGCGACCGCATCGACCACACCGGGCGCGGCCCAGCCGCGAAAGGCGTCGAGCACCATCGGCAAGCCGGTCAGGAGAAGCACGAAGCAGGCCGCCACGCCCAGGATGAACGCCACCACGGCGTTGCGGGTCAGCGCCGACATGCAGGAGCCCACCGCCAGAAAGCCGCCGGCCATCAGGAGGCTCCCCAGGTAGCCGGTCAGGATCGCTCCGTTGTCGGGATGACCCAGGTAGTTGACCGTGATCCAGATCGGAAACGTCAGTAAAAGCGCCAGCGCAGCGCAAGCCCAGGCCGCCAGGAACTTGCCGAGCACGGCCTGCCACAGCGTGATCGGCTGCGTCATCAGCAGCTCGATGCTGCCGCTGCGCCGCTCCTCGGACCACAGGCGCATCGAAATTGCCGGGATCAGCAACAGGTAGAGCCACGGATGAAACAAGAAGAAGGGCTCCAGGTCGGCCTGATCGCGCTCGAAAAATCCACCGACGTAGAAGGTGAGCCAGGCCGACAGCGCCAGGAAGATCAGGATGAACACGTAAGCGAGCGGCGTGGCGAAGTAGGCCGCCAGTTCGCGCCGGAAGATGATGCCTACCTTTCTCATCGAACCGCCACCCTCATCAGCTCGTCAGGGTCCGAAAGACCTCGTCCAGTCGACCGGGCTCGACCCGCAGCGCGCTGACCCGGATGCCGGCCTGCGCGAGTCGATCGCTGAGCGCATCGAGTACGGCGGCGCCGGGAGCCGGCAACGCGGTGATCCGGGCCAGGCGCTCGTCGACTTCGACCGCTGCGACCTGCGGCAGCGACGATAACGCATCACGCGCGGCAGCCAGCTGTTCGGGATGCTCCACCTGCAGGGTCACCGCGTTGTGATAGCGGGAGCGCGCCTCCAGGCCCGCGGGCGTGTCGTCGGCCACCAGGCGCCCGCGCGCGATCAGCAGCGCGCGAGTGCAGACCGCATCGACCTCCTCCAGGATGTGGGTGGAAATCACGATGATCTTGTCGCGCGACATTTCGTTGATCAGGCTGCGCACCTCGTGCTTCTGATTCGGGTCCAGGCCGTCGGTCGGCTCGTCCAGGATCAGCGCGGCCGGGTCGTGCACGATCGCCTGCGCCAGTCCGACGCGGCGGCGAAACCCCTTGGACAGCGTCTCGATCGGCTGGTGCAGCACGGAAGCCAGCCCGAGCCGGTCGATCACGGTGTCCAGGCGACTTGCGCGCGTGGCCCCGCGCAGTCCGCGCAGATCGGCAATGAATTCGAGGAAGGCCCGCGCGGTCATTTCGCCGTACCCCGGCGCGCCCTCGGGCAGATAGCCGATGCAGGATCTGGCCGCGATCGGATCGGTTTCCACGTCGTGACCGAACACGCTGGCTCGTCCCGAGGAGGGTGTGATGAACCCGGTCAGCATGCGCATTGTGGTCGTCTTGCCGGCTCCGTTCGGGCCGAGGAAGCCGAGCACCTCGCCGGGACGCACCTCGAAGCTCAGGTCGTCCACCGCGGTCAATGCGCCGTACTGCTTGCTCAGATGTTCGGTTTTGATCATGGATCGCCGTCTGAATTCGCGGCCGCAAAGATAATCACGCGCCGGCTTTTTGGCAAACGGCCTCCCTCACCCCCGGCCCCTCTCCCGCGAGCGGGAGAGGGGAGTAACTTCCCTGCCTCCCACGCCAGCGGCAGGGGTGACCGATCGTCGCCTGATGTGCCGACATCCAGAAATGAGGCGCCTGGTCGCCCCTCTCCCGCGACAGCGGGAGAGGGAAAGGGGGTGAGGGCCATGGGCTTGAGCGAAAGGCAAGGATCCTTCCGGACTTGCACCGGCGTCAGGAATATGACGTCATACGCCCCGGCCGCCACCTCGTCCGAGCTGTCGCGCTCGACCAGCGCGATGCTCAGTACGCGCTCGCGCTGCGCCGCGGGCAGAAAATACGGCACGCCAATGTCGCGGCGCACGTGGCCGTTGCCGGTCAGCAGGATCACCCCCCGCTGCAGGTAGGGTTCGATTGCCTGCGCCAGCGTCGCGTCGCGCGCGATCTGCGCGCGCGCCAGCGCCGGCAGCATCTGCGCTGGCATCTGGTGGCAATGACCCCGTTCGACCGCCTGCTGCTGGGCGGCCAGCAGACCCTGCGGCAACGCGTCCAGTCCGAGCTGATGCTGTGCGGCGGCATCGAACACCGCGCCGAAGCCTTCCTTCGAAACGCGCATCGCGTCGGCGCGCGACAGATCGGCCGCCACGATCGGCAGCCGGTATTGCAAAGCCAGCTGCAAATACGGGCGGTAAAGATTCCAATCCCAGCCGCGGCCGCCCAACGCGACCAGCTCGGCGGCACGATCGACGCCTTCTGCCGGCGCCTGGCTCAGCACGCGATCGATGTCGGCCTGGAGTTCGCGGTCGAACTGCTCGAACGCCAGCGCCGGCCTGAGTCCATTCTGCAGCACCCTGGCGAGCGCCTGCGCCCGCACGGCGTGCTGGGCCGCGTTGTCGTGGATCTCGCCCAGCAGCACGACCGGGCGCCGCTGCAGCTGCGCGGCCAGCGCTTCGGCCGACAGGTCCGGGTCCGGCAGCGGCTGCGCCGCGCAGGCGGCCAGTGCGGTGGCCACCAGGGCACGCAGGGGTCTTGCCCAGTGGATCGGGGTCATCGGAGGCGGGTTCGGGAAAGGTGGATCATCGCCGATCGGGCAAGCGCGTGCCGGCTCTGGAATCCCTGGCGCATAGAATCCTGGTTGACCTGCCGGCCCGAAATCCCATACGTTGCACCCTTCAGGCGGAGGGTTTCAGGGTCTCGCCCGGTTGCCCACTGCAGGCACGCGCGACCATGAATCTGGGGGACACGGGATGAGCACCGAGAAGGGCCCCTCGGCACTTCAGCTGCGCTCGCTCGTCAAGCGCAGCGGCGAACTCGAGTTATCGCTGGCCAGCGTCGCCATTGCCCGGCCTGCACCGAACCAAGTGCTCGTGCGTATCGAAGCCAGCCCCATCAACCCCTCCGACCTCGGTCTGCTGCTGGGCGGCGCCGACATGAGCACGGCGAAGGCCTCCGGCCCGGCTGACCGCCCCGTGGTCACTGCCCGCATCCCCGACGCGGCGATGAGAGCCATGGCGGGGCGGCTGGACGTGCCGATGCCCGTGGGCAACGAGGGGGCGGGCGTGGTCGTCGAAGCGGGCTCGTCCGAGGCGGCGCAGGAACTGCTGGGCAAGACGGTGGCCGTTCTGGCCGGCGCGATGTACTCGCAGTACCGATGCGTAGCGTCCGACCAGTGCCTGGTTCTGCCCGATGGCGTGACCGCGCGCGAGGGGGCCTCTGCGTTCGTCAACCCCCTCACCGCGCTGGGCATGGTCGAGACGATGCGGCGCGAGGGCCACGCCGCGCTCGTGAACACCGCCGCGGCCTCCAGCCTCGGTCAGATGCTCAACCGGCTTTGCCTGACGGACCACATCGGCCTCGTGAACATTGTCCGCACACAGGACCAGGTGGACCTGCTTAAGTCGCTGGGTGCGGAACACGTGTGCAATACCAACTCGCCCTCGTTCATGCACGACCTCACGCAGGCGCTGGCGGCAAGCGGTGCAACCATCGCTTTCGACGCGATCGGTGGCGGCAAACTCGCCGGCCTGATTCTTACCGGGATGGAAGCGGCGTTGAACCGGAGCCCCGGCGAATACAGCCGGTACGGGTCGACCACACACAAGCAGGTTTACATCTACGGCAGCCTGGACCCCGGCCCGAGCGAGTTTCGCCGCGATTTCGGGATGAGCTGGGGCATGGGCGGTTGGTTGATGTTCCCCTTCCTGCAAAAGATCGGACCCGTCGAAGCGCGCAGGCTGAAGCAGCGGGTTGCCGCCGAGCTCAGGACGACCTTTGCGAGCCGCTACTCGAAGGAAGTGTCGCTGGCGCAGGCCTTGAGCCTGGACACGATTTCGGCCTATGGCAAGCGTGCCACCGGCGACAAATACCTTATCAATCCGAACAAGGGAGTGGCCGATCCACTCACGGACGCCCGATCACGCGCTTCGTGATCCGCAGCACCGTGGCACGACACAAAGGTCGATTGCATGGGCAAGGAGCGGCTTGAAGCGTTCAGCGATGGCGTGATCGCCGTGATCATCACGATCATGGTGCTCGAGCTGAAAGTGCCGCGCGGCGCGCAACTGGCCGACCTTGCCGCAGATGCGCCGGTGTTCTTCAGCTACGTGCTCAGTTACCTGTACGTCGGCATCTACTGGAACAACCATCACCACATGTTCCATACCGTGAAGCACGTCTCGGGCGGCATCCTGTGGGCCAACCTTCACCTGCTGTTCTGGCTCTCGCTGTTCCCGTTCACGATCGGCTGGATGGCCGAGAACCACTACGGAACATGGCCAACCGTCGCTTACGGCCTGGTGCTGCTGATGGCCGCGCTTTCCTACATGCTGCTGGGGCGCCGCATCATTCACTCACAAGGCGCCGACTCGCTGCTGGCCAAGGCGATCGGTCGCGACCTCAAAGGCAAGATTTCGCCGGTTCTTTATGTCGCCGGGATCGCACTCACCTTCGTTGCCGCCTGGATCGCGCTAGCCCTCTACCTGCTGGTCGCCCTGATGTGGCTGGTCCCCGACCGGCGCATCGAGAAACTATTCGGATCCAGACCGCCGGACGGGCAGACCCGGCACGCACCCGACCTGAACGAATGACCGCTTCGTGTCCGACGCATGGCGCGCGACGGCTAAGCCGGATTGCCGACGCGAATTGGCGCCGGCCGGCGCGGCGCCGTTGCCATCGCTCGCTCTACCTCGTATAAGCTCGGTCGGCAGACGAGTGCCCTCAACAGCCAATAACAAAACCGGGTAACGCTCATGGACATGGACGCGATTCTCGATCAGCGGCACCGGGCCGAGCGACCCGCTCGGCCGGAACCCTGCGCGGACGTCGTGCAGCCCGGATCGCTGCTGGCGCGCTTCTGCGCCGTGCGTGCCGTCTCGCTGCAGCTGGCGAAAGCATTGTCGCCCGAAGACCAGTGCGTGCAGTCGATGCCGGACGCGAGCCCGACCAAGTGGCATCTGGCGCATACGACCTGGTTTTTCGAGACGATGGTGTTGCAGCCGTATGATCCGCAATACCAATGCTTCGATCCCCGCTATGCGCATCTGTTCAACTCGTACTACGAATCGCTCGGGCCGCACCCCGCGCGCGAATTGCGCGGACTGCTGAGCCGCCCGACGCACAATGAAATCCTGCGGTACCGGCGCTACGTCGACGACGCGGTGGAAGCGCTGCTCCTGTCCAAGGGTGCCGTCGAACCACAAGTCGGGCCGCTGCTGGAACTGGGGCTGCACCACGAGCAGCAGCATCAGGAACTGATCCTGACGGACATCAAGCACGCGTTTTACTTGAATCCACTGAAGCCAGCCTACCGCTTCTCCAATGCCTTGCCGCCGCGTCAGCCGGCCCCGCTTCACTGGATCGAGCATGAAGGCGGTATCTGGCAGGCCGGCCATGCGGGCGGGGGTTTCGCGTTCGACAACGAAGGCCCGCGCCACGACGTGCTGCTCAGGCCGTTCGAACTTGCCTCGCGACCGGTCAGTTGCGGCGAGTATCTCGATTTCATCCTGGACGGAGGCTACCGGCGGCCCGATCTGTGGCTCAGCGACGGCTGGGCCGCGGTTCAGGCACGCAGTTGGGGCGCACCGCTTTACTGGGAGCCCGCCGGCCTCGGTCGATTCAACCTGTTTACGCTGAACGGCGTACGGCCGCTGAACCCGGGCGAGTCGGTCTGCCACCTGAGCTTTTACGAGGCTTGCGCCTACGCAGCCTGGGCGCGGGCGCGCCTTCCGACCGAATTCGAATGGGAGGTCGCCGCCGCGGTGTGGCCCGCTGCCCGCCAGATGGCGGGCTCGATCGGCCTGCATCCCGAGCCTGTGGAGGTCGAGGCGGGGCAGCCCGAGCCCATCTGTTCAACGGTATGGCAGTGGACCCGCTCATCCTACGACCCCTATCCCGGCTTCCGGCCGAACGCCGGTCCGAGCGGCGAATACAACGGCAAGTTCATGGTCGGGCAGCAGGTTCTGCGCGGCGGCAGCTGTGCGACCCCGCCGGGTCATATCCGGATCACCTATCGCAATTACTTTGCGCCAGGCGCGCGCTGGCAGTTCTCGGGTCTTCGACTCGCGAGGGATGCATGAGCGGCCTGGCGCTGGAGCGGCGCGCAGTCGGCGCGGCCGAACCGCAGTCGACGGCCGGGGCGGAATTCGCCGAATCGATGCTGCGGGCGCTGCGCAGCCCGGTGCGCAGCATCGCTCCCAAGTACTTTTACGATGCCGCCGGCATCGCGCTGTACGAGCGGATTTGCGCGTCGGACGAGTACTACCTGACTCGTACCGAGATTTCGATCCTGCGCGAGCACGCGCCGCAGATCGCGCAGTTGATCGGCGCGCGCGCCGACCTCGTCGAGTTCGGAGCGGGCAGCCCGTTCAAGGCGCGCATCCTGCTGGATGCGCTGCCCAACCCGGCTCGCTATGTGCCGATCGACATCGCGCTGACACACCTGGACGGCGCTGCGCTCGAACTGGCGCGCGCCTACCCCGGCCTGACGGTGGAGCCGGTCGCGGCCGATTTCGTGCGGCCTCTGGCTCTGCCCGCGCAACGCCCTGGCGACGGCTGTCGCGTGGGCCTTTTTTTCGGCTCCACCATCGGCAATCTTTCTGTCGAGCAGGCCTACCGTTTCCTGGCCGGCGCGGCCGTGCTGTTCACCGGCGGCGGCCTGCTGGTGGGTGTCGACCTGGTCAAGAACCCGACGGTGCTGCACCGGGCCTACAACGATGCAGCGGGCATCACCGCTGAATTCAATCGCAACCTGCTGGCGCGCGCCAACCGCGAACTGGGAGCCGACTTCGACCTGGCCGCGTTCGATCATTACGCGTTCTACCAGCCCCAGGCGCAACGAATCGAAATGCACCTTGTCAGCGCGCGGCTGCAGGTCGTACACGTGTGCGGGCGGGCGTTCTCGTTCGCCGAGGCAGAAAGCATGCAAACGGAGATTTCCCACAAGTACACTATCGAAGGCTTTCGCGAACTGGCACAGCGCGCGGGCTTCAAGCCGGGTCCGGTCTGGTGCGACCGGCAGCGCCAGTTCAGCCTGCACTGGCTGGCGGGGCCCGCGGGACGCACCGACGCGACGGGCGAGGCGGTCGGCGGCGGGTACGAATGACGTCATCGGAATAGCTCGCCCGACAGGTCCGCGGCGACGAGCAGAAGCAGCGCGGCGAATGCGCGCCGCAAGGCCTGGACCAGCATCCGGTGCGCGACCCTGGCTCCCAGCGGCGCGCTGACGATCGCAGCCAGCGAGATCGATACGGCGCCGGGAAGAAATACGTATCCGAAGCAACCGACCGCGCAATGCCTGGGATGTCCCGCCAGCACGTATCCCTCAATCCCGCCGCCGCAAGGGGCAGGCCGAGCGCAGCGGCCGTGCCGATTGCCGGCTTCACGGGAATGTAGCGCGCCAGCAGGGGCACCGACAGCAGGCCGCCGCCGACTCCGGCCAGCGCCGAAAGCAGGCCGATGGCTACGCTGCGCCCGACCAATGCGGGGGTAGCCGGCAGCGTGCGCGCCGGGTCCACAACGGCGGGCGATGACCCGATCAGCAGTCGGCCGGCGGCGAACAGCGCGAAGCCGACGAACACCGCGAGCGGCAGGTGCTGCCTCAACGCACAGGCCAGGAGCGTCCCGGCCAGAGCGCCGGAGGCGATCCCGGGCGCCAGGCGCTTGAACGCAGGCCAGTGGATGCACCCGCGCGCTGCATGCGCGCGCGCTCGAGATCGAGGTCGGAATCACGATGGCCATCGATGTCGCCATGGCCATCGGCGCGGCATCTTCGGTGTCGATCCCGAGCGGCCGCGCGCCCAGAATCAGCGCCGGCACGATGACGATGCCGCCGCCGACGCCCAGCAGCCCGGCCAGGAACCCCGAGCACAGCCCGATGCCCAGGCACAGCGCCCAGGCCGTCGCCAGCCATTCAGATGCGCCGAAGTGCATGGCGAAAACGGTCTGCGCGCGTCACGTATTGCAGCGCGTTGGCCTGGATGCCGGCCATTTCCCGATCCGTCAGCGCGCGCACCGGCTGGGCCGGATTGCCCCGCAGCAAGGTGCCCGGCTCGAAGCGGCGTCCGCTCGACACGATCGAGCCGGCTGCGACCAGCGTGTCGTGCCCGATGCTGACGCCATCCATCACGACGGCGCCCATGCCGATCAGGCAGCGATCCCCGATGCAGGCGCCATGGATCGTGGCCGTGTGCCCGATCGAAACCTGTGTGCCGATCAGGACCTCGCCGCCGGGCAGGCAGTGGATGACCGCGGCGTCCTGCACGTTGCTTTGTGGGCCGATCCGGATCGGTCCGTTGTCGGCGCGTATCACCGCGCCGAACCAGACGCTGCAGCAGTCGCCCAGCGTCACATCGCCGACCAGGAACACGCCGTCCGCCACGTAACTGAGCGCGCCCACGCGCGGGACGGCTCCGTCCAGCGCGAACGTGCGAGGCCCGCCCGCGCCGCGCGCAGCGTCCGACGCGGTGCGGGCTGCGCCGGACGCGGTGCGGGCAGCAAGTGGAGCCGGAACCGGCGCGCTTTTTCGAGCCGATCACCGCCACCAAGCCTGAGGCTTCGGCCCGAACGGATCCAGCGGAAGGTTGAGTGCGTCACGCGCCGGATCCGCCGGCGCGCCTCGGCGCGGAACAAGCTACGGGTCTGCGCTGCCGTTCTCCTTACCCCGCTTGCGGGAAAGGGGAGGAACGGCTTCAGGCGTGGTTCAGGATCTTGATCAACCGGTCCGCGTCGTGGCGCGAGTCCAGCGCGAGGTAGGCGACGAACTGCGTGCCGATCACCGTCGCGGAAAACCCGCGCAGATTGATCCCGGCCTCCGCGACTTTTTGCACCAGGTTGGCCGCGACCCCCGGCCGGTCCGGTCCCATCACGCGCACCGAGTGCACGGTGTGAGATACGTTGAATCCGACCTGCGCCGCCGCGGCGATCTCATGGTCCCCCTGCAGCGGGGTGACGAACACGACACCCTTGCCCGGTTGGTCCGGGGCCCGTCGCGCGATGACGCATTGCAGGTCTGCGCCAGCGTCCCGCAACGCCCGCAAGGCCTCCGAAAGTCCGCCTGCCCGGTCGGGTATCGGCGCGGCCCAGACGTCCACGGATTCCACAAAAAGGCCCATCGCCGATCCTCCTTGTTCGTGATGAGCGTCGGGCGCTCAATCTGCGTCCGGTCCCACCGACGCCGGCCAAGGCCGATCCGGCCCGCATGGTAAGGGAGCTTACCCTTAACGACCCCACCGCCGGAAGGCCCATCGAATACGCTTCAGATCACGCTGTCCCACGGGGCGGAAAGACGGGTCGCGCAGTTCACGATGCCGACCATCGAATAGGTCTGCGGGAAATTGCCCCATAACTCGCCGCTGGCCACCGCCAGGTCCTCCGACAGCAGTCCGACATGATTGCGACGGGACAGCAGGGCCTCGAAGATCTCGCGCGCCTGATCCGAGCGGCCGATGCGGGCCAGCGCGTCGATGCGCCAGAACGAGCATGCTGTGAAGGCGACTTCCGGACGCCCATAATCGTCGGGGGCCTCGTAGCGACGCATGAACGGCCCATCGCACAGGCTTTGCTCCAGCGCGTCCACCGTGCGGATGAAACGCGGATCGCGCGCGTCCAGAAACCCGACCTCGGCCATCAGCAGGACGCCGGCGTCCAGGTCGTCTCCCCCGAAGCTCGCGGTGAACGCCTGGCGCTGCGCGTTCCAGCCGAGTTCCAGGATCCTGGCCTTGATGGCGTCGGTGCGGGCCGACCACAGCGAGGCCTTGTCCTGCCATGCGCGCGCGCGCGCGATCTTGGCCAGCCGGTCGCACGCCGCCCAGCACATCAGCGCCGACGACGTATGCACGCGCGAGCGCGTGCGCAGCTCCCACATGCCGGCGTCCGGCTTGTCGTGCAGGGCCCAGGCCCGCTCGCCCATGCGCTCGAGCGCCGCGAAATCGCCGGCGTCGACCCGGCGCAGCAGGCGCTGATCGAAGAAGGCCTGGGCCGCGGCCAGCACCACGTTGCCGTACACGTCGTTCTGAAAGTGCTCGTACGCCTGGTTGCCCACGCGCACCGGACCCATTCCGCGATATCCGCTCAGCTGCGCCACCGTGTGCTCGGCCAGGTGCGGTTCGAGTCCGATGCCGTACATCGGCTGCACGTGACCGTCCGCGGCGGCGTGCACCACGTCGCGCAGCCAGCGCAGGTAATCCTCCATGGTCGACACCTCGGCCAGGCTGTTGAGCGCGCGCACGACGAAAAAAGCATCGCGCAGCCAGCAATACCGGTAGTCCCAGTTGCGCTGGCTGCCGGGCGCCTCGGGGATGCTGGTGGTCATCGCGGCGACAATGGCGCCGGTCTCCTCGTACTGGCAAAGCTTCAGCGTGATCGCGGCGCGGATCACGGCGTCCTGCCATTGCAAGGGCAGGGCCAGGCGACGCGTCCAGCGCTGCCAGTACAGCGAGGTCTGCTCCTCGAACTCGCGCGCGGTCTCCTCGATGCCTCCCGACAGCGTCTCGTCGGGGCCCAGCAGCAGGCTGACCGGCTCCTGCAGCGAGAACCAGGTCTCGGCGAGGGCATAGCCGAGCGGCGCGTTGGTGGTCAGCCGCAAGGTCCAACCCGACCCGACGAAGCGCAGGTGGTTGCTGCCGCGCGTGCGCGCGGGCTCCTCGGCGCCCCAGGCGCTGCGCGGGCGCACCACCAGGCGTATGCGCGGATGGCCGTTGAGCGGCCGGATCCGGCGCACCAGCTGCGCGGGCCTGAAGAAACGGTCTCGGTGGAAAAAGCGCGGCGCAAAATCCGCGACCTCGATGCCCTGACCTTCCGCGTCGAAAAGGCGGGTGCGCACGATCGCGGTGCCCGCGTCGTACTCCTGTTCGGCGCGGCTGAACCGCTCGAGGACCACCGCCATCGTGCCGTCCGCCCCGTCGCCGGCGGAGTCGAGCAAGGCGCAGAAGACCGGGTCGCCGTCGAAGCGCGGCATGCAGCACCACACGATGCGCGCCGTTTGATCGATCAGCGCGCTGATCGAGCAATTGCCGACCATCGCCAGATCGAGCGAGGCGCTCGATTCCGGGTTGGCGTCGGGCGGTGTCGACATTGGGCCAGGGGTCTAAACGATCAGGTTAGCGCGGATCGGCGCAGACCCGACAATGGATTCGTGCGAATATAGTTCGGAGCTGCGTTTCCACAAAACGCGCATGGGCTCCGGCGCAGCCTCGCGCGAGGCGCGGGGCGGTGCATGCGCCTGCCGCGCCGGCTTTCATCCGCGTGAACACGCTTCGCCTTCAACTTCGCTTCCTCGTGCCACTGGTGCTGACGCTGGTCGCGGCCGCATATGTCGCCGTGCCGCTGATGGACCGGCTGACGTTGCGCTGGTTCTCGCGCGACATGGACTTGAGGGGGACGCTGCTGACAAATGCCCTCTCAGACTCGATCGCACAGGCGCTGAACAGCCCGAGGGAATCGCATCTGCAGAAGCTGTTCGAGCGCGCTGTCCAGGACGAGCGACTGGTGGCAATCGGCCTGTGTTCGGTGGACGGCCGGCTGCTGCGCAAAACAAACGGTTATCCGGGCACGCTTGCCTGCGAGGCGGCGCAGCGAGCGGCCCTTCAGAGCAACCCCCTGCTGCGCATCGAGGGCGGTTCGGTTCATGTGGGCGTGTATCCGGTCAACGACGAGTCCGGCCGCGTCGCCGACCTGGTGCTGCTGCACGACATGAGCTTCATCGAGCGGCGCAGCCAGGATACCCGCCAGTACCTGATCCTGTTCATCGCCGTGCTGGGCGCGGTCATCGCGATGATCACGGTCGCGGTGGCCCAGCTGAGCTGGCACGGCTGGGTTTCCGGGGCTCGCGCCCTGCTGCGGGGCGAAGGCCTGCTGCGGCCGATGATGGCGCCGAGGCCCGAGCTGGCGCCGCTTGCGGCGGACCTGCGCACGCGCCTGCGGGACCTGGACGACGAGTATCGCCGGATCCAGGGGCTGGAGGCCGAATGGAGCCCGGAGCGGTTGCGCTCGCTGTTGCGAACGCAGCTGCGCGGCGACGAAATCATCGTCGTGTCCAATCGCGAACCCTATATCCACGAGTCCGCATCCGCGTCGGTCGTCGTCAGGCGGCCGGCGAGCGGGCTGGTCACCGCGGTCGAGCCGGTGATGCGCGCCTGCTCCGGGACCTGGATCGCGCACGGCAGCGGCAGCGCAGATGCGCAGGTGGTCGACCGGCACGATCGCATGCTGGCGCCTCCCGGGCGGGAGGAGTACACGCTGAGGCGGATCTGGCTGAGCGCGGGCGAGGAGCAGGGCTACTACTACGGCTTCGCCAACGAAGGCATCTGGCCGCTGTGCCACGTGGCGCACGTGCGGCCGGTGTTTCGCGAACAGGACTGGCAGCTGTACTGCGAGGTCAACCAGCGCTTCGCCGAAGCGGTGGTCAACGAGGCGCGCAGCGAAGACCCGGTGGTCATGGTGCAGGACTATCACTTCGCTTTGCTGCCGGCGATGATCCGCGAACGGCTGCCGCGCGCCACCATCCTGAGCTTCTGGCACATCCCGTGGCCGAACCCGGAATCCTTCGGCATCTGCCCATGGCGCCGGGAGATCCTGCAGGGCATGCTCGGCAGCACCATACTGGGCTTTCAGACGCGCTTTCATTGCAAGAACTTCATCGAGACGGTCGACCGCAACCTGGAGGCGCGCATCGAACACGAGCATTCGACGATCTCGTTCCACGACGACGATACTTTCGTCGAGAGCTATCCGATCTCGATCGAATGGCCGAGCGCAGCGGTCACCACCGCCTGGCCTTCGATCGAGCAGTGCCGGCTCAATGTCATGCGGCGACTGGGCCTTGCCCCGGATGCCAGGATCGCGGTAGGCATCGACCGCCTCGACTACACCAAGGGCATCCTGGAGCGGATGCTGGCGGTCGAGCGGCTGCTCGAGCAGCATCCCGAGTGGATCGGCCGCTTCGCCCTGGTCCAGGTGGCTGCGCCGTCGCGCGGCGTTCTGGACGAGTACCGCCAGTTTCAGGACCGCATCTGCAGCGTGGCCGAACGGATCAACCAGCGCTTCGGCGACGGCAGCGGCCATCCGATCCACTTGCGGATCGAGCACCACGAGCGTGACGCCGTCACGGAGCTGTATCGCGCCGCCGACGCATGCCTGGTGACCAGCCTGCACGACGGAATGAACCTGGTCTGCAAGGAATTCGTGGCGGCGCGCGACGATGAGCGCGGCGTGCTGATCTTGAGCCGCTTCACCGGGGCCGCCCGCGAAATGGCCGAGGCCCTGATCGTCAATCCTTACCACATCGAGGAGTGCGCGGGGGCGCTGCATCGCGCCCTGACCATGCCGGAGCCCGAGCAGCGCGAGCGAATGGCAAGCTTGCGCATGACGGTGCGCGAGTTCAACGTCTACCGCTGGGCCGGGCGCATGCTGGCCGATGCGGGGCGCCTGCGCTTGCGGCAACGCATCGAGGCCCGCGTGCAGCGCCACCACCTGTCCTGAGGATGAGAGATCTGTTCGGTCAGGCGGGACGGCAGGCGCTGCGGAACGCGCTGCTAGCGCAGCCCCTGCTGGCCTTCGATTTCGACGGCACCCTGTCGCCCATCGTGGAGCGCGCGGGCGACGCGCGCGTGGCACCCGAGGTCGCGCAACGCCTCGATCGGCTCGCGCAACTGCGGCCGGTGGCCGTGGTGACCGGCCGCTCGGTGGCCGACGTGACGCACCGTCTCGGATTCGCTCCCCGTTTCATCGTGGGCAGCCATGGCGCCGAGGACCCGGGGCGGGATTTCGGTCTGGACCTCTCGCCCCTGGACCGCCTGCGTGCGCGTCTGGACGCGCGCAGCGCCGCGCTGGGCGCCGCCGGCGTGCAGGTCGAGGACAAGACGTATTCGTTCGCGCTGCACTACCGCCTGGCACCGGATCCCGGCAAGGCCCTGGAGACCATCCACAGATCCCTGCTCGGACTGGACCCGGGACTGCAAAGCTTCGGCGGCAAGTCGGTGATCAACGTCGTGCTCTCGGGCGCGCCGGACAAGGCGGACGCGGTCGCTTCGCTGGCGCGGCGTGCCGGCTGTGATCGCGCCGTGTTCGTCGGAGACGACCTTAACGACGAGGCCGTGTTCGAGCGCGCCCTGCCGAACTGGCTGACCGTGCGCGTCGGTCGCGATTATCCGCAGTCGCGCGCTTCGTTTTTCCTGGACGGCTTCGACGAGATGGAGGCGCTGCTCGATACGATGCTGGTCCTGCTGCACGCCCAATGAGCTCCGTCCGGGCATGGTGCCGAGCAGCATGCGCGCAGGGTGCTTGCTTTGCAGCGGGCCCGTTTAATTCGAAGGTTCTTCGAATAGACTCACGGTGCGGCGCAATCGTGTGCGAGCTTGCGCGCGCCTCGATCGATCCGTGGTGAAACGCGAAGCGAAAACCTCTGCCAAGTCCGCCGTCGGAGCCAGGCCCGCCGGGCCGCGGCGAACGCGAACCCCGCTTCGCCCGGAGACCCGGCACGCCGCGCGGTCCGATTCCGATCGCAATCGCCCGCTCGCGTTGGCCGTGCTCGGCCAATTCCGGATGATCTTCCGCTCCACGAAGAAGCACTTTCAATGGGTGCAGGAGCGCACCGGGGTCAGCGGCGCGCAATTGTGGGTGCTGGCCGAGCTGCACCGCCGGCCGGGAATCCGCGTAACGGACCTGGCTCGCGCGATGGGCGTTCATCAATCGACGGCCAGCAACCTGATCGACCCGCTCGAAAGGCGCGGGCTGATCCAGCGCGACCGCTCCCGCCAGGACCAGCGGGTGGTACATCTGTCGCTGACCAGGAGCGGACGCGGCACCGTGGCACGCGCGCCCCTGCCGTTGGTGGGCGTGCTGCCCGACGCGCTGAACTCGCTCGAGCATGCCGACCTGCTCGAGCTGCAGCGGCGCCTGGAGAAGCTCGCCAAGCGGATGAAGGTGCGGGACCGCGCCGGCAAGAGGATCCCGATCGGCGAAATGTAAAAAGGGCGGCCTCCGCGTCCGGAGCCGCCCAATCGTTGGTCGCTGTCGGGGGTCAGCGTCCCAGCGATCTCACTTCCACTCGTGCACGAAGTCCACGCGCCGGTTCACCGACCAGCAGGTCTCGTCGTGGCACACGGCCCGCGGCTTCTCCTTCCCGAAGCTCACCGTTTCGATCCGGGTCTCCGGCACGCCCAGCAGGGTCATCCTCTGCTTGACCGCATCGGCGCGACGCTGTCCAAGCGCCAGGTTGTATTCGCGGCTGCCGCGCTCGTCGCAATTGCCCTGGAGCGTCACGTAGTCATTCGAATACGTGGCGGCCAGCTTCCCGTGATCCGTGATCACTGAAATCTGGTCCGGCTTGACCAAGGCCTTGTCGAAATCGAAATAGACGCTCTGCTGAGCGATCGCAGCGCGCATCTTCTCGAAGATCTGCTGCGGCGTCTCCTTCTGCACGACGGGCGGCGGAGGCGGCGGAGGCGGTGGGGGCGGCGGCGGCGGGGGAGGTTCGGGCGCCTTCATCGGCGGGGGCGGCGGTGCCGGCGGAGGCGGCGTCGAGCAGGCGGCAGTGAGCAGCGCCAAAACAACAAAGGCCGTGCGTTTCATCGTCAGGTCATTTCCGATGGAAAGTTTAGGAAGGTCACCCCTATACATTTGCACAAATATGCTATCACGGCATTCGACCAGTCGAGTCCAACGGACCCTCACCTGACGAACGGTACGCGTTGGGGCCGACTACCGCGCCATTGGGATCGAGCTAGCGGGTTCGTGTGAATGAGTGCGATAACCACCTGCGTTTTTGTTCGTCACGTGCGGGACCCCCAAGCCTTTCCCTCGAGCGGATAACGGGAACGATCACCTGGGGGCAAAGTCCTCCTGCTCGTACACCTGACGCAGCTCGATCTCGGCCTCCTGGCCGGGGAACGGATGCGGGCAGCGTGTCAGCCATTGCAGCGCTTCTTCCTTCGACTTCACCTTCCACATCCAGTAGCCCGCGATCAGCTCCTTGGTTTCCGCAAATGGCCCGTCGATGACGGTGCGCTGATTGCCCGGGGAGAATTTCACGCGCGCGCCCTTCGAGCTCGGCTGCAGTCCATCGCCCGAAAGCATGACGCCGGCCTTCGCCAGTTCCTCGTTGTACTTGCCCATGTCGGCCAGCAGTTGCGGGTCGGGCATTGCACCCGACTCCGACGACCTGGTTGCCCTGACCATCACCATGAATCGCATCGTTCGCTCCTTGGGGTTGGGTTGATTTAATGGCCGGTGCGCGCTCCGGTTCAGCGAGGTTTGCGCGAGGCCTTGTGTTTGACGCCCTTGACGATCAGGTCACGGCACGGCCGCAGCTCGATGGTGCCCAGGGGCGCGCTCGGAATGCGCGCGCAGATCTGGATCGCCTCGTTCAGGTCGCGCGCTTCGATGAAATAGAAGCCGGCTACCTGCTCCTTGGTTTCCATGTAAGGGCCGTCAGTGACCGAGGTCTTGCCCTGGCGTACGCGCACGCAGGTGGTGGCGCCTACCGGTTCGAGCGCTTCGGCCTCGATGAACTGCCCGCTCGTCAGCAGGCCGTCGTTGAATTCGAGGTGCCGGGCATTGAGCGCGCTCATATGCGCCTCCGGCATTTCGGCCAGCTGCTGCTCGTCCAGATAGATAAGGCAAAGGTATCTCATCGCGCCCCCACGGCCAGAACCACAAGACCCTGCGGCTCACATGCCTACCGCATTCCGCGGAGCCGAACCGTACCGTCTCTTTGCATAGTCGAACGGCGGGACCCCGTTTCGACAGCGCCAGAAACTATTCCTTTTCGAGCTCGACAAGGCGCCGCTCTAGGAAGCGCAGCTCGGACGGCTGACGGGTGAGCTCCAGCGCCCTCATATAGGATTTTCGAGCCTCGTTGCGATCTCCGAGCCTGCGGCACAGATCCGCGCGTGCCGAGTGCGCCAGGTGGTAATCGGCCAGATCCCCGCGCCCGAAAATTCGATCGATTACGGCCAGACCGGCAGCGGGCCCATCCCGCATTGCAAGTGCCACCGCCCGGTTCAGCTCGACCACGGGCGAGGCGTCGACGCGCAGCAGCTCGTCATACAGTCCGACGATCTGGACCCAGTCGGTGGCCTCGGCGAACGCGGCCTCGGCGTGCACCGCGGCAATGGCAGCCTGCAGCGTGTAACGACCGAAGCCGCGCGAGGCGAGCGCGCTTTCGACCAGCGCGATCGCCTCGCAGATCTGCGGGCGGTTCCACAGCGCGCGGTCCTGCTCGCCAAGCAGCACGATCTCGCCCGCAGCGGTGGCTCGCGCGGCATGGCGTGATTCGTGCAGCAGCATCAGCGCCAGCAGCCCGACGGCCTCCGGTTCGGGCAGCAGTTGCACCAGCAGGCGGCCCAGCCTGATCGCCTCGGCCGTCAGGCTCTGGCGCGTCAGGCTCTGACCCGAGGATGCCAGGTAGCCCTCGTTGAATACCAGGTAGATCACCCGCAACACGCCGTCCAGCCGCTCCGCCAGTTCGGAGCGGCCCGGCACTTCATAGGGGATGCGCGCATCGCGGATCTTGGCCTTCGCACGCACGATGCGCTGCGCCACCGTTGAGGCGCCCGTCAGATGGGCGTGCGCGATCTCCTCGGTCGTCAGACCGCACACTTCACGCAGCGTGAGCGCGACCTGCGCATCGGGCGCGAGCGCCGGATGGCAGCAGGTGAAGATCAGGCGCAGGCGGTCGTCCTCGACGTGCGCCGCCCCGCTCATGACCTCCGGGGCCGCAATCGCTTCGATCTGCTCGGCCACGTCTTCCAGCGAGACGTCGAATCGGCTCCGACGCCGGATGCGGTCGATCGCCTTGAAGCGGCCGGTCGACACCAGCCACGCGCTCGGATTGTTCGGAACACCGTCGCGCGGCCATTGCTCCACGGCTGCGATGAAGGCGTCGTGCAGCGCCTCTTCGGCCATGTCGAAATCGCCCACCAGCCGGATCAGCGTCGCGAGCACGCGACGCGAATCGGCGCGATAGACGCGGTCGACCAGCGCGCGGATATCCCCGGCGCAATTGTCCATGCCATTCATGATCGGCCTCGGTCGGCGCAGGGTTACCTGCGCCACGTCGATGATAATGTGGCGGCATCGTTTTTCGCGTCGATGAAGGAGGGATGGCATGGACGTCATCAAGCCGCTCTACACGGCCACCGGTACCGCAACGGGTGGTCGCAACGGACATACGGAAACCAGCGACGGGGTCGTCAAGGTCGATCTGTCGCTGCCGAAGGAAATGGGCGGCCCCGGCCGGCCCGGAACCGCGACGCCCGAGCACCTGTTCGCGGCCGGCTACGCGGCCTGCTTCGGCGGCGCGCTCGACTTCGTGGGCAAGCAGCAAAAGAAGGACGCCAGCAAAGCGAAGATCACCTGCGCGGTCTCGATCGGGCCGCGCGAGCTGGGGGGCTTCGGGCTGGCGGTGAAGATGCGTGTCGAGGATCGCAGCCTCTCGAAGGCCGACCTGTCGGCGCTGGCACGCGAGGCGCACGAAAAAATCTGCCCGTATTCGCACGCCACGCGCGGTAACGTGGACGTGCAGTTCGAGGTCGTCGGGCGCGACTGAGCGCCGATACGACAAGGTTCGGGCCGCCGATGCGGTGGTATCAGCCAAGCCACTGCATCACGGCCCGATTGACGGCATAGCCGCCGATCGCGAGGAAGCCGAACAGGCATCCGGCGAGCAGCAGCGGCTTGAGGCCGGCTTCGCGCAGCGCGGTTGCGTGGGTGCGCAGGCCCAGTGCGGCCATCGCCATCGTGAGCAGCGCCGTGTCGACCTCGAGCAGCCTCGACACCATCGCGGCGGGTAGCAGCCGGGCTGAGTTGACGGCGCTTGCCGCCAGGAACAGCACGGCAAAAGCGGGGATCGCGATGTGCCGCCCGGCGTGCGAGTCCTGGTCGGCGCTTTCGGCGCTCGACAGCAGCATCAGGAAGGGAGCGAGCATCATCACGCGCAGCATCTTCTCGATCACCGCGGTCGCGGCTGCCGCCTCGCCCACGCTCCTGCCGGCGGCAACCGCCTGCGCCACCTCGTGCACCGTGGACCCGGTGAACACGCCGTAGGCCTGCTGCGAGAGGCCCAGATACGGATACAGCAGCGGGTACAGGAACATCGCGACCGTTCCGAACACGACCACCGTTGCCACCGCGACCGCGACCTTGTTCGCCGGGGCGCGCAACACCGGTTCGGTCGCCAGGACCGCGGCGGCTCCACAGATGGCGCTGCCTGCTCCGATCAGCATCGAAGTGCGCCGGTCCAGCCCGAACAGGCGCGTGCCGAGCTGCACCGCCAGGGTGAAGGTCAGCGCAACCATCAGGGCGTCGATCAGGACGCCGGCCCACCCGACCTGGCCGATCTGCTGGAAGGTGATCCGGAATCCGTACAGTGCGACGCCCGCGCGCAGCAGCGCGCTCTTCGAGAAGTCCACGCCGGTGGCGCAATGCCGGGCGATCGCCGGAAACACGCTGTTGCCGAGCGCGATGCCGAGCACGATCGCGATCGTCAACGCGCTCAGGCCCGCCTGACGGGCCCACTCGAGCTCGCTGAGCTTGCCGGCGCAGGCCGCCACCGCGCCCACCAGCGCAAGGCCAAGCCACCACGACGAGTCAACCTGCCGCAGCGCGCGCATCGAGGTTCCGGGTGTGCTGGCACAGTTCACGGTCGTCCCCGCAATCACGTCGGGCAGCCTCGCGTTCAACGTCGAGGGCCGAAATCCTCTATCTCGAGTTCGTCGTCGACGCGCCGCACTCCCGGAACCGCCTGCGCGATGCGCAATACCTCCCGCAAATCGTCGTCGGCCCCGACCTTTCCGGACAAGCGGACCGTGCCGCCACGGGCGTCGACACCGACATGGTCGGCATCGAGGTACGGGTCGCTCTGCAGCGCGACCATCACGCGCTGCGCGATCGCCCGGTCGGCCGTACGCTCCTGCAACGTGCGGGCATCGGTCGTCGAGCAGGCGATGACGCTGAGCGCAGCGGCCAGCAGCGCCGCGCCTTGCAGCACGCGCTCCACCGGGCCGAACCCGGGCAGCGCGCCATCCCGTTGCGGTGCATTGATCGAACCTGACAGACCATCGGGGTTGCTCATTGCCGCCTCCGTAGCGTTGACAAGTGATCTTCGATGCGGACAAGTTAGACTTCCGGGCACCATAAGTCGAATACATATACTTCAACATTTCATGAATTTTCGTTATGGGAAGGGTCATGCATCTGAACCTGCACCACCTGCGCGTTTTTCACGCCGTGGCCGAGCAGCGCAGCTTCACGCGCGCGGCGGCCACGCTGTTCATCAGCCAGCCCGCCGTATCGAAGGCCGTGCGCGAGCTCGAGCAGCAGCTCGATTTGCCTCTGGTCGATCGCGCGGGGCCCAGGGCGGGGGGCGTGCGCCTGACCGAGAGCGGCAGCGCGCTGTTCGAGCACGCCCGCGGCATCTTCGCGCTGGAGCGTGCGGCGATCGACGATGTCAAGGCGCGGGTCGGACTGCGGCGCGGGCGGCTCGCGGTCGGCGCCAGCACGACCGTGGCGGGCTACTGGCTGCCGCCCTACCTGGCGGCGCTGGGGCGGGAGTTTCCGTCCGTCCAGCTGCAGGTGCAGGTCGGCAATACCGCGCTGATTTGCCGGGCTCTTATCGATTGCGATGTCGATATCGCGCTGGTCGAAGGGGCCGTACGCGACCCGCGCATCGTCGCAACGCGCTGGCGCCGTGAAGAGCTCGCAATCGTTGCGCGCCCGGGCGGGACGCTCGCGCGCAAGCGGACGCTGACGGCGGCCGAGCTGAGCGAAACGGTCTGGTTGATGCGCGAGTCCGGCTCGGGAACCCGCGAGGCGGCGCAAAAGATCATGAAGGCCCTGGGCATCGTCCCGAAACGAGGGCTGGATTTCGGCAGCAACGAAGGAATTGCGCGGGCGGTGGCCTCAGGGATGGGCGTCGCGCTGCTGCCGATGCGAATCGTGCGCGAGCTTGCGCTGATCGGGGAGGTCGAGGTCCTGCGGGTCGCGCAGGCGCAGTCGCTCGAGCGCCAGCTTTACATGCTGCAGCTCAAGCAGCGGCCCACGGCGCCCTTGGTGCGGGCCTTCGGCGATCTGCTGATGCGGGAGCGCGACGAAATCCAAAGCCAGACCAGGCAGTGACTCGGAAATGAAAACTCAGGCCGCTCGTGGGCGTCACCCGGACCGCAACCGGGATTTAACGCAAGCCGTTCAGAAGCTCAACCGCACCCCGGCCGTGGTGGACGTGGCCGCATTGGCCAGATAGCCGCTCGACAGGCCGCCGCTGACAGCCGATTGCAGCAGGCCCCCGTACATGTCGACGTGCCTGTTGTGCTGGTACTCGAGCAGGAGCGACCAGGCATTTTCGGTGCCGCTGCAGTTCGATGCGCTCGGCGTGCTGCAACCGGCCGTCCTGCCGGTCGCGTAGCTGTTCTGGTCGTAGTGGTAGTAGGCGCCGGTGACGATCCATTTCGACGTGATCGAATACTTCAGACCGGCCCATGGCACCTGCAGAATCCTGCGGTGCGCAAAGGAGTTCGTGGTCACCGAGGCGATCTGGTATCCGCCGATCGTGCTCGACCCCACGCCGATCAGGCCGAGGTCGGGAGCGCCGTACGCGATGTTTTCGTAGCCGGCGAACGCCTTTAACGCGCCGGCGTCGTACCTGGCCATCAGCGACCAGCTCCTGTTGTTCGACAGCGTCGCTTTCAGCGAGTCCTGCAGGGTCAGGCCCCTGGAAAGGAGCGTCGCGAGCTGGGCCGGCGTCGGCGAATACGACGCGAGGGCAATCGCATCGTGCTTGGTGACATACGTGGCGTCGAACTGCAGGTGTCCTGCGTCGCCACCGGCGTCGAGCTCGTAACCGACTCCGCCGGTCGGCTCCCTGGCGGGCTGGTACTGCGCGCCGACGCGGGCCGGACCGAACTGACCGAAGTACTTCAGCGAATCGTTCAGGCGGTTGTATTCCGAATCGCCCGCCCCCGCGGTCACGGCGGAAAAGCCGATCAATGAAAAGGCATAGGAGCCCGCGTTGGGGTCGTACTTCAGCACGTTGTCGTGGAGCAGACCGTTCTGCCGGCCGATCGTCAGCGTCCCGAACGGGTCCGAACTGACGCCGGCATAGGCCGCGGAACTGAACGCCTGTCCGGCCTGGCTGGAGTCGCTGTTGGCGGTCTGGTTCGCGGGCGGCACGCCATTGTTCTGGATCAGCGACTTCGGGCCGTTGGCAATTTCTCCCGTCAGGGGGCTCAAGCGCGTCTCCAGCTTGAAGACGCCGGACCAGCCATCCGCGAATTCCCGCGCGCCGCTCAAGCCGATGCGCGACTGGGCCAGGCCGTTCGGCGCCAGGCCTGCGAACGAACGGTTGCTGTTGGCGGAAATGCCGTATTCCACCCCTTGCGCATAAAAATCGTTCAACGGCGAGCCGTGCGTCTGGTAGGTGGCGCCGACATCGATGACGCCGTACAACGTGATGCCGTACCAGGTCAGGCTGTCGGAAGGGCCATCGGCGTGCGCTGCGGATGCGGTGCAACCCCCGATCGCCATCAGGATGGCATTTGTATATTTTTTCACCTTATATATCCTGCGAATCAACGTTCTTCGATGAGCCGGCCCTCCTTTCGGCAGGTGACCCGACCACGGCACTGTATCGTTCGCGCTTTCCTGAAAGAACGAAGAAAAATTCAATTGGATATATGCCGGAGCGCTGGCCGGCTGCGGCGACTTTTCGGGAGGGGTGGCAGTGCCTTCAACCGGATCCGATCCGCGCGTGCACTTTGCGGCCGAACGGACATTGCTGGCCTGGCTGCGCACCGGGCTGACGGTGATGGCGTTCGGCTTCGTCATCGCCCGCTTCGGATTGTTTCTGCACATCCTTTCCTTCCAGGCACCGAACTCGCCGATTCACGCGCAGACCGGCGTATCGGCGCTGCTCGGGGTGGCGCTGGTCGCGATCGGCACGGCGATGATCGTGGCGGCGACCATCCAGTACCGCAGGCTGATCGCCACGCTGCCCGCACAGGACCGGCCGCAATACAATTCCGGCGGCACCCTGCTTCTCGTTTGCAGCCTGCTGATCGCGCTGGTCGGCGTTGCGCTCACCGCCTACCTGGCCCTGTCGATCGCATAGTTTCCGTTCGAGAGGGGCACACCTGGCCCGCTAGACTTGCCGAATGGGAACTCGCAGCCCGGGCAAGTCCGGCGCGAAGGCCACGGCCGCCGAGCGCCGCCAGCCGGCGCGCGGCAAGCTGGCGCCGCGCCGGGACAAGCGCGGCCTTTCGGCCGGGCAGATCGTGCTGGAGCGCGACGCGCCCGAGGTCGCCGCGCTCGGGCAACAAGTGACCCGCAGCGGTGGCGCCGTGATCGGCGCCTATCGCGAGCCGTTCTCGGGCCGCCCGCTGGTGCTGGCGGCGTTGCCGCTGGAAGCGGTTCAGCCCACGCCGTTTCAGCGGGACCTGTCGCCCACGCACACCCAGCGGCTGGCCTCGAAGATCGAGGAGTCCGGCTCCTTCCTGGATCCGCTGATCGTCGTGCGCGGGGATGACGGCAAGCTGTGGACGCCGAACGGACGCCATCGGCTGGCCGCAGCCAAGCTGCTCGGACTGAAGCAGATCACGGCACTGGTGTCGCCGGACGAAGACCTCGCCTTCCGCATTCTTGCCCTGAATACGGAGAAGGCGCACAACCTGAAGGATCGCGCGCTGGAAGTCATCCGGATGGCGCGCAACCTTGCCGCCCGCAACCCGCGCGCCAAGGAGACGCAGTTCTCGGCCCAGTTCGAATCGCCGGAACTGCTGACGCTGGGGATCGTGTACGAGCGCGCGCCCCGCTTCGGCGGCAGCGCGTACAACCCGTTCCTGAAGAAGGTCGACCGCTTCGGCGATCGGACCCTGCCCGTCAGCCTGCGCGACAGGGATGGCTGGGCGGCGCGAATCGAGCAGATCGACGCCCAGGTCGGCCGCATTGTCGCCGCGCTGCAAGAGCGCGGGTTCAAGTCACCCTACCTGCGCAATTACGTCGTGGCGCGCATCAACCCGGTTCGCTTCCAGCGGCCCAGGAAAGGTCAGAGCGAGCCGTCCATGCCGATCGGGCCGGCGCTGACGCGCATGGCCGCGGCCGCCGCGAAGTTCGACCTGGGGTCGGTGTCGGCCAGGGATCTGGCACTGGTCGCCGCAGTCGGCGCCGAACCGGCGTGAGGCCGCAGCGATCGTTCAATAATGCGAGAAGTCTTCCTTGCGATCGATGCGGTCGACCACACGCTGCACGCCGGGCACGGCCCTGGCATCGCTCACGACCTGGCGCGCCTCTTCCTCGCTCGAGACCCAGCCCGACAGCAAGACGACGCCGCGCTTCGAGTCGATGTCCAGGTGGTCGGCATAGACTGACCCATCGGCCTGCAAAGCGGCCTTGACCTGGCCGGCCACTGCGCGGTCCGCGGCCTTCTCCTCCGGAGTGCGCGTATCGGGAGTCGCCGAATCCGGCTTCTTCGCATCCGACGTGTGCGCCTCCGAAGTCCCCGTATCCGGCGCGAAGTACTTCTGCTTGATCCTATCCACCGTCGAACAGGCACAGACTCCAAGAGCGACCGCGAGCAGTATCGAGGTGCGCAGCGTGCGGGAAATCGTCGGTCTCATGGCAGACAGCTCTCGGATCGATTCGTTCGACAGGACTCGGAATGCGGCGTGCTTCCGGCACAACGCCAACCGGATTGTATTGCCGCGAGCGCGTCGCAGGTTCGCTGGCCTGGACCTGCCACCAGATCATTCTCAATACCCGGTGCGGCGCTGCGCCGGTCGGCCCGTCCAGCAGGGTTTCCGCGGGTACCAGGGACCACACGGCTCTGAGGTTTTCCCGCTCCAGCATGCTTCGCCTGCCCTTCGCTGCCATCCGATGTAGGGCGCGATTCTCCGCAGGCGGGTCCGAGGCGGAAAGTGTCTTACGTCACATCGACAGGCGCCGGTACTCCGCCATGTGCCGGATGGCCTGCCTGCCTTTGCCGAGCTTGTCGTACAGCAGACCGAGGTTGTAATGGCTGTCCGCCATGGCCGGGTCGCCGCGCAGGGCCGCCTCGTAGGCGTCGATCGCCTCCGGTTTGCGGTCCATGTCTTCCAGCAGAACCCCGAGGTTGTAGAGCAGGAGCGGATCGGCGCCGCAAGCCTCGATCGCCTCTCGGTACACCCGCTCGGCCTCCTGATGGCGCCGGCTCTCGTGCAGCAGCCGCCCCAGGTTGATGCGCGCATCGGCACGCCCGGGGGTGGCGGCAATCGCGTTGCGGTAGGCCTCGACGGCGGCGCTCGCGTCTTCACGCTCCAGTGCGACGCCCCGCGCCAACCAGTCCTGCTGCGCCACCGCGGTGCTGGGCCGCGCGCGTTCGATGACGCTCAGCGAGGCGTTGGCGGGATCGCCTTCAAAGGCCAGCAGATATTGCCCCGACTCGACCTGTCGCTGCGCCGCACCGTCGCGCACCACCACCTCTTCGCCCACCGCGCTGATGCACAGCCCCGACAGCGGCATCGCTTCGGGCAGCTGGCGGCGCAGCTCCTTGAGCGAGCGCGCGATGCGTTTTGGCGGCACCCTGGCATCGGCCAGGGATTGCGCCGTGCGCAACACGATCAGGTCCTGGAAGGAAAACAGCAGGGCGTTGCGCGGCCCGCGCGTCGGCGTCACGAAGCCGGCCGAAGCCAGGGCGCGGATCGTGCTGCGCGGCAGGCGCAGCATCTTCTCGACGTCGCTCACGCCGTAGCGCTGCATCGAACTGCCGGGTGGGTCTCTACTTGCGCTATTTCCTGGCGCGCGCGCGCGCCGCCGGCGCAGCCTCGGCGACCGGCGCCCGCTTCGGCGGCTTGCGCGCCTCCGCCGCGGGTTGCTCCTGCGGCTCGACCTTCGCCGCGCGTGCCTTCGAAGGCGCGACACCCTTGCGCTCGAGGCTGGCGCGCAGCGCTTCCATCAGGTCGATCACCTGCGCGCCGCCCTCGGGCGCATCCGCCAGAGTGATCTCCTGGCCTTCCACCTTCTTCTGGATCGCCGCTTCGATGCGCGCGCGCACGTCGTCCGTGTAGGCGGCGGGGTCGAAAGTATCGGAGGATTGCTGCTCGATCAGCTGCTGGGCCAGCTTGAGCTCCGTATCGGCTTGACCTCCGTCTTCGGGACGTCGAGGTCCTTGATCGAGCGCACCTCGTCCGCGTACAGCAGCTGCTGCATGACCAGCCCATCGTCGATCGGGCGCGGATCATCACGATGTACTGCTTGCCGCGCGCGGCCCAGCGACCGAGCCGCAGCGATTGGACTCGCGCAACGCGCGCGGTGAACAGCGTCGTAAGGCTTGGCGCGCGCCCTTGTCGGGCGCCAGGTAGTAGGTCTTGTCGAAGTACACCGGGTCGATCGACTCGAGGGGCACGAACTCGGTGATGTCGACGCTGTGCGTGCCGACTTCCTCGAGCGCCTTGATCTCTTCGGGAGTGAAGACGCACGTACTGGTCCTTGGCGAATTCGTATCCCTTGACCATCTCGTCGCGCTCGACCGGCACGCCGTCCTTCTGGCAGAGGTACTGCTGCTTCAGGCGCGAGCCGCAGGTCTTGTGCAGCAGGTTGAAGGAGATGGCACTGGCTCGATTCGCGTGGCCGTGTAAAGCTTCACCGGAATCGACGACCAGTCCGAAGGACACCGTCAGCGACCCGATTGAACGTGCGGCCATTTCGCCTCTCCTTATCCGGCCTTGCCCTGGGCGCCCTTGAGGACGCCTTCGTAAGGCTCTGCTTGCGTCTCAAGTGCATCATGCCACCGGTCGCCGGTCTTGTGCCAGCCGCTGCGCCGCGTTGGTGAGTCGGAAATCGAGCGGGTGCGCGCCGGCTCAGCTCGTCCCAAGTCAGCGGCATCGACACCGGCGCCCCGGGCACCCCTCGGGGCGAGTAGGCGACGTTCAGCGTCTTGCCGCGGACGTTCATGTTGTAGTCGATGAAGATCTTGCCGGTGCGCTTCTCGATCGCCCATTCCATGGTGATCTCCCGGGGATGCTGCGCGCATCACGTGCCGCCCGACCAGTCTCGCAGATGTGGCGCGCCTCATCGAAGGTCGACCGTGCGCTCGATCGGCACGAACACGTGCAGGCCGGTCTTGCCCGAGGTCTTGACGATCGGCTCCAGCGACATCTCGTCGAGCAGCTCGCGCAGCCAGAACGCCACGCGCTTGCCCATCGCGAAGCCGCGCCGTGTTGAGCTCGGGTTCGCGCGCCCTTGGCTCCTCCTTGCCGGAATAGATGTAGGGGTCGATGTCGAACACCAGGTAGTCCGGATAGTTGAGCATCGACGCCTCGAGCGCTGCGAGCGAGCTGGCGTAGTCGGTGCTGTCGCGCCGTCCGCGTCCGGCTCGACCCGGGCGCGCGAGTGCCAGACGTGCAATTCGAGCGCGCCGACCTGGCCGAGCCACAGCAGCGTCGGCCAGGTTGTTGGCAAGCAGATAGCGGTGATCGCTCGTCCTTGGTCTCGGAGAACACGGTGACGGTCTCGACGAACTGCGGGCGCGCCTGCGTCCCAGTGCTTCTGGAAGAAGCGCTCGCCGTCGATGCCGTCGGGCATGCGGATCATCGTGAGCGGCCGGTCCGCCAGGTGCGGCAGCATGAAGCGCGAGACTTGCGCGAGGTAGCGCAGCAGGTCGCGCTTGGTCTGCGCCGGCTGCTGCAGCGCGGGAGCCGCCGGCCAGTAGACCCGGTCCAGGTGGGTCAGCTTGATTCGATGCGACCCGACCGCGAGCGTAAAAGCGTTCTTCCCGCTTTCCAGCTGCGCCAGGACGGCATCGAGCTCATTGCCCGGCCGGCGCCGCTCGGCCGGCCGCCCGGCGCGCCGTGCCCGTTCGCGCTCGACGCTGCAGTGCGCCGCACCGACCCGGCGTCCAGGTCGTCGCGCAGGCGCAGGAATATCGGTGGCGAAGGTGCCCATCCTCGGTCCAGCTCGCTGAAACTTCACCTCCGCGACCAGACTGGGCTCGACCCAGGTCGTCGGGTCGGTGCAGCTCCGGCTTCTCGGCGAACGGACAGGAGCCGCGCTTGAGTGGCTCCGCCGCTGCTTGAGCTGCGCCAGCGAGCGCTCGTCGAAGCCCGAGCCCGACGTGCCCGGCGAATAGCGCAGCGATCTTGCCCTCCCAGGTAGCCGACCAGCAGCGCGCCCAGCGGCGCGCGCGCACCCTTGCCGCGCGTGTAGCCGCCGATCACGAAATCGCCGGATGCGCCGGCCTTGATCTTGAGCCACGAGCGCGAGCGCCGGCCGGCCTGGTAGGGGCTGTCGCTTGCGCTTGGCCACGATGCCTTCGAATCCGCTCGACGAGCGCCGCCTCATACAGCGCGATCGCGCGTCCTCTTGCGCATGCACGAGCTGCACGTGCGGCGAGGGCAGCAGGCACTGGGCCAGGTAGCGCCGGCGGTCGCGGTAGGGCGACTTGCGCAGGTTGAACCCCGCGAAGTGCAGCAGGTCGAAGCACACAAGGACCACCGGCGTCGGCGCGGTGCGGCAGCGGCGATCTCGCGCTCGGTCTTGAGCTGCGCCCGATTCTGCAGCGCGTTGAAGGAGGGGCGCCCGCCCGCGTCGAGCGCGACGATCTCGCCGTCGAGTATCATGCTGTCGACCGCCTGGTCGCGCAGCTCGGCCACGAGCTCGCGGGAACCGGTCGGTCAGCTCCAGGTCGCCCCGCGAGCGCAGCTTGCGCGCCGCGCGCACCGATGAAGGCGAGCACCCGATACCCGTCGAGCTTGGGTTCCTAGCTCCATTCGGGACGATTCAATGGCCGCTCGCCGGTCTCGGCCAGCATCGGCGCCAGCCGGTCCGGCACGGCCGTCGCCTTGCCGCCGGCGACGAGCTGCGCAGCCGCGATCCGGTGCGCCGGCACCACCTTCAGGTCCTCCACCGCGACGCCGGAGAGCACCGAGCGATCCTGGGCCGTGACGTCGTTGGCGGCCGCGAAGCGGTCCCTGTGCTTGATCAGGAGCCAGCTCCTGGGCTCCTTGGCGGTGCGCACCAGCGCGAACGACCCCTTGAGCTTCTCCCCGCGCAGCAGGAAGCTGAGCTTGCCCGCGCTCCAGGCCTTCGCGTACGCTGGCGCTCGGCCTGCGGCCCGATCGTGGAACCAGGTTCCCTCCTCGTCGGGCGAATAGACCCCGCAGTCCCACACGATCACCTCGCCCGCGCCGTACTGGCCGGGCGGGATCACGCCCTCGAACGAGGCGTAGTCGAACGGATGATCCTCGGTCTGCACTGCCATGCGCTTGTCCGCGACGTTCAGCGAGGGCCCCTTGGGCACGGCCCAGGACTTGAGCACGCCGTCGAGTTCCAGCCGGAAGTCGTAGTGCAAGCGCCGGGCCGCGTGCTTTTGCACCACGAACAGCAGCGGCCCCTCCTTCGCGCCTGGCGGCGCTACCGGGGGCGCCGGCTCCGGGGTCGCCTCGAACTTCCGCTTGGCGGAGTATTCGTTAAGCTTGCTTTTCTCCATGCAAAAGATTCTAGGGGTCCAGGTGACAGACGCGAAGCTCCTGGCCGGCGCCAGCGGCTACTCCTTCAAGGAATGGAAGGGCAGTTTCTATCCGGCCGACATCAAGCCGGACGGCATGCTCGCCTATTACTCGGAGCGGCTGCCCACGGTGGAAATCAACAACACCTTCTATCAGATGCCCAAGGTCACGGTGCTGGAGAACTGGGCCAATTGCACGCCGGCGCAATTCCGGTTCGCGATCAAGGCGTCGCGACGCATCACGCATCTGGCTCGCATCAAGGCGGACACGGCCGCGGACTCGGTCGCCTTCCTGTACCGGAATCTGGGTGCGCTCGGCGGCAAGCGCGGGCCGGTACTGTTCCAGCTGCCGCCCTTCCTGAAAAAGGACCTGCCGCGCCTGTCCGAGTTCCTGCAGATCCTGCCGGAGGGGCACGGGGCCGCGTTCGAATTCCGCAACGACAGCTGGTTCGCCGACGAGGTTTACGACGCCCTGAAGGGCGCGGGCGCGGCGCTGTGCCTGTCCGAGCGGGAGGACAACGCGCCGCCGCCCCTGGTGGAAACGGCGCCCTGGGGCTACGTCCGGTTGCGGCTCGAGAGCTACTCCGAGGCCGAGTTGCAGCAATGGGCCGACCGGCTCCGCGCGACCGCGTGGCGCGAAATCCACGTGTATTTCATGCATGAACCCACAGCGCCGGGATACGCCCAGGCGCTGATGCGATGTGCGGGCGCCGGGCGCTGACGCACCAATGCAGTGCCCCGCACCCGGCCGGTCTGCTTAAAACTCGGCATCCAGCTCGTCGATTTCGTCCGGCTCCGCTCGCGCCGCCTGCACCCACTCCTGCATCGCCGGCAGCGCCATGATGGTGCGGCAGTAGGCGCCGCACGGCTCGTCGAGCGCCACGTCGTAGGTGATGAAGCGGGTCACCACCGGAGCGAACATGGCGTCCGCCAGGCAGGGCCTGGCGCCGAGCAAGTAAGGCCCGCCGTAGGCGCGCAGGCATTCGGTCCAGATCGCGACGATGCGGTCGATATCGGCTTGCACGCGCGACCAGAGTCTGAATTTCGGGCAATGTGCCTTGATGTTCATCGGCAGCGAAGAACGCAGCGCGCTGAAGCCCGAATGCATCTCGCCGCAGATCGCGCGGCAATGGGCGCGCGCCGCCCGATCGGCCGGCAGCAGCCCGGCGTCCGGACTGATCTCGTTCAGGTATTCGCCGATGGCCAGCGTATCCCAGACGCGCACGCCGTCGTGCTCGAGCGCCGGCACCCGGATCGAGGACGAAAGCAGCAGGATTTCGGCCCTCATTGCCGGGTCGTCGGGCGGAATCGTGCGCTCGACGAAATCGAGCCCCGCGAACTTGGCCATCAGCCAGCCGCGCAGAGCCCAGGCCCCGTAGTTCTTGCTGCTGATCGTCAATACGGCCTTGGCCATGTGAATCTCCGCAATTTGCGTAAGAATCCGGCATTCGCCCACGGAAGGAATCGCCATGCTCTACATGGCCTACCAGCTCCAGTCCGACCTGGGCTCGCCCCTGCGTATGCTGGCACATCACCTGGGCTCTGCGCTGTGGATCGAGCGGACCGAGCGCTCGCTGCTGCGCAGGGTATCGGCGGCCTGCGCGGTGCTGGCGCGGCTGCGTCTTACGCACAGTCGGCCCGCCTTCGGCATTGAACAGGTGAACACGGCGCGCGAGCGCGTGGCCGTCACGGAACAGGCCGTGCTCAGCCTGCCGTTCGGCACGCTGCTGCATTTCCGCAAGGACGCCGGCACGCGCCAGGACGGGCAGCCGGCGGTGCTGCTGGTGGCACCGATGTCGGGTCACTTCGCCACGCTGCTGCGGGAAACGGTGCGCACGCTGCTGCAGGACCACGACGTCTACATCACCGACTGGCACAACGCGCGCGACGTTGCACTGCGCCACGGTGCGTTCGGCCTGGATGACCATATCGAATACATGATGCGCTTCATCGCGACCATCGGTCCAGGTTGTCACGTGATCGCCGTGTGCCAGCCTTGCGTGGCCGCATTGGCGGCGACCGCCTTAATGGCGCAGGAAAACCACATCGCCCAGCCGCGCAGCCTGACGCTGATGGCCGGCCCAGTCGATTGCCGTGTCAACCCGACCGAGGTCAACCGCCTGGCCAACAGCAAGCCGGTCGGCTGGTTCGAGCAGAACCTGATCTCGCTCGTGCCCTTCCCGCACCGCGGCTTCATGCGCCGCGTGTACCCGGGATTCGTACAGCTGAGCGCCTTCATGAACATGAACCTGGCGCGCCACCAGCAGTCGTTCCGGCTGATGTACGAACACCTGGTGGAAGGTCGCAGCGAAGAAGCGAGCGCCATCGGAAGTTTCTACGACGAATACCTGGCCGTGAACGATCTGCCGGCCGAGTTCTATCTGGAAACGGTCGAAAAAGTGTTCCAGACCCACGACCTGCCGCGAGGCAAGCTCAGCTGGCGCGGGCGCAGCGTCGATCCGGCCGCGATCCGGCGCACGGCGCTGCTGACGGTCGAGGGCGAGCGCGACGATATCTGCGGAGTCGGCCAGACGCTGGCGGCGCAGGATCTGTGCAGCAGCATTCGCCCCTACCGCAAGTCGCACTACGTCCAGACGGGCGTCGGCCATTACGGCGTGTTCAGCGGGCGCAAGTGGAGCGAGCAGATCTACCCACGTGTGCGCGACATGATCTACGCCAGCGCCCGCTGAGCGGCGGCCGAGGCAGGGGCGCAATCCGTCGCGTCTGCGCGCAATCGGTCGCAGCCGGCCGCGATTCGTCGCAGGTTTGTGACAGCCGGCCCGGATCGTCGCAAAGTCGAACCGTCCCGTCCAAACGACGCCGCCTATCATTCCCAGGACAGGCAGCGCCCAGCGCCGAAACGACCTCGATGCCTCATCGCCCAACCCAGCAAGCCGAGACGCAACCGCCCGCCAGCGCGCCCGCGCGGCCGCCCTTGCGCGAGACAGTGCTCCATCACCTTCCGGACCTGGCTCGTGTACTGGTCGTCAATACGCTGGTCGCGGCCTTCCTGCTCCTGCTAAACCACTACGGATTCGTCAACAACCTGATCTACTCGCACGCGATCGGACTCTCGATCTACGCCCTGGCGCTGGGGTTGAGCCGGCTGGTCGGCGCGGATCGGGCCGATCGCAAGGCGCTGGTGATCGCAGTGCCGCTCGGCTGCCTTCTGGGCATCGAGCTGGGGTGCTGGATCACCGGGGATAGCCTGCTGGGCTCCGAGCTGCCGCTCGGCACCCTGCTCGCCACGCTCGCGGTGCCTCTGGTGATCGGGACGGTTGCCACACACTACTTCTACACGCGCGGCCAGCTCGCGGAGCAGCGAGCGCGGTTGAAGCAGGCGGAGCTGGAGCGGGCCCTGGACCAGCAGCGCCTGAGCGAAGCCAGGCTGAAGATGCTGCAGGCGCAGATCGAGCCGCATTTCCTGTTCAACACGCTGTCCAATATCCTGAATCTGATCGAGGACGACCCGGCGACCGCGCGCACCGTGCTGGCCGACCTCACGCGCCTGCTGCGCCGCTCGCTGCAGCGGGGACGGCTGGACAGCCTTCCCCTGGCCGAGGAGATGTCGGATATCCGCGCCTACGTCGAGATCCAGGCGCAGCGCATGGGTCCGCGGCTGCGCTGCTCGATCCAGGTCGATCCGGGACTGGAATCGGTTCAGATCGCTCCGTACCTGGTGCAGCCGCTGGTCGAGAACGCGATCCGGCACGGCCTGGAACCGCAGGTCGGCGGAGGTGAGCTGCGGATAGATGCCAGGCGCACGGGCGAGATCCTCACGATCGAGGTCGCGGACACGGGCTGTGGACTGCGCGCCGACCACCCGCCCGGCCTTGCGTTGGCCAACATCAGCGCCCGGCTGGCCGCGATCTATGGGGAGCGCGCCGGCTTGAGCCTGCACCCGAACGCCCCGTCCGGGGTGATTGCCCGGCTGCGCCTGCCGCTCGCCACGCAATCCGCGGCCACATGAAGGAGGGCACGGTCGTCGAGCCCACGGCGGTGATCGCCGACGACGAGCCGCAGCTGCTCGATTACCTTGGAAAGCGCCTCGCCCTGGTGTGGCCCGAGCTGCGCATCGTGGGCGAAGCGGGCGACGGGCTGGAGGCGCTGCGCATGATTCGCGAGCTCAAACCCTCGCACGCCTTCCTCGACATCCAGATGCCCGGTCTAACCGGGCTGGAGGTGGCCGAACGGGTCGCCGCCGACTGCCAGATCGCCTTCGTCACCGCGCACGATCAGTACGCGATCGACGCCTTCGAGCGCGCCGCCATCGACTACCTGCTCAAGCCGGTCAGCGACGAGCGCCTGCGCAAGACGGTCGAGCGCCTGCGCAGGAACCAGGCTCCAGCGCCCGCGGCCCTGTCCGAACTGCGGGACCTGGTTAGGCAGCTGCGCCCCGCGCAGGCTTACCTGCACTGGTTGCAGGTGTCGGTGCGCGACGAGGTCACGCTGCTGCCGGTGACTGAGGTCGACCTGTTCCAGTCCACCGACAAGTACACGCTGCTGGCCAATTCCCGCGGTGAATGGCTGATCCGCACCTCACTGAAGGATCTGGAACCGCAGCTGGATCCGGCCCAGTTCTGGCGCCTGCATCGCGGCGCCATCGTGCGCGTGGCCGCCATCGAACGGGTCGAGCGCGGCATGCACGGCCGGTTTTCGGTGAAGCTCACCGGGCATGCCCGCAAAATCCAGGTGAGCCGTCCGTACGCCTTCCGATTCAAGGGGATTTGACGGCGAGCGCCCGGCAATGCCCGCGGGCAGGAGTCAGCGCCAGGTCAGCCACGCCCACAGGGCGACGCCGGCGAATGCCAGCACGATGCCCAGCCGCTTGGCCACCGTCAGGAAGAACTCCAGGACCTCCGTGTCCTTCCTGTCGACGTGCAACAGCGCTTGAGCCCCGCCGCCCACCATGAACAGGGTCAAGCCGACCAGGAAAATGGTCAGCCAGTTGATGCTGGGCGTCGTCGTGTACCAATCCATCTTGCAAGGCCAAGGCCCGCAATGAAGGTGTGGCCCGGCGCCAGCCGGGCCGAATGCCTCAGACGCGCTCGAACACGGCGGCGATGCCCTGGCCGCCTCCGATGCACATCGTCACCAGCGCGTAACGGCCGCCGATGCGGTGCAGTTCATAGACCGCCTTGGTGGCAAGCGCCGCGCCCGAGGCGCCGATCGGGTGACCGAGCGCGATCGCTCCTCCGTTCGGGTTGGTCTTCTTCGGGTCCAGTTCGAGCCCGCGCGACACCGCGATGGCCTGCGCCGCGAAGGCTTCGTTGCTCTCGACCACGTCCATCCGGTCGAGCGTGAGGCCGCTCTTCTTGAGCGCCAGCTTCGATGCCGGGATCGGCCCTTCGCCCATGATCTCGTTCGGCACGCCGGCCACCGCGTAGGACACGAGCCGCGCAATCGGCTTGTGCCCCGCCGCCGCCGCCACGGCCGCATCGGCCAGCACGAAGAAGGCCGCGCCGTCGTTGATGCCCGACGCGTTGCCCGCGGTCACCGAGCCGTCCTTCTTGAAGGCCGGCTTCATCTTGGCCAGGATCTCCATCGTCGTACCGGGCTTCACGTGCTCGTCGGTGTCGAACACGACGTCGCCCTTCTTCGTCTGCTTGACGATCGCCACGATCTGCGACTTGAAACGGCCTTCGGCGATCGCCGCCGCCGGCGCGACGGTGCGATTCGACCGCGAGCGCGTCCTGTTCCTCGCGCGTGATGCCCCACTTGGCGACCAGATTCTCGGCAGTGATGCCCATGTGACCGACGCCGAACGGGTCGGTCAGGGTGGCCACCATCATGTCGATCAGCTTGGTGTCGCCCATGCGCGCGCCCGCTGCGCATGGCCGGCGACAGATAGCCGCCCCGGCTCATGACTTCCACGCCGCCGCCCACGCCATAGTCGCAGTCGCCCAGCAGGATGTTCTGCGCCGTGGTCACGATGCCCTGCAGGCCCGGACGAGCAAAGCCGGTTCACCGACATCGCGACCGAATCCATCGGCAGCCCGGCCTGGATCGATGCCACGCGCGCCACGTAGGGGAACCGGCCTCGGTGGGGATCGTGTTGCCGACCGTGACGTAGTTGATCGCCTTCGGGTCGACGCCGGAGCGCTTGACGGCTTCCTTCATCACGGTGCCGGCCAGTTCGGCCGGCTCGATGTCGGAGAGTGCGCCGCCGAAGGTGCCGATCGCCGACCGGACTGCGCCCAGAACCACCACATCACGCTTGCTCATTGCTTATCTCCTTGCGCCCCGATTCGCGGAATCGCCGCGCGTTGAACTTCAGCCTGAATCATGAAACTGCAATCCCGGGTCGCAAGATTACTCCGCCCGCCGGGAGCCTTGCGCCGTCCCCCCGGGGATCCGCCCCGGCACCGAGTCACGCGAACGTCATCGACCCAACCAGCGGGCCAGCAACGACCACGGCCCGCGCCTTTTCAGCCTCGGCATCTTGTCGAGGTACATCTTGTCGACATAGCACCAGCCCCAATCCTCGCCGGCCTGGAGCGAACGGATCAACGGATGCCGGGTCTGCTCAAAATGCCGGGTCGCATGCCGGTTCCTGGAATCGTCACAGCAGCCGACGTGGCCGCAGGTCAGGCATACGCGCAGCTCGTTCCAGGTATCGCCGGTCTTCATGCAGTCCTCGCATCCGTTCGCGCCCGGCGTGACCTCGCGGATCTGATCCAGATGCGAACAGCTCGCCATCGATGCGGACTCCTGTCTCGCCCACCTCGATGCGGGCACTTGAATAATGTTAGACCTGAACGCCAATGAACGCCTTTGCGGGTCGAACATCCAGATGAAAACGGCAGCGGCCGCATTTGGCAAGATTGCCGCTGTCAATCCATCGCAACGGGGCATGTTGCAAGCCTTGTCCGCATGGGCGACCGCCGCGAAGGTGCGTAGCGGCGCTTCTCCGAAGGAGCGACCGTGACAGAAGCGAATCGTGCAGCATGGAGCCTGCGCCGCGCCGGCGCGACTATCGTCCTGATGTCGCTGCTGCTCGCGGCATGCGCCGATACCGGCCCGGCGCAGCCCAGTGCCGTCGATCCCGGCGTGCGCGGCGGCGCGCCAGGCGCGGGCGGTCCGCTGACCGGGCTCACCGCCGACGAGACGACGTTCTTCAACGACGGGCTGGCTCGCTTCCTCGACGTCGAGTCGGTGACCGGTGCGAACAACAACGGCCTCGGTCCCCGCTTCAATTCGAACCAGTGCTTCAGCTGCCATTCCCAGCCCAGCGCCGGCGGCACGAGTCCGGCCGCCAATCCGCTGATTGCCGTTGCAACGCTCAACGGCGCGAACAACGCGTTGCCCTGGTTCATCACGCCCGCCGGGCCGATTCGCGAGGCGCGCTTCAAGCAGCACGCGGACGGGACCGCGGACGGCAACGTGCACGACCTGTTCGTGATCACCGGGCGCAGCGATGCAGCCGGCTGCAACATCGCGCAGGAATCCTTCCTGCCGGCCGGCGATCCGGTCACGGGGCAGGGCGGCAATCCGAACATCATCTTCCGGATCCCGACGCCGACTTTCGGCGCGGGGCTGATCGAAGCGATCCCGGGTGCGGCGATCCTCGCCAACATGAACAGCAACCTCACCGAAAAATCGGCGATGGGGATTGCCGGCCACCCGAATTCGATCCTGAGCGGCAACGTCAACCTCAGCGCCAATGACGGCACGATCACCCGCTTCGGCTGGAAGGCGCAGAACAAGTCCCTGCTGATGTTTGCCGGCGAGGCCTACAACGTCGAGATGGGCGTCTCGAACCAGTTGTTTCCGCAAAAGCGCGACGAGACGACGGGGTGCCTGTTCAATCCGACGCCCGAGGACACGATCAACTTCACTCCCACGGCCGCCGGGCCGGCGGCGGTGATCTCGGACATCGAAGCCTTCGCCGATTTCATGCGGATGCTGGCTCCTCCGTCCCCTGCCCCCGACACGCCATCGAGCGCGAACGGACGCGCCGTCTTCGAACAGGTCGGCTGCGCGCACTGCCACACGCCCATGCTGATGACCGGCAAGGCGATCGCCAGCGGCTCGGGGACGTCGCCCAGCAAGGCACTTTCGAACCAGCCGGTGCGGCTGTACTCGGACCTGCTGTTACACCACATGGGCAGCGCGCTGGCCGATGGAATCACGCAGGGCGCGGCCGGCCCCGACGAGTTCCGCACCGCGCCGCTGTGGGGCGTCGGACAGCGGATCTTCTTCCTGCACGACGGGCGCGCGCACGACCTGGTCCAGGCAATCGAAGCCCACCGAAGCCCGGGCAGCGAAGCAAGCGCAGTGATCCGGCGCTTCGAAACGCTGCCCACGCAGCAGCAGCAGGATCTGGTCAGCTTCTTGCGATCGCTTTAGCCGCGATCCAACCCTGATTACGCGGGCGCCGGTTCGGCGATGGTCATCACGCCACCGCGCTTTTCCGGACTGAACCGGATGATGACCGCAACCCCGACTGCCACGACCCCGGCGACCAGCGCAAGCGCATAGCTGTAGCTGTTGCCCGGGCTCTCGGCCAGCTGGGCCTGGAACGGTCCGTTGTACGAGGCGAGGAAGTTGCCAATCTGGTAGACGAGTCCCGGCAGTGTCGCACGCACCGCGCCGGGTACGATCTCGTTCAGATGCGCCGGAATGACTCCCCACGCGCCTTGCACCGCGATCTGCATCATGAAGGCGCCGGCCGCCAGCGCCACCGCGGTCGAGCCGTACGCCCACAGCGGGATCGCCGGCAATGCCAGCAGCGATGCAATCGTGATCGCGTTGGCGCGCCCGATCCTCTCGGACAGGCGCCCGAAGAAGAGGCCGCCCGTGATCGCGCCCAGGTTGGCGACGATCAGGACGATGCTCACGCGGTGATGATCGAACCCGTGCTGCTTCTCGAGGAACACCGGGTACAGGTCCTGCGTGCCGTGGCTGAACAGGTTGAAGAACATCATCATCACGATCGCGAACAGCGACACGCGCCAGTTGGCGGCCAGGGTGGCAATGAACCCGGGTTTGGGCTGGTGCCGGCTTTCGGCGAATGCCGGCGACTCAGGGACGTTCGAGCGAATGAACAGCACCACCAGCGCGGGCAGCAGGCTGAACAGGAACATGGCCCGCCAGCCGAACGTGATGCCAAAGAAGGTCTCGTTGTAGAAGATTCCGAAAAGGATCGACGCGAGCAGGTACCCGGTCGGGTAGCCGCATTGCAGGATGCCCGAGACCATTCCACGCGACTGCGGCGGGATCGACTCCATCGTCAGCGACGAGCCCAACCCCCATTCGCCGCCCATGGCGATGCCGAACAGGGCGCGCATGACCAGGAAGACCGTCAACGTCGGCGCCAGGGCGGCGGCAGCGCCCAGCACCGAGTAGCAGACGATGTCGAGCATCAGGATCGGCTTGCGGCCGAACTTGTCGCCCAGCCGGCCGAATACGAACGCGCCGATGAAGCGCATCGCCAGGGTCAGGAAGATCGCGTACGCGACGTCGGGCACCTTGACGCCGAATTCCTTCGCGATCGCCGAAAGGGTAAAGACCAGGATGAAGAAATCGAATGCGTCGAGCGCCCAACCCAGAAACGCCGCGACGACGACCTTTTTTTGTTGGCCATTCAGTTGCATGAGTGTCTCCCCGCGCGCGGTTTCGCCCTTGGCCCAGCCAGGACCGAGGGAAAGGATAAAGAGGTTGCTTAACTTTTGGTAGCCGCTGCGGGAAGATATGCGATGCCCGAAAACATCCACACGGCTGCGACGGCGAGCGACTACGGCGCGTTTGCCGGGCTGATCCGCGAATACGTCGATTGGAGCCGAGCCCGTTACCAGGGCGATGCCTGGTTCATCGAGCAGACCTTCAGCCATCAGTCGCTGGAAAGCGAGCTGCAAGACCTGTCGGTTTCCTACGGTCCACCCAATGGCAAGACCCTGCTCGCCCGAAGCGACGGGCAAATCTGCGGGGGCGTGGCCTACCGAAGGCTCTCCGACGAAATCTGCGAGATGAAGCGCCTGTTCGTTCCGGATCGGTTTCGAGGGCGCGGGACCGGACGCCGCCTTTGCGAGGCGATCGTTGCGTCGGCCACGGACGCGGGCTTTCGACTGATGCGGCTCGACACGGGGAACCGGCTAACCGAGGCGATCGGAATGTACGAGTCGATCGGATTTCGCATCTGCGCTCCTTATCATCAGTACCCGGAGGCATTGATGCCCTACCTTGTGTTCATGCAGATGCCGCTCGCCGGCGGCTAGAGGCAGAAGACGGGGTGCGGATCACGAGCGCCGGCAGCATCCCGCCGTTCGCACCCTCGCTGGCTAGCAGGCTGCCGGCACCAATTCGGTATGTGAGACCGCAATCGGATCGCTCGCGGGAAAGGTCTCCCGCAGGGCTTCGTCCAGGCGTTCGTCGAGGTCGAGCGGCGGCGGGTCGCTCGGCGCAGTTTCCGGCGCCGGCGCCAACACTTCGTTGACAATCGGCGATGCGCTACGCAAAAACTCCTCGAGGTCGACCACTCTGTCGGCTTCGGTCTTCTTGCGGCGGAACAGTGCAATGCCCAACATGGTCTTGCGCCTGGATGATCGGCACACACGCGCGTCCGGGAGGACGCGCCACTGAGCCGACCGCATAGTCGCACATTCGCCGGTGCTCCCCCCATGAGGCCGTACGGGTTGCATCGCGTGTAATACTAGGGTCCGCTTTGCGGCAATTTCCGAGCCGCCTCCGAATGGCCGTCCAATATGACAACCGCCTCGCGCTTCATCCCGCTGTCGAGCGACACCGAGACCAAACCGACCCCGGCCATGCGGGAAGCCATCGCCCGCGCGGAAGTTGGAGACGAGCAGCGCGGCGAGGATCCCACGGTCAACCGGCTGCAGGATCGCGTCGCGCAACTGCTCGGCAAGGAAGCGGCGCTTTGGCTGCCGGGCGGAACGATGTGCAACATCATCGCGGTCAAGATTCACACGCGGCCAGGCGACGCGATCGTCGCCGACGGCATGGCACACATCGTTCGCGCCGAGTCGGGCGGAGCCGCATTCATTTCCGGTGTCCAGGTCGAACCGATCGCCACGGCGCGCGGCATCTTCTCGCCGGACGAATTGCGCCAGGCGCTCGACCGGTTGCGCACCGCACCCACGCCCTACGCGCCCCCCGCACGCCTGGTGTGTGTCGAGCAGACGCACAATTTCGGCGGCGGGGCGGTTTGGTCGGTGAGTGAACTTGGCGCGATCTTCAAGCTGGCCAAGGACGAGGGACTGGCGGTGCACATGGACGGCGCGCGATTGCTCAATGCGTGCGTCGCCACCGGCGTGCCGGCGGCGAGCTTCGGCGCGCTGGTCGACAGCCTCTGGATCGACTTCACCAAGGGATTGGGTGCACCCATCGGCGCCGTGCTGGCCGGCAGCCGCGCCTTCATCGCCGAGGCTCGTCGCCACAAGCACATCCTGGGCGGAGCGATGCGCCAGGCCGGCATCGCCGCCGCCGGATGCGTGCACGCGCTCGACCACCACGTGCAGCGGCTGGCGCAGGACCATGCCAATGCGCAGCGCCTCGCGCGCGGCCTTTCGCAGATCCGGGGAATCCTCGTCAGGACTTCCAGGCCCGAATCGAACATCGTGTTCTTCGATCCGGACGGGACCGGTCTGTCGAACGAGGAGTTCCTGGCGGCACTGTCCACGCGGGGCATCCGGATGAGCAAGGTGCGCGGGGAGATTCGCGCGGTGACGCACCTGGACGTGAGCGAGCAGGACATCGACGCGGCGATCTGCGCGATCGCCGACATCGCCGCCTCGCCGTCGCAAGACAAGGGGCGCCAGAGCGCGGCGCGCTCAGGGTACTAGCCAGGCTCTGACTGCGCTCTGCTGCGTACGGCCGCCCGGTCGTCTTGCCGAATTCCGCAGGGGCGCGTAGGGTCGATGCCTGCCTGAAACGAATTCACCAAGGCAAGGGAATGCCCAATGAAGGCAACGCTCCATCGATGCAGTTGTATCGCCGTAACCCTCCTTGTTGTCGGCTGCGCCCATAAGCAGGAAGCCCGTCTGGGCGAATGCGACGGATGCAGCCCCACGTCCGTCTACCTCGAAGGCGGGCAACCGGCCATCTCGCACCTGGTCGGGTCGGATCCGTCTGCGGTGGAGCGTGTCGCAGCCTCATACTGCCAGGACCACCACCTGGGCAAACCCTTGATCAAGCAACCCCCGGAAATCAAGCAGGCCCCCGAACCCTCGAAGAGTCCGCGCTGGGCCATTTACTCCTTCAAATGCGAAGATCTGGGCACTGCCGTCGTCGCCGCTCAGGGTGAGCCGGACCTGCACGTCGGGGAGCAACCGGCCGTGCGACAAACCGTCGGTGACGCGGCAGACAAGTTCGACGCGACGTGCGCCGGCATGGGCTTTCAGAAGGACACACCTGAATACGGCAACTGCATCATGAAGTTGAAAGAGATGGCCCATGAGGCCGAGCAATTGCGTCAGCAACGGCGAAAGCAGGCGATCAAGATGATCGAAGACGGACTCCGGGGGCTTTCGCCTCCGAGCACCTCGCCGGCAACGACGACGATCCGGCTGCCAGGCGGGGAAGTCCTCACCTGCACGCAGACAGGCAGCCAGGTGAATTGCAACTGAGCGACTAATCGGGAGCCAGCTCCTTGGGCAGATCGATTTCGCCTGTTGATTCGAACCGAAGGCCACCGAACCGCGTACCGCCCAGACGCCCGCGCAATGCGTACTCGATGATTGGCCGCTGACTGGTCGCCAGACCGATCGCCTGGCGCGCAGCGGCCAATGCTGACACCGATGCCGGCACCGAGATCACGATCTCGCCAAAACGCGGAACACTTCCGCGCACGTCGCTGACGCCCGTGGCAAATGGCGACCCGCGAACATCAAGTTCGATCGAAATGCCGTCGAAATCGAGTGCCGCGTCAGTCGGGTTTTGTATGCGCAGCTTGATGGCCATGCGCAGTTCCATGCTTTCGCCGGCCAAGGGTTCGATGCCGACTACGTTGACCCGTACTGGATCAGGCTGGCCCAGCATGGCGCAGCCGGCCAGCATCCAGCCCACGCACAGCGCGCTCGCCCACTGGCACAGATTCCGTCGGCTGATCAAAGCGCCGCGCCCGGCACCTGCTGCGCGGGCCATGGGTGCTCGGACTTGCCGTTGAAGATTGCGTCCGTCTCGGCGGGCGCGAGGGTCCAATCGCCGCGTGCGATCTCGGCCTCGAGCTGGCCGGGCGCCCAGCCTGAGTGCCCGATGAAGATCCGCAGGCCGTCCATGGGTTTGTCCCGGCCGAGCAGCTCGTGCAGCAATTCGAGGTTCGCGCTGACGTAGACGCCGTCAAGAGCCTGGACCGCATTTTCGCGCGGCGTATCAGTTCGAAAAAGAAACCACACGGACCCGAATTCGACGGGGCCGCCGAAGTACACCTTGTCGTGCAGTTGCGCGAGGCGTTCGAGATCGGGGAAAAGGTGCGAGACGGTAATTTTCGTGGGTCGGTTGATGATGATGCCAGCCGGAGCGGAACCGAGGTTGTTCATCACCAGCACGATCGAATCTCTGAAATTCGAATCGGGCAGCTCGGCGCGAGCGACGAGGAGCATTGCGGTCAAGGGCTTCGCGTCGTCGGCGGACGTCAGCCACGACGTCCCGAACAGAAGCAGGAACGCGCATAGAGCTCGGGTCGCGTCCCGCAACGGCTGAAGGCAGATACCGCTTCTCACTGGCCGTCGCCTCCGTGTGAGTCAGCACGGTGTATCCGAGCGCTTTCGGGGCGATTTTCTCAGCTTCAGCGGATTTCCGGAAGTGGCCCGGTCAGCGACGCCGCACCCTCTGTCCGGATGGACGGGTCTCCAGGGATTTTGACCGGCTTGGATGCGAATCCGGATAGCTCCCATTTCACCGGGTGCGTGCCCCCATGGTAAAACCTCGGGGCAGCGGGGCGACGCCCTGCCCAAAGGACGAACGCCCAGATGAACCTTCAGAACTGCGCCCCGCTTCCGGAGGGCGCCCAGATCGGTGGATACCGCATCCTTCACCCCCTCTCGAGCGGCGGGTTCTCGATCGTCTATCTCGCGTACTCCGAGCAGAGCGAGGAATGCGTGGCGATCAAGGAATACATGCCCGCGAACCGGGTCCTGCGGCGGCCCGGGGACCTCGTTCCGTACATCGGGGCCGAGCACCTCGCGCCTTACAAGTACGGCCTGGCCGCGTTTTTCGAGGAGGCGCGGATTCTTGCGGCGATCAACCACCCGAACATCGTGCAGGTGCTCGAACTGGTACGCGCCAACGAGACGATCTACATCGTGATGCAGTTCATCGAAGGGACCCCCCTTGAGAAATATGTCCTGAGCCACCGCGTGAAGGGCCGCATCGCAGTACTGCCCGAGGAATTCATCGTCGACCTCTTTGCGCGGGTGCTCGACGGCCTGCAGGAGGTCCACGGCCGCAAGCTGCTGCACCTCGATCTGAAGCCCACGAACATCTTCCTGCAGCCTGGCGGCGTGCCCACGCTGATCGACTTTGGCGCCGCCCGACGCACCGTAGGGCGCGATTCGGCCTCGGCAATCCCGATGTTTACCCCGTGCTTCGCGCCGCCCGAAGCCTACGAGCGCGACGGCGCGGTCGGCGCTTGGACCGACGTCTACAGTATTGGCGCCTGCATGCTCGCCTGCATGAGCGCCAAGCCGCCGCAGGAGGCGACCTCACGTGCCCGCGAGGACCTGGTCCCGCTGGCTCTCGAGATCCTGGAGCGCTCCTACTCGCCGCAGATTCTGTCCCTCGCGAAGGCCTGCCTGGAGCTCGACCCGCGCGCGCGGCCGCAGAGCGCGAGCGAGCTCTTGCATCGCCTCACGGCCCGCTGAGGTGCGTCGCCTGCCGGCGACGTGTTCTCCCTTCGAAATAGGAGGGGCGATGAAGAAGAATCGGCTCACAACCTGGATCGGAATTGCCCTGATCCTCGGAATTGTCGTCGGCTATGCGTGCAATGGCGCGGCGGCAAGCCCGGCCGCCGCGAAGGAGATCGCCGGCTATTTCAGCATCCTCACGGACATCTTCCTTCGCCTGATCAAGATGATTTTGGCACCGCTTGTTTTCTCGACCCCTTGTCTCGGGTCTTGCCGGCATGGGCGACGCCAGGACGGTCGGTCGGATCGGAGCAAAAGCGCTCGGGTGGTTCATCGGCGCGTCCCTTTGCTCGCTGTGCCTGGGGCTGCTTTTCGCCAATCTGCTGCAACCAGGTTCAGGCTTGGGCGTTCCGCTGCCGGACGCTGGCGCGTCTGCGAACGTTGCAACGGGCGCGCTGAACCTGAGGGATTTCGTGACGCACGTATTTCCCAGGAGCATCGTCGAGGCGATGGCGGGCAATGAAATTCTGCAGATTCTCGTTTTTGCGGTCTTCTTCGGCCTGGCCCTCGGGCACATTCACAATCAAACGGCGCGCAGCCTGGTCCGGATCATCGACGAGATCATGCACGTCATGCTCAGAGTGACGGACTATGTCATGCGCTTCGCCCCGTTCGGGGTTTTCGGCGCGGTCGCGTCGGTCATTACAGTCCAGGGACTGCACATTCTGATCGTGTTCGGCAAGTTCATCGTGAGCTTCTATGCAGGGCTCATTGCGCTCTGGGCGCTTCTCGTCGGTGCGGCCTACCTGGTACTTGGACGTGACGTCTTCAAGCTGCTCCAGCTGGTTCGCGGGCCGATGCTCATCGGGTTTTCCACGGCAAGCAGTGAATCGGCCTACCCGAAGTTGATGGAGCAGCTGGAGAAATTCGGGATACGTAATCAGGTCACGGGCTTCGTGCTGCCGCTGGGATACTCGTTCAACCTCGATGGTTCCATGATGTACACGACATTTGCGGCGCTGTTCATCGCGCAGGCCTACAACATCGATCTGAGCATTTCAACCCAGATCACGCTGCTTCTGGTGCTGATGGTGTCCAGCAAGGGCATTGCCGGCGTTCCGCGCGCTTCCCTCGTGGTTGTCGCCGCCGTGCTGCCCATGTTCAAGTTGCCCGAGGCTGGATTGCTCCTGATCCTCGGTGTCGATCACTTCCTCGACATGGGCCGTACGCTCACGAACGTGATCGGCAACGCGGTGGCAACGGCTGTGGTCGCCAAGTGGGAATATGCGATCGATCCGGTCGACCCGTCCCTGGCCGAGGCCGAGGAGTCGCTGGCGGTCCAGAGCGATCTCTCGGGTCTGCGGGCATGAAACGTCACTGCTCGTCGATACTCGCCCTCGCCCTTGCTGCCTGCGCGGCAAGTCCTCCTGCGACGGAGCATGTTGCCAACGCTCCGGATGTCTTCCGTGTCGATCCGGTACGTCCCATCGAACACTTGCTGCCCCTCGCCCTTGCCTCAAAACCACCGACGGAAAGTGGCGAGTTCCGAAAGCCCGATCTCGTTGAGCTGACTTCGCTCGATTCGACGATCAAGCTGGACATTCGCTACGCGACAACCCGGAATTTCCTGAGCACACCGGTGTACAGCCAGGCGCGTGCATTCATGCAACGACCCGCGGCACAGGCACTGGTTCGAGCTCATCGCTCGCTCAGTGCGGATGGCTACGGTCTGCTCGTGCACGATGGCTATCGTCCATGGTACGTGACGAAGATATTCTGGGACGCCATGCCACCGCAGCTGCATAAATTCGTCGCTGATCCAGCCGAGGGTTCACGCCACAACCGCGGCTGCGCGGTGGACCTCACGCTCTACGAACTCAAAACGGGCTTCGCCGTCGAGATGCCGAGCTTGTACGATGAGGCGACCGAGCGGGCGTCAGCAACCTATGATGGTGGAACGGCGCAGCAGCGCGGCTTGCGCGACCTCCTGCGGCGACACATGGAAGCGGAGGGATTTTCCGTCAACGAAAGCGAGTGGTGGCATTACGACTACAAGGACTGGAAGTCGTATGCCATCCAAAATGTTCGCTTCGAAGACATCAGCGTGAAATAGCAAGCGAGGCGCCCAGATTGTTCAAGGGCCAGTACGCCGACGGTGTGAAGACTTCCCGTCTGCCATCCACTCCATGATAGTCACCGGCCGGGGGGATGCGGTCAGGACCCCGGGCAAATTGGGATTACGGTGCTCTAACTGCTTGCAGGTGCCTGTACACCGTTGCCCTGAGCTCTAACTGCTTGCAGGTGCCTGTAGACCATCGCCCTGAACAGGCCCAGCGCGGCCGATTCGTTGGCCTTGTCACGGGCGCGCTGATCGTCGCGCCGTTTAAGGGAGGGAGTACTTCTGTTTCCGAATTCCGTGGAAACATTGATGACGTGCTTGTCGTTGTCTACCCAATAGCTTCCTTTGTAGGTCACTCCGCCAATCGTGGATTGAACCGGTTGGTAGCCTTCTGGAAGTGATGACATAGCCCGCCCGTGAATAGGAAATGGAGATCAGTTTACCGCCTTCGAGCCTACACCCGACTGTGTCCCCGAAGGCGCCGTTCGTCCAATTCCAACTCCCCGAACGCACCGTCCATCCGATATGCGGCGACCCCCGCTTCGAACCCTCTTCGAGGGCGTCCGGCGCTGGCCGCGTGGCGCGACCCGCCTGGCTCTCGCGGGCCTACCGGACGTTCAGAACTTGTAGCCGACCTTCAGCCCGAACTCCTGCGGCTTGACGATGTAGTTTTGCTCGTAAGGCCCGCAAACGCTGGGGACGCAGGCCGAGTTCTTGCTCAGGACGCCGCGATTGTCGAACATGTTATTGATGTACGCGGTGACCGACGCCTTGTCCAGCGACAATCCCGCCGACAGGTCGAACGTGGTGAAGCCGCCTGTCGGCCCGATGACCGATTCGAAGTCGGTGCGCAGATACGAGGTGGTGTCGCTCTGGTAGTTCATCCCCGCCTGCACAAACGCGTCGTACTTGCCAATTTCGAAGTTATGCCTGGCCGTGCTGTTCAGCTTGATCTTGGGCGTGACCGGCAGCGCAGTCCCGGCCGGCGCGAGCAACTGCCCGCCGTTTGCCGGATTGCAGCCGAACTGCTGGTTGCAGAATGGCGTGGTCAGGCGCGGATCGGCGTAGGTGCCGTTGAATGCCAGCGTGGTCGCCGGCGTGGCCTTCCAGAGCACCTGCGTCTCCAGGCCGCGGGAGCGTGCATCGCCGGCGTTGACCGTGTAGTAGATGCCCAGGATCCCCGGCTCGCTGTACTGGATCTTTCTCCAGTCCTCCCAGAAGACCGCGCCGTTGACGTAAAGCTTGTGGTCGAGCCAGCTGGTCTTCCAGCCGATTTCGTAGTTGGTCAGCGTATCGGCCGCGAAGGGCGGCAGGTCCTGCCTCTTGGTGCTGCTGACGTACGCCGGCCGGTTGTTGCCCCCCGGGCGGAATCCGGTCGAGTAGATGAAGTACGTCATCTTCGTTGGGTCGAGCTGCCATTTGAGCTCGGCCTTGTGCGTCTCGCCCGATTCGTTATAGGCCTTGACGGTGTTGGGGCAGGCATAGGCGAGCGCGACCGCGCAGTTGTTGACGGACGCCGCTTCCGCCAGGCCGCTGGCGCCGCCCGAGAAGCCGTCCAGCGTGTTGTTGGCGATGAAGCCGCGGACGCCGGCGATGAGCGTGAGCTCCCTCGTCAGATCGAAGGCGCCCTCCCCGAAAACCGCGTAGTCCCGATCGACGCGATGCAGATCCGTGTAGAAGGCATCGTCGGGCGGCGCGCCCGGGATCGACGGCGAAAACGCGTTGACGGCGTAGTTCAGCCCAGGGATACGGTAGTCGGCGACGTGCCAGTCGGCCTGGCGTTGGTAGTACGCACCGACCGTCCCCCGCAATCGGGCGCTGGCCGACGAACTCATGCGCAGCTCGTGGCTCTGCTTTATGTAGTGGTCGCCCGTATGAACGATCTGCGTCGGATCGATGTTGTGCCCCAGTGAATCCGTCAGGTAGGTATAACCGGAGTCCGAGCCCACGGTCTGCGCGAGCTTGTCGTATGCGACCGTGAAGTACGAGTAGTCGGAGATGTTGTCGACCCGCCGGCTCAGGTAGGCACCGTTGTAGCTCAGATCCCAGTCCGAGACCTTGCCCTGCAACGTCATGGAGGCCAGTTCCCAGTCGTCCTTGTTGAAGGGCTTGGTGAAGTCGTGCACCTGCAGATCGCCGGCCCTGGGGTCCTCCAGAAATGAGCCGCGCGCCAGCTGATCCTGCACGAACAGGGTCGGCGTCAGGGTCCAGTTCTCGTCAAGGTTGATTCTCAGCGCGGCGCGCCCGCCGGTCGAGTCGGTCGTGTTGGCATTGTTTCCCGTGAATTGGGCGTTGTTGACTGTCAGCGGAGAATCGACGACCGAAGTTGGGTCGTTGGGAATCGTCCAAACCGGCCGCTGGTAAGTGCGCTGCGTGAACGTGTTGCTGATGTACCCGCCGTCGCGCTCGGCATAGGCGACCACGCGCAGGGCCATCCAGTCGTTGATCGGGATGTTGGCGAACCCGTTAAAGCTGCCTCCACCCGACCCGGGACCGTATTTGCTGCCGCCGACGTCGAACCCGCCCTCCCACTTGCCGATCACCGGCTTGTTCGTGATCAGGCGCAATGTGCCGGACAGCGAGCTGGCGCCGTACAGCGTGCCCTGCGGCCCCGCCAGAGCTTCCACCCGCGCCATGTCGTACATGTGAATGTCGAGCCCGTTGGCGATCGTCGTGACCGGCGTCTCGTCGACATAGACACCCGCGGTCGGCAAAGGGCCCGTGACGATGCCGTCGCCGCCGGTGGTGATGCCGCGGAAGTTGAGCTGCGACTGGCCAGGACCGAACGACTGATAGCTGACCGACGGCAGCAGCTTGACGTAGTCGTCGAACGACGTCACCTGGTGATCGGTCAGCTGGTCGCCGGTCAGTACCGTGACGCTCAGAGGAGCGTTCTGCAGAGTCTCGGGCCGCTTGCTGGCAGTGACGACGATCGACTCGGGGCTGCTGGCGGCATCCGGCGGTGCCTCCTGGGCCATCGCCGGCGAGATCATGTAGGGCGCTGCCGGCACCGCGACCACCGTGGCGGCGATACGGCGCGCGATCTGCTCGATACGCCCCGATCTCCAAGCATCACATAAGTGCTTGTACATCGAATCCCCCCCTCGCTTCTTCTTTTGTCTAGTTATCCGCCCTGTTCGAACGCTTTGCGCGTGACGGACGTTTTGAGGGAGTTTAGGTCGCGCCGGAGGCGGTTTCAAGGATCGACTCCCGCCAAGCCAGCAGCAACCGGCGCTTTCATGGGGCAAGTCGGTGCGAGCCCAGGTCGATTCAGCCCGGCCTGCGCCCCGAAAGGGTGCCGCAGCAGGCGACGCCGTGGTTCCGCGCCGCAGGCCCGCAGTACTATCAGGGTCCATGGGCATCGAGGCGGCCGGCGAAGATTCCTGCAACCGGGGCGAATCCATCGAGGCGCTGCGAGAGGCCGCCCGACACAACCCCGGCGACCCCGATAAGTGGCGCGCGGTGGCGGATGCCTGTTTCCGCGCTGGCCTTTCCGTTGAAGCCGATGCAGCCTATCAGCGCGCGACGCTGGTGTCGGTGAATGATCCGGTGCTGCGCGAAGCGGCGTTGGCACTCGCGGTCAACCGGCTCGACATCGCCGAGCGTCTGATCAAGCCCCATCTTAAGGCCCACCCGACCGACGTCGCGGCGATACGCATGCTTGCCGAGCTCGCCGCCCGGATCGGCCGACTCGAAGACGCCGAAGCGCTGCTGATGCGGGCGATCGAACTCGCGCCGGGATTCCTCGCGGCACGCCAGAACATCGCGATGCTGCTGCTGCGCACGCACCGGGTTCCGGAAGCGCTGGCCGAAGCCCAGGGGCTGCTGGAGCAGGAGCCGGACAATCCGGCCTTCCTCAACCTGGAGGGGGTAGCCCTGACGCGCCTCGGGGATTACACGGATGCCACGCTCCGGTTCGAAGCCGTCTTGAAGCGTCGCCCGAAGAATGCGCGCATATGGCTGAGCTATGGACATTCCTTGAAGACGGTCGGCCGGAGTGCCGAAAGCGTGGGCGCTTACCGCCGTGCGATCGAGCTGCAGCCGACGCTGGGCGAGGCCTGGTGGAGCCTCGCCAATCTGAAGTCGATCCGCTTCGAGGCCTCCGACATCGAGGGGATGGAGCGGACCTTGGAGGCCGCCCGGATGTCCGACGAGGACCGCCTGCACCTGCATTTCGCGCTGGGCAAGGCGTGTGAAGACGCGAAGTCGCCGCCGCGCGCGTTCGACCACTATGCGGCCGGCAACGCGATCCGCGCGAGGCAACTGCACTACGACCCGAGATTGGTGGAGGCGCAGGTGGAGGCCGCCATCGAAAAATTCGATGCCGCGTTCTTCGCCGCGCGACGTCAGCAGGGCGACCCGGCGCCGGACCCGATCTTCATCGTCGGCATGCCGCGGTCGGGCTCGACGCTGGTGGAGCAGATCCTCGCCAGCCACTCGATGGTGGAAGGGACCCACGAACTGCCCGATCTGGAGATGCTGGCGCGCAGCCTCGCCCCCGGTGAATCCGGCTACCTGAATGCCGGCTTCGCCGACGCATTGACCCGGTGCGAGCCAGTCCAGCTGGCGATGCTCGGCGCTCAATATCTAAAGACAACGCGCGTCTATCGCAAGACGAGCCGGCCGCTCTTCATCGACAAGATGCCCAACAACTGGGCTTTCGTGCCGATGATCCGCCTCATCTTGCCGAACGCGAAGATCGTGGATGCGCGACGCGGAGCGATGGCTTGCTGCTTTTCGAACTTCAAGCAGCATTTCGCACGCGGGCAGGCCTTCAGCTACCGCCTCGATCACCTGGCTCGCTACTACAGGGCCTATGTCCGCTTGATGGCCCACATCGATCACGTGCTGCCCGGCGCCGTCCATCGGGTCAGCCACGAGGACATGGTCGCGGATACGGACGCTCAGGTGCGCCTGCTGCTGGAATCCCTGGGCCTGCCGTTCGAACCGGCTTGCGTGCGCTTCTGGGAAACGGAACGAGCGGTCCAGACAGCCAGTTCGGAGCAGGTGCGTCGCCCGATCTTCCGCGATGGGGTCGATCAGTGGAAAGATTTCGAGCCGTTCCTGGCCGAATTGCGCGCAGGTCTCGGGGATCTGGTACGAGAGTAGAAGGCGGCCGTGCCGCCTCGCTCAGTGTGTGCTGGACTTACATGCAAGCTTAGATATCAATATTCCCCGCCGCCAGCGCGTTGGCCTCGATGAACTGCCTGCGCGGCTCGACTTCATCGCCCATCAGGGTCGTGAAGATCGCGTCGGCCCCGATTGCGTCTTCGATCTGCACCCTGAGCAGCCGGCGCACCGCCGGGTCCATGGTGGTCTCCCACAACTGTCCCGGGTTCATCTCACCCAGGCCCTTGTAGCGCTGCTTGGCCACGCCCGCGTCGGCCTGCGCCAGCAGCCAGTTCATCGCGCCGCGAAAGTCCGCCACCGGCGCGTCCTTTCGCTTTTCGCCGGTGCCGCGCGCGACGCGCCCGCCCGGCGTGAGCAGTCCGCGAAACAGGTCCGCGGCGGACGCCAGTGCCGCGTAGTCGGCACCCAGTGGAAAATCGGCATCGATCGTGCTCACCTTCGCGTTGCCGTGCTGGTGCCGCTCGATGCGCAGGCCGTAGCGATCGGTGTGCGAGTCCAGTTGAGCGGCGAGGCTTGCGGGTCCGGCCCCGTTGACGGGAAGCGCCGCCATCAGCGCTTCGGCACTGGCCGCGGCGCTGGCGCCGTCGCTCAAGTCGATCGTCACGCCGGCCAGGATCGCCTCCAGCGCGCCGCGGTCGATCACGCGCGACAGACGCTGCACGATCGAGTCGGCAGCCAGGTAGCGGCGCGCCAGCTCGGCCAGGGCGTCGCCGTGAATCGGGCGCTGGCCCTCCCACGCGGCCTGGTCCGGGTAAAGCTGGGCCTCGTTCAGCGCCAGCTCGAGCATGTACTGCGCGAGCTCATGGTCGTCCTTCAGATACCGTTCGCTCTTGCCGTGCTTGAGCTTGTAAAGCGGCGGCTGCGCGATGTAGACGTGGCCGCGCTCGACCAGCTGCGGCATCTGGCGGTACAGCAGGGTCAGCAGCAGCGTCCGGATGTGCGCGCCGTCCACGTCAGCGTCGGTCATCACGATGATGCGGTGGTAGCGCAGCTTGTCGGGATTGAAATCCGGGCCGATGCTGGTGCCGAGCGCCGTGATCAGCGTGGCGATCTGCTCGGACGCGATCAGCTTGTCGAAGCGCGCCTTCTCGACGTTCAGCACCTTGCCGCGCAGCGGCAATATCGCCTGGAACTTGCGGTCGCGCCCCTGCTTGGCCGACCCGCCGGCCGAGTCGCCCTCGACGATGTACAGCTCGCACTTGGCCGGATCGCGCTCCTGGCAGTCGGCCAGCTTGCCGGGCAGTCCGGCGCCGTCCAGGACGCCCTTGCGGCGCGTCATCTCGCGCGCGCTGCGGGCCGCCTCGCGCGCGCGCGCGGCATCGACGATCTTGCCGCAGATGATCTTGGCGTCCGACGGCCGCTCCAGCAGGAACGACTCCAGCGCGCGCGCCACGACCTCTTCGACGGCCGGCCGCACCTCGGAGGACACCAGCTTGTCCTTGGTCTGGGAGCTGAACTTCGGCTCCGGCACCTTGACGCTGAGCACGCAGGTCAGGCCCTCGCGCATGTCGTCGCCGGTGGTCTCGACCTTGGCCTTCTTGGCGAATTCGTGTTCGTCGATGTACTTGTTCAGCACGCGCGTCATCGCCGCGCGCAGCCCGGTGATGTGCGTGCCGCCGTCGCGCTGCGGAATGTTGTTGGTGAAGCGCGAGCAGGTTCTCGATGTAGCCGTCGTTCCACTGCATCGCGACTTCGACCTGGATGCGCGCGCCCGTGGTCGATTCGTCAGACGCGTAAAACGCGTTCGGATGCAGCAGCGTCTTGTTCTTGTTGATGTACTCGACGAAGCCGCGCACGCCGCCCGCGAACGCGAAGTCCTCCTCCTTGCCGTTGCGCTGGTCGACCAGGCGGATGCGCACGCCGTTGTTCAGGAACGACAGCTCGCGCAGGCGCTTGCTCAGGATGTCGTAGTGGAACTCGACGTGCCCGAAGATCTCGTCGTCCGGCAGGAAGTGCACTTCGGTGCCGCGCTTTTCGGTGTCGCCCAGCACGCGCATCGGCGACGACCGCGCACGCCCGGTCTCGACCGCTTCGACGATCGCGGTTCTGCACGTCGCCGCGCTTGAACTCGATGAAGCGCACGCGCCCGTCGCGGCGCACCGTCAGGCGCAGCCACTTGGACAGGGCGTTGACGCACGACACGCCCACGCCGTGCAGGCCGCCGGAGACCTTGTAGCTGTTCTGGTTGAACTTGCCGCCGGCGTGCAGCTCGGTCAGCGCGATCTCGGCGGCCGAGCGCTTCGGATCGTGCTTGTCGTCGAGCTTGACGCCGGTCGGAATGCCGCGGCCGTTGTCGATCACCGAGATCGAGTTGTCGGTGTGGATGGTGACCACGATGTCGTCGCAGAACCCGGCCAGGGCCTCGTCGATCGAGTTGTCGACCACCTCGAACACCATGTGGTGCAGCCCGGTGCCATCCTGCGTGTCGCCGATGTACATGCCCGGACGCTTGCGCACCGCCTCCAGCCCCTCCAGGATCTGGATGCTCTCGGCGCCGTAATCGTTGGCCGGCGGCAGGTCGTGGCGGCCGCCACCGTTGGGCCCTCCATTGGAGCCCCCGTTGCCGTTGCCATGGGAGCCGCCATCGGAACCGTTGTTCGGCGGGTTGTTCGGAGTCGGTACAGCGGACATCAATTTCTCTACAGGTCTCGAGTCGAATGGGTGAAGGCGGGCGGCGCCGCAGGGCCTGCGTCGCGTCGGGCGCGCTCTAGATGCGCATCGGCATCACCACGTACTTGAACCGGTCGGAATCCGGCAGGGTCACCAGGGCGCTGCCCAGCGCGTCGCCGAAGGCGAACTTCAGCTGCTCGCTCTTCAGGTTGGCCAGCACGTCCAGCAGGTACGACACGTTGAATCCGATGTCCAGTGCCTCGCCGGAATAGTCGATCTCGATTTCCTCGAGCGCCTCTTCCTGGTCCGTGTTGGTCGAGCTGATCTTCAACGAACCGGGCGCCAGCACGCAACGCACCCCCTTGAACTTGTCCGTCGTGAGGATCGCCACGCGCGACAGGGCATGCATCAGCACCTCGCGCCCGATCAGGAACTCCTTGGGGTTGGCGACCGGCACCACCTTGGCGTAATCGGGGAACTTGCCCTCGACCAGCTTGGAGATGAACTCGACTGCACCGAAAGACAGCCGCACCTGGCCCGCTCGCGATCTGGATCCGCACCGCATCGTCGCCGTCCGGCAGCAGCCTTGCCAGTTCGAGCACGGTCTTGCGCGGAATGATCACCTCGACCGGGGCCGATTCTCCCTCGCGCGTCGTTTCGCACAGCGCCAGGCGGTGGCCGTCGGTTGCGACCGCCCGCACCCGATCGCCTTCGCACCACCAGCAGCATGCCGTTCAGGTAGTAGCGGATGTCCTGCGCAGCCATCGCGAAATGCACCATCGCGAGCAGGTGCTTGAACGACGACGACGGGCAGCGTGAAGTCGACGTTGAACCGGCCTGGGTGACGGTCGGAAACTCCTCCGCGGCCAGCGTCTGCAGCGTTGAAGCGGCTGCGCCCGCACTGCACGGCAAGCTGCCGGTTCACAGAGCGAGCGTGACTTCGTCTTCCGGCAGCGCGCGCAGGATGTCCAGCAGCTTGCGGGCCGACACCGTGGTGGCGGCCGACTCTTTCCCGCTGCACAGATCGGCGCCGGTCTGGATCTGGATTTCCAGATCGGTTGCGGTGAACGACAGCCGTTCGCCGTCCCGACGCAACAGGACGTTGGCCAGGATCGGCAGCGTCTGGCGCCGTTCGACGATTCCGCCGACGACCTGCAGCGGCTTGAGCAAAGCATCCCGCGGCGCTTTGACAAGTTGCATTGCTTACTTCCTTTTCATTAGTAGTTAAGTAATAGAGAACGTCATCACGGGGGACAAGCCGGGAAAAGCGAACCGGCCGAAGCACTTGCGCACCTGCAATCGTGTGGACAAGACAGCGATTGCCGGTGCACGGTTGCTGGCAACTTCGGCCCCGCAGGGATTGCAGGCCCGGTTGTCCACAATCGGCATGAGTTTCCAGTGTCGTTGTCCACAGGCTTTGCACGCGCGTCAGCCCTTCAATGTCTGTTCCAGCACGTGCAATGCGTGGTTGAGTTCCGTATCCTTCGCGCGCGCGTCGGCGATCTTGCGCACCGCGTGCAAAACGGTCGTGTGATCGCGTCCGCCGAACAGCTCGCCGATTTCCGGCAGGCTCTTCTGCGTCAGTTCCTTGGCGAGGTACATCGCCACCTGACGCGGCGCCGCGATGCTGGTGGGGCGTCGCTTGCTGTACATGTCCGAGACCTTGATCTTGTAGTAGTCGGCCACGGTCGTCTGAATCAGGTCGACCGTGATCTGGCCGGTGCTGGCCTGCAGCAGGTCCTTCAGCGCTTCGCGCGCGAGATCGACGGTGATCGGGCGCGCATGGAACGAGGCGAACGCCAGTACCTTGCGCAGCGCGCCTTCCAGCTCGCGCACGTTGCTGCGCAGATTCTTTGCGATGAAAAAAGCGACGTCCTCCTGCAGCTCGTTGCCTTCCAGCTCGGCCTTCTTCAGCAGGATCGCCACGCGCATTTCGAGCTCGGGCGGCTCGATCGCGACCGTCAGTCCGGAAGCGAAGCGCGACACCAGCCGATCCTCGATGTCCTTGAGCTCCTTCGGGTAGGTGTCGCTGGTGATGATGATCTGCTTGCGGCCGGCCACCAGGGCCTCGAACGCATAGAAGAACTCTTCCTGGGTACGGCTCTTGCCGGCGAAGAACTGGATGTCGTCGATCAGCAGCAGGTCGAGCGAATGGTAGTAGCGCTTGAAGTCGTCGAAAGCCTTGCGCTGGTAGGCGCGCACCACGTCGCTCACGTACTGTTCCGCATGGATGTAGCGTGCCTTGGCATTCGGGCGCCGCGCCAGCACGCCATTGCCTACCGCGTGCACCAGGTGGGTCTTGCCCAGACCGACGCCGCCATACAGGAACAGCGGGTTGTATGAGCCGCCGGGATTTTCGGTCACCTGCATTGCGGCGGCGCGTGCCAGCTGGTTGGCTTTGCCGGTGACGAAAGTGTCGAACGTCAGAGCCGGATTCAGGCGCGCGCGCTCCTGGCTTTCCGAGCAGATCGCGACCGAGGGGCAAAGCTCGCCCGACTCCGCCGGCGCCGCATCGCGCGCAGCCGGCTCCGCGCGCACTTCGTCTTCGACCTCGAACACGACGTTGACCGGCCGCCGCAGCACGCTGGCGACCGCCGCCTGGATGCGTGTCGAAAACTGCGCTCGCACCGCGTCCAACTTGAGTCGGTTGGGCGCGCCCAGGCGCAGGTCGCCGGTCTGGTCGTCGAACTTGATTGCCTTCAGGGGCTTGATCCATGCCGCGAATTGCTGCGGCGAGAGCTCGCTTTCCAAAAGCCGCGAGCAGTCTTGCCAGAAGGTGAGCATCTGTATGCCGATCCCGCCGCATGCCGGTCGCGTTGACGCCGGCGCTGTAGTTGTTGGTCTTGGTGTCCCGCGTCGGCATCCGCGTTGCGTGCGGTCTGCGGTGACGCAAGTCGGCGACGAAGACAGCTCGGACTCTGTTCGAAACTCGAATCCTCGACTGGCGTAACCGAGGGTGCATTGTACTTGCCGCAGAGCGAGTTATCCACAAGCGCGGAGATTATCCATGGCACAGGCATGGGTCTGTAGACCCGCATTTCCATTGGCTATTTACAATAGCGTGCGTTCGCTTACGTGCGCGACGGAAGAGGCCGGCCACAGCGCCTAACCCGTCCCTCCAGTTGAGGATTTTGGCGCGTTTGACGGTGGTGCAGGGGTCGCGTCTAATAGAGGGCTTTGCCGAAACAAGCGGCGAAATCGACGAACCGGGACTGCGAACGTGGCCACCAAACGAACCTATCAGCCTTCCGTGGTTAAGCGGAAGCGCACCCATGGTTTCCGGGAGCGCATGAGTACGCGCGGCGGCCGGGCCGTGTTGAATGCGCGGCGCGCCAAGGGGCGAAAGCGCCTCGCGGTCTGAGCCGCGCAGCGCGTGCAGCGCAGCCGCACGTTGCCGCGCTCCGGGAGGCTGCGGACCCCGGAACAATTCGCGGCGCTGGCGGGCGAGGCGGTTGCCTGGCGAGCAGCACGCCAGTGGGTCGCAGCGGCCGCTCGGGTCGAGCCGCATCCACCAGAAGCATCAGAAGAAACTTGCGTGCAGCCAAATGCGCAATACCAGGCAGATGCGCAATACCAGGCAAGTGCTCAAAACAAGGCACCGCGTGAAGCGCAGCCGCCCGGGAGCGCCGGGCGGCGGATTCATGCGGCCGACGTGCGCCCGGGCGGCGCCCGCGGCATCCGGTTCGGCTTCACGGTTGGACGGCGTCAGGCGCGCCGGGCCGTGCTGAGGGTGATGGTCAAGCGCGTGCTGCGCGAATCGGCACGCAACGGGGCCGCTTCGCTGTTCGAGCTTGCACGGGGTCGCGGCATCGACGTGGTGCTGAGGTTGCGCAGCCCGTTGCCGGATCCGGCCAAAATGGGTTTGTCGCAGCTGAAGCGCTCGCTGCGAGAAGAGGCCGATTCGCTGATCGAGCAGCTCGGGCGGCATCTGGCTGCCGGCGGCAAGACGGCGCGGCGGGGCGGCCTGCGATGAGGGCGCTGTTGCTCGCACTGATCCGGGGCTACCAGTTCCTGCTGGGACCCTGGCTCGGCAATCAGTGCCGCCACTGGCCGACCTGTTCGGAGTACGCGCGCCAGGCGGTCGACCGGCATGGAGCGACTCGGGGCAGCTGGTTGGCGGCGCGGCGCGTGTTGCGATGTAATCCCTGGCACCCCGGGGGGATCGACCCGGTTCCCGACGAATTCCACTGGCGCTGAATCCTCAGCGTGACGTGACGCGCCGCTCTAGCGATTGACCTATGGACATTCAGCGCACGATTTTTGGGATGGTTTTCGTCCTCTCGTTGGTTCTGCTATGGAATCGCTGGCAGGCCTACCAGAGCCACGCCACGATGCCGCCGCGGGCAACGTCCACCACTGCGCCACCCCAGGCGGCGCTGCCGGCGCCTGCGGCCGCGACGCCCGGGGAAGTCCCGGCCTCGGGCGCGCAGGCAGCGGTCCCCACTGCTGCGGCGACTCCGGAGGCGGTTCGCGCCGCCCCTGGCGGCGAGCGTGTGCGGATCCAGACGGATCTGATCCTCGCCGAATTCGACCCGGTGGGCGCGACCCTGGTCAGGCTCGAGTTGCCGAGGCAGAAGCCGGCACCGGACTGGACGGAGCAGGGGCTTGCCAGGTTGCTGGGCTTGACCGGCTTCCTGCATGGTCAGGGATTCGGGCATCCGAGCCACGCCCACAGTGCCGATTCGGATGTCGTGCTGCTGGATACCGGCGCCGACCGCATCTATCAGGCCCAGACCGGGTTGATCGGCGGCTCGTCCGAAGATCCGTTTCCGAACCACCGCGCCACCCGCTTCGAGGTTGCGAGCGGGCCGCGCACTCTGGCCGATGGCCAGGACACGCTGATCGTCCGCTTCGAGGCGCAGGCCGGCGGCGTTCGGCTGGTGAAGACGTTCACGTTTCGGCGGGGCCATTACGACATCCAGGTCGCGCACGAAGTGACCAACGTCGGCAGCGGCGCGGTCTTGCCTTCGCTGTACCTGCAGCTGGTGCGCGACGGGGGCAAGCCGGAGGACGACTCTTCGTTCTACCGCACGTATACCGGCTCGGCCTTTTATTCGGAGGCCGAGAAGTACCGCAAGATCTCTTTCGAGGACATCGACAAGAAGAAGGCGGCGGACCTGAAGCCGGCCGACAACGGGTGGGTTGCCATCGTGCAGCACTACTTCGTCGCGGCCTGGGTGCCCGCCAAGGGAATCACGCGGGAGTTTTACACCGCCGCTCACGCCATCGCAAATGAGAGGCTTTACTCGGCCGGCGCCTTGCTCAAGCTCGGAACGCTGGCGCCGGGCGCCAGTACGTCGGTGGCGTCCACGCTGTACGTCGGTCCCCAGGATCAGAAAACGCTGGAGGCGATCGCGCCGGGGCTGGATCTGGTGGCCGACTACGGTTGGCTGACCCCCATCGCGAAGCCGCTGTTCCTTCTGCTCGGATTGCTGCACTGGCTCGTCGGCAACTGGGGCTGGGCGATCGTGCTGTTGACCGTGCTGATCAAGGCGGCCTTCTATCCGCTGTCGGCGGCCAGCTTCAAGTCGATGGCCAAGATGAAGGAGCTGCAGCCGCGGCTGGTCAAGCTGCGCGAACAGTATGGCGAGGACAAGCAGAAGCTGCAGCTGGCGATGATGGATCTGTACAAGCAGGAAAAGATCAACCCGGTCATGGGGTGCCTGCCGATGCTGGTGCAGATTCCGGTGTTCATCGCGCTGTACTGGGTGCTGCTGGCATCGGTTGAGATCCGCAACGCGCCCTGGATGTTGTGGATTCACGACCTGGCGACGCCGGATCCCTGGTTCGTGCTGCCCGTGGTGATGATGGGCAGCATGTGGATCCAGTACAAGCTGAACCCGACGCCGCCGGACCCGATGCAGGCGAAGATGATGGCGATCATGCCGTTCATCTTCGGCGCAATGTTTTTCTTCTTTCCGGCCGGCCTGGTGCTTTACTGGATCGTCAACAACATGCTGTCCATCCTGCAGCAGTGGCGCATCGGCAAGGTGGTGGCGCGCTCCAAGGTGGTCGGGTAGTAGCTGTCCTGCGCCGACCTCACCCTCGTCCTCTCTCCCGCTTGCGTGGGCGGGGGGATCGTCCAGCCTGGAAGGTTTTTGCTAACATATACTTGACTGTTATTGCACTTAACAGTAAACTATATGTTATGAGCAAAGCATCGAACGCCCTTCAACAGATGCCTCCGTCCGTCACCGCAGCGCTGGTGCAGATGGGCGCCGACCTGGCCGTTGCGCGCATGCGCCGCAAGGAGTCGCTCAAGAGCTGGGCTAAGCGCCTTGGAGTGAGCGTGCCCACCTTGTTGCGCCTCGAGGCAGGCGAGGCGTCGGTCAGCCTGGGGGTATTGGCTACGGCACTGTGGCTGATTGGCCGAGACGGGGCCCTGTCCACACTGGCCGCTCCGAAAGAAGACCGAGGTGCGCTCGAGCTCGACGTGCGGGCGGCCGAAGAGCTTGGTCGAGCCCGGGCTCGCGCGACCGCTCAAGCCAAACGTGCGCGCGCTGCCAAGGCAGCCGACAAGTCCGCCGCCTGAGCGTCATGCGTCACGACCAACTCTTCCTCTGGTTTGTGGGCGACCCCGCTCGACTGCAATACGTCGGCCCGCTGCGCCTGGTGGACGCCGGCAAGGGAGTTTCCCTGCAATACGGCCCGCAATGGCTTGCAGACGGCTTTCCTCTGAGCGAAGACCTGCCACTGGTGGATATGGAGCATTTGCCCCGATGGAAAGGGCTGGCCGTGGGTGCCGTGGACGATGCCAGGCCGGACCGCTGGGGGGAGCGGGTCATCCAGTACCTGGACAGGCCGGCTCGCCTTTCCTTGATGGAGTACCTGTACTACGCAGGCGACGACCGTTTCGGCGCGCTGGGCGTCTCCACTTCGGCGGCCGAGTACTCGCCTCGGCGCGGCGGCCCGCTGCCTCAGCTGGACAGCGCCCAGGTTCTGAGCGAAGTTGTGCAGAAAATCATCGCCAAGGAACCCATCTCGGATATCGAGCGTCGCATGCTGGCTGCAGGTGGAAGCTTTGGCGGGGTCAAGCCCAAGGCGCTCATCGAAATCGACGGGCGGCAGTGGGTGCTCAAATTCTTCAACAACGAGCCCATCGACGTACCGCTCGTCGAGCATGCGTGCATGACGCTTGCCCGGAAAGCGGGCATCCGGGTAGCCACGACCCGGGTGGTTCCCTTGTCCGGACAAAGCGCGGTCGCGGTGTTGCGGTACGACCGAATGGGCCTGCGACGCATCCACTGCATCAGCGCTGGCACGGCGCTGCGCGCGCAGACCGCCGCGGGCGAAGAGCCCGCGTTCGGCTATCCGCAACTGGCCCAGCTGCTGCGCCGAGTCGGCGTGACGCAGCAGGACCGGTACTTGCAGGACATGCGGGAGCTGTTCCGCCGCATGGTGTTCAACATCCTCATCGACAACACGGACGACCACGAGAAGAACCATGCGTTGCAGGTCTTTGAGCCAACGCGATATGGAAAGTACGAGCTCTGTCCTGCGTACGACGTATTGCCAACCAACTCGGGCCAGGGCTACCAGGAATTCATCGTCGGGGAGCAGCAGCGGGACTCAACCCTGGACAACGCCATGTCACAGTGCGAGCTTTTCGGACTGACGACAGCGCAGGCCACCGAGACGGTCGTGGAGGTCATCCGAGTCGTGGACACCTGGAAGAAGCATTTTGCGGAGCAGGGCGTGTGTGCGGCCGACATCGAGTCTCTGGCGGTGCGCATTGACGAAGCGACGCTCGGCGAGCAGCGCCGTGACTTCGGCGCTTCGCGCCGTGCCGTGCCCAAACGGTCCCGGCGCCGAAGTCCGTTTGCCGGTTAGTGTTAGTTAGTTAGCCGACGCAGCGTCGAAGAAGAGCCGGCGAGGGTTGTTACGCTAAAACGGCACGTCGAGCCCCAGCAGGAAGGTGCGCGGCGGGGCCGGTTCGAAAAAATGGCTGGTCGACTCGTTGACGATCACCGAACCCACGTAGCTGCGGTTGGTCACGTTGTCGACGCGCGCGAAAACGTGCGGGTGCAGGGGCCCCCAGCGGCCGGTGTGCTCGAGCACCACCGCGAACACGGCAGCGCCGCCGGCGTGATCGGTATTGACATCGTTGACGTACAGGGCCGACTGGGCACGTCCTTCCAGCGACGCATCGGCCCAGTTGCCGTGGTACTTCACCTGTGCCCAGGCGGTGCGGGCCGGAACCGAAGGCAGCTTGTTGCCCGAGTTGACCAGTACGTTCGGCCTCGGGCACGGCGCCGAGGTGCAGGTCAGATAGCTCGAGTCGAAGCGCGCGTCGATCAGCGAGCCGCTGGCGGCCAGCTGCAGGCGGTCCGATGGATGGGCCTGGAACGAGGCCTCGATGCCGTCGCGCCGGGTCCTGGGGGCGTTGCCATAGGCCGAGCGGCCGCCGAAGTTGTAGATCGTCACGATGTCGTCCTCGGTCCAGGTCGAGAACAGCGCGACGGTGGCGCTGAGGCCGTCGTTCAGGCGCGTCTTGGCTCCGAGCTCGTAGTTGTTGCTGCGCGCCGCATCCAGCGCTGTGTTGATCCCGGCCGCGCCGCCAGGCTTGTAGGCGAGCTCGTTCAGGGTCGGGGTCTCGAATCCGCGGCCGTACGACAGGTAGTAGCTGACACGCGGGGTGGCGCGGAACACCACGCCGGCGGTCGGATCGATTGCGCTGTAGCTGACGTTGCCGGAGTCGTTGCCGTTGGACAGGTAGTGATCGCTCGAGATGAAGCGCTCGTAGGAGTAACGCACGCCGGCGAAGGCGCGCCAGTATTCGCCCAAGGCCAGCTCGGTCTGCACGTACGGATCGATCGCGTTCACCGAGTTGGTCTCGTCGCGCCTCAACCTGCCCATGACGCCGCAGTCCAGCCCCGCCACCCCGCACACGGCGCTGGGCGGGATCGGCTTGAGCGACGGGCTGGTGAAGTTGTTGTACCCGAGCCGATCCTCGATCAGCCGCTGGAACTCCAGGCCCGCCGTCGTCGTGAAGGCGCCGTTTTCGAAGGTCGCGTGCGAGTCGGCTCCGCCGAAATGGCGGCCCAGGTCGATCACGCCGCCGGGACTGGAAGGGGCGGTCTCGGTGTAGGGAGGAATCGACTGGTACTGGCGGATGTCGCGCGCTCCGATCCACATCGATGTTTCCAGCTGGGCGAACTGAAGGTCGGATCGAAGGTCGGCGCCCAGGGTTCCCTGCTGCGTGCTCTTGCGGGTATTGAACTCGATCGCCTCAGGCGTCGTCTGATCCTGATCGGCCTGCAACTGCTTGCGTGTCAGCCCCATCGGATCCTGCGCATTGTCGGACTCGAGCGCATTGGCGGACAGCCTCAGCTGTCCCAGCGGCGTGTCCAGAAAGCCGGCACGCAAATTGTAGATGCCGCGCCCGGTCCCGCTGTGCGGCCGGTAGCCGCCGGTGTTGAACGACACGCCGTCCAGCGCGTACACGAACGAGTCGTCGCCGCCCTGGATGTCGGCGGCGGTGCGCGTGGTGCTGTAGCTGCCGGCGGCGAAACTGGCCTCGCCGGAGGTCGGCCCCGGTTTGAGCGGGGTGGTGAGCGCGATCACGCCGCCCGAGGAGTTGCCGTACAGCGCGGAAAACGGCCCGCGCAGAACCTCGATCTGCTCGGCGGCGTTCAACGGGAAGTTGGAAACCTGCCCCTGGCCGTCCGGCAGGGTCGCGGGCACGCCGTCCACGTACAGCTGCAAGCCGCGCACGCCGAACGAGGAGCGCGCGCCGAAGCCCCGGATCGAGATCTGCAGGTCCTGGGCGTAGTTCTGGCGGTTCAGGGCGACCACGCCCGGGATGCGGTCCAATGTCTCCGAGGCGTTCACGCGCAATTGCGCGTCGTGCAGCGCGTCGCGCTGGATCACGTCGACCGAGGCCGGAACATCGAGCGGATCGCGCGCGGTGCGGGTCGCCGTGACGACCACGACCTCCGGACTGGCAGGGGCAGCGGGCGACGCATCGGCGGGCGCGGCCGCGCCGGGGGCCACTTGCTGGGCGTGCGTGGTGGCGGTGAGGGCGAAGCCCAGGGCGAGCGCAACCGGTGTCAACCGGAATCGACGGCTTGAAGCCATGGAATATCCCGTCGGGCCTGTTGTGCGGCCCTTGCACCCCCTGAGCGGCCGCGATTATTCCATGCGGGACCGCGCAGCACGCAAAGACATCGCCGGCGCATGACCTGGATCAAAAGCGCCGGGCGGCCGGCAGGCTGGCACCGTGCGGACTACCTGCTGTGCACCCTGCGGATCGCCGCCAGTTGAGCTGCCAGCATCGACGATCTCGGCCTCGACCTTCGCGATCTCCATCTTGTCGGTCGCATTGCGGCGGGCCTCCTCGGCGCGCTTCAGCGCCTCGTTGGCCTTGGCTTCGTCCAGGTCGTGGCCGCGGATCGCGGTGTCGGCGAGCACGGTCACGACGCTGCGGCTGCACTTCGAGGATGCCGCCCGGCGACGAACACCAGCTCCTCGTCGCTGCGGCCGGGCACGCGGATGCGCACCACCCCGGGCTTGATGCGCGTGATCAGCGGCGCGTGGCGCGGATAGATGCCCAGTTCGCCCGCTTCGCCCGGCAGCACGACGAATTCGGCCTCGCCGCCGAAGATCGACTCTTCGGCGCTGACGACGTCGACGTGGATCGTGCTCATGGCTGGGTTCCCGGGGTCACTTCAGCGTCTTGGCTTTCTCGATCGCCTCGTCGATCGTGCCGACCATGTAGAAGGCCTGTTCGGGCAGACGCGTCGCACTCGCCGTCGACCAGCATCTTGAAGCCGCGGATCGTCTCCTTCAGCGGCACGTACTTGCCCGGCGAGCCGGTGAAGACCTCGGCCACGTGGAACGGCTGCGACAGGAAGCGCTGGATCTTGCGGGCGCGCGTCACGGCCAGCTTGTCCTCCGGCGAGAGCTCGTCCATGCCCAGAATCGCGATGATGTCGCGCAGTTCCTTGTAGCGCTGCAGCGTCGCCTGCACGCGGCGCGTGGTCGTGTAGTGCTCCTCGCCGATCGACGTTGCGGGTCGATCTGGCGCGAGGTCGAATCGAGCGGATCGACCGCCGGGTAGATGCCCAGCGAGGCGATGTCGCGCGACGAGCACCACGGTGGCGTCCAGGTGGCCGAAGGTGGTGGCCGGGCTCGGGTCGGTCAGGTCGTCGGCAGGCACGTAGACGGCCTGCACCGAGGTGATCGAGCCGGTCTTGGTCGAGACGATCCGCTCCTGCAGCTTGCCCATTTCCTCGGCCAGCGTCGGCTGGTAGCCCACCGCCGAGGGCATGCGGCCCAGCAGCGCCGAGACCTCGGTGCCGGCCAGCGTGTAGCGGTAGATGTTGTCGACGAAGAACAGCACGTCGCGGCCCGTCGTCGCGGAAGCGCTCGGCCATGGTCAGGCCGGTCAGGCCGACGCGCAGACGGTTGCCCGGCGGCTCGTTCATCTGGCCGAACACCATCGCGACCTTGGACTCGGTCAGGTTGTCCAGCTTGACGACGCCGGCCTCGATCATCTCGTGATAGAAGTCGTTGCCTTCGCGGGTGCGCTCGCCGACGCCGGCGAACACCGACAGGCCCGCGTGCTGCGTGGCGATGTTGTTGATCAGCTCCAGCATGTTGACGGTCTTGCCGACGCCGGCGCCGCCGAACAGGCCGATCTTGCCGCCCTTGGCGAACGGGCAGACCAGGTCGATCACCTTGATGCCGGTCTCGAGCAGCTCGATCGAGGGCGACAGCTCGTCGAAGCCGGCGCGCGCCTGGTGGATCGCGCGCCGCTCCTCGGACTTGATCGGGCCGCCCTCGTCGATCGGGCGGCCCAGCACGTCCATGATGCGGCCCAGCGTCCCGATGCCGACCGGCACCTTGATGCCTTCGCCGGTGCCGCGCACCTGCATGCCGCGCTTCAGGCCGTCGCTGGAGCCCATCGCGATGGTGCGCACCACGCCGTCGCCCAGCTGCTGCTGGACCTCGAAGGTCAGCCCCTGCTCGACCAGGCGGTTGCTCGGGTCGGCTTCCAGCACCAGCGCGTCGTACACGTGCGGCATGTGCTCGCGCGGGAATTCGATGTCGACCACCGCGCCGATGCATTGGACGATCTGTCCGTTGGCCATGATTGCCCTCAGTTCAAATTCTTTCCGTCGCCTCGAGTCGTGCGCGGCATTCGCATGGCGTCCGGCCCTACGCGATCGCGGCGCGCCGCCGACGATCTCGGAAATCTCCTTCGTGATGCCGGCCTGGCGCGTCTTGTTGTAGACGAGCTGCAGCTCGTCGATCAGCTTCTTCGCGTTGTCCGAGGCCGCCTTCATCGCGACCATGCGCGCGCTCTGCTCGGACGCCATGTTCTCGGCGACCGCCTGGTAGACCAGCGCCTCGACGTAGCGCGTCATCAGCTCGTCGATCACGCTGCGCGCGATCGGGCTCGTACAGGTAGTCCCAGGCGTGAGCGCGGCGCTCCTCTTCAGCGTCTGCGGCAAGTCGCTCGGCCGACAGCGGCAGCAGCTGCTCGATCACGGCTTCCTGCTTCATCGTGTTGACGAAGCGCGAGTACGCCAGGTAGACGGCGTCGATGCTGCCCTGCGCGTAGGCGTCGAGCTGCACCTTGACCGGCCCGATCAGCTGTCCAGATGCGGGGCGTCGCCCAGCTGCACCACTTGCGACACGACGTTGGCGCCCAGGCGCTGCAGGAAGCCCAGGCCCTTGTTGCCGATCGCAGTCGCCTGCACCTTCTGGCTCGCGCTCTGCCACTGCCTGAATGCGGGCCAGCACCGCGCGCTGGTGTTGGTGTTCAGACCGCCGCACAGACCCTTGTCGGTCGACACCAGGATCAGCCCGACGTTGCGCATCTCGGGCCGCCGCAGCACGAACGGGTGGCGATACTCCGGATTGGCCTGCGCCAGTGCGCCACGATGTTGCGGATCTTGTCGCCGTAAGGACGGGCCGCGCGCATGCGGTCCTGCGCCTGCGCATCTTGGACGCGGCGACCATCTCCATCGCCTTGGTGATCTTGCGCGTGTTCTGCACGCTCTTGATCTTGCCCGCGGATCTCTTTGGTGCTTGGCATCTTTGTAGCCCTTCGCGCGCGCGTGGGCCGCGCCTCAGACCGCGCCGCTCGCCTTGAATGCCTTGATCGCTTCCAGCAGCGCGGCCTCGTCGTCCTTGGTCAGGTCCTTGGTCGACTCGATACGGTCGATCAGCGCGGCGTGCTTCGACTTCAGGTGTTCGCGCAGTGCCCTTTCCATGGGCAGCGCATCGCCGATCGCAACGTCGTCGAACTGACCGCTGTTGGCGGCGAACAGGATGACCGCCTGCTCCGAAACCGGCAGCGGCTGGTACTGCGGCTGCTTCATCAGCTCGGTGACCATGCGGCCGCGGTCGAGCTGCTTGCGGGTCGCATCGTCCAGGTCGGAGGCGAACTGCGCGAACGCCGCCAGCTCGCGGTACTGGGCCAGCGCCAGGCGCACGCCGCCGCCCAGCTTCTTGATCACCTTGGTCTGCGCCGCGCCGCCGACCCGCGATACCGATATGCCGGCGTTGATGGCGGGCCGGATACCGGCGTTGAACAGGTCCGTTTCCAGGAAGATCTGGCCGTCGGTGATCGAGATCACGTTGGTCGGAACGAACGCCGTCACGTCGCCGGCCTGGGTTTCGATGATCGGCAGCGCGGTGAGCGAACCGGTCTTGCCCTTGACCTCGCCGCTCGGTGAATTTCTCGACGTACTCCTCGTTCACGCGCGCGGCGCGCTCCAGCAGGCGCGAGTGCAGGTAGAACACGTCGCCCGGATACGCTTCACGGCCCGGCGGACGGCGCAGCAGCAGCGAGATCTGGCGGTAGGCCCAGGCCTGCTTGGTCAGGTCGTCGTAGATGATCAGCGCGTCCTGGCCGCGGTCGCGGAAGTACTCGCCCATCGTGCAGCCGGAGTAGGGGGCGATGTACTGCATGGCGGCCGATTCGGACGCGCGCCGCCGCGACGACGATCGTGTAGGCCATCGCGCCGGTTTCCTCCAGCTTGCGCACCACGTTGGCGATGGTCGACGCCTTCTGGCCGATCGCCACGTAGATGCAGATCAGGTCCTTGCCCTTGGAGTTGATGATCGTGTCGACGGCGACCGCCGTCTTGCCGGTCTGGCGGTCGCCGATGATCAGCTCGCGCTGGCCGCGGCCGATCGGCACCATCGAGTCGATCGATTTCAGGCCGGTCTGCACGGGCTGCGAGACCGATTTGCGGAAGATCACGCCCGGCGCGACTTTCTCGATCACGTCGCGCTCCTTGGCGTTGATCGGACCCTTGCCGTCGATCGGCTGGCCCAGCGCGTTGACCACGCGGCCGATCAGCTCGGGGCCGACCGGCACGTCCAGGATGCGGCCGGTGGTCTTGACGATGTCGCCCTCGGAGATGTGCTCGTAGTCGCCCAGGATCACGGCGCCGACCGAATCGCGCTCGAGGTTCAGCGCCAGGCCGAACGTGTTGTCCTTGAACTCGAGGATCTCGCCCTGCATCGACGTCCGACAGGCCGTGGATGCGGCAGATGCCGTCGGTCACGGTGACCACGCGTGCCCTGGGTGCGCACGTCGGTGTCGACGCCCAGGCCCTGGATCCGGTTCTTGAGCAGTTCGCTGATTTCAGAAGGATTGAGTTGCATTTTGAGCCACTCCGGATAGAGTGAATTCAGGCGGTCAGCTGGGCGCGCATCGCGTCCAGGCGGGCGCGCACCGAACTGTCGAGCACGCGGTCGCCGACCGTCACCCGCACGCCGCCGATCAGCTGCGGCTTCAGGCGGACTTTGCGGTTTCAGGCGCAGCGGAAACTTGCTTGCGAGCGGCGCCACGAGGTCGTCGATCTGTGCCTCGCTCATCGCGAAGGCGGTCTCGATCAGGCAGTCGGCCGCGCCCTCGGCAGTCGTTCTTCAGGCGGCCAAACTGCGCAGCGACTTCCGGCAGCGGCGGCCAGCGCGGCCGTTCTCGATCACCAGTTTCAGGAAGGCGGCGAACTCCGGCGGCAGCGCCGTGCGCACCACGGCGCCGAGCAGGTCGAAACATCTGCGCGTCGCGAAAGGCGCGGATCCGAGACGACGCCGGCGAACTGCGGCTGCGCTGCCGCACCCGCGGCAGCCTCGCAGCAGCGGCAGCCAGGCGTCAGCGGCACCGCTTGGACGTGGCCGCGGAGAACAGGGCCTCCGCGTACGGCCGGGCGATGGTGGACAGTTCGGCCATGGCGGGGACTAGAGTCTGGCCTTGAGCTGGTCGAGCAGCTCGGCGTGAACCTTGGCGTTCGACTTCACGCTTCAGGATCTGCTCGGCGCCCGCCACCGCCAGCGCGGCGACCTGGTCGCGCAGCACCGTCTTGGCGCGCACGACCTGCTGCTCGGCCTCGGCCCGGGCCGCCTCGATCAGGCGGTCGGCTTCGATCTTGGCCTGCGCCTTGGCTTCCTCGACGATCGCCTGCGCGCGCTTCTCGCTGTCGGCGATCAGCGTCTGGGCGCGCGAGCGGGCGTCGGCGTCGAGGTCGGCGATCCGGCGCTGGGCGTCGCCCAGGCTGCGCGTGCCCTGTTCGGCCGCGGCCAGGCCGTCGGCGATCTTCTGGCGGCGCGCATCCAGGGCCCGGATCAGCGGCGGCCAGAGGAATTTCATGGTGACCCAGCCGGCGAGGAACAGGACGACGGCCTGGAAAAACAGCGTGGCATTCAGATTCATACGGCACCCCAATGCGCGAGGGGCCGCTTACCGGGCCCGCCGCGACGGTCGGATGAAGGCGAGCCCGCGGTCCGGGCTCAGCCCTTGAACGGGCTGGCGGTGGCGAACCACAGCGCGATCCCGGTTCCGATGATGAACGACGCGTCGATCAGGCCGAGCAGCAGGAACACCTTGGTCTGCAGCGTGTTCATCAACTCGGGCTGGCGTGCCGACGATTCGATGAACTTGCCGGACATGATGCCGATGCCGATGCAGGCGCCGCTCGCCCCCAGTCCAATGATCAGGCCGCACGCGATGGCGACCAGGCCGACGTTAGTCATTGTTGCTCCTGTGTATATGAAAGGAGAGAGAAATCGAACGATGCGGATCCGTCAGTGTGCCGCGTGCGACTCCTGCGCCTGTCCGATGTAGACGAGGGTCAGCATCATGAATATGAACGCCTGCAGCAGGATGATAAGGATGTGGAACAGCGCCCACACGGTGCCCAGGACCGCCTGCATGGCACCGAGTAAGGCTCCGACCGCCATACCCTGCACCGAACCGAGGACGAAACTGCCGCCCAGCATCGCGAGCAGGAAGAACAGCAATTCGCCCGCGTACATGTTGCCGAACAGCCGCATGCCCATCGAGAATGTCTTGGAGACGTACTCGATCATGTTCAGGCCGAAGTTGGCGATCGCGAGCAACAGCGCGCTCAACCAGGAGACCGGATTCAAGCTGAGGTGCGCCTGCCCGAACGGCGCGATGAACAGGTCCTTCAGGAACCCGAACAGGCCCTTGATCTTGATCCCGTAGTACAGCGACAGGACCAGGACGCCGATGGCCATGCCGAGGGGCGCGTTCAGGTCGGCGGTGACCAGCGGCCTCATGTGCTCGACCCCGAAGAAGCCTGCGATGCGCGGGACCAGATCGACCGGCAGCAGGTCGACCGCGTTCATCAGGGCCACCCAGCAGAACACGGTGAGCGCCAGCGGCGCGGCATAGGTGCGGTCGACCGGAACGATCGCCTTGGCTTGTTCGTCGACCATCTCGACCAGGAATTCGACCGCGGCCTGCAGCCGTCCCGGCACGCCCGCAGTGACCCGGCTGGCGACCGAGCGCAGCACGATCAACACCAGCGCGAGCGTCAGCAGGGAAAAGGCGACCGTGTCGTAGTGGATGACCGAGAAGTCGAACAGGGCGCCCTGCTCGCCGCTCGCGAGCTGGCGCAAGTGGTGCGCGATGTATTCGGAGGCCGTAATGGTTTCTGCGGCAGCCATGGTTCTATTCGTGTTCGGCCGTGCCCCCCGGGCAATCTATCGCCTGGCGAACGCGGCAGCCTGCATCAACACCACGGCGCTGACCGCGACGACCAGCGCCGACCAGACCACATCCCGGTACGCCCGGGCGATCAGGACCAGCAGTCCGATCGTCAAGGCGACCTTGACGAACTCGCCGACCAGGAGCACGAGCGCATGCGCCGTGGCGCTTCCCGATCCGCCCCGAACGGCGCGCGACCCGGACCGAAGACCGAGCCACGCAAGGTTCAACGCAAACAAGCCGTTCGGCACGGCACACGCGAGGCCGCCGAGCAGCGCCGAAACCGCCGCATGATGACCGCCGATCGCCCATGCACCTGCCGCCACGACCACGGAGGTGAGGAACTGCGCCGCGACGACCCGGAGCATCACCGGGACCCGTTGTTGCAGCTGCGCCCGTCAGTGCCGCTGGCGCCTGCGCAGCCCACTGCGCGGCCCTCGCCTCTCCCAAAGCGCGCAAAGTTTACGGGCGCAAGGCATCGAGGGCAAGCGCGCACCGGCCTTGGCCCGTGTTGAGCGCAATTCGTTTGACGTTGCGCAAGAAACTCGAGCGCGCACGATCGCATCGACGCCCGGGTCGGCGGAATCAGCGCCGCAGCCTGTCCAGCAGGGCCTGCAGCTGGTCCAGGCTGGCGAACGCAATCCGGATCTGCCCCCGCCCCTTGGCCGCGACCCGTATCGCCACCGACGTTCCCAGGGAGTCGGACAGCTCCTCTTCCAGGCGCGCCAGGTCGCGGTCCGGCGCGGCGTGCCGGCCGGCGCGGTCGCGCGGCGGCCGCATCGCGCGCTCCACCAGCGCTTCGGCCTCGCGCACCGACAGTCCGCGCGCAGCCAGGTGCTGGCCGAGCTGGATCTGCTCGGCCGCGGGCAGCGGCAGCAGTGCGCGAGCGTGGCCCATCTCGAGCGCGCCGTCCATCAGAAGCTGCTGAACCGGGGCGGCCAGATTCAGCAGGCGCAGCAGGTTGGTGGTCGCGCTGCGGGAGCGGCCGATCGCCTGCGCGGCCTGTTCGTGCGTGAAGTCGAATTCCTTGATCAGTCGCTGCACGCCGTGCGCCTGCTCCAGCGCATTGAGGTCTTCGCGCTGGATGTTCTCGATCAGCGCGATGGCCAGCGCCGCTTCGTCGGCCACGTGCTTGACCAGCACGGGCACTTCGCTCAGGCCCGCGATCTGCGCCGCGCGGAAACGGCGTTCGCCGGCGATGATCTCGTAGGAATCGATCCCGACCGGCCGTACCAGGATCGGCTGAATCACGCCCTGTGCGCGAATCGAATCGGCCAGCTCGCTCAACGCCTGCGGATCCATGCGCGTGCGCGGCTGGTAGTGGCCGGGGCGCAGCTGCTCCAGCGCCAGCGTTTGCGGCGCGCCGGCGGGAGCCTCCATCAACGCGGAGTTATCGCCGAGCAGAGCGTCCAGTCCGCGTCCCAGCCCCTTGGGTCTCTTGTTCATGGTGTTGGATTCCATTTTTTCCATTCGCGGCTTCAGTCCGCACGCATCGCCTTCACGCGCTCGATCATCTCGGCGCCGAACGCGACATAGGCCTGCGCGCCGCGCGAAGCGCGGTCGAACACGACGCCCGGCATGCCGTAGCTCGGCGCCTCGGCCAGCCGCACGTTGCGCGGGATGATGGTGCGGAACACCTTGTCGCCGAAGTGCGATTCCAGCTGGTCCGACACCTGCTGCTGCAGCGTCATGCGCGGATCGAACATCACGCGCAGCAGGCCGATCAGTTCCAGATCGTGGTTCAGGTTCGCGTGCACGCGCTTGATCGTGTTGACCAGGTCGGTGAGGCCTTCGAGCGCGAAGTACTCGCACTGCATCGGGATGATCACGCCGTGCGACGGCGCACAGGCCGTTGAGCGTCAGCAGCGACAGCGAAGGCGGGCAGTCGATCAGCACGAAGTCGTAGTCGCCGGCGACGGTCGACAGCGCGTTGCGCAGTCGCTGCTCGCGCTGGTCCAGATCGACCAGTTCGACCTCGGCGCCGGCCAGTTCGCGGTTGGCGCCGAGCAGGTCGTACGTGCCGCCCGCGGCGGGCGCACGGTCGCGTTCAGCCGCGGTCGCCAGCCCGAGCAGGACGTGTAGACGGTGCGCGTGCAGCGTGCGCTTGTCGACGCCGCTGCCCATCGTGGCGTTGCCCTGCGGATCCAGGTCGATCAGCAGCACGCGCTGCTCCTGGGCCGCCAGGCCCGCGGCGAGGTTGACCGCGGTGGTCGTCTTGCCGACGCCGCCCTTCTGGTTGGCGATGCAGAAGATCCGGGTCAAGGCCTGCTTTCGGTCAGCTGCTCCGGGGTGAGCACCACCAGGTGCCGCGCCTCGTCGAGCAAGGGGACGCGCAGTGTAACGATGCGGCTTGCGGTGATCCCGGGCGGCAGCTGTTGCAGCTCCTGGTCCGGCCGCTTGCCTTTCATCGCAATCCAGCGCCCCTGGGGCGCGAGCAGGTGCCGCGTGAAGGATACGAAGTCGGCGAGCGAGCCCAGCGCGCGCGAAACGATCAGGTCGAACTGCATGCCGTGAAGCTGCTCGAGGCGGGCGTGCAGCACCTCGACGTTGGAAATGGCGAGCTGCAGGCGCGGCCTGGGTCATGAACGCGCACTTCTTGCCGGCGGCATCGACCAGCGTGAAACGGTGGGCGGGCAGGGCGATCGCCAGGGGCAGCCCGGGCAGGCCGGCGCCGGAACCCGCATCCAGGATGCGAAGGGCGGGCGCGTCGGGAAGTTCGCCCACCAGGCTCAAGCTGTCCAGCAGGTGGTGGCTGACGATTTCGTCGGTGCGAGCGATCGTCGTCAGGTTGTGAGTCCGGTTCCAGCGTTGCAAAAGCTGCGTGAAGCGCTCGAGGCGCTCGCATTGCGACGTGGAAAGTTCGACTCCTAGCTCTCGCGCGTGCGCACCGATGGCATCGGCGGCGCGCGCAGGGTCGACGTCGAGCGGTGCGGGTGGGTGCTGCACGCGGTTGGCTGTTTCGCAACCGGCCTCAGGCGGCCAATTCGCCGCCATTGCCGCGCGCCGCGTTGGCCGGGTCAGGGAGCGGTTGGGCGGGCTCAGCCGCAACGCGATGGCGCAGGCGCTTAAGGTGGACCAGCAGCAGGGAAATCGCCGCGGGAGTAACGCCGGAAATGCGGCTCGCATGACCGACCGTGAGCGGGCGGCGCGCGGTGAGTTTCTGGCGTACTTCGACCGAGAGCCCAGGTACAGCGGAGTAATCGATCGCTTCGGGGATCAACGTCGTCTCGTGCGACTGGTGGCGAGCGACCTCGATCCGTTGCCGGGCGATGTACCCATCGTATTTGGCTGCGATCTCGACCTGGCGCGCAACGGCGGGGTCCGGCTCGACGTCCTCCCCCGGCCGCACGAGCGCCGTGCCGTCGGTGGACATCAGGTTCACCAGGTCCGCATAACGAACGGAGGGGCGCTTGAGAAGCGCGAACAGTGTGTGCTCACGTTCCAAGGCTTTTCCGAAGATCCGCTCAGAATCGTCTTCTCTGAGTATGCGAGGATTCACCCACGTAGACTTGAGCCGCTCCAGTTCCCGCGCCACGGCGTCGCGCTTGCGGTTGAAGTGATCCCATCGGGCGTCCCCGACGCAACCGAGCAGCCGCCCGTCTTCGGTCAATCGCATGTCCGCATTGTCTTCCCGCAGAGACAACCGGTACTCGGCCCGGCTGGTGAACATGCGGTAGGGCTCGGTGACTCCTCGCGTGATCAGGTCGTCGACCAGGACGCCCAGGTAGGCCTGATCACGGCGTGGATACCACACGTCCCTCCCAAGCGCGCGCCGCGCCGCGTTCAGGCCGGCCAGCAATCCTTGGGCTGCCGCCTCCTCATAGCCGGTCGTGCCATTGATCTGCCCGGCGAGGAACAGGTTCGACAGGGCACGTGACTCCAGCGTTGCATGGAGCGAGCGCGGATCGTAATAGTCGTACTCGATCGCATAGCCCGGCCTGAGCACATGCGCCTTTTCAAGGCCACGGATGCTGTGCACCAGCTCGAGTTGGACGTCGAACGGCAGCGAGGTCGATATTCCGTTTGGATAGAACTCGTGGGTGGACAGGCCCTCGGGTTCCAGAAAGATCTGGTGCGAGTCCTTGCCCGCAAAACGCTGCACCTTGTCTTCGATCGACGGGCAATAGCGCGGGCCCACCCCCTCGATCAGTCCTGAGTACATCGGGGACCGGTCCAGGTTGGCGCGAATGATCTGGTGAGTCCGGGCGTTGGTGTGCGTGATCCAGCAGGGAAGCTGCGGGGGATGGCGGTCTGCCGTGCCAAGGAAAGAGAACACCGGGACAGGATCGGTATCTCCGGGTTGCTGCTCGGTGCGGCTGAAATCGATGGTTCGGCCGTCCAGCCGCGGAGGGGTGCCCGTCTTCAGGCGCCCGCGCGGCAGACCCAGCTCGATCAGTCGGCGCGCCAGCGAAGCCGATGGCGGATCCCCCGCGCGGCCTGCCGCGTGGTGCTCCAGGCCGACGTGAATCAGCCCGTTCAGAAAAGTGCCCGTGGTCAGCACAACACAGCGGGCCGTAAACCGGACGCCCGACTGCGTGACGACGCCGACGACGCGGTCTGCTTTCAGCAGCAGATCGTCGACCGGCTGCTGAAAAAGGTTCAAGTTCGGCTGGCGCTCGAGAATTTGGCGAACTGCCCGCCGGTAGAGCACCCGGTCAGCCTGGGCGCGCGTGGCCTGCACTGCCGGGCCCTTGGAGGCGTTCAGGATCCGGAACTGTATGCCGGCCTCGTCGGCAGCGACCGCCATCGCGCCGTCAAGCGCGTCGATCTCCTTTACCAGGTGTCCCTTGCCGATGCCGCCGATCGACGGGTTGCAGGACATCTGTCCGAGCGTTTCCAGATTGTGGGTGATCAGCAGCGTGGACGAGCCCAGGCGGGCCGATGCCAGGCTGGCCTCGGTTCCAGCATGGCCGCCACCGATCACGATGACGTCGTAGTCGCTTTGAATTCCCACCGCGGTTGTCTGGAAGGGTTGGCCCGTGACCCGACAGTATAAAGGCGCGCCTTAAGTGATTACAGCGGCGATCACAGCGCGATTACAGGTCGATGCCAGGTTTCACGTGGAACCCATCGATTCCGGGTGTTCCACGTGGAACGTTCAGTGAGGCCGCGCCCCGGAGCAGCCGGGCCGCTGGCCGGGCATCGGCCTAGCGGCCGAACTTGGGATGATCGATCGTACCCCGGACGTGGATCCGCAGCGGAGCTTGGATTCGCGAGCCCCCCAGATCGACATGCAGCAAACCGTCGATGCCCAGATCGCGCGCTACCGCCAGTTCGCCTCGAGTCGAAAGGGCACCCGCCAGGCCATGAATCTTCCGGAACAGCACTCCGTCACTTCCGGCGAGGAACGACGTCTCGAACTGGGTGAAGCGGGTCGACGCGCTTGCGCTGCCGGCTCCCACGGCCGAAGGCCGAGTGGCCGCGAAGCCGAGATTGATTCCGTTCAGCGCAGCGCTCCGCACCTTGATCTCGCCCTCGGCCAGCAGTTTGCCCAGCGCCTCCTCGGGCGTAGCGCCCGCGCCGGCCAAAGCGGCTTCGATCGCTGCGGTACCTGCCATTGGCGCGGGTGGTAACTCCGAACTGTCCTTGGTCGGCTGCGACGGGTTGGTAATCTGCTGGATCAGGGTCCCGATATCGATGCCAGCCGTGCTGAGGTGCCCTGAAGCGAGCCACGCGGGCGTTGCGTGGTCCTGCTGCTGCACGCTCAACTGACCTTCAACCGCACCGAAGGACGATCCAAGCGTGAACCTGTCCAGACTGATCGAACCCGCGCCGAGGTGGCCGTTGCCGACGAACTCGGACCAGGCGGTCCTTGGCGCGAAGGGTGGTTGCCAGTCCGCCCCGTCGCACTGGAATGCAATCGGCCCTCCCGCGCGGTCGGGCGTCAGTTGCAACTGCATGCTGCCCGGCCCGCCCACCCGCCTCAGGATGACGGACGAAAACTGCCCATTGGTCTCACGCCGGGCGTAGGCCTCGTATCGGTCCGGCAGCAATCCGGTACCAGCCAGCCTCAGCTCGGAGATCCGCACCTTGGTCACGCTGTCGGGAACCGCACGGTCCAGCGCGGCCAGCCACGTCAGCATCTGGTTCGCCTGGTCCAGGCTCAGGGTGATCGGGGAGATGACGACGTCTCCCCAGCGGCGTTGCCCGGACACTACTGCCTGCCACAGGCTGGGCGCCGTGAACTGCAAGACGACCTCGTCCAGCCGTATCTGGCCGCCGAGGTCCACGCCGGTCAGGACCATCGCCGGGAAGGGCGCGGTACGGAAGCGACTGTCTTGAACGTGCACCGGGACGTGCAGCGCCGCCGACAGGCGCTGCGCGATGCGGCCTGCCGCGAGCGTCTCCCGCTCGCCGGCAAGCCACTTTCCGGCCAGAGCCAGCAGCGCGGCGAGCACGATGTAGGGAAGGAGCCGGCGCCACCAGATGCGCAGCAGCGATCCACGGGCGTAGAGCGAGGACGCTTCGTCTTGCTGCTTGCGATCGTCGACTTCGCGCAGGTCGAGGCGGTCCGGGACGTTAACCGAGGTGATCGCGAAGTCGGTCGAAGGAAACTCGGTTCGGGTGCCGGTCATGGAGTTCTCAATGTGAGCGAGTACTCGCCTTCATTATGGTCCGTGTCCCAGCCCGAACCTGATCGACGCCAACCACCGGGCCGCTTCCGGCCGGGTAACAACGCGGCACGAAGTGTACGCCCACCGGAAACCGAAAGTAAGCGCCCACAGAAAGGTGCGGGCGCGTCCTCAAGGGTCCGGGCTGCCTGCCGCAGCGGGTATTAGAGACCCTTTCTGAGGCGACAGTGCTCCCGCAACCGTGGACTTTTCCCCCGTATCCAGAGGACCGGTCGTCCCACGAGGCGCGAGCGCCCGGCAGGATCCAGCGGCATCAGGCCGGCAGTCGTTCGAGCAGCTTCTGCCGGATCGAACGCAACCTTGCCGGAATCCGATCGCCGATCCGCGCGAAGAACTCCGCATGCGAATCGAGCTCCCGCCGCCAATCGGCCGGACTCAGCGAGCTCGCGCGCTCGAAGGAAGCCGGGTCGAACGCAAGACCTTGCCAGTGCAGATCCCGATAGCGGGGCGACACGCCCAGGAAGGTATCCGTTCCGCCGTGAGTGCCCGCAATGCGGCCGACGATCCACTCGAGCACGCGCATGTTCTCGCCGTAGCCGGGCCAGATGAAGCGTCCATGCTCATCCGTGCGAAACCAGTTCACGCAGAAGACCTTGGGAGGACGCGCTCCAGCCGCCGCCAGCTTTTCCTCCAGGCCCAGCCAGTGTTCGAAGTAGTCGCCCACGTGATAGCCGATGAAGGGCAACATTGCAAACGGATCACGACGCAGCACGCCTTGCGATCCGGCCTGCGCCGCCGTCGTTTCAGACGCGAGGGTCGCTGCCATGTACACGCCCTCGGCCCAGCTCTTCGCCTCGGTGACCAGCGGCACGGTGGTCGAGCGGCGCCCGCCGAAAATGAACGCATCGATGGGCACGCCGGCCGGATTTTCCCAATCCGGGTCGATCGCCGGGCACTGCGACGCCGCCACCGTGAAGCGCGAATTCGGATGCGCAGCCTTGGTTGCGGTCGCCGCTCCGATCTGCGGGCTCCAGTCGCGCCCTTGCCAGTCCAGGCAGTGCGCGGGCGCATCGCTCTGACCCTCCCACCACACGTCGCCGTCGTCGGTCAGGGCGACATTGGTGAACAGCACGTTCGAATGCAGCATCCCCATGGCGTTCGGATTGGTTCGATTGCCCGTTCCCGGCGCCACGCCGAACACCCCCGCTTCCGGATTCAGCGCATGCAGACGCCCATCGGGGCCGGGATGGATCCAGGCGATGTCCTCGCCGATCGTGGTGACCTTCCAGCCGGCGAATCCGGCCGGCGGGATCAGCATGGCGAAGTTGGTTTTGCCGCAGGCCGAGGGAAACGCCGCGGCCACGTGGTACTTGCGCCCCTGCGGCGAGGTCACGCCCAGGATCAGCATGTGCTCGGCGAACCAGCCCTGATCGCGACCCATCACCGAGGCGATGCGCAAGGCCAGGCATTTCTTGCCGAGCAACGCGTTGCCGCCGTAACCGGACCCGAAGCTCCAGATCTCGCGCGATTCCGGAAAATGCACGATGTACTTGGTCGGGTTGCAGGGCCAGCGCACATCCTGCTGACCCGCTGCCAGCGGGTGGCCGACCGAATGCACGCACGGCACGAAGGTTCCCCCGTCGCCCAGCGCATCCAGCACCGCCGTGCCGACCCGCGTCATCACGTGCATGTGGACGACCACATAGGGGCTGTCGGTGAGCTCGACTCCGATGCGCGCGATCGGACTGCCCACCGGTCCCATCGAAAACGGGACCACGTAGAGCGTGCGGCCGCGCATGCAACCGGCAAATACGCGCTCGAGCGTTGCGCGCATTTCGGCCGGCGCGACCCAGTTGTTGGTCGGCCCGGCATCCTCGCGGCGCTCGCTGCAGATGAACGTGCGGTCCTCGACCCGAGCGACATCCTGCGGGTCCGACCAGGCGAGATACGAGTTCGGGCGCTTGGCCGAATTCAGGCGCCGCAGCGTGCCGGTCGCCACCATCTGCCCGCACAAGCGTTCGTACTCAGCGGCCGATCCATCGCACCAGATGACCTGCTCCGGGCCGGTGAGCTGCGCGATCCGCTCGACCCACCGGATCAGCGCCGGGTGGCGCACGGTGGACGGAGCGGACAGAAACGCTTGACGCAATGGCACAGCACTCATCGAGGTATTTCCTTCCGCCTCTTATTCGTTGAAAAGGGCGCAGCCACGGTGGGCTGCGGTCACATGGATCGATGCAAGGACCGTGCCGACCGCCGGCTGCGCCGCACTTGGAACCGTCCTGGACCGGCCGGTTCAGGCCAAGGGGACGATCTCGACGGCCTGGGGGCCTTTTTGCCCCTGCTGCACCTGATACTCGACGCGCTGATTTTCTTTGAGCGTGCGAAATCCCTTGGATTTGATGCCGCTGTAGTGGGCGAACACATCACTGCCGCCATCGTCGGGCTTGATGAAACCGAAGCCCTTCGTCTCATTGAACCACTTAACAACGCCTGTAGCCATAGCAAACTCTTTGTCGAAAACACGGGATGCGCCCGCGGCGCGCAAGCGATGGATCCATGGGGCGTTGCGGAATGGCTGGGGTCGTACTGCGAGGAGGAACTTCGACGAGCTGAGCACGGAAGCTATGTGCGAACTTGAGCACCGGAAGCCAATAAACGCAGCGCGGTCATCGACTGCGACGAAAACGCTACTCCATTACGACCCTCCACGCTAGTGTTCGCCTCGTTCCAGGCGACAGACGGCGCAGCCTGGGGCGCAATCGAACGCGCCTTGAAATACCAGGGGCTGACATATCACGCAGCCGGTTGTATCCGCCCACTGGATGCGTGCGCACCGCCGGCGCGTGCGCACGCAATCATCGCGGCCACGCTGCGCTCGACGTCCTGCTCCGTGGTGGCCCAGTTGCTCACGCTGATTCTCATCGCAGGCCGGCCTTGCCACGCCGTCGCCCCGCACCAGCACGTTCCTTCGCGCTGAACACGCCCGACCACCTCGGCCGTGGTCGCAGCGTCTCCGAACGACACCAGCACCTGGTTCAGCACGACCTCGTTCAGCACCGGGTAGCCGGCCGCGCTGAGCTGCTGCGCGAACAGCGCTGCCAGGCGGCAGGTGCGTTCGACCAGATCCGCCACCCCGGAGCGGCCGAGCGCGTGCAGCGCGGCCCAGACCTCGACTCCGCGCGCGCGGCGTGACAGCTCCGGCGTGAAGTGGGACGGATGCCGAGGCCCGGCCGCGGCCGGAAGGTAATCGGCCGACACCGCCATCGACGCACTCAGCGCCTGCGCGTCGCGCACGAAGGCCAGCCCGCTGTCGTAGGGCACGTTCAACCACTTGTGCGCATCGGTCGCCCACGAATCGGCGCGCGCCAAACCCGCAACCAGGTGCGCGCGGCCAGGCGACGCAGCAGCCCACAGGCCGAACGCGCCGTCGACGTGAACCCAGGCGCCGGCGCGGGCGGCACGTTCGCAGATCGCTTCGAGCGGATCGCAGGCTCCGGTGTTGACGTTGCCGACCTGCGTGCACACGATCGTGCGTTCGTCCAGATCGCCAAGCGCCTCGGCGCGCATGCGCCCCTGCGAGTCCACGAGAACCGGCCTCACGCGCCGTCGACCCAGACCCAGCAAACCGAGTGCCTTGATCAGCGACGGGTGGGCTTCCTGGCCCGCCACCAGTTGCAAGGGCGGCGCGCCTTGAAGTCCGTCGGACTCGACATCCCAGCCGGCGCGCACCAGCAGCGCATGGCGCGCGGTCGCCAGTGCGCAGAAGTTCGCCATGGTCGCGCCCGTCACGAACGAGCCGGCGCATTGCGCGGGCAGCCCGAACAGCTCCAGCAGCCAGCTCAGCGCAATCCGTTCGAAGCGCGCAGCCGCCACGGCGCTATCGTCGAACGCCGCGTTCTGGTCCCAGGCGCCGGCCAGCCAATTGGCCGCCAGCGCCACCGGCAGCGCCCCGCCTGTCACGAACCCGAAATAGCGCGGCCCGGCGCTGGCGACGGTGGCTGCCGACCCGATCGAGTCGAGCAGCAGCAGGGTCTGGCGCGAATCCCCGGGGCCGGCCGGCAAGCCCTGCTCCAGCTGCGACAGCGCCGCCAACGCCGTCGCGCCGGGAGCGACGAGGCGCAGGTCGATCGCCTCGAGATAGGAGCTTGCCCGCTCGGCGGCGAGCTGGAGCAGTTCGCGCATCAACGCCTCGGTCGCAACGAGTTCGACATCAACCGGCCGGCGCGCAATGCGCCAAATCCCGACCGGTCAGCAGGCGGGTCAGTGCCGGTGTCCTTCATTCAGGGCAGTGCGCGCCCCTCAGTTCGAGTCCGGGTAAACGTGCTCGCCCGTCGGAAAGGCGCCCGATTGCACCTGCTCCAGGTACGCGCGCGCGGCCTGCTCGACGCCGCCCGCTTTTTCCAGGAAGTTCTTCACGAAGCGTGGTCGCTTGCCGGTCGCAACGCCCAGCATGTCGTGCAGCACGAGCACCTGCCCGCTGCAGGCGCTGCTGGCCCCGATCCCGATCGTCAGTGCCTGGCTCGAGGCGGCGATGTCGCGCGCAAGCGGCTCCGGCACGGCCTCGATGACCATCATCTCGGCGCCGGCATCGACCACGGCCCGCGCGCCCGTACGGATGCGCGCCGCCGCCGGGCCTCGCCCCTGGATGCGGTAACCCCCGAACCGATTGACATGCTGCGGCGTCAGGCCTACGTGCGCGCACACGGGGATGCCTCGTTCGACCAGGAAGGCAATGGTGGCCGCCATTTCCTCGCCACCTTCCAGCTTCACCATCTGGGCGCCGGCCTGCATCAGGCGGACTGCGCTTTCGAACCCCTGTTGCAGGCTGCCCTGGTACGAGCCGAACGGCAGGTCGGCCACGATGAAGGCGCGCTGCGAGCCGCGGGCCACTGCCCGCGTGTGGTAGGCGACCTCGTCCACCGTGACGGGCAGCGTCGAATCGTGCCCCTGTATCACCATGCCCAGCGAGTCGCCGATCAGCAGCGAATCGATGCCGGCGTGGTCCAGCACCGAGGCGAACGATGCGTCGTAGCAGGTCAGCATCGCGATCTTGCGATCGGCCGCCGCCCGGCGCAGGTCATGCAGCGTCAGTCTCATCGAGAAGCTCCGCACGCTCGGGAAAGGACGGCCAGTGTATGACGACGCTACTTGCCGATACAAAATCGACTGAAGATTTCACCCAGGATGTCATCGGCCGACACCTGCCCGGTGATTTCACCCAGCGCCAGGCCTGCGAGGCGCAGTTCCTCGGCCGCCAGTTCGGGCTCAAGCGCTGGCTCAAGCGCGCGCTCGAGCGCCGGGCGCAGCGCGTCGCCGGACAGGTGCCCGGCGGCAGCCTGCAGATGACCCTGGGTGCGCGCAATCGCGTCCAGGTGCCGCGCGCGCGCCAGGTAGACGCCTTCCTCGGACGGCGCCCGGTCCCAGCCGGCCACGCGCAGCAGCTCGGTGCGCAGGCTATCCAGTCCGGCTCCGGTCCTGGCAGAGACATACAGGCGCCCGCCGCGCAATCCGGGCGCGTCCCCGCTCAGGTCCACCTTGTTGTTCACCGGGACGCGCACGGCATGCGCGCCCAGGCGATGCCGCCAGGCGGGCCCTGGTTCGCACAGCTCCGGGTGACGCGCATCGACCAGTTCGAGCACGATGTCGGCCTCGCCGATCGCTTCCAGCGTGCGGTCGATGCCGAGCTGCTCGATCTCGTCGGCAGTCGCCCGCAGCCCGGCGGTATCGATCACGTTCAGCACCAGGCCGCCGATGTCGATGCTGCGCTCGATCCGGTCGCGCGTGGTGCCGGGATGGACGGTCACGATCGCCACTTCCCGCCCGGCGAGCGCATTGAGCAGGCTCGATTTGCCCACGTTGGGCGCGCCGACCAGGGCGACGCGCAGTCCATCGCGCAGCACCGCGCCCAGGCGCGCACGCTGCATCACGTCGTCGACATCGCGTCGCAGGGCAGCCACGCGGTCGCGAACGTCGCGCGCGCCCAGGTCCTCCAGGTCTTCCTCCGGAAAGTCGAGCATGGCCTCGATCAGCGCGCGCGCCTCGGTCAACTGGCTGGCCAGCCTTGCCAGCGCCGCGGAAAACTCGCCTGCCAGGCTGCGGCTCGCGCTGCGGGCAGCCGCTTCGGTGCTGGCATCGATCAGGTCGGCCACCGCCTCGGCCTGCGCCAGGTCGATGCGCTCGTTCAGGAAAGCGCGGCGCGTGAACTCGCCGGGCTCTGCCAGCCGGATTCCGATCGCGCGACCCGCTTCCAGGCAGCGGCCGAGCAGCATGCGCTGCACCGTGGGTCCTCCGTGCCCCTGCAGCTCCAGCACATCCTCGCCGGTGTAGGAGTGGGGCGCCTGGTACCAGACCGCGATGCCATCGTCGATGACGCGCCCATGCGCGTCCAGGAACCGGGCGTGGGTCGCGCGGCGCGGCCTCAGCTGCGCCGCGCGCGCCGGGCCGAGCACGGCGGCCGCCAGCGCATGGATGCCCGCCCCGGAGGCGCGCACGATACCGATCCCGGCGCGCCCGGGCGCCGTCGCGACGGCGACGATCGGGTCTTCGTCAGAGCCCATCATTCACTAAACTGCCCGCAGTGGAACACCCTGAACCTCCGACGTCGGGCCTGGGTCCGGCGCTGGCCTGCGCGCTGCTCGCGCAGACCCTGAGCGTGCTGTCCGCCGCGCTCATTGCGGCCCAGGTACCGGGAGGTTATCGCGTTCGATCCTGGGTCTTCCTGGCGGCCCTGCTGTGGAGCGTGGCCGGCACGGTGTTGCTGCTTGTTCAAACGGCAGGGGCCACCGCTCGCGGCGAGTCGCGCGGGATCCGAGTGGGTCGGGTCGCGCTTTGGTGGGTGTCTTCGTGGGTCTGGCCTGCATTGGTCCGCCGTCACGCTGGATCGACCGGGGATGGCGAGCCAGGCTGAGCGCGCGCTCAGGTTGAGGGATTGGCCTGCGACGGGATCAGTCGGGCCAGCCGGTCGGACGACCGTTGTTACATCCTGTCAACGCGATATGACCGCGCTCCGTTATCGGGGCGGGCATCTGGTAAAAGACGCGCCCCTTGGGCGCAAGCCGCCGTGCTCATCTCATTCACCTTACAAAACCACGGGAATCCGATGAAAAAACTGATCGCTGTGATGATCGCTGGCCTGTTCGCCGCCGCCGGTGCCTATGCGGACAACATGAAGAAGGACGACACGAAGGCACCGGCCAAGACCGAGACGAAGAAGACCGACACCACCAAGAAGAGCCAGACGAAGAAGACCGAGACCACCAAGACGGCTCAGGCGAAGACGACCGACACCAAGAAGAGCGACATGAGCAAGTCCGCTGCTGCTCCCAAGAAGGACGACAGCATGAAGAAGGACGACGCGAAGAAGTAATCAATCTCGTCGGCGGGCGGGATCGGGACGGTCATCCGACCGGATTCGCTTCTCGCCGTCGGGGAACCTGGCGCGCCTGAGGGCGCGCTTTCGTTCCGAGGCGACCGCGGTGGCTGTCAACCGTGGGATCCGCGAGCCCGTTTAAGGGCGCACCGGCCGCCTGTCGATGTCCAGCGGACCGACCGGCGCGGCAAGTTTTCACTCCAAACCCAAAGGAAGCTTCAGATGAATCGGATTGTCGCTTTGATGATCGGCGGTATTTTGGCGAGCGCGACCGCGCTGGCTGTTGCCCAGGCGCCCGCGGCGCCCGCGACGCCTGCGCCTGCTGCGACGGCCCATTCCAGCACCGCTCCGGCCGGAGAGCAACCGGCCAAGAAGAAGAAGAAGAAGTCACACAAGAGCACGACGGCCAAGGCCGACACGGGCACGACCGGCACGACCGGCACGAAGGGTGCGACGGATACGAAGCCCGCCGCCGCCCCGGCTGCCGCTCCGATGGCCCCGCCGTCCGACGTCAAGAAGTAAGCTGGGTCGAAAAGCCGGCCGGGGGACCCTCACCCCCGGCCCCTCTCCCGCAAGCGGGAGAGGGGAGGAACTGCGAGCAAAGAAGCTGGGACACGGTGTTCTCCCTCTCCCACGTAGTCTGCGAGGAAAGAAGCTGGGACACGGTGTTCTTCCTCTCCCACGCAGTGGGAAAGGGCTGGGGTGAGGGCGGTAGCTCCGGGCCCGGTCAATGGATGAAAGCCGTCAGGCGCTGTGCGATGCGCGCAGCCTCTGACGGATCGCAATCGATCCACACCGACTTGTCGCGCGAACTGGCACCCGCGATCAGGCGCAAAGCGCCAGGCCGCAGGTCCAGGCAGCTTGCCAGGTAGCGCAGCAGGGCCTCGTTGGCCCGACCGTCCGCCGGCGGCGCTTGCACGGCAACTTTCAGTCTCCCGCCGTACGGTCCCACCAGCGCGCTGCGACGCGCGCCCGGCTGCACGCGCAGTGCCAGGCACACGCCCGACGCTTCACTGCGGATCCAGGCCGGCAGCGCCTGCGTGCGAGAATCGGCGGCGTCCGGGGGCCCGGACGCCCTCGATCGGACTCGCGTGAAACCAGCCAACGACACCCTTTTGCGCGCTCTGCGCCGGCAACCGACCGAGTACACGCCGATCTGGCTGATGCGCCAGGCCGGCCGCTATCTTCAAGAGTACAACGAGACCCGGCGCCGGGCCGGCAGCTTCCTGGCGCTTGCCAAGTCGCCCGAGCTGGCGACCGAGGTCACGCTGCAGCCAGTGGACCGCTTTGCGCTGGATGCCGCGATCCTGTTTTCCGACATCCTGACCGTGCCCGATGCGATGGGCCTGGGGCTGCGATTCACCGAAGGCGAGGGCCCTACCTTCGAGCGACCCGTGCGCACCGAAGCCGATGTCATGGCGCTGGCCGCTCCGGACCCGCAGCAGGAGCTCGGCTACGTGCTGGATGCGGTGCGTTCGATCCGTCGCGCGCTGCGCAATCGGATGCCGCTGATCGGATTTTCCGGCAGCCCGTGGACGCTGGCTTGTTACATGATCGAAGGCGGGGGCTCGGACGACTTTCGAACGGTCAAGACGATGCTGTACGCGCGGCCCGATCTGATGCATCGCGTGCTCGCAGTCAACGCGCGCGCGGTCGCCGATTACCTCAATGCCCAGATACGGGCCGGGGCGCAGGCCGTGATGCTGTTCGACACCTGGGGCGGCGTGCTGACCGACCGCGCGTTCCGCGAGTTTTCGCTGGCGTACATGGCGCGCGTGGTGCGGCAGCTGGATCGCGAGCACGACGGCGAACCGGTCCCCTCGATCGTGTTCACCAAGGGCGGCGGCGGGTGGCTGGAGGCGATCGCGGACTGCGGTTGTGACGCGGTCGGCCTGGACTGGACGCAGGACCTCGGCCAGGCCCGCGCCCGGATCGGGGACCGCTGCGCGCTGCAAGGCAATCTGGATCCCGCGGTGCTGCTCGCGCCGGACGCGGTGGTGCGCTCCGAGGCCCGGCGCGTGCTCGAGTCGTTCGGTCCGCCTCGCACGGGCGACGGCACGTTCGGCGGCCACGTTTTCAATCTCGGGCATGGCATTTCGCGCTTCACACCGGCCGACGCGGTTGCGGCCCTGGTCGGCGCGGTGCACGAGGAGAGCCGCCGCCTCAGGCAGTAGGCCGATCTACGGCGGAGTCGGCACTCACGTTGCAAATGTGGGCAAGCGCGCTCGAAAGGGGCCGATCGGCTTGACTTATGCACAAAGTCGCGCAGCGCCTTAGTTCATGCGGCTCGCCGGCGGATGCGCCTTCGGAAGGCCTGATTTTTTTGTTTAAGTCATTGAAACATAATGAGTTTAGCGACCAAGTGACAAACAGGTTTCCGACTGAAGACAAGACCTGGCGAGGACTTAGCTCATCTTCGCAGTGTTTATCCACAAAGTTATCCACAGCCATTTTCTATCCCGCAGCCCCTTGACAAAGTGCGCCAACGCGCGGTTTCACCGGACGGCGCCACGGGAGCGATGAGCTTCGCGCACGTGCTGCTCGATCTTCCGATGCAGCATCCACTGCAGTATCGGCTGACGCCCGAGCAGCAGGCGGTGGCCCGGGTCGGCATGCGCTGTGTCGCTCCGGTCGGCCCGGGACGCCTGATGCTCGGGGTCGTGGCCGACCTGGCGCCGCGCTGCTCGATCGACGAACACCGCGTGCGTCCGTTGCGGGCGGTGCTCCACGATCCGGTGCTGTCGCAGGATTGGTTGCAGTTCTGCAGGTTTGCCGCCGGCTACTACCACCATGCCTGGGCGCAGGTCGTGTTGGGCGCGTTGCCGCCGTCGTTGCGCCGCGTTCCCGGCGCCAGAGCCGGTTCGCAAATGGCCCGCTTGCGACGAGCGCCTCCGATGCAGGCGACCGCAACGCCGGACGAACCGCCGCCCCTGCGCGAGGAGCAGCGGCAGGCGATCGCCGCGATCGCGCAGGCCCGCGGCTTCGCGCCGTTCCTGCTGCATGGGATTACCGGCAGCGGCAAGACCGAGGTGTATCTGGGTGCGATCGCCGCTGCGCTCGCGTCGCACCCGCGCGCACAGGCCTTGTGGCTGATACCCGAGATCAACCTGACGCCGCAGTTCGAAGCGCGCCTGCAGCAGCGATTCGCGGATATGCACGTGGTCAGTCTGCACAGCGGCCTGGGTGCGCCGGAACGCACCGCGGCCTGGCTGGCCGCTCACGACGGTCGCGCGCGCATCGTCCTGGGCACGCGCCTGGCCGTGTTCGCATCGCTGCCGCATCTGCGGATCGTGATCGTCGACGAGGAGCACGATGCGTCGTTCAAGGCGTCCGACGGCGTGCGCTATTCGGCGCGCGACCTGGCCGTCAAGCGCGCCCAGCTCGGGGCCACGGCGGTGATCCTGGGGTCGGCCACCCCGTCGCTGGAATCCTGGCACCAGGCCATCGGCGGCCGCTATGCACTGCTGCGCCTGGTCCAGCGCCCGGCCCGGTCCGGCCCACCGGGAGCCGCGCAGGCACCGCGCGTCCAGACCATCGATGTACGCCAGCATCCGCCCCAGCAGGGACTGAGCGCCCCGCTGCGAGCCGCGCTGAACGACGCGCTGGGCCGGGCAGAACAGGCGCTGGTGTTCATCAACCGCCGCGGCTATGCGCCGGTGCTGGTGTGCGAGGCTTGTGGCTGGTTGTCCGAGTGTCCGAACTGCAGCGCGCACTCGGCGCTGCACCGGGGCGAGGGCGCCGCGGGCGCGTCGCTGTGCTGCCACCACTGCGGGTGGAGCCGCCCGGTGCCGCGCGCCTGTCCGACTTGCGGCAACCAGGATTTGAAACCGGTCGGGCAGGGCACACAGCGCGTCGAGGAAGCATTGCGCCAGAGCTGGCCGACGGCGCGAATCGGCCGCCTGGACCGCGACAGCACCCGCCGCGCGCACGCGGCGCACGACACGCTGCAGCAGGTCCACGCAGGCGAGCTGGACATGCTGGTGGGCACCCAGATGGTCGCCAAGGGACACGATTTCCAGGGCGTGTCGGTTGTGTGCGTCCTGAATGCCGACGCTCAACTGATCGCGGCCGACTTTCGTGCCCCCGAGCGGCTGTTCGCCCTGTTGATGCAGGTGGCCGGGCGCGCCGGGCGCGCGGGCCAGGCCGGCCGGGTGCTGGTGCAGACGCGTTTTCCCGAGCACCCGCTGTACCAGGCGCTGGCCCAGGGGGACTACGCGCAGTTCGCGCGCGAACAGCTCGCCGAGCGGCGTGCCGCGCGCATGCCGCCGTTCACGCACCACGCCCTGCTGACGGCGACCGCCCGCACCTTGCCGGACACGCTGCGGTTCCTGTCCGACTGTCGCGAGCGCGGGCTGGCACTGGCAGGCGACGGGGTGGTGGCGTTGTACGACCCGGTGCCGATGCCGCTCGCGCGGCTGGCCTCGGAGCTGCGCGCGCAGTTGCTGGTCGAATGCGCGCGCCGCGCGCCGCTGCACGAATTCCTGGATGCGTGGCTGGCCGAAGTGGCGACGATCAAGATACCCCGCCATTTGCGCTGGGCGATCGACGTGGACCCCTTGAGCATCTGAGCTGCCTGCCAGCAGGCGAGTACCGCAAAGCCGCGATCTCGCGCATCCCGCGGGCGCTTCGACCGTTTGCGGTATGGTGCGTGATCCGTTCCCGTCCGTCGCCTGCCGACGACCGAACGCGCCTCCGCCTATAGGTCCCTTCAAAGGCCGCGGTCACAATCCGCGCCATGTTCAAGGGCAATCCGACCGCGACTCAACGCCGAAGCGATTCGGCCGGCTTCACGCTGGTCGAATTGATGGTTGTCATCGCGGTGGCGGCGATCCTGGTCGGGCTCGCGGTGCCGGGCATGCAGAGCCTGATGGCGGCCAACCACGCGGTCGCAATTACCGACAGCTTCGCCTCGGCGCTGAACGAAGCGCGCAGCGAGGCCGCCAAGCTCGGAGTGCCGGTCGCGTTGACCACTGGGGGTGGCGCGAACTGGGGCACCGCCGGCTGGCAAATGTTCGTCGACACCAACGGTAACGGTCAGATCGACGCGGGGCAAACCCCGCCCGAGGTTTTACTGCGTCAAGCCGGGCCGCTGCCGGCGACATACACGCTGACGGCAAACGGGGCTACCGCGGCCGCATTTTCCACGCAGTTCTGGTTTGACTCGACCGGTCGACTTCTGAATAACGCCGCTGGCACGCCGGCTGCGCCCGCTCAATTCCAGGTCTGCCAGGGTGGCGGCCCGCCCACGGGTGTCGCGCGCCTGATCACGGTCTCCCCCTCAGGTCGCGTGCGGATCGCCCAGAACAACTCCTCGGGGCAGCCGATCGATGACAAAGGCAATGCGGTCACGACCTGCCCGTAGCAGCCTCAGCGACTGGAAAGGAAAACCATGACCAACCTGCCGTCGAACATCTCAGGCCGCGCCGCACAGCGCGGCATGACGCTGATCGAGATACTGGTCGCGATCGTCGTGCTGTCGGTCGGCCTGCTGGGAATGGCCGGGTTGCAGTTGAAGGGCATGCAGGTCAACCAGGGTTCGGCCTATCGGTGGCAGGCCGCAATGCTGGCCGAGGACATCGCGGACCAGATGCGGGCGGATCGGGCCAATGCGCTGGCCAGCGCCTACACGGTGACCCTCCCCGGGGCGCCTTCGGGTGCGGGAGGCGCAGGAACGGCGCAGACCATCGCCGACTGGGCAACGCGTGTGCAGGGCCTGCTGCCCGGCGGCTGGGCGGTGATCGCGAATCCGGTCCCGGTCCCAGGCACAAACAACCAGTCGATCAGTATCACGGTCAACTGGGTCGACGCGCGCGCTCAGACGGGCGCGGGAGTGTCGAGCAATAAGGTGACGCAGGGTTCGTACGCCACGACGGTGGAGTTCTGAATTGTCGAAGAGCTTTTTGCCGACCCGACGCGCGCAGCGCGGCCTGACGCTGATCGAGCTGATGGTCAGCATCGCCATCGGCCTGGTGGTGATCGGGGCGGTCTCATATATGTACCTCGGCTCCAAAGGCGCCTATCGCGGCAACGAGTCGCTGGCGCGGACCCAGGAAGCGGGCCGCTTCGCGCTCGACTCGATCACGCGCGACGTCCGGCGGGCAGGGGCGCTGGGCTGCGGCTCGCTGGTGTCGATCAACAATCAGCCGGTGGCGGTCAGCGTGCTCGTTGCGTCGGCAGTCGCCGTCAATCCGGCTGCGGTGACCGTGGACGCCACCAATCGCCCGATTCCTGTCCAGGGGTTTACGCCCGCCCCCTACACGCCGCTGCCGGCCGCCCCGCCCGCGGGCTGGGCGCCGCCGGTCACCGTCCCGCCGGCCCTGCCCGCCCCGCTTTACTGGGGCGGCGACATCCTGCAGTTGCAGGTCGCAGCCGGCATCCCCGCCCGCATGAGCGCCGCCGTGGATACGGCGAACGGGAACATCACGATCGCCGACAACACGCTGCCCAACAGCGTCGCGCCCAACTTCAAGCAGGGCGACTATGCGCTGCTGGCGGATTGTTCTTCGGCTGCCATTTTTCAGATCAACTCGCTGCCCGGCGGCGCAGCCGCCCCGGCCGCTTTGCTGTCCTACGTCACCGGCGGAGCGGTTCCGCTGCTGCCCCCGGTCTCCGTCAACACGTTTCCGACGGTGCAGCACTTCGATCAGGTCACCTACTACGTCGGCCAGGTGCCGAACAGCGCTCCGCTGAGGTCGGCGCTGTACCGCTACTCGCTGAGCAGCGGCGCGGTCGAGGAGGTGGTCGGCAACGTCGAGGACATGGACGTCGTGTACGGCGTTGGCGTCGCCGGCGCGATGTCGACCGGAACATTCAAACACGCCGATACGATGGCTGCGGCCGACTGGGGCAATGTCATCAGCGTGCGGGTGTCGCTGGTCGCGGTGGGTGATCAGGGCGGGGTTGCGCCGCCAGCGCAGAGTTTTCCGTTTCATGGTGCCGGCGCCGCACTGACTCCCACCACGTGGACGGCACCGGCCGGCGATACGCGACTGCGCCAGGTCTTTGCGGCTACGACCGCGCTGCGCGACCGGCTTCAATGACATCGATCCATCACGCGGAATAACGCCATGACGACTGCGACCATCCTCGTATACCGCCCGAGCGCTGAGCGCGGCGTCGCCCTGATCGTCGGGCTGGTGATCCTGGCGGTGGTGAGCCTGATCGGCATCGCTGCCTTTTCCATCACGACCCAGGAAGAACGGATGGCCGGCAATTCGCGCGACCGGATCCTGGCGCTGGAAGCGGCAGAGGCGGCGTTGCGCGCCTGCGAGAACTTTATCGCTAACAACGGCAAGGCCGCGATATTCACCGGTGGCGGCGCATTTCCCCCCGGTATGTATCAAGGGCCGACCACGTCGGCCACGCCGTCCGTCACCGAGGGCAAGAACGAGGTCTGGTGGCGCACCCCCGCCAACGTGCTGCAGGTGAACCTCCTCAATGGGAACAATGCAAGCCCGCCGTCCTGCGTCGCCGAAGCGATCACCCTGTATCCGAACCAGGGCTACACGGTGGGCAATCCGCAGAACAGCGCCAACGCCGTCGGGATCGCGCACATCACCGCGCACGGCTACGGATTGAATCTGAACACGGTGGTCCGGCTCGAGTCGTATTACGCGATGTAGCTGCCCGGACCACTGCGCCCCGAACTGCGATCGGAGACCTCAATGCACCGACCCTGGCCGCTCAACAACGCCTTCACCGTCGCCGTGCGCGTGGTCGCGTCGATGCTGCTCGCCGGCAATGCCTACGCGCAGTACGCGATCTCCCAGAGTCCCCCGATGTCCCTGACTCCGCCGACCAACATCGTGATGATGGTCGACGACTCGGGCAGCATGCAGTGGGCCTACGTGCCGGACTCCTATTCGGCTTGCACCGGAACGCGCCGCTTCAACGCGGGGACGTTCAACACGCTCGCGTACAACCCGAACATCCCCTATCCGGCGCCAACGATCGTCAACAGCGCAGGCACCGCGCAAACGTTATTGACCAACTTTTCGCCCGGCTTCCCGGTAGCCACAAATCCGAACGGGGCCTGGATTGACGGCTTCAACACGATCAATGCGTCCGCCACCTGGTGGGTCGACCTGTCCAACGGCTATCAGCCGACCGCCAGTTCCGCGCCCGGCCAGTCGAACCAGTCCTACTCGCCCCACCCGAGCCAGGATCTGGTGGCAATCTTCGCCCCCAACCCGGTGCCCACCGGGGTGGGCGGGGGCGGGGGCGGCGCCGGCTGCGGGACAACGGGTGGAGGGGGAGGCGGCGGCGGCGGATCGAACACTGCGGTGGGCGCCCCGGCGTACTACTACGTCTACAACGCGACCCTGCCCGGCTGCACCGCGTCGTTTAACGACGACAATTGCTATCAATACGTCCGGGTGGGCCCGACGTCCGGCCCGAACGGCACCGACGAGCGACAGAACTTCGCCAACTGGTATTCGTTCTACCGCACGCGCCACCTGATGATCGCCAGTGCGGCGGCGATCACGATGATGGATCCGACGCTGACGCAGGCGCGCGTGACCTGGCGAGCGCTGAATACGTGCACGAACATGGTGGACGGCACGAGCTGCCAGGGATGGGACGGTTCCACGGTCGACAATCGTATCCGCACCTTCGCCGGTACGCAGCAGATCAACTTCTACAAGTGGCTGACACGCGTGCCGGCCAACCAGTCGACGCCGACCCGCTCGACCTGGACCTACATCGGCGACTATTTCAGCGCTCCGTCGTCGTCCAACACCGCGATCGGCAACACCACGCTCGGGGCCTACGGGCCGTACGGCGTCAACCCGAATCAGCCGACCACGGACCCCAACGGCGGCGAGGTCGCCTGCGTGCAGAACTACAGCATCACGTTGACCGACGGGCAGTGGAACGGGGACAGCAATGCCAATGGCGCGTACTTCGGCGCGGCCGACGCCACGGGCACCCCCCTTCCTGCCAACCCCCCGCAGCCGGCCATTCCGAATCCGCCCTACGCGCCGTCGGCGAGCGTCCCCTTCGCGATCTACGGCAACGACGCTAATCACGACACGCTGTCGGACATCGCCTTTCACTACTGGTCGAACAATCTGCGGCCCGACCTGAACGGCAGCGCGACCGCGGTGACGCCGTACTACCAGGTCACGACGGGCGTGGGCGGCGTGCCGACCACGGTCGACTACTGGAACCCGCAGAACGACCCGGCGACCTGGCCGCACCTGGTCCAGATGACGATCGGGATCGGAATGACCAGCACCATGAACCTGCCCGGCCTGCCCTGGTGGGGCAACAGCGTGGCCACGCAGTACACGCTGAACGCGGCCACCAACGCCGGCTACTACAACCTGTACAACGGCAACCAGCCGTGGCCCGCGATCAACAACGGAGCCTCGCAGGGCGATACCGGCAAGGCGTACGACCTGTGGCATGCCGGGGTCAACAGCCGCGGACTGGCCTTCAGTGCCGAGTCGCCGGCGGACCTGATCAATTCGCTGACGGCCAGCCTGAACCGGGTCAAGGTGACGCTGAACGCCCAGTCCGCGGTGGCCATCAACTCGTCGAGCCTGAACACCGGCAGCGTGGCCTACCTGGCGAGCTACACCTCGTCGGACTGGCACGGCACGTTGAGCGCGTACGGGTTCACCAACGGCGCGGTCAACACGGCCCCGAACTGGATCTGGACGACCGATCCCCCGGGACCTCCCACGGCCGTGTTTGCCCCGTTTGCGACGCGCAGCATCCTCACCTCGAACACCGCGCCGCTCCCCCCCGCCCCTCCCGCCGCGTCCGTGAACAATGGCATCCCGTTTTCAACGTCGAACGGGGCTTTCAATACGATCTGGGCGAACGTGACGGGCGCCAACGCGAGTGCGGCCGCCGCCACCGCCAGCGCCAATATCCTGAGCTGGCTGCGCGGCGACACCTCGCAAGAGGTGCGTCTGGGCGGCAATTACCGTAACCGGAATGTTTCGATACTGGGCGACATCGTCGATTCGGCGCCGGAATTCACTTTTCAAGAGAATTTCGGGTATGCCGCATTGCCCGAAGGGATGAGCGCGAACCCCAACTACCTGGCGTTCCTTTCGACCGTCAAGAACGCCGGCAAGGGAGCGATCTACCAGGGCCAGGGCATGGTCTACGTGGGCGCCAACGACGGCATGCTGCACGGGTTCGACGCCTCCAGCGGGGAAGAAGTGTTCGGCTACGTGCCGCACGACGTGATCCCGAACATGCCCGCGCTGGCGGCGGTGGGCTACGCGCACCAGTTCTACGTCGACCAGACGCCCTATGTCGGGGATGCCTACTTTTGCTTTGGTCCGAGTGGCTGCAGCTGGAAGACGGTTCTGGTCGGCACCACCGGTGCCGGTGGCCAGGGCGTGTTCGCGCTGGACGTCACCAGCCCCGCGAACCTGGAGAATCCGGCCACCGCGGCGACCAACAACGTGCTGTGGGATCTGGACGGCCAGGGCGCCACGGATCCGAACGGCGATCCCGACCTCGGCTTTCCGATCGGCAAGCCGATGGTCGCGCGCCTGAACAACGGCACCTGGGTCGCCATCTTCGGCAACGGGTACCTGAGCAGCAACGGCTGCGCGGTGCTGTTCATAGTGCAGCTGGACAACGGAGCGATCACGAGGATCGGAACCACCGGAACTGCCGGCACGACGGTGTGCAATGCAACCAATGTCAATAACAGCAATGGTCTGGGCCCGGTCACGTTGTACGACGCCGATGGCAACATGACGACCGACTACGTGTATGCGGGCGATCTGCAGGGCAATCTGTGGAAGTTCGATTTGCACACCGCGGCAGCGGTGCCGAGCGGGAACGTGTCCGGCGGTCTGCTGCTGTTCGCGGCTTCGCCCGGCTGCGTGCTGCCGGCGACGTCGACCGCGGCCAACACCTGCCAGCCGATCACCAGCGCGCCGGCGCTGGGTCCCCCGCTGCAGGGTTTGACGGGCACCATGGTTTATTTCGGTACGGGACGCCTTTTTGCGGTCGGCGATCCGGGCACGACCAGCGCCCAGGCCTTCTACGCGATCCTGGACCAGAACAAGACGGTTGCCCTTAGCCAGCTGGTGCAGGAGACCATCACCGACAACGGCACCACGCGCACCATCAGCGCCAATCCGGTCGCCCCGCCCAAGATGGGCTGGTACGCGAACCTTCCGGACACCGGCGAACGAATCACCGTGTCGCCGGTGCTGGTCGGCAGCTACGTGGTGTTCGCCACCGATGTGCCGACGTCCAGCCCCTGCACATCCGGCGGTACCGGCTGGATCATGGCAGCGTCGGCCACCAACAACGCGGTCGGGGGCTCGACCAATTCCAATTTCTTCGCTGCAAACCCGGGCGTCAACGGTGTCCAGTCCATCGTCGGTGTGATCGAAGGCATCACGGTGATGTCCGGTCCGGGCGGAGACATGTTGCAGGTCGGCGGTACGCAGGGCGTGCAAAAAGTCCAGACCAAGGCCAGCCCGGCGGTAGGGCGCATTTCGTGGCACGAACTGATCCGATGACACCCGGATCGCCGGTAAGAGCCAGTGCCGTGCGCTGCAGGGGATCGGGCGGCTTCACGCTGATCGACCTGATGATCTCGGTGGCCGTGGTCGCCATCCTGGTCGCGGTCGCGCTTCCGTCGTACTCGGCCTATATCACGCGAAGCCAGCGAGGCGCTGCCAAAGCCGCCCTGCTTCAGGCCGCGCAATATCTCGAGCGCAACTACACGACCTACGGCTGCTATGACTACGACACGACGGCAAACGCGTGCGCAGCTACGGCGGCGCTGCCCAACCAGAACGCGCCGAACAGCGGCGGCGTGTACACGTACCAGCTGACCGTGCAGTTCCCGGCCCCGGCCGGCCAGTCCTTTCAGCTGGCGGCGGCGCCGTGCAGCACGTCCGCAACCGCCTGTCCGGCTCCGCCTGCCAGCAAACCCTTCACGGACACGCAGTGCGGGGCGCTGCTGCTCGACAACACCGGCCAGCAGGCAATCGATCCGACGGGGGCGGGAAGCTGGGCCGGGGCCGACACGGTGCAGAGCGACGTGACCAACTGCTGGCAGCGCTGAGGCGCCGCCGACCGTCCGCGCGGGTGGCTACGGCGCCTTGAAACTCGCGCCGCTCTGATCGGTCATCCACGCCACCGCGCGCGCGACCTCCTGCGGATCCAGGTCCGACCCGCCGCCCTTGGGCGGCATGCCCTTGTAGCCCTCGGTTGCGTGCTTGACCAGCGTATCGAACCCCTGCGCGATGCGCGGCGCCCACGCCGGCTTGTCGCCGAGCTTCGGCGCTCCGGCCGCGCCCGAGGCGTGGCAGGCCACGCACAGGCCGGCGTACACCACATCGCCCGTACGCAGCGCATGCGCCGGCGCCGGATTGCTCTCGGCGAATTCGAGCTTGCCCACCGGCGCCAGGCGCGTGGCGATCGCCTCGGCGCTCAGCGCGGCCGGCGTCTTGGCCTGCAACGGCGGAAACGCGTAGATTCCCGCGATGCCGATCAGGGCCGCGCCCGCCACATAGCCGAGCAGGTACTGGGGAAAGATGCGGGGGATGATGCGTGAGGAGGGCGGATCGGACATTGCCTGCTCCGGCGTTGGGTGGGCGAAGTATATCGAGCGCCTCGCGCGGTCGGCGCTCTGTACCCTGGTAAGCTTTTCTCCGTCGCGCGCCTGTAGCTCAGTGGATAGAGTGACGGCCTCCGAAGCCGTAGGTCGCAGGTTCGACTCCTGTCAGGCGCGCCATCGGCAGATCGAGCCATGACCGGACTTCATCGCGCTTCGCCTCGCCCGACCGAGATCACGCTGCATTCCGAATCGCGCGTGCTCGAGGTCGCGTTCAGTGACGGCCGCACGTTCCGGTTTCCGTTCGAATTCCTGCGTGTGAACTCGCCGTCGGCCGAGGTGCGCGGGCATGGCCCCGGGCAGGAGGTGCTGCAGGTCGGCAAGCGCGACGTGACGATCGTCTCGGTCGAGCCGGTGGGCCATTACGGGTTGCAGCCGACCTTCTCCGACGGCCACTCGACGGGGATTTTCTCGTGGGACCTGCTGTACCAGCTTGGGCTGAATCAGGACAGCTTGTGGACGCAGTACCTGCAGCAGCTGCAGTCGGCCGGAGCCAGCCGGGACGCGCCGCCAGCGGGCGCGCAGGCCGACCCGAAAACGGCCGGCCACCCCGCGCATCCCGCCGGCGGACGCTGCGGGGGAGCGCATTGATCGAGCGCGGCATGAGCGAAAACGAAACGACCCACTTCGGCTTCCAGAGCGTTCCGGAAACGGAAAAGGCGCAGCGTGTGGGGCGCGTCTTCAGTTCGGTCGCGCCGCGCTACGACCTGATGAACGACGTGCTGTCGGGCGGCCTGCACCGGCTGTGGAAGGCGTTCACGATCCGTCAGGCCGGCGTGCGGCCTGGAATGCGGGTGCTGGACGTGGCGGCCGGCACGGGCGATCTGACGCGCGCCTTCGCACGCGAAGTCGGCCCGGAGGGACTGGTGGTACTCACCGACATCAACGCGGAAATGCTCGCAGCCGGTCGCGACCGGCTGCTCGACGAAGGGCGGATCGTTCCAGCGGTGCGCTGTGATGCCGAGCGTCTGCCGTTTCCGGAGCGAAGTTTCGACCTGGTCAGCGTGGGATTCGGCTTGCGCAACATGACGCACAAGGAGCAGGCGCTGCGCGAGATGCGGCGCGTGCTCAAGCCGGGCGGGCGCTTGCTGGTGCTCGAGTTCTCGAAGGTCTGGCAGCCGCTGGCGCCGGTGTACGACGCCTATTCGATGCGCGTGATGCCGTGGCTGGGAGAACGGATCGCCGGCGACGGTGCCAGCTACCGCTACCTGGCCGAATCGATCCGCATGCACCCGTCGCAGCCGGAACTGGCCGGAATGATGGAGCAGGCGGGACTCGAGCGCGTCCAGTGGTTCAACTTCGCGGCCGGCATCTGTGCTTTGCACGTGGGGTACGCGCTGTGAAGCCTGCAAGCGATCCGGTGCTCAATCGCTGCCCGAACATCGTTCGGCGCTGGGTGCTCAGCGCCTGCGTGCTGGTGCTGGCCACCGGTGCCAGCGGCCAGGAGGCATCACAGCGCAAGCCGGGTGAGCTGGTGAACCTGCCGCGCGAGGCCGCGCCGGCGGCGCCGCTGCCTTCGGCCGAAGTGCAGGCGCCCGCGCACGAGGCGGGCCATTCCTCCGCAACGGCGGTTTCGGCGTCGGCGCGTCAATGGTGGCTCGGCCTGCTGGGATCCCTGGTGGCCGGCCTGGGCCTGGTTGCGCTGCTGGCGCGCCGGCGCGCGCGTACGGCGGCAGCGACCGCGCCGACCCATGCCGACGCCTGGCATGGCATCGGCGGACCTTCCTACGCGCCGCAGCCGACCACGGTGCGTTTCGAATCGCTCACGATCGGCAGGCAGGACACGACCCGGATCAGCGGACGCCCGGACGCGGTGCAGCAGCAGGCGATGCGCCGTCCGTTCGGCGTGCCGGATGACTTCGACACGCCGGGGTTTCTGGACAGCGCCAAGCAGTCGTTCGTGCGGCTGCAGTCGGCATGGGACCGGTCGGACCTGCATGAACTGGACGAGTGCACGACCGACGAGATGTTCAATGCGTTGACGCACGAGCTGCGCGTGCGGGCCGGGCCGAGCCGCACCGAGGTGATGGAGCTGAGCGCGAGCCTGCTCGGAATCGAAACGGCTGCCGGGGAGCATCGGGCCAGCGTCAGGTTCTCCGGCAATCTGAAAGTCAACGGCGAAGACGAGCGCCTGGACGAAGTCTGGAATCTTTCCAAACCGGTCGATGGCTCAAACGGCTGGCTGCTGGCCGGCATCCAGCAGCTGAACTGACGCGCACTGCCTCACCCCCTGCCTTTCCGGCCTGCAGCCGGAAAGGGATAGAGGAAGAGGACGAGGGAGCTGGGCTGGCCCCCTCGTGCTCCCCCAGCCAATGAGAAGGCGTGGAAGGGGCGATCCGCAGTGCCCTTGCGACCATCGAGAACGTGCGGCGCCCGGTCGCCCCTCGCCCACGCGCAGCGTGGGAGACGGGACGGGGGTGAGGGCGGAGATGCGACAATCCGCCCGCCCCGGATGCAATCCAATTCAAATCACGATAGGCCGGCCGCCGTGCTGCAACGAATTGCCACCGACGCTGCGCTCGAGGGACTGAACCACCTGCTGCGGCGCGAACGGCAGGCGCGCGAGTTGCTGCAACCGCTCGCCGGACGGACGGCACGCCTGCAATCCGGCCCGATTTCGCTGCAATTCGCGATCGCGCCGGACGGCCTGGTACTGGCGTCGGACGCAGCTCCGGATGTTCGGATCGAGCTGGACGCGCGCGCGCTTGCGGCAGGCCTGAATGCCGGGCCGCCGCTGGACCCGGCATGGATCCTGAAGGACGCTCACATCGAGGGCGATGCCGGCCTGGCGTGACGGCGGTGGCGGCCAGAAGATTGAAGCCGCCGTTCAACGTGCCGAGGTTGAAGCCCATCAGATCGACATGAGACCGGATACTTGTAATAGAGCCGCACCACCACGATGTCGCCCGGACCGCCGGGATTGTAGCCGAGGCTCCCACTGTTGAAGGTGCCGTTGCTGACCGGCATGCCGAGGCCGACCGCGGCGAACGACGAATAGGTCTCGACGTCGACGTAAACGCCGCTCTGGCAATTGAACAGGCCGGTGATGACGCTGCAGACCTGCGACTTGAATTGCGCCGCGGTCCAGCCCTGCGTCTGCGCCTGGCCGGTCAGGATCAGCCGCGACGCCGTGGCGGCTGCGGTCTCGAGCGACTGCCCGGCGAAGAACAGGATCGCGGTTTGCAGGATGGCGAAGATCAAGGCGACGAACGGTGCCGCCAAGAGGCCGAACTCGACGGTGGTCGATGCCTTGCGTTGCGAAATGAAACGGCGCGGCAGCGGCGACGTCAGCAGCCGGACTGCCCGCGCTGAAATTTTTGGTTTCAGCTGCTCGAACATGTCACCCTCACCCAGTGCGGTCGCGCATCGGCGCGAGCCCACGGTGAAGCATTACCTGGCAGCTATTGGCGATAGGTTGCAGCGAATGCCGCTAACCGGCGACGCGCTTTAAGACCTCGTCAACCGTGGCACCCGCGGTCAGTGCGCTCCGGCAGCCAAGGACTGGGCGTTGCGGGCCGTCATGCGGGCGAGCGTATCGGCGAAGAACTCCGTTTGGTCGCCGAGCGTGACCCGCGCCGCGCACTCCGGCGTGCAGCTATAGGTCATGCGGTTTACGCCGCGATAGACCACGACGATCTTGTCGGTCGGCCCCTGGACTTCGACGCTGTGCTCGGCCAGCACCGCGCCGCTCTTGTCCATGATGAGGAAGTTGGTGGCGCCGTAGGACTTGCCGGTGAGGACGGCGAGGCCGCCGGGCTGGACCGACAGGTCGGCGATCAGCGGGTTGCCGACCACCACGGTGGCCGTCCGGTCGGGGAGCTTGATGACCCTGGCCTCGTCGAGATGCACGACGACCGTGTCGTCGGCGCGGACCGCGGCAGCGCCCGCGGCAAGGAACAGAGCCATCGCCAGCCAGCATAGCGGTCTGAGCGCCGCGAGGCCGCGCAAGCACAACGCCGTCATCGATACTCTCCGAAACGCTACGCGGATTCGACGACTAAAGAACCCGTACTATGACCGGTCCACTTGACTGCAAAATAGTGAATGAAGTGCAAATCGGCCGGCCGGACCGCCGTGACGGCGCGGTGACGCTCGCTTAACGCTGGCCGCGAAATCGGAGTAACGCCGTTTCACTGCGTGAACGGATGGGCGAGCTGGGCCGGAAACGTCTTGGGAAATTCGCGCTCGGCGATGCCGTAGTGACCCGGCAGCTCGCCGGCCGGCATATAGAAGGTGCCGAACAACAGATCGAGCACCGGGAAGGTTGCGGCAAAATTCCGCTCGCCGCCGCGCTCCGCCGCGGTGTGGTGCCAGCGGTGGAACACCGGGCCGGCGATGACGTATTTGAACGGTCCCAGCGTCCAGTCGAGATTGGCGTGCACGAAGGCGGAATGGGCGATGGTCAGAGGCCCGAGCACCAGGAAGACGTTCGGCGAGATGCCGGCAAGCAGCAAGGCGACGTCGGCGAATACGCTGCCGAGGAACAGGTTGACCGGATGGAAGCGCGCGGCCGAGATCCATTCCAGCTCCTCGGACGAGTGATGCACGGCGTGGTACTTCCACATTCTCTCGCGGTGGAAACCGCGGTGCGTCCAGTACAGAATGATATCTTCGCCGACCAGGAACAGCACCATCTGCACGGCGATCGGCAGCGCGGCGAGCGGCCCGTGGCCGTTGTCGTAGAACGCGATCAGGCCGTCGGCCGTGGTGATGCCGAACAACAACGCGGCGCCGACGATGAGCATGCCCGATGCGCAAGTAACGCGCGATCACCGGGATGAAGAACCAATAGCAAAGATCGGTGACTATATCGGGCTTCTTCCACCACGGCCGGCCGGGGTTGCAGGCCCAGAATGAGGTCAGCACCGTGAAGACGGCGGCCAGAGCCAGCGAGATCCAGATGTTCTTGGTCAACGTTTCGCCAACGCTGTTGAAGAACGCGAGCAGCTCGAGGCCCATGCTGTCGGCGCCCGGTGCGCCGTCTGGCGGCAG